>CAZRSF010000090.1:0-21759 GCA_964602655.1 uncultured Candidatus Moduliflexus sp.
TCAATTTGCGACATCGCTAATATTCTCATCGTTATTTAGGAAAGATGTCTAATATTAAATATTAATGTTCACATCTATAATGCCATTGGGGCGCAGCCTTGGGGGGCAGGGGGGAGGTTTTTCCTATCACATTGACTGCCAATTTTCTGCACTTCTGCGGCGCTCAGAATCGTCCCCTGACCGGGGGAATCCACGAGGGCGTAATTATGCCCCTGCCCGAAATACCAGGGATCGGAATTATCCGCCGGGTAACGAATCGGATGAATCGGGCGCTGCTTGCCGAGCCGCTCGCGCTTGTCGGTTTCATGCTGTTCCAACAACTGCCCCAATCCGTTGACGTTCGTGCCGGATTCGGGCGAAACGCCGATCACGTAGCGGCTTTTGCCCGGCGTCGAAAAATCAATCGCTAAAAACGGATAGCCGCAGCCGTTCGGCGCATTCGGGTCATTCCAGCCCCAAACGCGGAAAAAGAGGCTGCGGGGATGGTCGAGCCAGATGCCGACGACCGGCTCAGGCAGGCCGTTGACGCGAGCGGCGTAAGTATGGCTGCGCAGCGCGACATCTTCCTGATAGGTCGCGAGATCGTCTTCCAGCAAACGCCGCTCTTCGCCGAACCATTCCGGCGCGAACTTGAAAATCGAAGCGAAATCGCCGTCATGCGGAAACGCTTCCATCAGAAACAGCGCCGCGTCAATGACGCGCAGACCGTATTCGACGCGATGCAGATCGGTGCAGGCTGCGCCGTTGTGACGGCTCGCCAAAAATTGATGCGCCCGGAACATGCCGTACAGCGACACGTTCAGCCATTCGGGATGCGGAATGCAGGCGCGGTCAACTTTGCTCGCATATTCGGCCAATCGTTGCAGCAGTTCATGGCGCGGCTGGCAATCTAAGAGTTCATGCGCCGCGTAAAGCGTGGCGATGCAATCGAAATCGGGCTGCGTATGCAGGCGGAATTCGATCTGCGACGGCGGCAGTCCGTTGACATGCTCAAGCAGCAGTTCGGGGTGTCTGATGAGCGACTCACACGCGCTATCAGCGCGGCGATGCTCGAAATGATGGTCAATAATGCCGGGCTGCGCGTCATTGCCGGTATCCAAATAGACGACGCCCCGTTCCGGCGCGGCGACGAAGCCCATCGGCACGAAATCCACCCAGTACGGCAGCAGCGGTTTCAGGCCAAAAAGACGAACCGGCTGCGCGATATTCCGCATGGCGTGTTCGCCGATGTCCCGCAGGCTGAAATTGACCGTCAGCGGCTCGCGCCAGACATCCGGCGGGCGGCGGCCAAAACAGGCGGACGAGACGATCACGTCCCCCGGCAGTTCTTTTGATGCGGATTCCAGCCGCGCCGCAAGATTGATTGTATTTCCAAGCACGGTCAGATGGCAGCGTTTCAGGCCGCCGAGATAACCAAGCGCCACTTCGCCCGCATTGATGCCGACGCCGATGCGAATATCCTGCCGCGTCGCGTTCGCGTGCATGGCGTTCAGGACGTAGATGCGCCGCAAGCAGCGGATCGTATGACGCAGAATCTCGGTCATCTCGGAAGACTGCTGTTGGAACGTATTGAAGACGATGACTAAGCTGTCGCCGATAAATTCGAGGATCGCGCCGCCAATCGGTTCGAGTTCGTCGCTGATGATTTTGAAGACCGGATTGAGCAGATCGAAGACTTCCGGCGGCGAGAGTTTTTCGCTGAGCGCGGAAAATTTTCTGACATCCATCACCCAGATGATCGCCTCGTTCGGCGTGGCAAGCTGCGCGTCCAGCGCGGTTTCATCCAGGATTTTGCGCAGAGCGTGCGTTCCGATCAAGCGGTTCAAGCGGGCTTCGAAATAATGACATTCGCCACGCGTTTTCAGTTCGGTTTCGAATTCGCACAGCGGGCGCGGCAGTTCCCATTCCGCCATCAGATCGGCGTATTGCCGAATTTCTTCATTTGACAGGCTTTGGCGGAGTTCTGCGCGGCAAAATCGTTTTCTGGTCTTGCACAGCCGGGCGAACTCATCCGGCGCGTCGCCATGCCATTTGACGCCTGAAAAGAGAGGGAACGGCTCGGTCAGTTCATGCACGTTATACAACGTCTCCGCAATTCCCCTCCTGGGAGGGGCAAGGGGTGGGTGAGTGATGTTCGCCGATTCTTCATTTCCGCAACCCACCCCCGTCCCCTCCGAGGAGGGGAGTTCGCGGTCATCGGCAAGCGCCTCGAACCAGTCGGTAAAAAACCGGAGCATGTCTTCCCATTCGACAGGCGGATTCTTCTCAATTGCGTGAAAATACGGGGCGCAGGCGCGGGCGTCGCCATGCAGCAGATGCAAGAGCAGCAGCGCGGCATTCGCCCGCCAGCATTCCTGTTCTAAATGGCCTTCCTGCGCCGCGTTGCGCCATTGCTGGCCGAACGCAATCGCCATGTTGAGGTTGCGATTGGCAATCGCGGCGCTTGTGAGCGCCCAGTATCCTAACGCCCGGTCAACCGCGACCATGCCGAATTTCTCATGACCGCTCAGGCCGAGCGACACGTTTTTGATTCCAAGATCAACGTTATGCAGGCCGATTTGCGCCATGCCTTTGTATAATGAGGAGATGTAGCGCGATTCGTCGCGGGCGCATTCGAAGGCGTAGATGACGTGCGAAATCGCGAGAACGCGCGTCAGCGAGGCGCTGTCGCCCGATTTCAGCAGCAGGCGCGAGATTTCCGAGAGCAAAAAAATCGGGCGCTCGCACTGTTTCAGATCGGCGTGAGAGAGTTCTGACAAAATGGAGAAATCGAGCGTCTGCAAGCCATTCGGCGGCGGCGCGGCAGGATCAATCAACAAGAATAATTCGCGAAGATAGTGCTGAAGTTGGGCGGAAATCGCGGCTTGCGTCGCGCAATCATCGAAAACAGTCGTCTGATGTTTCATAATTGCCTCTGCTGTTGTCGGTCGAAACTACTGTTTCGACCAACATCATGAAAAGCGTTCGAAGTCCTGTCAACGTATTTCTCGCGATGGGAAACACGTTCCCCATTCGTCAACCGACGCCTTGAGAATGCCGGAGATTTTTCTTGACACACCAGCGTTGACACTCCTATACATATTGAAAATAAACGCTCTTAAAAAGGATATATCGAATGAGCATGACATTTCAGGCAGCGTCTCACCTTGCTGAACAGGCGATCACGGCGTTTCGTCAGACGACCGGCGTGGTGATTCCGGTCTATTTCCCGGATGGGATTGACGCGGCAACCGGCGCGGCGTTGCTGCGGGATACGGTCTGGACGTATTGCCAGCAGATCGCAAATCCGGCGACGATCTGCCTCAGCGTGGACGGGAATCCTTGCGGCGAACGCATGGCGGAAGAATTGGCAGCAGAATTCGGCGTCTCGGTCTGCGTCAGCGCGGAAAATCGCGGAAAACTGCATGGCGTGATCCTCGGAATGCGGTATCTTCTGACGCAGTACGATGTCGCGTATCTGGCGGTTGTGGATCAAGATGGCGACCATTTCGCCAACGAATCGGTCAATTTCCTCCGCGCCGCGCAGTATATCGAAACCGCGCTGGCAACGTCACGCATCATGCTGACCGGGCGGCGCGTCTCGCGGCATCGTTCGATGGGCTTGCTGCGCGGCGAATTAGAGGAACTTTGCGACCGCATTTTATTTGATGCGCTGCACTATCGCGCCGTTGTCGCACAACGCCCCTTGCGTCTGGAATATGTCAGCAGTTTGGAAGAATTTCCGGATTTTCATTCCGGCTTTCATCTGTTCAGCAGGCCGATTGCCGAGGCGGTATTTTTGAGCGAGCCGCAGATGATGGGGCTTTCCGAAGAATCATATTACCGCCACGCCTGCGATGCCGTTATGGTCGTGGAGGCCATCGAACATGGCGCGTATTTCGGCGTCGTGAATCGGAGCGCCTTCAATACGCAACCGATCTCGACATTTGGAAGATTGAACCGCGTGGAACTCGCGGCGGATATGATTCTTTGGCCGTGTCTGCGCTTAGAGATTCCGCTGCCGTTTGTGGAACAGTGGTTTGCGAATCATCTGCCGCGTCTGCTGCTCGATACGCTTGCGCCGCAAGGCAAAGATGAATTAGAGGCGATTCGGCGGCGCGTCATCTGCGCGCTTGCCGATGAGCCGAACCGACAGATCGAACCGCTTTTCGAACCGTTGTTTCTTTAACATTCGAGTTGTCAGACACGTTGAACGTGTCTGACAACTTTTTTCTCATGGCCTATCAGCGCATTCTCGATTTATTACGGCAGGAAGGAATCGAATTCACCTTGCATGAGCATGAGGCGGTCAGAACCATCGAAGACGCGCAAGGCAGGGCAGCGCATCTTGTTGACGGGCTGATCAAAACGATTGTCTTCAAAATCAAAGACGATGGCTGGGTGCTGGCGGGCGTTCCGGCGCAGGCGCGGATTGATTACCGCAAGTTAGCGGCGGCGCTCGGCGTGAATCGGCGGCAGTTGCGCAGCGTATCGCCGGAAGAGATCGAACAGGAACTGGGGTTTCGAATCGGCGGGGTCGGGCCGATTCCGGTGCAGGCGGATGTTCGCGCGATTTTTGACGCCAGTTTCCTGTCAGTCGAATTCGCGCGTTGCGGCAGCGGCAGAAATACGGAGACACTCGAACTGCGCTTCAGCGATTTGCTGCGTCTGACTGGCGGCAAGACGCACGAGATTCTTCGAACAGAACAATAATATCGCCAATATACATCAAGCATGGTTCGACGTCGCTCACCATGACCGTTGACTCTGAGCGGAGTCGAAGAGTGACAGATGACAACTCATTCAATGAAACAATCCACTCTCACGCCGCCGCGCCTGATCGCCTGGGAAGTCACGCGGCGTTGTACGCTGAATTGCCTGCATTGCCGGGCATCCGCGCAAAATATTCCCTATCTGAACGAGTTGACGCTTGCGGAATGCCGCCGCGTATTAGACGGCATGGCGCAATTTTCGCCGCCGCCGATTATGATTCTGACCGGCGGCGACCCGATGCTGCGGGACGATATTTTCGAGATTATCGCTTACGGCAGCAGCCTCGGCTTGCGCATGGTCATCGCGCTCTGCGGGCAGGGCTTGAGCCGCGACATCATGGAACGGCTGAAAGCCTGCGGCATTCTGAAAATCAGCTTCAGCCTCGACGGCAGTAGCGCCGCCGCGCATGACGCTTTTCGTCGCGAAGATGGCTCATTCGACGCCGTGTTGCGCGGCATGGCGCTTGCTCGCGAAGTCGGCATTCCGTTTCAGGTGAACAGCACGATTTCCACGTATAACGTCAACGAATTGCCCGCGATTCTCGACTTAGCGATTCAATCCGGCGCAGACGCCTTTCATCCGTTTCTGCTCGTGCCGACCGGCAACGCCAAAGACCTGATGGCAATGGAATTGTCGCCGGAAGCCTACGAAAACACGCTGCTCTGGGTTTACGAAGAGAGCCAGCGCCGTTCGATTCTCGTGAAACCGACCTGCGCGCCGCACTATTCCCGCATTATGCGCCAGCAGAGCAACGGTCAGCCGCAACGTCTCGCCGCGCATCCTCACGCCGGTCAAGGCGGAGGGCATCCGCATGGCGGCATGTCATCCATGACCAAAGGCTGCCTCGGCGGACAGGGTTTCGCGTTTGTGTCGCATATCGGCAAGGTGCAAATCTGCGGATTTTTGGATGTGGAATGCGGCGATGTGCGGCAGGCGGATTTCGATTTCAAGCAGATTTGGGAAACGTCGCCGGTCTTTTTGGAAATGCGCGACACCGACGGGTATCATGGCAAATGCGGGGTCTGCGAATATCGCAACGTCTGCGGCGGCTGCCGGGCGCGAGCCTACAACGTCACCGGCGATTATCTCGACAGCGAGCCGTTCTGCGCCTATATTCCCGGAACACACGCATAACACGAAAAGAGCTGTCAGACATTTAAAAAATGTCTGACAGCTCTGATGATTTTATATTTTTTCGTGTTATGCGTGTGTTTCGTGGTTTCTACCCCCCGATTTTCACCATTGCCCGGCCATCGGCGACGTCCGGCGCTGCCGATGTCAGAAAATCGCGGTGCACGGCAGGCTTGCGGTCGGCGGCTTCTTGAAACAAGGCCATCAATTCATTGTCGCTCGCGCCGTTGCGCAGCGGATGTTTCACGTCAATTTCCGTGACGCCGTGCAGGCAGGGGCGCAGAAAGCCGTCCGCCGTCAAGCGCAGGCGGTTGCAGTCGCCGCAAAAGCTGTGCGACACGGCGGAAATAAAGCCGATTCTGCCGCGCCGCCCAGGAATGTCGAAGGTTTTGGCGGCAGCCGCCGGAGCGTTATTGCGCGGACGCAGTTCGAAACGTTCGGCCAGCCGCGCTTTCAATTCGTCGGACGACAAAAACCCGTTCGGACTCCAGCCGTTTCCATGAAACGGCATATACTCGATAAAGCGGATTTCAACGTCGTGTTCGTTGGCAAAATCGGCAAAATCGAACAGTTCGCCATCATTGAAATCGCGAATCGCCACCACATTGATTTTCAACACCGGAAACCCCGCCTCTCGCGCCGCGTAAATGCCTTCCAACACCGTTTCTAAAAACGGAAAGCGCGTGATCGCCTCGAATTTGCGCGGATTCAACGTATCGAGACTGACGTTCAGGTAACTCAGTCCGGCGCGGCGCAACGGCATCGCAAGTTCCGACAGCAAGAGGCCGTTCGTCGTCAGGGCGACAGTTTGGATACCACGAATGAGAACGATGCGCGCCACGAATTCCACCACATCTTTGCGCAGCAGCGGTTCGCCGCCGGTCAACCGGATTTTCATTATGCCGAGCCGCGCCGCAACGCGAATCAACCTCTCGATCTCTTCATAGCGCAGAATCTCAGCATGTCCGATGACATTCACGCCATCTTCCGGCATACAGTAGCGGCAACGCAGATTGCAGCGATCCGTCAGCGAAATCCGCAAACTCGTAATCGTTCGTCCTGATGCGTCGTGTAACATTCTCTACACCATTATGTAAACGCCATGTTTGTGTTTTGGTCTTCGGCGGCGTATGCAGAATTCCAATGAACATAACGAAGGAGTCTCAAAGCGAAGCTTTGACGGCAAAAGCTGCGCTTTTGCACTCCTCAGATTGCATCAATACCACTGAATAATGCTATAGTTATACGCTTTTATAATATCGAGATGCTCAATGTCAAGCCAATATTTGTAGTTTTTTCGGCTTTTCCGCAATACATCCGAATCAGTTCGTTGCGTTCATTCAGCATGATTCATCGCCATTGAACTCGTGAAAGTAATGGCAAAGCGAAGCGTTGATGGCGAAAGTTTCGCTTTCGTACTCCGTTCCAATTTAACCAGGACATCATGTTATATCTCGGCAATTCCATCATTTAAATTGATTCAAAAACAAATATCGTGTACTTCAAGAAATTCTATAAAAATTACTATTCATAAGTATTTTATAATCAATTAATTATATATTTAATTACGATCATTTCATTTTTATGAAATTTTTTCTTGACAAATTGAATCAGACTATTGTTTTTATCGCATGAAATTGAAATGATTCAATTTTTTTAAAATATAGAACTTGAATCATACAACGATCTTTCGAATGAGGCTTGCAGTATTTGGACGCATGTCGTATGCGTATCTCATTCGAAATCCATTAAACCGATTCATTTTCAGGTGGTTATGGCAACGACGGTACATGATGTCGCTCATAAAGCCCAGGTGTCGGTCGGCACGGTGTCGCGCTACTTGAACGGCTACCAGTTACGCGAGCCGAATCGCGCGCGCATCGAACGCGCCATCGCCGAATTAGGCTTCAAAAGCAACATCTTCGCGCGCGGATTGAAACGCAAGCGTTCGATGGCAATTGCGGTCGTGACGCCGGATTTCGATATGTTTTCCACCTCGATTACGACCGCCATCGAGCAGATTCTGGAACAAGAATCGTATAGCCTGATTATCTGCGATTATCAGCGCGACAAAGACGCGCTGAAGCGCAAGCTGATCTTTTTGCAGGATCGCTATATTGACGGCGTCATCCTGTTCCCCTCGAACCTCGCCGCTTCAAGCAAAGACGTTATTCAAAAATATTTGGCGAAAAAGGTTCCGATTGTCCTTGTCGATCACGTGATTCCGGGAATCGAAACCGACGCGGTCATCATTGATAACGGCAACGCCTCGTTTCGCGCCATCGAAGAACTGATTCGCCATAATCACCGCCGGATCGCCATTATCAACGGGCGGCAGGATTCGTTGGTCAGTCAGGAACGCTTGCAGGGCTATTACAACGCGATGCAGACGTATGACATTCCCGCGCGTCAGGAATGGATCGTCTGGGGCGATTTTACGCAATACGGCGGGTATCATGCCGTGAAAGCACTTTTAGCGCTGCCGGAACGCCCGACGGCGATTTATACCACCAATTACACCATGACCGTCGGTGCCGTCTTAGCGCTTCAGGAAATGCGCGTGTCGATCCCGGAACAGATGTCGCTCGTCGGCTTCGACCGCTTCGAATCTATCGAACTGATGGAACCGGCGTTAACGATGGTGGAACAGCCGCTCAATCTCATTGCGCAGAATGCGGCGCAGCTTATTCTGAAACGCATTCGCGGCGAATACAGCGATTTTGCCACCACCATCAAATTAAACACGAAAATGGTGATTGGAAATTCTGTCAAAAATATATAGTTGTCGTACAGGCTAACCCTGCCAGGGTTTTGAACCCTGGCAGGGTTCTTGAAACTGAAATACCCTCAACAGGAGGTGATCGCCGGGCGAGGAAGCGTACCAGATAGCCCGCCCAGAAAAACAGGCCAGACCGCGTGAGTCTTCGGTGTTCATGCGCAGACACATCTGTTATTCGAATATCATTGAACTATCAACATTTTCAGGAGGAATTCCATCATGAAACGTATTTTCTCAGTAGCTCTTCTGTGCAGTATCATGCTGTTTGCTGTGGCCGCTCACGCGGAAGTGACGATCCAACTGTGGACGCAGGAAGGCGAAAGCGACGGCGGTTTCCAGTTTGTCAAAAAATTGGCCGACGGCTTTATGGCGCAGAACGCCGAGGTAAAAATCGAGGTCGTCACGAAAGGCAACGAAGAACTGCGCGAAGATTATCAAACATCGAGTTTGGCGGGCAATGCGCCGGACTTACTCTGGACAGTCAGCGACCAGGCGGGCCCGTTCACCAAAGCCGGCTTGATTCAGGCCGTTGACGATCTGTTCGACCTGAGCGCGTTTGTGGATTCCGCTGTCGCGGGGATTCAATTGGACGGCAAAACCTGGGGCGTGCCGGTCGCAAACGGCAACCACCTGATGTTGATGTATAACACAAGCCTGATCGCCGAAGCGCCGAAAACGACGGACGAATTGATCGCGAAAGGCAAAGAATTGAGCAAAGACGGGCAATACGGACTCGTGTGGAATCAGATGGAACCGTTCTGGATGGCGCCGTGGCTTGGCGGATTCGGCGGCAAAGTCTTTGCGGAAGACGGCAAAACCCCGACCCTCAATACCCCGGAAATGATTGAAACCTTAAAATTCATCATGCTCTTGAAATCGGAGAACATTTTCCCGAAAGAAAGCGATTATGCCGGCGCGGATACGCTCTTCAAAGAAGGCAAAGCTGCCATGTTAGTCAACGGCGACTGGTCATTAGGCGATTACAAAAAGGTGTTGGGCGACAAATTTGCGACCGCCGCGATGCCGATGGTTTCCTCGACGCAAAAATATCCGGCTCCGTACACCAGCGGCAAGTATTTCATGATCAGCGCCGGTGTGGCCGATGCCAAATTAGAAGCGGTGATGGCCTTCGTAGATTACGCTACCAACCTGGAAAATCAGGTGGACATGATCAAAACGTTGTCCCGCCTGCCTGCTCGCAAAGAAGCGTTGGAAAACGAAATTGTGAAAAGCGATCCGATTCTGAGCGGGTCTGCCGCGCAGATGCTGAATGGCACGCCGATGCCAATCGTGTTGGAAATGCGTTGTAACTGGGATGCCATGAAACCGGAATTGAACGCCGTGATGTCTGGTCAGAAAAGCCCGGAAGACGCTGCCGTCGCCATGCAGCAAGCTGCTGAATCATGCATCAAAACGCTACAATAACACTGGTTGTGTTATGAATGAATCCGTAGAGACGCACAGCCGTGCGTCTCTACCGTAAGGAGGAATATCTATGGGATCACTCTCGCCGCAAGTGATGCTTGACAGCTTGAAACAAGTCGGGGGCGTCGTGCTCGCGATTATTGCGTTCACCGTCCTGCTGGAACTGGTATTATATTATATTTTCGAAAAAACCCTGAAGCACAAATACGCCATGCCGATCATGCTGTTAAGCCCGGCGGTGATTGGCCTGACCTTATTATTTATTTATCCGATAGTATATGAATTCCGGCTCGCCTTCAGCAATATGAGCCTGGATAATTTCAAGCGCAGCTATAATATTACCGAAGCCGTCGCGGGCAAACTTCAAACGCTTGGCGGCATGCCTGCCGAGGCGGTGATGGAGTTGAAAGGGCTGACGGATCAGGCCTTCGCCTCCGAAGATGATATGCTGCAAGAACTGACCGTCGCGTTGGGCGCAGAGGCCGTACAGCAGCACAAAGACATCTTTCTCCAACATGCGGATCGCAAAGACGGCATGTTACGCATCACCAAACGCACGCTGTTTACGTTAAAAAAACTGCTTCCTGAAGAAATTGTGACGAAACTTCAAGAAAATAAAGGGATGCTGAATTCGATGTATTCCTCGGAACGCCAATTTTTACATGATGTCGAACAGGCGTTGGGCCGCGAATTGTTCGCACGATACAAACCATTGTTTCTTCAATACGCTCTCGCCAATGCCGGCCCGACCTTCGGCTGGCAGCAGGGAGTGAACAATTTTCGAGAGATGTTCACCGGCCCGGTGCTGAAACAAATTCATTTTATGCCGCTGTTCCAGCGCACGATCCTCTGGACGGCGATTCAGATATTTTTCCATACGACGCTCGGCTTAGGCTTAGCGATGCTGATGAATAACAATATCAAATTCAAAGGGGTCTATCGCACCTTGATTATCGTTCCATGGGCGGTGCCGCAGATTATCGCGGTGTTGGCCTGGCGCGGCGAATTCCATTCCCAGTACGGTTTTATCAATATTATGCTTGGCTACCTCGGTATCGCCGCCATCGAATGGAAATCAAACCCATTCTGGAATTATGTCGCCATGAATATCGTCAATATCTGGCTCGGCGTGCCGTTTATGATGGTGATTCTGTTGGGCGGCCTGCAAAGTATTCCGATCACCTTTTACGAAGCGGCGGATGTGGATGGCGCGTCCCGCTGGCATAAATTCCGACACATCACGTTCCCGCTGATTCAGCCGGTCATGACGCCCGCCGTGATTCTCGGCGTGATCTGGACGTTCAACAATTTCAACGTTCCATTCATGATTAACGAATACGAGTTGGAATCTTCGGACATCCTTGTCACGGCCTTGTTCCGCTCGGCCTTCGAATATAACCGCTACGGCTTTGCCGCCGCGTTTGCGCTCGTGATTTTCATGATTCTGCTGGCGTTCTGTTTGGTCTATATGCGGCTCGTCAAGCTGGATTTGGGGTTAGGCGGCAAACGGAAAAAAGCGGCGGCGTAGTACGTCGAAACTATCGTTTCGACGTACACCTCAGCCCACAAAAAACTCTTCTTTCTACGGGAGCAAATGTATGAAACAACAATCATTTTCAGAATGGCTTTTTAAAAGCCACTTGCAACAACGCAGCCCCTTCGAACGCATGGTGATTCATGGCATCTTGATTCTGACGTGCATGATCGCGATTTATCCCGCGCTGCGAGTGCTGACGATCTCGCTGCGTCCGGGAGATCGCGCCCTTTCCACGACCTTAGAGATTATTCCGCCCGACGCGACATTGAAAAATTACACGGCGGTGCTGTTCGAAAAAGAGTTTATCCGCTGGCTCTGGAATAGCCTGGTCATCACGATGTCAACCGCGACCATCGGCGTGATCTTGGCGTCAACCTCGGCGTATGCGTTTTCCCGATGGCAGTTTCCGGGACGCACCGCCGGGCTGATCTTTTTGCTCACCACGCAGATGATCCCTGGCGTCATGCTTTTAGTGCCGATTTATATTCTCGCGGCCAAACTCGACATTATCAATACCTGGATCGGGTTGGTCGTGACATACAGCGTCACCAGCATCCCGTTCAGCATCTGGATTTTGAAGGGCTATTACGACACGATCCCGGAAGAATTGGAACACGCCGCCATGATTGACGGCACGTCGCAGCTTGGCGCGTTCTACCGGATTATTCTGCCGTTAGCCTCGCCCGCGCTCTCAATTGTGTTTCTGTTCAATTTCATGAGCGCCTGGAACGACTTCGTCTTAGCGCGCGTCATTTTGCAGAAAGAGGCGATGTACACCTGGCCGCTCGGCCTGTTCCGCATGATGCAGCAGTTTCAGACACAGTGGGGCATGTTTTCCGCCGGGTCGCTGATAGTGACGATTCCGGTCATGACGCTCTTTTTAGCCTCGTCCAAATATCTCGTTTCCGGCCTGACATTAGGCGGGACGAAGGAATAATCATTCCGATGCTCCTGTCATAGACGGTAGCCCCGCGCTACGTCGCGGAAAATACTATCGAACATCCGCGACATAGCGCGGGGCTACCGTTTTCTGACGTTCGACGCGAAGCGGCCTTGCCTTAAATTCGCTCTCTCATAAAAATTTATCATTACAAGGAGGATTGCATGAAAAATCAACGCATATTCAGCATGTTCGCCGTCTTGCTTCTGCTATTATGCTTCGCTGCCGATGCGCAGGCGCAGGATTCCGCCTATCTGATTCTCTGGAATATCGCCGCCAAAAGCGGGCAGGTGCTGCCGATGACATCCGAAGCCGACGGCCTGTTCACAATCAACGTTCCGGTCGCGCAGGGCGCGTACACCTTCCGCGTTGCCGTTGGCGAGCAAAAACGCCCGATTTATGGTGTGGACGGCAAAGAAAACGGCACACCGATTCCGTTGGATGTGGCGGAAGATCGTCAGGTTTCATTCGTGTTTCATGCCGATACGCATGTCGTTGACGTGACGATTGGCGAGCCGTTCACGCCCGCCCGGCGCGTCGTCTTAGTCGGGAATCTGCAAGACGATCTCGGCAATGCGAGCGGGCAATTCGGCGGCGCATGGGACCCGACCGCGGAAAGCACCCGCATGGAAATGTTCGCCGAAAACCTGTACCGTTTTTCCGGCCATCTGCCCGCCGGACGCTATGAATACAAAGTCGCGATCGGCGGCAATTGGCAGGAAAACTACGGACAGGATGGCAAGCAGGATGGCGCGAATATCGTGCTGGATGTGCCGCAAGAGCAGGACGTGACGTTTTATTACAACGATGTCACGCATAAAATCGCTGACAGCACATGGTACGAAAAACTGTCAGACGACCAACTTCCCCGTATTGTCGGCGATCTGCAAACCGAGCTTGCCGGAGATTTGCCGCTGACGGATCATGATTTTTCACATGTCTATACGCTCGCGCTCACCGTTCCGGCGGGAACGCATTCCTTCCGAATTGCCGCCGGAAGCGAGCAGAATATTTACGGCAAAGATGGCAAACAGGACGGCGAGCCGCTCGAATTCAGCGTCAAAGAGCCGAAAGAGATCGTTATCGTTTTCGACCTGAACACGAAACAAACCGTCGTGGATGACGGCAGCATTCAGGAAGCCCTTCTGTTTCACGATACCTTCGACCTCGTGTATCGCGCGCCGTTCGAAGCGGTGAAAACCGGCGAAGTCGTCACGCTCCGTTTTCATGCCGGAGCAGGCGAAGTCACTGCCGCGCAATTGATCATCGGCAAGGCCGATATTCAGGGCAATCAGGTGCGCTATGGCGTTGCCGACAACGCGCAGGACATGACCCTGAAAGAGACGAACACCGTCAACGACACGAACGTGGATGTCTGGGAAATCACGGTGGCATTGGACGCGCCGGGCTTATATGGCTATAAATTCCGACTGAATCACGCCAAAGAATTCGGCGACGACACCAAAGCTGGCGGCACGGGCAAAGCCGGCATTTCCGGCGTGGCCTATTTTCCGCTGACCGTCTATGACGCCGCCTTTACGACGCCGAATTGGATCAAAGAGGCGATTATTTATCAGATTTTTCCGGATCGCTTTTTCAACGGCAAACCCGCAAACGATTCCGCCAAAACGACCGCCAGAGGCGCAGAGCCGCTGGCTTCGCGCACATGGGATCAGCAGCCCGGAATTCCCGGCGTGAACGACAGCGACGAGTTCTTCAATAACGACTTTTTCGGCGGCGATCTTGACGGCATTCGCCAGAAATTGGATTATCTGCAAAGCCTCGGCGTCACGGTGTTGTATCTGAACCCGATTTTCACCGCCGCGTCGAATCACAAATACGACGCGGCCAATTACGACGAAGTTGACCCGCTGTTTGGCACGATGGAAGATTTCACCGCGTTAACCAAAGAGTTGCAGGCGCGCGGCATGCACCTGATGCTCGACGGCGTCTTCAATCATGTCGGCGACGATTCCATCTATTTCGACCGGTACGGCAAATACGAGTGGGTCGGCGCGTATGAATATTGGACGCGGGTCTATGACAAAATGAATACCTCCGCGCTGCGCGTGAAAGATGCGCAAAAGTTAGCGGAACAGGAATTGACCGTCGAAGGCCAGAAACTCAGCCCTTACGGCTGGCAGAACTGGTTTACCGTGCAAAACGTCAAAGAGAACGACCGCTACCGCTACGAAGGCTGGGCGGGCTACGACAGCCTGCCGGTGGTGCGTGATTTGAGCGCACAAGAAGTCGAAAGTGCGATTGTTGATCGCAAAAGCGAGTTAAATAACCGGTTGTGGGCGGATTATATCCTGTTCGACGAGAATTCCGTCGCCAAACGCTGGATCAAGGCTGGCAGTTCCGGCTGGCGCATGGATGTGGCGACTGAGGTTGATCCGGCCTTCTGGCAGGCGTTCCGCAAAGAGATGAAGCAAATGACGCTTCCGTCCGGCGAACAGCCAGTCTTGCTTGCGGAAACGTGGCAGGATGCGTCGCTCTTTTTCCTCGGCGACCAGTTCGATTCGGTCATGAATTACGGCTTCCGCCATGCTGTGCAGAATCAGTTCTTGCTCGGCGGCGACGCGGCGGCGGCGGATGCCACGTTCCGAACCATGCGCCAGAATTATCCGAAAGAAGCGTATTACAGCCTGATGAACCTGATCGGCTCGCACGACACCGCCAGAGCGATTCATCTATTGGGCGGCGGCAAAGAGGAACGTTTGATTGCGGAAAAAGGGAAGGATTTCGACTACGAATTGGGCAAACAACGCCTGAAACTCGCGGCGATCTTTCAGATGGGCTATCCAGGCGCACCAACGATTTATTATGGCGACGAGGCCGGACTGTTCGGAGCGCAAGACCCGGATTGCCGCCGCCCGTATCCCTGGGGCAGCGAAGATCAAGATTTGCTCGCGCATTATCGCAAAATCGCGGACATCCGCACCGCGCATAAAGACCTGTTCGCGCATGGCGACCTTCTCACCCTGTACGCCGAAGGCGACGTGTACGTGTATGCGCGAACCTTCGAGACGCAGGCCGCGATCATTGCCATCAATCGAGGCAATGCGGCGAAAGAGATGACGCTAACCCTGCCGGAGACCTTCACTGGCGGCGCGTTCAGCGACCAGCTTGATTCGGCGTATCGCGCGACAGCTTCGAATCAGACGCTCGCCATCAGCCTTCCCGCCATGACCGGGCGGATGCTGCTTGCGGAATAAAAACGCCCCCCAGCCGGACATAGCTGTCAGACACTTTTAACGTGTCTGACAGCTTTTCGTGTCATAACCATCCTTGACAAACCTCGTGACGAAATACAGCGGTATTCATTTTGCTATTGAACGTGAAAAAGGAGTCTCAACGCGAAGCTTTGACAGCGAAAGCTCCGCGTTCGCACTCCTCAGCGCTTGTCAATATGCGATCAAGCTTGACAGCGTTAGCGCGGATCAATGAACAGTATAAGCGTAGATGTTTATTCACGTGAGTCGAACAAAATTATCAAAAAATTTGCCTCGCGAAACGATCTGCTTGTCTATCCGTATTCAGAGGCAGCAAAGGTTTGTATGTATTGTCATACCAATTGCGGTTGAAATGATCATAACTGTACGCCGAAACTGTTGTTTCGGCGAGGGCGAAACAACAGTTTCGCCCTACGATGCGAATACGATCTTTTTCAAGGCAATTGGATAAATACAGCATTATTCAGCAGCATTGAACGTGAAGAAGGAGTCTCAAAACGAAGCTTTGCCAGCGAAAGCAACGCTTTCGCACTCCTCAGTTCGTGTCAATGCAACTGAATCATGCTGTAAATCGAGAGAGGAAAACTCAATGAAAAAAACGACGATCATCATCAAAGATTCGAATCTTCAGGATTTTTTGTCGCAGATTGACGCGACGCCCGACCTGGAAACGCTGACCAATGAGCAATTAGAGGCGCAACTCAGCGAGGAATTCGATATGCATCTCATTCAAAAAGAAGTCAAAGACATGGGGGAAGAAAATTTGAAAGATTTGCTGGACAAACTCCATGCGCTTCCTGATGATGAATTGCAGGACACGCTACGCACGTATCCGACGATTCGAGACATCTGGCACAAACATTTTGCCGATTGGACATTCGGTCGCAATAGTTTCTGAGGGCGTTCCGCCGCGCCGAAACGCAGTTTCGGCGTACAATTGTTCTGTATCACACAAGGAGCAGTTATGCCAATTTTCAATTATAAAGCCAAAGAAATGATCGTCAAGATCGTGTATTACGGCCCTGGCCTGTGCGGAAAAACGACATCGCTCCAATACCTGCATCAGCAAATCATTCAGGAGCGCAAAGGGGAACTCTACTTTCTCGCCACCGAGACAGACCAGACCATTTATTTCGAGCTGCTTCCGCTGTATGTCGGGGAAATCAACCGGTTCAAACTGCGCTTTCAGGTCTATACCGTTCCCGGGCAGGTCAAATATAATAATACCCGCAAAGCCGTGTTACAGGGCGTTGACGCCATTGTGTTCGTCGCCGATTCCCAGCGGTCGCGCCGCGAGGCGAATATCATCAGTTTCAAAAATCTTCAGTATAACCTGAAAGGCGGCTATAATATCCTCCTCTCTAACCTGCCGTTAGTCTATGAATACAACAAACGCGACATGAAAGACGTAATGACGCTTGAGGAGATGAATCAGGACATCAACCCCTGGAAATTGCCCTATTTCGAGACGATTGCCGTCAGCGGAGAAGGCGTCTTGGATGCCTTCGAGATGATTTCGTCATCGGTCATCAAAAATCTGGAAAAACGGTTTCAACTCAGCCCTTCATTAGACGAGCAGCAAGAACACTCGGCCTCGCCCACCTTTTTTCAACGTTCGAGCGCGCCACTTGCAGACGCGCAGGATGTTCCCCAGGAAGATGATGTCACGGAATGGGACGACGAGGATCAGGCGCTGCCAGTGGAAGAAGGCGTCACGCTGATTGATGACGAGCGCCCCGTGTTGATTCAAGAAGAAGACGCCGTCGAGGCTGAGGAAGCCGACGATACGCTGACCACCAAAGGGCTTGAGCATCAACCGTTGTTTCCAGGTAAAAAGCACAAAGAACTCGCCTATACCGATATTATCGAGCAGGGGTATCACGACGGCGACATCATCTTCGAAGAGGGCGAACCGGGGAATGACATGTATTTTATCGAAGAGGGGAAAGTCAAAATTATCAGCGCCTATCGCGAGACGCGCAAAGTCGTCGCCGTCTATGAAAAAGGGGATTTCTTCGGCGAAATGGCCTTATTAGGAGGAAAGACGCGCTCCGCCCGCGCGGTCGCGGTCGGACGCACGCGCCTGCTGCCGGTGACGCGCGACACGCTTGCCGCGCAGATTCCGCAGAAACCCGAAATCGCGATGGCCTTGCTGGAAACGCTTTCCGCCCGCATCTGGCATAATACCAAAACCATCAGCAAATTGGCGGATCAGAACAAAGAATTGATGCAGCATCTCCAAAAAGCCCGCAACGTCATCCAGCAAATGAAAGAACAAAACGAATTCCTGCGCCAGAAGCTGGATGTGTCGAAAAAATAAACGCCTTCACTACCGCAAACCGACATGAAATATCGCCCATCGTGACGAGGAACGCTGTCAGACACATCGAATGTGCCTGACAGTTCTGTCTATCGCCTGATTTACCTTTATCCGTGTAGTTCTTGATGCAACGATTTTTTAGTTGACCGGAATATTGAGGTAAATTATACGTAGCGGTAATTATTCAGATAGACGTCCTCTCTTCATACATCGGAAATTGTTCTATGATTAAATCTTTTGCGAGTAAACAGTTGGAAGATTTCTTCTATGATGGCATTGCGAAGGGCTTGAATCCGCAGCATCTCGATAAAATCGAACGAATCCTGACGCGCCTTCATGCGGCTGATGATGTCAAAGATATGCGCTATCCCGGTTCCGGTTTGCATTTATTAGAACCGAAAAAAGCCGCGCGCTGGGCAGTAAAAGTGTCAGGTAATTGGAGGATCACGTTTGTCTTCGCAAAGGGGCAGGCTTACGAAGTGAATTACATAGATTATCATTAGCAGCGAGGAACACCCAATGAGAGAACGCAGCAAAGCCCCGTTACATCCGGGGCACATCCTCAAACATGATTATATTCAACCGTTATCGCTTTCGGTGGCGAAATTAGCGACATATCTTGGTATTTCGAAAAAGACGTTGTATCGCATTGTCAGCGAACAGGGCGCGATCACGCCGAAGATTGCGCTGCGATTGGCGCGAGCGTTCCAGACGACGCCGGCCTTATGGTTAAATATGCAGAAAGATTTCGATTTATGGCAGGCGCAGCACGAATCTGAAGCCTGGATGGACATCCAGCCTCTTAAAATCGAGCCGTTTTAGTTGTTTTGCATGAGTTCACGATACTGACACAACACGTTTTGCGAAGGGAAAAAGCTGTCAGACACCTTGAAGGTATCTGACAGCTAACCAAACATGGCAGCATTTGTCGGGCGCGAGCAGGATTTGGAGACGGTTGGCCGCGTATTTCAGGACGCGGCGCAGGGCAAGGGGTCGGTGGTCTTCATCACGGGTGAGGCGGGGATCGGGAAGACGACGTGTATCAACGAATTCAAGGCGCGGTATGTGGACGCGCAGAACGCGGCCTCGAAAAAGAAGAACGCGCCCGACATCCGCTTTGCCGAGGCCAAATGCTCCGAATTGATCGGCAAGGGGGAAGCCTACGCGCCGTTCATCGAAATCATCGGTCGCCTCGTCGCGGACGACAAAGCGTTCGGCAGCAGCAAACTCGCGGACGTCGTGCGGGAAATCGGCGCGGATTGGTTCGAGCTTGTGCCGGTCATCGGCAAGGCGCTGAAACTCGTCAGCACGACCTTTTTCAAATGGCAGAACGCGGACGACGCCCGCCAGCTTGCGGATCGCAAGGGCAACAAAGAAAAGCTCGTACAGCAATACGTCCAGATTCTCAAAACCATGTCCGAGAAACATCCGCTCGTGCTGTTCGTGGACGATCTGCACTGGGCGGACGACTCTTCGATTTACCTGCTGTTTCAGCTTGCGCGGGAAATTCAGGATCGCCGCATCCTGATTCTCGGCACGTACCGCCCCACCGATATTCAGGCCGTGCGCGGCGAAAAGGCGCATCCGCTCAAAGACGCGCTCGGCGAAATGCATCGCTACGGTATCTGTAAAGAAATCAAACTCGGCTATTTCACGTCCGACCACATCCGCCGCTATCTCGACGCCGCCTTTCCGCAGAACCGCCTTGACGCCGAATTCGTCGCCTATCTGCGCGACCTGACCGAAGGGAATCCGCTCTTCGTGACCGAACAGGTGAAACTGCTGCAAGAGATCGGCAAAATCGCGCAGACCTCACAGGTTTCGGAAACCTGTGAGGTCTCGCCTGTCTGGGAACTGCGCGGCACGCTGCGGGACGCCGACATGCCGATTCCGACGAGCGTGGAAAAAACGATTGAAAAACGCTTCGAGCGGCTGAAAGAGGACATGCAGGAGACGCTGCAATATGCCAGCGTCAGCGGCGAGCAGTTCGACGCGGCGGTCGTCGCGCAGATGTTGCAGCAGGACGAATTGGCGGTGTTGAAGAAATTGCAGACGCTCGACCGCGTGTATGAATTCGTTCGCGAGCAGAAGGCCGTTCCCTTCGACTCCGCTCAGGGAACGACCGCCCCGCTCGTTGAGCGAAGTCGAAACGCGCGGGGCGCGATCTATCAGTTCATCCATTCGCTTGTGCAGAAGTCGCTCTACGGCACGTTGAGCGACGGCATCAAGGTCAAGCTGCACGCGAAGGCGGCGGAGATCATCGAAACGCTCTATTCTGAGCAGCGCGAGGCGTTTGCGGAGGAGTTGGCGGCGCACTGGGAACGCGGGCGGGAATACGCCAAAGCCGCGCCGTATCTGCTGCTGTCAGCGCGAAAAGCGAACCGGCAGTCCGGCTATCAGGAAGCCAAAACCCACGCCCAGCGCGGTTTGGATGCGTTGAAATCGGCAGGGTTTCCCATCGCAGAAACGCGCAGCGGAGGAACGCCACACGTAGAGACGCACGGCCGTGCGTCTCTACCCAAAACGCCGGATCAGGCCATGCTGCGCTTGCAGATCGAATTGCTGCTGGAATTGGCGAGTGCCGAAGAAGCCACCGGCGAAGCCCAAAACTCCATCATTCACGCTGAAACCGCGATGAATTTAGTCGAATATGTAGAAGAACAGGGATTACAAGGGGACTTATACTATCAGGTTGGAAGCCTCTTATTCGCAAACGGAGTGACAGATTTAGAACAAGTCTTGCAAGTGTTAGAACAGGCATTGTCGCTTAAAATAGTAGTGAAAGAGTGTGGAAATACTATCAAAGTGTTAGAGAAAATTTATAATCTTTGTTGGAAATTAGGAAAAACGGACTATTTTATTGAACGTTGCCAAGAAATTATCAGATTAACTCAGGAGGCAAAACAGTTATATCTGAATATTGCAAGTTTGAGACTTCTTGCAGGAGTATTTTATGATCAGGGAAAACTGCAGGAAGCCTATCATTCTATTGAAGAAGGCTTAAAAAGTGCTATTGAGATGAAGAATCGTAATATCCAGATAGAACTTCTACAAAGTTTAGTAGAGTATGCAGTACGATTAAATAATACCTCTAAAGCTTTTGAATATTATAAAAACGCCAAAGCCCTTGCCAACACAGAGAGTGATTTAGAAACTAAGAACCAAATACTTTATAAGATAGGGTTTATGGCTTGGAATCTTGGTAAATATGATGAATCGTTTGAATATTTTCGGATTGTCAAAGAAGCCGCACATAATAATAAAGATTTAGAAACAGAGAGAGGAATTTTATCAACTTTGATGTATAGATTGAGGTTGATTGGAAGATTTGACGAAGCGATTCAATATGGTATGGAAGGTTTAGAAATCGCTCAAAAACTGGGGCGTGTGAGTGAAATTATAGGTAATCTTGATGCATTAGGTTTATTGTTTAGACATCAGGGCAATCATACAAAAGCTCTTGAAATGCATCAAAAAGCTACAGAATTATCAAGAAAATACGGACGAGAGAGAGCGTTAGCATTTAATCTTGTCTATTCTCAGGTAGCTTTGAGGTTAATAGGAAAATTCCAGGAAGCAATAAAAGAGTTGTTGCTCAATAAAAGTTCGACCGTTCGCCCTGAGCCTGTCGAAGGGCAT
>CAZRSF010000091.1:0-21047 GCA_964602655.1 uncultured Candidatus Moduliflexus sp.
GGCTGCGCCTTGCCAGAGTTTTCGACTCCGGCAAGGCGCGTTTAGCGGGTATGGGCGCGTAGAGTCATGCTCACGCTGGGAAGGACTCATAAAACACGGTTTCGCCCAGGGCTTTCCGTTCTGCCGCATGTCTGTCAGGCGATTTCGGCGCTCCCGCCGCATAACCAAGCAGTAAAATACTGACAGGCTCAAGCTGTTCGGGAATTTGCAACGCTTTTCTTAACGCCTGAGGATCGAAATAGGCAATCCAGAGCGTTCCCAGGCCAAGTTCCGTCGCCTGAAGCATCATGTGATCCGTCACAATGCTGGCGTCAACGTCAATCATGTCATGTTGATCATACGGACGCACCCACGCCGTGCTGCGATCTCCGCAAATAATCAATGCCATCGGCGCGTTGAAAATGTTCGCCGCTGTTTTTAATTTCTCCAAGCCCTCCTTTTCGCGGACGACAAGAATGCGCTGCGGTTGTTTATTCGCGGCTGTCGGGGCGACTCTTCCGGCCTCCAAAATTTGAAGCAATTTCTCGTCTTCAACGGCCTTGGCTTCGTAATTACGCACGGAATAACGCGTTTTGGCTAATGCTGAAAATGTCATGATATTTACTCCTTGTTATCAGGTTGAAAAACGAATTGTTTATAGATTCAATAATCTGGCAGTATTCAGTCCTAACACGTTGGCGCGGATATGCGTGTCTTTGATGAGATATTCGACCTGCTGACGCGCTAAATACGGATTGCCGTAGGGCGCATCCGAACTGAATACGCACCGCTCAGGCATGGCTTCCGCGATAAACTTGATCGGGAGGATCGAGAACGCGGCGGAAATATCCATGTAGATATTAGGCATGGATTTCACCCGCGCTAACGTCTCAATCCAATGGCTTCCACCGGCATGTCCGAAAATCAGGTTGACGCGGGAATATTTTTCCGCAAACTCAATAAGCTGGCGAATATCGGCGATTCCTAATGGATTGAATGTATGAATCCACAATGGGAGCATCTGCTCGCATTCTTGAAGATAGCGGAAAATGTTTTCAATGGCGGGAACATGCCCCGG
Organism: uncultured Candidatus Moduliflexus sp.; assembly: GCA_964602655.1. Classification (GTDB taxonomy): domain Bacteria; phylum Moduliflexota; class Moduliflexia; order Moduliflexales; family Moduliflexaceae; genus Moduliflexus. Next base: position 1,058 of record CAZRSF010000091.1, read on the forward strand.
TTGCAAGGTGATTTCCCCGATTCCGCGTAAATTTTGCTTGATAATCCATTGTTCGATCCATTCTTTCGTCTCTTCTTCATTCAGTCCATACGGACACGAGCCGAATCCGATATAAAACTCTGGATTCGTCTGAATGCGTTCAACAAGCGCCTTAATTGACTGGATACGAGCCTCGGTCGGATTCACCGTCCCCGACAAAATCTGGGAAAGTTTCTCCATCTCGCGCATAAATTCCTCGTGCGTGTTCGCTTGTTCCGGATGAACAACCGTTGGAAATAAGATGACTTTATCAAGCCCGGCTTCGTCGGCAAGCTCTTGTTGCTGACGCGGATGTTGCAGCAGATGTTGATGACCGTCAATAATCATAACGTTCTCCTTGATAAAGAAATTGTTTATACGGCGACAACGCGCGTGATTCCAGGCACTTCCTGTTTTAATCTGTTCTCAATCAGCATCTTCAAGGTCATCGTCGCGCCGGGGCAGTGGCCGCATGCGCCTTGCAGTTCGACCTGGACAATTCCCTCTTGATCGACATTGACAAACCGGACATCTCCGCCGTCCTGTTGAAGCATCGGGCGAATTTTTTCTAACACATTCATGACGTTCTGTTCCATCATAGCTCCTTTTGATAAGTGTAATTAAAAAAGTTACAGTTTATGACAATTTTACACGCTGCCTTCCATTTCGGGAGAAGTCTCAAGCTATAAAGATTCTTCCGATTGCAGAGGGCATTTGTCTGCAAGCGGGCGCAAGCGCTCTAAAACCGTCCACAGGGTAAATTGCCGGAGAAATTCCTGAAGATGCTGATCCGCGTCGGCAAAAATATCATGCAGCACGCCTTCCAGATTTGCCCCGATTTCGCGGCTTTTGCTGCAATTATGGCAGCGGGGCTTCAGCACATCACTGACGGTCAGGGTATAGATTTCATCCAACGTGACATCTTTGGGATTGCATTGAATGAAAAATCCGCCTTTCGCGCCTTCAATAGCGCCGATATGCCCTGATTTTTTCAGCGCCCCCAGCGTTTTTCTCACTCTGACCGGATGAACCGACAGCCGTTCCGCAATCTGCGAACTGGTTACGAGCGATGAAGAATCATGCGCGAGCAACACCAAACAATGCACGGCAAGTGCAAAATCGCTATTCATGTGATTCCTTTATCTCAGATCAATTGCAATAAATATTATTACAGTTGATATGTAAAAAATAATATTACAGTTGAATTTGTCAAGAGTATTTCCAAATTTTCTTCGAATTTCCGATAGTTTTTTGAGATAGTGTCTGGCAAACATCCTTGATATTCAGGGAACGTCAGCATATCCACGCTTGCAACAAATCCTTGTTGTCACGTAGATTGCGAAAATATGCGTACCTCGCTGAATAATTCGACGAGAGCCTGATGTTGATAATGCGCATTCAGGCCGCTGGGATTCGGAAGCGCCCACAACTCCGAATCGCCGAGGCATTCAGCCTGCCGCCCGCATGTCGCATGAGCGCGGCGAAAAGCGCGGCGATACGCATCAAGCCCTAATATGGCGACGATTTTGGGGTGATATTGCTGCGCTTTCACGAGCAAGCGCAACGCTCCCGCCTCGAATTCCTCTTTGCTGATTTCAGCAGCCTGCGCGGTAGCGCGTTCCACCAAATTTGTGATGCCGCAGCCGCAGGCGAGCAATCCGCGCTCTTCGAATGGCGACAACAGGCGCGGCGTGAAACCTGCCGCATGAATCACTTTCCAGAAACGATTGCCAGGCCGCGCGAAATGATGACCGACCGCCGCTGAATACAAGCCCGGATTGATGCCGCAGAACACTACATTCAAATCAGAGGCCATGACATCGGCAACCGTCCGCCCTGCCGCTGCCGCCAGTTCTTCTTTCGTCAGTTTCATTCGATTACTCTGGATACACAAGGTTTTCCGGCGTCAGTCTGTTTAAGACTTCAGTCAGATATTTCCGCGCTTCATATCGCGCCATCGGCAAATCCTGGCTCAGATAGTTGCCGCATTCGACAGCGGATGCGCCAGGAATTGCGCTGTCGAATTCGGCGATAAAATTAAATAATTCTTTCACAATATCTACTACGTTTTCTGAACGCAGATCTCCTTTGAAGATGACGTAACAGCCTGTACGGCAGCCCATCGGTCCGAAATATACCGTTTTTTCCGCCCATTCCGCATGATTTCGCAAAAATGTCGCGCCGATATGTTCAATCGTATGCAGCGCCGGCACATCAAGCACCGGCTCAGCATTCGGGGTTTTCATGCGAATATCGAATGTGGTGACATATTCGCTGCCGACAGAGTCTTTACGGGAGACATAGAGTCCTCGTTTCAATTTGGTATGATCAACAGTAAAACTTTCGATTCGTTTCATAATCGCCTTTTGGTGATATAAAGGTGTCAGACACTTTCCAAAGTGTCTGACACCTATTTTTTTAAGATGACGCCAGATGAGTTAACAAATTTAACACTAACGTTACAGAATGCCGCGCCGCCGTCGGCATCGAGAGTTTATAGACCTCATGGCTTTCTTCGGCGGCAACGAGGTCTGAAATCGAGCGAATAATCACGAACGGCGTCTCGAACAGATAGCAGGTCTGAGCAATTGCCGCGCCTTCCATTTCCACCGCCATGACCGACGGGAATTTCTCCTGAATATCAGCAATCTGGCGTTGGTGATGGATAAACGAGTCGCCGGACATGATCTGCCCCTGCAAAACCGTGACGCCGTCCGCTTCTGGCAGCGCCTCGCTCGCTAATGCCATGAGATGCGCATCAGGATAGTATGCGGCAGGCATTCGCGGAATCTGGCCGTACTCATAATCAAAAATCGTCGCGTCCGCGTCGTGGTGGCGCACTTCGGACGAGACGACAATATCGCCGATTTTCAGTTTGTCTGGCGGAAACCCTCCGGCCACGCCGGTATTGATGACGTAATCCGGGCTGAATTTATCAATCAGCAGCGTCGCGCCGACGGCAGCGTTCACCTTGCCGATGCCGCACAGCAGCAGCGCGACGTCGTGACCGCAAAGCTGCCCGGTATAATAGCGAAACTGCCCGTAACATGTTTCTTGCGGCGCAATCAGACGTTTGCGCAATTCTTGAAGTTCCTCTTCCATCGCCGCAATAATGCCGATTTTCATACGATGCTCCTATGTATATGTAGGACGAAATTTTTTTTCGTCCACTCGTTCGCCTGTTCATACGGCGCGTGTGTCGAAATGCAATTTCGACATACAAGACTCCTTGCGATCATTACAAATACCCTGCCGCTTTATACATGGCAAGGCCGAAATATTCATGCAGAACCCACGTCAGGCCGCGCAAATTGCCGACATCGGGAATAAAATCGTCGAGGCTGAGGCGATTGTTGAGGTCGCTGTGAAAGTCCACGCCGTAAGGAATCGGCTCAATGCCGATTTTTCGGAAACAGCCCATCGCGCGGGGAAGATGCGAAGCATTGGTGATGAGGATGACGGAAGAAATGTCATGCTGCCGCATCAGTTTAGCGCTTTCGACGGCGTTTTCGCGGGTGTTGCGGGAAGCAGATTCCACTAAAATCCGTTCAGCGGGAACGCCGAAATCAATGGCGAATTGCCGGAGCATCCGCGCTTCGCTTTTGGTTTGATCGATCAAACTGCCGCTGCCGCCGCTGAGAATCAATGTGTCCGCCACGCCCTGCTTCACAAGCCGGATGCCTTCCAATATGCGTTCGACGCTTTCGCCGAATTCGATCTTTTCCGGCGTGGAAAGTTCTAAGACCACCATGCCGCTCAGGACGATGACCGCATCTGCATGAGGCAGCGGATCGGGCGGCATGTAACGATATTCAAGAGCGCGCGTCAACGCATTCGGCAGGAACGGCGTGCTGAAGACAAACGCGCAGAGCAGCGCGAGCAGCAGGCAGGTTTTGCTCGCGCGCGGCCTGCGATGGAACAACAGCGCCAGCAGCGTAAACAGGACGATATAGGTCAACGGTTGCAGCAACGGCGCAAGAACTTTGGAAAGAATAAAAAACATTGATGCTCCATCTTTCTGTATGGTTAGTGATGAACAACCTCTTTTTCAATCGCATCCTGAACGAATCGGTTGAGCGAAACACCACGTAATATTGCCTGTCGAATCGCTTTTTTGTGCAATTCTGAGGGAATACGAACATGTAAACTCCCTTTATATGGCTTGAAAGGGAGTTTACCGATATTCTCGCAAATTTCCAGATAATCTTCAACAGCCTCATGAAAAGCCGTTCGAAGTTCGGTGACGGTATTGCCTTCGAATGTTACTAAATCAGGAATTTCCTCGATTTTTCCAAAAAATACGTCATCGTCAGCATTGAAATGGACGGATCCGATAAAATCTTTATAAATTACGAGATCATTCATTTATCGAATATTTCATCCTGTTTATTGTCTGAACGTTCTCACGGCAAGCACGAACGCGGTCTGTTCGGCGGGCTGCTGCTGAATGCCGCCGCTGTTGAAACTGACGTACCAGGCCGATTGTGAGTCGGGCGCGAGGTCGGCGCTCCAGCACCAGCGCGGCGTGTCGCCGAACAGCGGCGCAAGATACAGGCCGTATGTCGTTTTATCCGCTTCCAGCAGCGAGGCCAGTTCTTCGACCGTCGGCAGCCGCCAATCCGAAAATCCGGCGTATTGCGCGGCATTGCGCTGGTCGATGAATCGCGCGGCATCCTGCCAGCGATACGCCTGTTCTGGCGCATTTTGCGGCCACATCAGATGCGTGGCGTAATCAATCACGACCTGAACGCCGCGCACGTCTTTCAGTGTGTAATCATGTCGAATTTCGCCGGTCAAACTCGGCGCGAGGCCGTATTTCGACCAATCCGCCGGATGGTTGAACTGATTGGTTTTGACAAGCTCGACAACCTGTTCGGCGGAGAGGCGCATCGGCTGATTGCGCAGTTGCAGAATGCGCAGTTCATTCGTTGCCGCCGCAGGCGTCTCATCAAGCTGCTTCAGGCGCGTCTCGACCTCGTCATCGCCGGGCGCGACATATACATAGCGTTCATAAAAGACGCGGGCTTTGTGCGCGTCCCCTCGTTGATAGGCCACATCCGCCCAACGTTTGTACGTCTTGGCGATTTGCGCGATGCGCTTGCGGGCGTGAGCATTTTCCGGTTCTTGCTCCAACGCCTGCATATAGAGATCGAACGCATTTTCGCCCGGCGGCGTGGTAAATTGCTGGCGGATAAAATAGTCATCCGCTTGCGCGAGCAGTTCCTGGATTTGACCGGATGACGCCAGGGTCACGCCATTTTCCGACACCCAGCCCGGCATGCCTTCGACATTGATTCGATACCAACCTTCCTGCTCGTCCAAAATCTCGTAGCGTTCGTTTTTCCGCAACACATCCAGAATATCGTATGTGCGTCCCGGCCCGGATCGCAGATTCAGATTGTCGTCGGCAATCACCAGCGTTTTGGCGTCAGCCGCCGCACCAAATAGCAACAGCAATGCCAGGCAAGCTACCCAACAATCATGATAACGGTTCATTTTTCTATTCAGGCTGCAAGGAGTCATTGATAATAACGCAACGCGTATGGTAAAAACGATTCTATTTTGCAACGCGCATCTCTCCTGTCAAGTCAAAAACTCCTGATGTTTTCTGGTTTCGCAAACTAATCGCGAAAAAGTATTGACAACGCTTGCGAGAACAGACACGATGTAACGGAAATCATTGGTGTTGACGGGAAAGAAAATATGACAGGCATTAGAGACGGAAACAGATGCGGATGAAACTGGTCTGGTGGCGGATAGTGGCGGGAATGCTGTGCATGGCGAGCGGCGTGAGGGCGCATCTGTCCATCGCTGAGACGATGCCGCAACATGACAGGCCTGCCGCTGTCATGTCTGCGCAGGAGACCGAGGCCGCCTTGCTGAATGCCAAGCAGCTTGCGCAGGACGGCAAATTTCCTGACGCATTGGCGCAATACGAATCGGCGTTGAACGCTGCCAAACGCACGGGAAATCGTCAGCTTCAAGCGGATGTCATGAGCGAAATCGCGGTCATTTACCGCAAATCCGGCAACGACGCGGAATCGCTCTCGTTGCAGAAAGCGGCGGCGGATATTTACGCCGAATTAGGCGATTTGCCGAATCAGGCGAAAGCGCTGCGGCGCATCGGCGTGTTCTACCGGTATCAGGGGCAATTGCTGGAGGCCATCGCCGCGCAGAATCAGGCGTTGACGTTGTTAGAACGGATCGACGACGCGGAAGGCATGGCGCAAACGCTGACCAATTCAGGCATCGTCTATGGCGAACTTGGGCGGTTGTCCGAGGCGAAAACGCAATTCGAACGCGCGTTAGATATTTACCGCCAAACGGCCAATCAGGAAGGCGAATCCTATACGTTGGCGGATTTAGGGCAACTGTTTCTGTACCTCGGAGATTCGCAGCAGGCATTAACGTATCTGAATGCGTCGCTGACCATTAAAACCACCTTATCCGACGAGCGGCGCACCGCGAACACGCTTTTGAATATCGGCACGGCGCATAAAAATTTAGGGAATTTTCAAGAGGCGTTTACGCTCTATTATCAGGCGCTTGACATCTATAAGAAGGCGAACGATCAGCAAAGCGCTTCGATTGCGCTGGGGAATATCGGCTCGCTGTATGAAGAAATCGGAGAAGTCGAACGCGCCGAACAGTATCAGCTTGAGTCGCTTGAGGCCAAACGTCAGGGCGGGACGCCGTCGCAAATCTCGGTCGCGCTGACCAATTTGGCGTCGTTGGAAATCAGGCAGGCGCATTTTGCCGAAGCCGATGCGTATCTTCAGGAAGCGTTCACGGTGGCATCTTCAGAAAACACGCTGTTAGCGCAAGCCAACGCGCTTGGGAAAATCGGGCTGCTGCGCCTTCATCAGACGCAGTTTTCCGAAGCGAGGCAGGCGTTTACAGCCGCGCGGCGGTTGTATCAGGAGATCGGCTCGAAAAAAGGGGAGCTTGAAGTCGTTCATCTGTTGGGCGAAACCGCGTTTCGCCAGGCGTCATTCAAGGAAGCGTTGGCGTTCGATGAAGAGGCGCTGCGCATGGCGCAAGACCTGAACGACATGGCCGCGCTCTGGGGCATTCATTACGATTTGGGGAAAATTCGTTTGGCGCTTGCGCAGGAAAACGAGGCGATGACGCATTTTCAGGCGTCGATTACGACGCTTGAGCAGATGCGCGGGTATTTGCAGCTTCCCGAGTTGCGACAATTCTTCATGCAAGGAAATATGAATCCGTATCTCGAAATGGTACGGCTGCTGTTGGTCCGTCATCAAGACCTCGACGCCTTATGGTATCTGGAACGTCTGAAGGCCAGAACCTTTTTGGAGTTGGTCTCGAATACCGCGCCGCAGCTTCAGGCCGCCCCTGAGATGATTCAGGAAGAACGGCAGCTTGTGGCGAAAATTCGGTTGTTGAACGAACGACTTTCTTCCGCGGCGGAAGGACTGCCTGAACGCTATCGCGACGTGGAGCAGGAGCTTTATCAGGCCAAAGAGCAGTATGAAAATCTGCTGCTGCAAATAAAATTCACCTTTCCAGAATATTATCGGTTGAAAATTGTTGACGCAGAAGAGATTCGTATGCTTATGAAACAAGCGGTCGCCTTATTGGAATCGGACGTGGCGATTCTGGAATATTTTTTAGATGATGACCGGCTGTATATCTGGGTCATTACGGCAGAGTCGGCGCGGGCGGTCTCTGTTCCGGTGGCGGCGAACGCCGTGACGGCGGCAGTCTTGCGTTTTCGCAGCGAATTGTACAATTATCGATCCATGAAAATCGCCGCGCCGCTGCAAGAGTTGTATTCCTGGCTGATTGCGCCAGTCGAGGCCGAATTGAGCGGGAAGACAACGGTGGGCGTGATTCCGTTTCGAATTTTGCATTTTGTGCCGTTCGGTACGTTGATCGAACCGGAAGCGAAGGCAGAAACGCCGTCATTCCTGATCAAGAAGTATGCGTTGTTTTCGCTGCCGTCATTAAGCATGCTGCCGATCGTGCGGGCGCGGACGGAACGGAATGCTCATCGCAGAGCCGGGACGCTCCGGCATCGAGCGCTTGGCATCGGGAATGTCTCTGATGATTTGCCGGGAGCGGCGCAAGAACTGCAAACCTTACGCGACGCATTTCCCGATTCGGTCGCATATAGCGGAGCAGACGCGACGAAAGATCGGCTGTTTGACGAGGCGTCGCAGTACGACATTCTTCATTTGGCGACGCATGGCGTGTTCGATAAACATCATCCGATGTTTTCCTATTTGGAATTTGCGTCAGACCCGTTGTATGCCAAAGATGTGTTCGGGTTGCAGCTTGACGCAGATTTAGTGACCTTAAGCGGCTGCGAGACGTTTTTGCCGCAGCAGGTCGGCGCGGAAGGCATGGCCGAACTCGTCTCCGGCGATGAATTGGTGGGCTTCATTCGCGCCTTCATGTACGCCGGGACGCCGACGGTGTTGGCAAGCCTCTGGCGGGTGAACGATACCGCCACGCAATATTTGATGAGCGCGTTTTATCAGCAGCTTCCGACGCTTGGGAAGGCGCGGGCATTACAGCAAGCCAGCCTTGCCGTGATGCAATCTACGCTGCAAGTCGGTCGAAGAAAACCGAAGCAAATTCAATTGGTTCATCCATTTTTTTGGGCGTCATTTGTCGTGGTCGGCGATTGGAAATAGAAGGAATTGCGTATGAAACATCTGTGGAGTATCGTGTGCGTTTTGTTGTTGGCGAACTGCGTGGGAATGGGCGCGCGCGCCGAAGAATCGGAATTGACGTCATTGGTGTTGAGCGAAATCGAAGAGCGGATCGCCGGGAAATTGGCGTTTTACAGTCTGAAACTCCATCTGACTGAGGCAGGCATCGAAGTCACGCAAGACGAGACCTTGACGCGAATTGGCTCGAAAATCGCTAAATATTCGGATCGTTCGCAGTTGGATTACGCATTTTACCTGATTACCGGAGAGATCGCGCCGCAGGCCTTATCGCTGCCCGGCGGGTATGTGCTGCTGACCGAAAATTTGCTTGAGCTTGTCTGCCGAACAGAGGACGACATCGCCTTTATTCTCGGTCATGAAATCGCGCATTCCGCGCTGCGCCATTATGCGGATTATCAATTGCAGGACGGGCAGGCCGCGTATGTCAGACAACTGCTCCAGACGCACGAATCTGAGAACGCCGCGCAATATGACGCGCAGGCGGATGACGCGCGGCGTATTTTGCTGCCATATATCATCAATGTCCGTCAGGTGAAAGAAATGGAAGCGGATCAGTTCGGCGCGTTATACGCCTTGCGTTCAGGCTACGAATATTCCGCCTCGACAAACGTGCTCAATCGGCTGCGCGAATTGTTCGGCGAAGGTTTCGAATTAGAACAAGACCCGACGAAGACGACTGTCGAGCCATCTCCTGAACGCGCAACGCATCCCACGCTGTCGAAGCGGATTGAACAGTTAGAACTGTTTCGCCTGAAAGCGATTGAAGTCAGCCGGCTATTTCCAACAGGACGAAAAGCGTTGGATGACGGGAATTATGAGGAAGCCGCGCTGATTTTCGAATCGCTGCTCTCTCTGTTTCCGCAAAGCCGCACCGCGCGAATCGGCCTTGGCGTGGCGCGGCATTTGAAATATTGGGACTCCGGCCAGCGGAACGATTTCCTGTTGGCCTATCCTGGCAGGTTAGAACTCGAACAACTTCAACTGTTACGAGGCCAACCTGATTATCAGACCTTGCAGCAAGCGATTGACGCCTATCGCGATGTGTTGTCGAACGAACCGGGCAACCAATATGCCGCAAACAACCTCGGGGTCGCGTTAGCCGAACTTCGCCGGTTCGATGACGCCGAAGAGACATTGCGCGAAGCGGCTCGTTTGGATCGGCAAGATTTTATCCTTTTCAATCTTGCGCTTGTCTTATATGAACAATACCAGCGTACGCAGCACGTCGAGAAAAAGGATGAAGCGGTCGTATTTTTACAACAATACCTGACGATTGTCCCGTCTGATCAGGTGGCAAGAGCGTATTTGCAGGAGTTCGAGCAGGGAAAGTAAGCATGGATGAAAAATCTCAGAATTTTCAGTTGACCTTTTTAACTGTAACTTGTAGGATAATATATTGTGAATTTCACGCGCCCATTTGGGGGATGAACACATCACAGAGAAAAGGAGAACGGTATGCCTAAGACTCTCGTGGTCGTCGAGGATAGCCAGTTTGCGCGAGCGATCCTATCGAAAGAACTTAAAAAACACGGGTTCAATATTATTTTTGCCGAAGATGCGGAATCTGGCCACATTCAGATCCTCCAGATGGATACGAAACCGGATTTGATTATTCTTGACCTGAATCTTCCGGCGCTTGAAGGTGAAGACCTGGGGATCATGTTAAGCGGAATGGATGAAACCGAAAATATTCCTATCGTGATTTTTTCCGCCAAGCCGGAAGAGGAAATCAAGCGGGCGGTGGAATTATCGGGAGCGCGCGATTATGTCCGTAAAGACCAGGATATGAAGTCATGTATTGCGCAGCTTGTGAAAAAAATCAAGGTCATTTTAGAAGATTAGTTGTCTCTTGCGTGTGCGAGAGGCGTGCTGTGAACCTTTGCGGAGGACATACCAGTGGCAAGAATCATGTTAGTTGATGCGCGCGCCGAACTGCATCAATATATTACCAAAGTCCTGGAATTGGCTGAGCATGAAGTGATGCTCGTTCCATCGCTCAGCGATGCCTTGCAGGACCTGATCAATCAGGTTGAAGAAAACGGCGCGTTTCTGCCGGATTTGCTCTTTGTCGAGCTTGGAAGTTTCGCGATGAAAGAGGCGCTGGAAGTGCATCGCAAAGTGCGTTCGATTGCCAGCACAACGACCACCGAAATTCCAATGGTTTTTATTATTCGTCAGGATCAGGTTGAGGTAGTGGAAGAGGATTTCGACAAAGCCCACGTCGAATTCTTAGTGGAACCGACGAATATCGAATCATTGAACGACTTTCTCGATAATTTGCGTTCGATTCTTGATCGGCTGATCAAATCCAGCGTGGGCGTGCTGAAACGAAAAAACACTACGCTTTTAGCCAATCTGAAAGAGGAGCATCTCCCATCCATCCTGCAAATGTTGAGTCTTGTCAATGCCTCCGGGTACGCGACACTCACAAATTCCACGACCAAACAGACCGGTTCGATGCACATCCGATTCGGAGAAATTACGCATATTATTCTTGTTGACCCAACCAGCCGCCCGAAAAAACGTCTTGATGGAACAGAAGCATTGCAAACAATGGTGGAATGGACAGAGGGGGTCTTTTCGTTCGGGCGCGCAAATCCCGAAAAAATGCCGTCGGGGTCTCCGATGAAGTGGGTCGTCTTACGCTGCGTCAATCCGAAATTATAAGGCGCTCGAACGTCAGCGCGGCGTCTGATGTGTCGCGAAGAGGTCAAAAATAGTGATTTCCATCTCTGAACTGCGAAAGAATACATTATTTTCCGGGGTCAAAGTTTCCGAACTGCGTCGCATGTTGCCGACGCTGCGTCAGGAGTACTATCCGCGAAGTGCGGAAATCTGCCGTGAAGGCGAGCCGGGATCGTGTATTTATATCATCCTGTCAGGGCAGGTCAAGCTGATCATCACCGAAAACGCCCGCACGGAGACGCTCTCCTATCTCAACGCCGGCGACTTTTTCGGCGAGGCTTCAGTGCTGTCGAACGAACCGCGAACCGTTACCGCAGAAGTGGTGATTGATGCGGAAATCTTGTTTCTCACCCAGCAGCATTTTTATGACCTCGTGGAACGCGATCCAACGGTCATGCATAACGTCATTCGAACAATTGACCGGCGTCTGCGGCGGCGTACGCTCGGCATGTTCCATCAACAGCCGAAGCAGAGTCAGATTGTCGCAGTGTACAGTCCGAAACGCATCGCGGTCAAGACGTTTGTCGCGGTGAATCTTGCCGTCAGTCTCTCGAAACAGACCGGGCAGTCGGTGGTCATCCTGGATATGACGATGAGCGGCGCGAATGTCGCCGAGATACTCTCCCTCTCGATTCAAAAAATGATTGGCGAAGACGATATTACCGAGGAACGCGTCAAGCAGGCGTTGACGCAGATATCGTCCGGAATTCATCTTTTTTCGATGCCCGCTGATCTCCTGCGCGCTGGAAAGATTTCACGCGAACAGATTGCCGGAATTCTGAGCGTGTTAAAAACGCTGTTCCAGTATATCGTCATCAATACCTCGGCGGAAATCAGTAATAATACCTTCGAGGCGCTCGATTTATCGGATAAAGTCGTCTTATTGTCGCCGATTGGCGAAGAACCGCCGACAGGCATGTTCGATCATCAGGATTTGATTCCGGTCTATTATTTTTTTTCAGATGCGCCGCAGACCGATGCGCATTTGACTGAAGCAGCCCCACTGATCCTGCCCCCCGGAGACATTGCAGAAGAACGATTTTATGAGCGCGGCGAAATTATTGTCACGGATGAGCCGTTCAGTGACGAAAGCAGCACGATCAATCGTATCGCCCGGCATGTGGCCGATATGCGCGTCGGTCTCGCGTTAGGCGGCATGGCGGCGCGGTGTTTATCGCATATCGGCGTGTTGAAAGTGTTGGAAGAACATCAGATTCCGATTGATATGATCGCCGGCAGCAACGCTGGCGCGATTATTGGCGCATTATATGCGTTCGGGATGAAAGCGACCGATATTGAGCAGATTGCGCTTGATTTGAAACGTCACCTTCCCTTAGTCTCGATGCGGGACTTCAGCCCGTTTAAGGGCGGATTGCTCAGTCAGCGGCGGATCATGAACCTCTTGACGGAATATCTCCCGGAAAAACTGACCTTTCATAGTTTGAAAATTCCGTTGCGCATCATCACGATGACGCTTGATGTCGGGCAAAAATTGGCGTTGAATTCCGGTTCGCTTTTTAGTGGACTTGAAGCGAGTCTTGCGATTCCTGGAATTTTTCCGCCGGTCAAATATGATGGGAAATTTCTTGTGGACGGCTCCACGATTAACCCGGTGCCGATCAGCGATCTTCTCGAAATGGGCGCGGACATTCTCGTGGGCATTAACAGTTTTGCGCCATTGACGCCGAGTTATACCCCGCCGCCATTGAATTACGAGAACCTTGTCGGCTATGCGGACAATTTGAAAATCGTGGACATTATGATCCGCTCCTTCCAAAACCTGCAATATGAAATCAGCACGGCGAAAGCGATGATCGCTGATTTGACCATTGCGCCAGAGTTAATCGGCTATAGCTGGAGCGATTTCAGCAAGGCCGAAGGCATTATCACTGCCGGGAAAAAAGCCGCTGAACAGGCGCTTCCCGAAATCCTGAATGTCATCAATAATCATAAAATCTATAGCAAGCTATAGAAAATCCTGTTATTCTGCCGCCGTCAAAATCGCCTGGCACATCTTGCGGTCTGCGTCGTTGATATTCGGGTTCGTCGCGAGATAGTCCTGTAACCAAGCGCAACTCCGCTTCAGCAGATGGTCGAGATCAACATCCCAAAGTCGAATCGTCTGGTCGTCGCTGGCCGACGCGAACAGCGACAGCGTCGGGCTGCTTGCCACGCTGTTGATCTGTCCGGTATGCCCGCGCAGCGTCGCTAACTCTTCGCCATGCTCGACATCCCAGATTTTGATGGTCTGATCTTGACTGCCGGAGACAAGCGCCTTGCCTTTCTGAATGAACACGAGGCTTGTCAGTGTACGCGAATGCCCCTTCAATGTGTTGATTTCTTTGCCGGTCGCGATGTCCCAGAGCTTGATGGTGTTATCGCCGCTGCCGGACGCTAATATGCGACTGTCGGGACTGAACGCTAACGCGCGGACAGCGACGCGATGGCCGGAAAATATCTGCAATTCCCGTCCCTGTGCCGCATCCCACAGGCGAATGCTCTGGTCTTCGCTGGCAGACGCCAACCATTTGCCATTCGGACTGAACGCCACCGCCGGAACGCGATCTTGATGACCGTAAAGCGTATGCAGCAATTCGCCGGTCGCGACGTTCCAAACCTTCACTGTATGGTCTTCGCTGCCCGAAGCCAATAGTGCGCCATCCGGGCTGAAGCTGAGGCTGCGGATGATTTTGCCGTGCCCGGTCAGCGTGCGTTCTTCGGTCATGCTGTCAAGATTCCAGAGGTTGATAGACGCATCATGGCCGCCAGAGGCGAGCAGTCTGCCGTCAGGGCTGAATGCCACACTGCGCGCCGCGCCGAGATGCCCTTCGAATGTCCGAACTTCGCGGTTGTCGGTCAGATTCCAAAGCGTGACCGTTCCGTCGGCATTTCCCGCAGCCAGCAACGGACGTTGCGGATGGAATGCGACGCTTTTCACCAGTTGATGCTGACTGCGTAAAGCATACGCCTCATGCGGTTCGCGGCGTTGCCAGAGTTTGATGGTGTGATCGTCGCTGCCCGACACTAACATGCTGCCGTCAGGCGTAAAGCGCAGTTGACCGACGGAATTGTAATGCCCTTTCCATTGTTCGATCTCTTTCCCATCCGCCACATTCCAGAGGCGAATCGTGCAATCGAATTCATCGCTGCCGGACGCGAGCAGTTCGCCATCCGGGCTGAAGGCCAGGCTGCGAACAGCGTCGGTATGTCCGCGCAGCGTCATGATTTCAGCGGATGTCTGAAGATTCCAGAGTTTAATCGTGCGGTCTTCCCCGGCAGTCGCGATGATCGCGCCGTCGGGATGCAGCGCCATGTCCCAGACCTGCCCGGTATGGCCGCGCAACGTTGCGGTCTCTTTCCCTGAAACGGCGTCCCAGATTTTGATCGTCGCATCTTCGCTGGCGGAAAGAATCACGTTCGGATCATGACTGTAACGCGCAATAGTGACAGTTTCCGCATGGCCTGTCAAAATGCGCGTATTCGAGCCGCGTTCCACGTTCCAAATCAGGATCAGGCTGTCAGTTCCCGAAGAAAGCAACGTCTTGCTGTCAGGGCTGAAATCAAGGCTGCGTACCGTCCCGACATGGCCGACGAGCGTCTTCAACGCCGCGCCGTCAGCGAGATTCCACAGCCTGATCGAACGATCCGTGCCGCCAGTGGCTAATATCTTTCCGTCAGGGCTGATCGCCGCCGCGCGAATGCCGCTTGCGTGCCCTTGCAGCGCATATCGCAGGCGACCGTCGGGAAGATGCCAGACGTTTGCCACCCGGTCGTGACTCCCTGACACCGCAAGCGTTCCGTCCGGGCTGAGCGCGAGGCATTCCACCGACAAGCTATGGCCTTCAAGACGGTTGCGCTCTCGAATCGTATCCGCAATTTCTCGCAGATTAAATACGATTTGCAATCCTAAAAACGGGGGAGCATTCAAGCGTTTTGCCATCGATCCCGCTCTGAGTCCGGCAAGCAGCGAGGCTAATTCGTCATGCGAGAGAAATTTGGCGCGCGAACTTTGCAGCAGCGCGTTCATCTGGTTGATGTCGGCGACGCGATGTTGCAGCACGACATCATTTCTCAGCAGGACAAAGGCAAAGATCGACAGGCCGATCAGCCCGGCGAACGCGAACCGCCCGATCCGCCTTTGCCAGAGGAGTTTGTGATGCGCTCGGAGGCTGGCGGTAATGAACCGAAGTTCCTCCGCGCCGAATTGGCGCAGCCGTTTCATCATCCAGATCTCGGCTTCAGCCAGAGGAAGGCCGCGCAGCAACGCGCTCTGATCCCCCTGATGATTTTTCCACTGGCGCAGCGCGACCCGCAGCCGCTCCTGCCACATTCGAAATTCCCGATCTGCTTCAAGCCACTCTCGCAACCGCTGCCAACCTGAAATCAGCGCTTCATGCACCAATTCTACCGTGCCGTCAGGCGCAGATGGCATTTCTGCCGATGACGCTGCCGGAGGTTTTTGATTCGTGACAACCAAACGCGCATCGGCCAATTTGACGGCAACCGTCCAATTCTCCTCGCCGATTTCAGGACTGCTGGCGAGGCGGCGCGTGTCTTCGGTGCCTTCGCCGGGGCGGACTAACTGGGTAAAAATATGCTGCGCCCGCGCCTGTTCGTCGGGCGTCAGCGCATGATAAACCTGCTCGGCGTATGCGGCCAGCGCATGTTCGACGCCGCCGATGGCATTGTAGGCGGCGTGGGTCAGCGTCTGCCCCTGGCGATGTTCCCAAAGCTGGGTCAACGCAAATTGAAGCAGCGGCAAACTCCCCGGCTCATCGCTGATGGTTTGCAGAATCCGGTCAGTCAAACCGTCCTCGATTGCCACGCCGCATTTTTGCGCAGGCGCTTCGATCACTTCCCGCAGGTCGTTGACATCCATCGGCGCAAGAATCAAGCCGGATCGCTGCAAATGCGCGGCGAATGGCGCAAATGACACCGCTTTTCCCAAAAAATCCGCGCGAAGCGCGAGCAGGATATTCCCGGCGATTCCTGATGTCCTAAACGCTGTTTCAAGTTCCATCAGCGCCTCAAGAAATCGGCGGCGCAGCGCGTCGTCGCGGCACAGCGTATATAGCTCTTCCAATTGGTCGAACATCACCAGCAGCGACCGTTCCGGCGCGGTTCGCTGTATCGCCTCGAACACGTCGAATAGACGGAGTTCTCCGCGTTGTAAGCGCTCGCTCATAGCGTTCATCTCAAGCAGGCGCTCGACTTCGCTTTGTTCGTGACAAAGGATCGGGACGGCGACGGCGGCAACGGATCGAAACGGATCATTCCCCGGTCGCGCGGCGATGACGAGGCGCTCTTGCTGCAAATGAAGCTGCGGCAGCAATCCGGCGAAGACGAGCGATGATTTGCCGCTGCCGGACGCGCCGATCACCGACACTAAGACGTTTTGTTGCATCTCCTTAAGCAGTTGCGCGATGAAGGTCGTTCGCCCGAAGAAAAACGCGGTGTCTTGTTCGCGAAACGCAAAGAGGCCGCGATACGGATTGACGGACGCAATCGAAGGAACAGACGCTTCGCACGGGGCAGGAGACGGCGCGAACAACAGGGTGCAGAGGACATTCAACTCGGTCGGAAAGACCTTGAGAATGGTTTTTTGGTTCGTAAAATCATCTGGCGAAGCGTGCTGAAATTCTGCCAGCGAGAGCACGCGCAGCGCGGGATGACGCAGCAGGCGATCATCTACGGCCTGAAGATTCGGCTCAGGCGCGATAAAGAGGCGATCCGGCTGATCTTTTTCCAAAAACGCCTGGAGTTTCAATTCGAATCCCGGCGCTTGCACCGCCTCTAAAAACGGCTGTTTATCCGCGCCGAGATCAACGCTGCCGGTGCACCAGACATCGCCAGGAATCTCTGGAAAACGCCATGCTCTCGACCGGTTGATCAGGGCGAGCAGATAGGCTAAATTCTGCGAATTTCCGAAATACTTCTCTTCCGGTCGATCTTTGCGTTCATAAATCTTTCGTGTGGATACTGACGATTCGGGGGAGAGGAGCGTTGCCGCAGTATAGACTTTCGTCGTCAGGGTGATGACTTTCGGCGCGGCGGGTTCGTAATCGCTGCCGACAGGCGCATCATCGGCATGTAAAGCGACATAGCGGCCACATCCTAAAAAACGCTGTTCGCGTTCATTGATATTCGGATAAGCAAAATGGAGCATGAGTGTGACGATGAATAGCTTTTATCGGTTTGTCAAGAAATTTGGCAGGAGTACTGTACGTCGAAATCGTATTTCGACGCGAGCGCGACCGAGAAATATCGCTGTCGGACACGGTGAACGTGTCCGACAGCTTGCGTTTAATTTCTCCGCCGTTGATCGTATCGCTGGTCGTTATTTTGCTGCTCTTGATACCCGTCGCACTGACCGTAATAATTACAGCGTTCGTATTCGCGAATGGCGTCGCCGGCGACTGCTCCCGCGACTCCTCCGACTGCCGCTCCAATTAGCGTGCTTTCGGAATCTTCGCCGATGTCATGCCCGACCACCGCGCCGATAGCTGCGCCGACGGCTGCGCCTTGCTGCATCCGATACGTCGGCCCGCAGCCCGTGCTGATGACGGTTGCGAGCATGAGCGCTACTGTCAAAAATCCAAGTTTTCTCATAAGATGACCCCTCCTCCGCAGGCTATCGGCAAAGACAGTGTATCTCTTCTCGATATGCCGCGTGATAGGATAACACGAATATCATAACGACAATTTTCCGCGACCCACTACGTATAATATGCTGAAATATTCGCGGAAATACAAGTTATTACAACAATTTCTTGCATAATCTTATAGAGCAATGACCATGCCATGTAAGCCGCAGAGTCACCCAATCAAAGTCCGTTGCCCGTAATCGCTCACTTTTCCTTTGCTTACGGAGCAGCGCGTAATCAAAAGCCATGATGAGCAAATAAGAGCAATGACGGATTTCGGAAATTTAATTTCTGAATACGATAAAAGGCAGAAACAACAACACAGATTCTTTTACCGCAAAGGCGCGAAGACGCGAAGAATGATTTATTGACTTTGCGTCTTTGCGGTGAAAGTCGGAAAAAACGATGGAACAATTTACGCATTTTGACGAACACGGCCAATCGCGCATGGTGGATGTCAGCGACAAGGCCGTCACGCAGCGCGAAGCCGTCGCGCGAGGATGCGTACGGATGCAGCCGCAGACGTTTGAGATGATTATCAATAAAGCGATGTCGAAAGGCGACGTGCTGGAAGTGGCGCGCATCGCTGGGATTATGGGCGCAAAACAGACCAGCGCGTTGATTCCGCTCTGCCACCCGCTCAACCTGAACAGCGTGGAGATCGCGTATTATCTTCACGCTAAACGCGCGGAGATTGAAATTGAAGCGACGGCGCGAGTCACCGCGAAAACCGGCGTAGAGATGGAAGCGCTGACCGCCGTCACTGTGACGGCGCTGACGATTTACGACATGTGTAAAGCCGTTGATCGCGGCATGGTGATTTCGGACATCCGCCTGATTAAAAAAAGCGGAGGCAAAAGCGGCGTGGTTTTCCTGCATGAAATGTCAAATTCTCAAAATTCTGCTTGACTCTTGCACAGGAGTTGTTTACCACGAAACACACAAAAGACGCAAAAAAGTCACACTGAAAAATAAACGTCCACGCAGACCTCACAGGTCTTCAAGACCTGTGAGGTCTCTCAACGGAGATTATATGCCAGTTCGCACGTATTATGATATTCTCGGCGTGCCCAAAACCGCCACTGTCGCCGACATTAAAAAAGCGTATCGTCAGGCGGCATTAAAGTATCATCCCGACCGCAATCCAAATAATCAAGAGGCGCAAGAACGCTTTCGCGAAGCCGCGGAAGCGTATGAAATCCTCTCCGATCCGGAACGCCGGAAACTTTACGATCAATACGGATCGGATTCGGAAAAACGCCGTCCGCAGAACGAACAACAACCGGAAGCCGAGTATGCGCCGCCGCATCAAAAACCGTCAGACATTATGGAGGAACTCTACATCGAATTAGGCTGGCGTCTTGTCAAAGATTATGGCCGCCACATTCCGGCAGACGCTTTCGATGTCATGTTCATAGAAGAATTGCAGGCCGGGATTCATCTGCCGTTCGTCTATGAACGCACCAAGCACCCTTCAACCGGCGCGCCAGTCGTGTGGATGAAAAAAATCAAAAAAAGCGGCCTGAATCGCAAGACGCACTCAACCAAAGAGACCGAAGATGTTTCTTTTCTAAAGGAAGCGCTTGCGGAAGTCGGATTATCGCCGAAAGACCTGTCGTTTTCGGATTTGCAGAAATTCGCGAAAGATACCGGCGTATCAATCGGCGTAAAAATTCTGAAAACGTTGGTCGGCAGAAAATAACAGAGTATGGCGAAATTGTATTTCGCCGTGCCGAAACGTAGTTTCGGCCTACGATACAAGGAGTTTCTATGATAAAATGCGAAGAAGATCAATGTAAACATCTCGTGCCGATGAAAGATGTATTCGATGGGAATGAATTCGTGATCGGGTATAAATGCGAAGAAGGCTTTACGATTGAAACGAACGATACCGTTGGCTACGCCCGCATGGCAAACGAATGCGAGAAATACGAGAAGCGTGAG
>CAZRSF010000091.1:21057-21474 GCA_964602655.1 uncultured Candidatus Moduliflexus sp.
TGACGCCACATCAAGCCAACAGCCCCGCCTGTCAAAAGACAGGCGGGGCTGTTGCATTATTGGAAATTTACATATCCATGGCCATGCGGCAATAGTAGTTGAACTGCCGCTCCCGCTCCAGGGTGGTCTGATCCATGTGGCCGGGGTAGACCTCATAGTCCCCCTCCAGCAGGCAGAGCTTCTTCAGGCTCAGCAGCTGCTGATCCATATCGCCGCCGGGGAAGTCATCGAACGCCCGGCGTCGGTCGTCAAGGAATTAGTCGAAAACTCAATTGACGCCGGGGCGACGCAGCTTGACATTGACATCGGCGTCGGCGGCAAAGCGTATATTCGCGTGAAAGACAACGGACATGGCATGTCGCGGGAGAATGCATCGCTCGCCTTCGAACGCCATGCCACCAGCAAAATCGCCTGCAC
>CAZRSF010000092.1:0-19935 GCA_964602655.1 uncultured Candidatus Moduliflexus sp.
CCTTGCCCCTCCCAGGAGGGGAATCGCGGAGATAGATGGTTACAGCACACGATGTCAGCATTATTATTCCGGCGTTCAATGAAGAAATGGCGATTGCGGCCATTATTCAGGACATTAAAATGATGATTCCCGATGCGGAATTGATCGTCGTGGACGATGGCTCTACGGATCGGACGAGCCAGCGGGCGCAAGAGGCCGGGGCTGCCGTGATTCGCCATCGAAACTGCCGGGGATATGGCGCGGCGCTGCGCACCGGCATCCTTGCCGTCGCGCGGCGCTATGTCTTGTTTTGCGATGGCGACGGACAACATACGGCGGAAGATGTCAAACGACTGATTGAGGGGTGCGACGAGGAAGATATGATTATCGGTCAGCGTGACAGCGCATCGCATGCGCCGTTGCTGCGCGCACCTGGGAAATTCATTGTGCGCCATTTCGCGAATTATCTTGCCGGTCAGCGCATCCCGGACGTGAATTCAGGATTACGGATGGCGAAAAAAGAGGTGCTGATCAAATATCTTCATCTCATGCCGACGGGATTTTCGTTTTCGACGACCAGCACGTTTGCCATGCTGAAAGGGCAGTATTCCGTCAAATGGCAGCCGATTACGGTTCGAAAACGCATTGGAAAAAGCACGGTGCGACAATGGAAACACGGGCCGCAGACGTTGCTGCTGATGATACGCTTAACGGTGCTGTTCGAGCCGTTAAAAGTCTTTTTGACCGTTGCAGGCGGGTTAAGCATCCTCAGTATTATCAGTCTGCTTATTGATGTGATTGCCGGAGAAGGCTTCGGAATCGGGGATGTGACCGTAATGTTGTCACTTTCGACCGTCTTGGTGTTTATGTTCGGTTTGGTGTGTGAGCAAGTCGCCGCGCTGCGAAGGGAATTGCATGAATAGAGAACAGACAACATAGGGACATCTCAAAAAATGTGCGGAATTTTTGGCATGACGATAGGAGCGCAGGTCAAGCATGTGACTCCGAAACAGATTCGACAAACGCTGACTGATTTGTTTCTTTACTCCGAGTCGCGAGGCAAAGAAGCGGCAGGCGCAGCCTTCTCCGGCGGAACGCAGATTGATGTGCTGAAAAGCGCGACATCGGCGTCAAAAATGATCCGTTCCACCGAGTACGGCGCGCTTGTCTCCGCATTTCTTGACGCCCACTGTACGCCGGAGAATAATGGCCTCAATCATCCGATGTCCATCATCGGGCATTCGCGGCTTGTGACGACCGGCAGCCAATACGCCGCGCATAATAATCAGCCGGTGTTGGCCGGAAAAATGGTCGGGGTGCATAATGGAATTATCGTCAATCATGAGGCGCTCTGGCATCAGTTTCCGGCATTGCAGCGCCGGTATCAGGTGGATACGGAAATTCTCTTCAGCCTGCTGCGAATGCGCTATACGGAGAGCGGTTCTATCATCAGCGCCGTCCGGCAAACCTTCGGCGCAATCGAAGGAACGGCGTCAATCGCGGCAATGTTCGAAGACCTCGATCTGCTGGTGTTAGCGACCAATAATGGTTCGCTCTATCGTTGCGTCAACGCCGACCGTTCTGCCGTGTTGTTTGCCTCGGAACGGTATATTTTACAGCGTCTTCTGCAACGCGCGCACACCAGCGCATGGTTCGGCGCGCCGACGGAGATTCGTCAGATTCTGCCGGGAAGCGGGTGCATTGTCCATACGACTCCGTTTGTCGTTGAGGAATTCGGTTTCGACGTTTCTCCCGCGCGCGCAGAATCATTCGCAGCGTTATCGAACCCACGCCGTATCATCGAGCATGAATGCGCTGCCCCTCAACGCCGAACGCCGTCGAATATCGCGCACGAACGGGTCGGCATCTCCGAACTGCTGGACGAGCGCAGCGCAAAAGAACTTGAACGGCTGAAACAGCGTTTCCCGTATGATACGTCATGGCAGGATTCGCTGCGGCGATGCGCGAAGTGCATTCTTCCTGAAACCATGCCATTCATCGAATTCGATGCCGACGGCGTGTGCAACTATTGCCGGAACTATAAAAAAATCGAATGCTTCGGAGAAGACGCGCTGCAAGAGATCGCGCGTCCATATCGCCGAGGTTCGGGAGTGCCTGATTGCGTCGTCGGACTTAGCGGCGGGCGCGACAGCCTCTATTCCTTGCATTATGTCAAGACCGTGCTGAAGATGTCCCCGGTCGCCTATACGTATGATTGGGGCATGGTGACGGATTTGGCGCGGCGCAATATTTCCCGGATATGCGCTAAGCTGGGCGTGGAGCATATTTTGGTTTCGGCAAACATTTCGCACAAGCGTCGGTTTATCAAGCAGAATGTCTCCGCCTGGCTGAAACGTCCTGAATTAGGCATGATTCCGCTGTTTATGGCGGGCGACAAACAATATTTTTATTATCTTCAGCAGGTCAAAAAACAACTTGGCGTCCACCTGGCGATTCTCGGCGAAAATATGCTGGAACGCACGGATTTTAAAACCGGATTTGCCGGAGTTCGTCCATATAACGCCGATCCGCATCATGTCTATACTTTGTCAGGCATGAACAAATGGCAATTGTTGTGGTATTATGGCCAGCAATATCTTTCGAATCCGGCCTATATCAATATATCGGTTGCTGATACGCTTTTTGCCGCTGTGTGTTATTATGTCATCGGTCGAAATTTTTCGAATCTCTATAATTATGTTCCCTGGCAGGAAGAGGTGATTATTCCGACATTACGAGAGGAATATCATTTCGAACTCGCTCCGGACAGCGTGACGACCTGGCGCATCGGCGATGGAACGGCGGCGTTTTATAACTATATTTATCATACTGTCGCGGGATTTACTGAAAATGAGACGTTTCGCAGCAATCAAATCCGCGAAGGAATGTTGAACCGAGATGACGCATTGAAATTGGTGCAAGAAGAGAATCGTCCACGTTATGAAACGATCTTCTGGTATCTGAATATTATCGAATTAGGCATACCGATTGAACAGGTGTTCGAGAGAATTCAGGCGATACCGAAACGCCGGGTTTTAGGAGGAATGTCATAATGTGCGCCGCCTCAGCATTTCAAAAAACCTATTGGGAACGTGATACGTTACAGGCGCGAAGGCCGCCGTCTCATCCTGTCATTCAGGCGTTTGCCACATCGCGGCTGAATGCGATCAAAAAATACACGCCGTTACAGAAGAGTTCGCGCGTCTTGGAAGTCGGCGCAGGGAATGGATTTTTTTCCTATTATCTGGATCAGCAATGTCAATTGCTCGCGACAGATTATTCTGAAACCATGATCGCGATGAATCCTGCGCGTCAGAAGCGCGTTATGGACGCATCAGTATTGGACTTTCAAGAAAATGCCTTTGATGTGGTTTTCGAATCATGTGCTTTTGCACCATGTCGAGAATGTTTCTGATGTGATCGCAGAAATGCGGCGCGTCTCCAGTCGCTATGTCATCTTGCTCGAACCGAATCGCGCGAATCCGCTGAATTTTCTTTTCGGTCTGCTTGTAAAAGAGGAACGAGCGACGTTGAAATTTTCATTATCCTACTTGAAAACAGCGGCCAGACAGTGCGGCCTGACAATTATTGCCGCGTTTTCCTTTGGCGTGATTGCGCCGAATAAAACGCCGCTTCGGATGCTGCCGCTCGTTCACGGTTTGGATACGCGGCTGCCGCTTATCGGATTGGATTGGACAATATTGTGATTTGTGAAAAACCGACCTGCATGAGTTCAGAAACAATGTGAACAAGGAGTCATTCGCATGAATGTATTACTCATTAACCCGCCCGTTCCTCATATTTTGCGGGAAAGCCTTCCGCCTGTCGTTGAAGATGAGTCCGGCATGTTTCCTCCGTTAGGTTTATTGTATGTGGCGGCGTATGCCGAGCAGATTCCCGATTGCGTGGCGCAGGTCTTGGATTGTCAGGCTGAACAGGTGACGCATGATGCGCTGTCCGGCAGGCTTGCGCTCGCGGCTCCCGATGTCGTCGGCATTCAAGTCATGACATTTACGCTAATTGACGCCATCATGGTGGCGCGCACCGTGCGGCAAACGTGCCCTGAGGCGCTGATTGTCGTCGGCGGGCCGCATCCGACAATCTTTCCTGAAGAAACGATTCGCATGCCGGAAATCGATGTCGTGATTCCCGGCGAAGGCGAATTTCTCTTTGCGTCGTTGTTGCAGGCAATTGCGGCCAATGATGCCCCTGAATCCGTTGAGGGTGTCCTTACAAAACGCCAGCCCTATTTTACGAAAGGTCTGACGTATATTCATGATCTTGATGTGTTGAACATGCCTGCGCGTCATTTAATCGATCAGACAAAATATACGTCACCGTTAGCGATGAAAAACCCGTTGACGACGATTATGAGCAGCCGGGGCTGTCCGGCGCGATGCATGTTCTGCGACCGCCCGCAAATGGGCAAAAAATTCCGAATGCGGTCGGCGGTCAATGTCGTTGCGGAAATGCGCCAATGTCATGAGCAATTCGGCATCAACGAATTTTTATTTTATGACGATACATTCACCGTAAATAAACAGCGTGTGTTTGATGTCTGCAACTTGCTCCTACAGGATGGCTTGCGCGTCCATTGGGACATCAGAGCGCGAATAGATACCGTCACGCCGGAGATGCTGCGCCAGTTGCGCAAGGCTGGCTGTCATCGGATTCATTATGGCGTAGAAACCGGCAGTCCGCGCATTCAAACACGATTGAAAAAACACCTGAATCTTGGCACGGTTCGAGAGGTATTTCATATAACGAAACAGGAAGGGATTGAGGTCTTAGGGTATTTTATGATTGGCTGTCCGGATGAAACTCCTGACGATTTACAAGCGACGTTCGATCTCATCCGAACGTTACCGATGGATTACGCGCACATCGGGATTTTTACGCCATATCCTGGCACGGAAATTTATCGAGAAGCCCTGGAGCAAGGCATCTATGCGACCGATTACTGGCGAGAATTCGCCTGCCAGCCGACCCCTGATTTTACGCCGCGTTATTGGAATCAATATTTTTCCGACGCTGACTTATTACAATACAGCAAACTCGCCTATAAACAGTTTTACAGCCGCCCATCGTATATCATTCAGCGCCTATTCAAGCTGCGCTCGTTCGATGAATTCGTCCGAAAAACGCGCTTAGGCGTGAAATTATTGCAATCCCTCTATGTCAAATCGTCGTAACGGCGGAAAAATCAGAACCCTATCAGAAAAAGGTTGCCAAGTTTCTCCATCTTCAATAGCGTGTCCCTCCGTTTCTATTTACTTACTGCAATCAGTGAATGCAGACATATACGTCTTTGGAATGGAGGGTGGTACGCGTTATGCTTGATGTCATGAGACAAAACCTCAAATCGCTTAAAATTTTCCTGTGGTTAGTCATCGCCGCATTTATCGGGACGATCTTTTTTGTATGGGGGCAGGGCGGAAGTTCGCAACAAGGCAGCGCTGGCGGACAAAATGCGGTCGCCTGGGTGAACGGCGAGCCGATTTCGTACTCCAGTTTCGAAAGCAGCTATCGGAATATTTATGGATTTTACCGCCAAATGTATGGCGATAATTTATCCGAAGAGGTGCTGAAGACGCTGCAACTCGAACAAGTTGCCCTGAACCAACTCACCCAGAATGTGCTGTTAGCGCAGAAAGCCAAAGAGTATGAAATCGGTGTATCGGATGATGAATTGATCTCCGAAATCCAAAGTATGCCGAGTTTTCAGACTAACAATCAATTCGATCCGAATGTCTATAAAAATTTATTGGCGCAGAACCGGATTGTTCCGGAGGATTTCGAAGCTCAGATCAAGAGCAGCTTGATCACGAAAAAGTTAGAATTGCTGATCAAGCAGACAGCGCGTGTGAGCGATCAGGAAGTGCGGGAAGAATATCTGTTGCAGAATGACAAGCTGGCAATCGAAGGCGTCTTGGTGAAGGCCGAATCGTACAAAGAGCGCGTGACAATGTCCGATGAAGAAACGCAGGCGTATTATGACGCGCATAAGCAGGATTTTACCACGCCGCCCCGTGTGAAAATTCAATACGTTCATTATGACCCGCAAACGCTGAAAGACGAAGTGACGCCGACTGAAGAGGAAATTAAAGCCTATTATGACGCCAATCTCAGCGAATTCGATAAAGGCCGGGAAGTAAAAGCTCGCCATATTCTGTTCCGCACTGCGCAGGATGCGACGGAAGAGCAGATCGCCGAAGTGAAAACCAAAGCTGAAGCCGTGCTTAAACAGGCGAAAGAAGGCGCGGATTTTGCCGAATTAGCGAAAACCCATTCTGAAGACCCGGGGAGCAAAGAGAATGGCGGCGATCTCGGTTTCTTTAACAAAGGGCGCATGGTGCCTGAATTCGAGAATGCGGCGTTTGCGCTGACCGTCGGACAGGTGAGCGACTTAGTGAAGACGCAGTTCGGTTTTCATATTATCAAAGTTGATGAGATTCGCGAAGAAACCGATCCGTATAACGCGGCGAAAGCGGAAATTACCGATAGGCTGAAACTCTCCAAAGCGCGTGAATTAGCCGGAGAACGGGCGCAAATCGCGTATGACGATATTTTGAATACGCCGAATTTGCAAGAAGTCGCGACGAAAGATAAATTGGAAGTGCGCGTGAGTAATTTGTTCGGCAATGGCGAGCCGATTGACGAGAACACCATTGCCATTCCGCAAGTTCAAGAAGCCGCCTTTACATTGAGCGCAGATCAAAAATTCAGCGAACCTATCGAAACCGCGTTAGGGTATTATCTGATCGAATTTCTGGAAGCAAAAGAACCGTACATTCCTGAATTGGCTGACATCAAAGACAAGGTGACAGAGGCGCTGCGTCAGGAAAAAGCGAAAGCGCTGGCAAAAGCCGACGCAGAAGCGATTCAGACCGCATTGGCGTCGGGAACGCCGCTTCAGGATGTGACAACAACGTTCAAAGGCGAGGCATTTGCTCCGCGCCCGTTCGGTAAAAGCCAAAGCTATATCTCCGAAGCGCGCGGCAAATCCGAAGAACTCGCCAAGTTAGCCTTCACATTGCGAGACGGCGAATACAGCGCTCCGTTCGAACTTGAAAGCGATTATTGCGTCTTCCGCGTGAAAGAGCGGACTGCCGCAGACATGCAGGCATTCGAACAGGAAAAAGCCAAATTGACAGAGCAACTGCTGAAGCAAAAGCAAGATGCGCAATTCCGTGAATTCATAGACGAATTGAAACAGAATGCGAATATCAAATACAAAGAAGGGCTGTTTTCGTAAATACGGAATAGAGTTGTTTTTCAAGTTCACGGCGGGAGAACGCGCAGATCGCGTTCTCCCGTTTGCATTTCTGCCCCGGTGCATGTCAATTCGTTCTACGATGAGGAAATATGGGGCGGTTTCCCCTCGTCTCTCCCAAAATCAGAAAATTCCCGAATGAATGAGAATGACGTTGTTGAAGATGTAACGCATTATAATTAAAAGGTTTTCTGTATCACTCCCGTAAACCGCACAAAAAAAAGTCGGAACTCCCCGAAAATCCGCAAAGAATTTCCTTGTCAAAAAAAATTTTTGTGCATAGACTCTGAACATGAAACAATATCACGAAAAGGAGGTGACAACTTATGCATAATAATACACGTATGAAAATGATGGTCGTATTCAGTGTTGTATTGATGGTCGTATCGAGCGTGATGCCAGCGAATCGGGCGGCGGCTCAGGATAGTCGGTCAATAGTGCCTTCTCCGCGCAGTAATGTGACGGTGGAAACGATTGATCCGACAACCGGAATGCCGAAAAATACCTTCTGTACCGGCGTTAACGCGATTGATATTCGGTTTACGAGCAATACTGGTTACGGAGAGTATGTATCTGTGTTCAACCGCGATACCAGAGGCGTTCAGCGAACTCTGTTCAACGGACAGCTTCAGTCTGGCGTATCGTACCTGTCTCGATTGTTAGGAATGCAGCTTTCGCTGAGCGGCCCGGCAGGGACGGAAACAGTGTGGTTGACGACCAATATGGGACAGGGCGCAGAAAACATGGTGACTTACTACGTCCAGGATTGTGGGGGGACGACGTACCCGCCGAATCCGGGACAGGGGTATGCGCAAGTATGGGCGCAAGTGTCTCCGAATATGATCGAGCAGGGCAGAAAGGGGACAATCACCGTGCAAACCAGCGTTGGCGCGCAGATGGGCGCTGTGTACTATCTGGAAATCCTGAATAGCTGGGGGCAGTTATGGAAGCGCATTCCAGTTACAAAAGCGCCGTATGACTATTATCAGGTGACATTACCAGTCGGGACCAAAACCAAACCGGGGTATTTGACATACACCGTCAATGTGGCGATGGAATCCGGTTTTGGCGGGCAGTCTCAACGCATCGGAACGGCGCAGTTTGCCTTCCAGATCGTGCGTCCGGGAACGATGCCTTCCATGATGGCTCCGTATAATCCGGGGTATCAGGGACAGCCGATGATGTCTCCGACATGGACGCCTTACGGAGTCAACCCGTCCACAGGAATCGGCGATGGTGCGATGTTTTCTCATCCATCGTTTGTCGTTCCTTCCTACACGCCCTATTCGTCTTATGGCCTTAGCCCGATGATGATGGGTGGCGCGGCTTCAAAAGAACGTTCAATCGAATAGGCGCGCTCAGGCATCCTGCCATATTCTCAGATGCCATCTTTTCAAGGTGGCATCTGCTCTTTTTACAAAAATCGTTCGGGAAGATAGACTTTCACCGCTTTGGCTGCGCGACTTTTGAGTGAATAGGTCTCGAGCGCCGCCGGAAGGATCGCCGATTCCCCTCGCGACACGACAGCCAGCGTTTTCTCCCTCTGACACACTTCAATCTGTCCGTCATACACGATCAGCCCATGAAAACTCGTTGCGCAGGATTGCGGAAGCGCATTATCATTTGTTAACGTCATCTGGCTGACGCCGAAATTCGGCGTATCGGCGCATAAGCGTTCGACGCTTTCCCCATTCTGCTGAATAACAGGAAGTTGAGAGCGAATTTGCTGAATAAACGCCTCGCCGCGTAAGGCTTCGAAATCAATCACTCGGAACGAATCCTCAATATGTAGTTCGCGGGATGCGCCATGCGGGTCTTTGTTCCCCTGCGCGTCGTATTTCCGATTCCAGTCCCATAGACGATACGTTTTTCCGCTGCGTTTTGGCGCGATTTTTTGCGGTTCGATCAACGTCACGCCCGCGCTAACGGCATGAATCGTGCCAGCATCAATCACAAAAAAATCGCCGGGATGCACCTCGACAAAATTCAAATAGCGCGAGACATCTTCCTGCGCTTCGATGGCCTGACGAAGCTGCGCCTTCGATATGCCTTCGCGCAAGCCCAAATAGAGGCCGCAGTTCGGTTCTGCCTCAAGAATATACCAGCTTTCCGGCTTGCCCGATTCATTTGGCTTTAAGCCGACATAGTCGTCAGATGGATGCACTTGCACCGACAGATGAGCGGCAGCGTCCAACAATTTGACCAAAATTGGGTTTTGTCCGTCGAATTTTTGCGCGACCTTCGCGCCGAGAATTGGCTCTGGGAAGAGTTCTAACAATTGAATAAAATTGATCGATAGGCGTTCTTCGCCAAGTTCGAAGATGAATTCGCTCGGCGCAATCGGGTCGGCGGAGATTTCCCACGATTCGCCGACAATGGGATACTGTCTTTCTGGTCGGATCGGTAATCTATTTTTATACTGGTGACGAATTTTTGTCCCGCCCCAGGGCATGCCTGCCGGCTTGCTGAAATTATCCGGCAGCGGAACGAGCGGCAAACGAATGTTGTCTTCCAATGCGTGAAACAGATCATGTTCTTGAAGCCAGGAGCGAATTTCTTCAGTGGTCTGTCCTGAAAATGTAGGCATCACGAAAAATGAGAAAGGCGAAGAGGTGCTTGCGGCGTCTCTTCGCTGATGTTTGGAGTTATGCGGTTTTGTATTCTGATAAGGCTCCGACGGCGCTTCCTGTTAAGTTCGCGTTTTCGACGGAGACGATTTCGAAGGCGACCTGCGAATGTCCCATTGCGTCGAGCACTGATCTTAATGCAGCATCCGTCCATTTTTTATAATCCGGACAGCCCCAGAATAAGCCGCCTTCTGCGACGATTCCGATTTTTTTACAGGAATGCGCCGACGCTAATACGTCAATGGTTCCTGCCAATGATGCGGCCACAAGATTGGCCGAGCGCTGTAGAATCTGATGCGCCAATTCGTATTCTTTCGACGACGATTTGCCAGTTTTATATGCGACATCAACAACCGCTTTCGCGCCGAGCGCCACGTCAACGCTGCTTTCCGGGCAGGCCAATTTCAGCACTTTCGCAAGATATACACCAGACACGGCTTTTTCGAACCGATGATGGCCGGGCTTTTCGGATTCGGCGTCTAATTGATCGTCGAAGGTCGTCAGATATGGCGGATCGAAGTTGCCGGATTCCAGATTGATCGGCAGCGGCCAGTGCCAGTTGAGTTCCTTCGACAACTTCGGCACGGCGTGCGCATCCAGCACAAGCGCAGCATTATTGCCCGTACCGACGATCAAGCCGATATAGCCGTCGGCTTCGACCGCAGTCAACCCGCCTAACAGACAGGCCACCGTATCATTGATCACGGCAACGCTTGAACATTTGACCGGTTTGCGGAATTTGGCAAGATGTTTGACGAGCATATGCCCGACTTTCTCATCCACCGTGCCATTCACAGACACTTCTTTGCTCCATCGAATCAGCCGCGCATCGCCATCCGGCGTCGAAAGGGTCGGATAGGAAAAACAATAGCCTAACGGCAGACCATCCGGCGGGTCTAATGAAGAGATCAATTCTGCCAGCGCATCTAAAAAACGCTCCCGTTCCAATGGGACATTGCGTTGAATCGGAATTGCAGTGCTCACCGGGCCTTTTTCAAAAATTAAACGACCTTCTTTCAGCGACACCACCGCTGCCCGTACATTTGTGCCGCCCAAATCCACAACGAGAGCGCGTCCGGTATGGGGGATGTTTTCGACAGGAAGATAGGTTGGAATGGCCAGAATTTCTAAATCCGGCGTTTCAAGTCCTTTGCGAATTCGCTCTGAAAGGACGCGAGCTGTTGCGACAAGCTGCTCTTGTGTCAATATAAACGATGTGTTTGCCATAATGCCTGCAATTCGGGAATGTGGCAAGGCGCACATTCCCGAATTGCGGAAACCCAGGAACGCCTCTTGCTACACTCTCGAATTCTGTTTGGTGAATTCGATAATGTCGTCAACATACGAAAATGCGAGACAGGTCACGGTATCAGCCGCGCCATAATACACAGCGATCCGACCGGTCGGCGCATCCACTAACGCAGCGCACGGGAACGCGACATTGGGCACGTCTCCGACGCATTCATAGGCTTCCCAGGGCGCTAACAAATATGGATGGGTACGGTAAATAACCTGCCAGGGTTTGTCAAGGTCTAATAACACTGCCCCCATACTATAGACATATCCGTTGCAGGAGGTCAACACGCCATGATAAATCAGCAGCCAGCCTTCGCTCGTTTCAATCGGAATCGGCCCTGCGCCGACTTTGGTGCTTTGCCAGCCGGAATTCGGGTCCATCACCCAGCGGTGGCAGCCCCAGTGTTCCATATCCGGGCTTTCGCTATAGAAAATCGTCCCGAACGGCGTATGACCGTTGTCGCTCGGACGGCTGAACATCGCGAATTTGCCGTTAATCTTGCGGGGGAATAACACGCCGTTCCGGTTGAACGGCATATACGCGTTTTCTAATTGATAGAATTTGTCGAAATCGTACGTATAGCCGACGCCGATGGTCGGGCCGTGATACCCGTTACACCAGGTGACATAATAGCGGTCTTCAATCCAGCAGACGCGCGGATCATAGCCATAGTCGAATGTCGAAATTTCAGCGACGCGCGGATTATCCGCAACAAATTTAATCGGATCAGGCTGAATCGTCCAAGTGAAGCCGTCATCGCTTTTGCCGCTGTGAATGACCATGTTGCGGGCGCGGTCATCGCACCGGAATACTCCGGCAAACTTACCGTTAAACGGCACGACCGCACTGTTAAAAATACTATTCGCCCGAGGAATCAAATTTCGGGGGATCACAGGGTTTTTTGAGTATCTCCAGATGACATCCTGACTGCCTGCCGGGCGATCTTGCCAGGGCATATTCGGTAACGCGGAACCAACAATTTTTACGCTCATGCGCTTTCCTCCTGAAACGATAATGATGAATCGAAAAACAAAACGCAACATTTCACAACAAAAAATCGTTTTAATTAAATTAATTATATTAATTAAATAAATTGATATATCTGTGTCAAGCATTTTTTATATTTTGCAGAAAATAAGGATGTCATGCGTTTCTCTTTCGGCGGCATATCAGGAAAGTCCATCTGGCAGGAGGCGATAAAAAAACATGATCGTAGATAATGAATATTCCCCTCACGATAAAAAGGATCGTTGTGAAAAATGACATTAAAATGTTGACAAAATTGAGGAGATTACATAAATTAATCAAATGTATGAGATTAATATAATCACCTTCGAAGAAATGCGAGTGCGATCATGCTTATAGGAACACGCCTGGAAGATACGCGAATTTACAATCGAAAAATTATTATCGAAGCGATTCGACGCCACACGCCAATTTCGCGCGCGGAAATTGCTCAGATGACCGGGTTGACAACGGCCACGATTTCCAATTTGACCGCTGAACTGATTCACGAAGGATTTATCCTCGAAAGTGGCCGCAGAAAAGGGTTGCGCGGACAACCTGCTATCGAATTGGAACTCAATCCGAATGGGCGGTTTTCGATTGGTTTCGAACTCGGGCGACGCCATTTATCAGGAGTGTTGATTAATTTGACCGGCCAAATTCTTGCGGAGTTCTCGGAAGAATGGGAATATCCGCCGCCAGATGTCGCCCTGCCTATTATGGCTGAAAAAGTGCAACAATTCTTGAAGCATTCGGAGATTTCCCGCGAACGTGTTTTGGGAATTGGCGTCGCGATGCCTGGCCCGTTTTTGACCAAAGAAAAGCGGATCGTATCGCCAATTGATTTCCCGAAATGGGAACAGTTTCCGGCAAGCGAGAAACTGAGCGCAGAATTTCATCTCCCCGTCATCGTCGAACACGACGCGATGGCGGCAGCGATTGGCGAGCAATTTCACGGCGCGGGGCAGGCGTATCGCGATTTTTATTATATTCATTTCGCGTCTGGCATCGGCGGCGCGATGATTATTGGCGGTCATCCTTATCAAGGATTCTCTGCGAATACTGGCGAATTGGGCTGGATGCGCCATGTGGGAAAAGGACGGAGGGCTTTGGTAGGGAATCATTTAGGGCTGAAGCCGCTGTATAATTTTTTAAAAGGCTACGGCCTCAACATTTCCCATGCAAATGAGTTAGAGCCGTTATTTGCCCAACAGAATGCGTATCTCTGGGAGTGGTTGAATGATGCGATTGATTGCCTGGATATTATGATTGACTCGATTAACGCGATTTTAGGGCCGGAAGCGATCTTTTTAGGCGGGCATTTCCCGAACCGGATTCTTGATTACCTCATTGAACGGCTTCAGATCGAAGCAACGGCGGCGCGAGCGTCTCAGCCCGACCGCTACGGCAGTTATCAGGCCAACGTGCTGCGAGCGACGGCAGGCGATTTTTCGTCTGCGCTTGGCGCGGCGTCGTTACCGTTATATGAAACGTTCTCGACCCGCTCCAATCTCTCTGGCGGTTCCGAAAACAGTTCGGAATAAATATCGTGTTCGTGTAGAGACGCCCGGCGGGGCGTCTCTACAAAATGCGTTATTCTAATCCTTTGACGAATTCTTTCAAAAACTGCCGGAATTCATAGCCTAAATCCTCGCGTTCGACGGCAAACTCGACTTCTGTGATCAGATAATCGAGCTTATTGCCGATGTCATACCGTTTTCCCTCGAATTTGAACGCCAGCATCTCCTCCTGCTTGCACATCGCCCGCAGCGCGTCTGTCAATTGAATCTCGCCGCCTTTGCCAGGCGTCGTGCGATCCAGATAATCAAAAATGGCCGGAGTCAAGATATAGCGTCCGCCAATTGCTAAGCGCGATGGCGCGTCTTTCGGCTCAGGTTTCTCAATCAAATTCGACACGCGAAACAACGATTCGCCGATGGGCGTCGCCTCGACAATGCCGTACCGTTCGACTTTTTCCAGCGGCACTTCCTCGACGCCGATCATCGGGCGTTGATGCAGGTTGTAGGCGTCAATCATCTGGCGCACGCATGGCGTCTGGCTTTTGACGATGGTGTCGCCCAATAAGACGACAAACGGCTCATTGCCGACGAAATGTCGGGCGTAGCGAATCGCATCGCCGAGACCGTTCAACTCTTTCTGGCGAATATAATGCAAGTTCGCCATATTGGCAATCTGCTGGACTTCTTTCAGATGTTTCAGCTTATTTTTCTGCGCCAAATCGGCTTCTAATTCGAATGACCGGTCAAAATGATTCTCAATCGCCTGCTTGCCTTTCCCGGTAATCACGAGAATCTGGGAAATGCCTGATTTGACGGTTTCTTCGATGACATATTGAATCGTCGGCGTATCAATAATCGGCAGCATTTCTTTCGGCTGCGCTTTGGTCGCAGGCAAAAACCGCGATCCGAATCCGGCGGCTGGAATGACGGCTTTGTTAATCATGGGTTGTTTCTCCTATCATTTTTTCTAACGTGTCTGCTGGCTCGAAAATTATTGGTTGAATAACGCGAGCGCGTAACTTTGTCATTTCGTGAGTAAGCGTTTCATACATCGCGTCATCCTCGTAAAGGCCGACAATCGCCCCGCCGGAACCGCAAAATTTCGAGGATGCGCCGACATTGCGGGCGCAGTTGATCAAATCCCAATTCCGCTTGCTGATGTTGTAAATCGACGCCCTGAGATTGAAATTCTGATTGATCAAGGTGTTCATCGCAGGCACATCCCCGGTCATCAGCGCCTCTTTGAACCGCGTGGTGATTTCTCCGAATTGCCTCATCGCGTCGTGTACCTGACGGTCGCCGTTATCGTAGCGCTGCCGGATATTGTTATGAAACACTTCCGTTCCTTCGCTCAACTCTTCCGAATAGGCGATGTAGAGGTTCGGGATGATGGGCGGCGCTAACGGTTCGTATATGCCGTAACCATATTCTTCCATGTGTTCCCGGTTGAAATCCATATAGACGATATTTTCATAGACCTGGACGACACGATCCTGTAACCCTGCGCTGATGCCGAGTTCCTGCGTTTCTACGGAGAGGATCAAGTTCGCGAGGATCGGTTTTTCAACCTCCACCTGATAAAATTGCAGCAGCGCCTTCATCACCGAGGTAATAATCGCGCTTGATCCGGCCAATCCGACGCGAAGCGGAATATTGGAATCGTATGAGATGGTAAAATTTTTGTTCTCTAACGGAATGTTTTCGCGCTGGCAATAATCGTAAAATTTCTTAATCGCCGCTTTAATCAAGCGAATCCCGCCGTAATAGCCGGAAAACTCGATGTCTTCGACTAACTGCCGCATAGACGCGAACATCACCTGATCTTTGCGGTGGAATTTGATCTCTAATTCCGGCGACTCATACAACGTAATTCGAGCGGCGAAATTGCGGACAGAGAAGGCAATCGTCTTGCCGAAATACCCGTCGGACGGATTGCCGATCAGTCCGGCTCTGGCTGGCGTGGTGGTATGAATAATCATAAGATGCTCGGATGAACGGCCAACGCCTCGCCTGTCAACGAAGCATCTCCGGTTCACTCGATTGCGCGTGAAAAAGAAAAAGTGATCTGTTCTCCTGCTTTCAGAATTCGTGCATGTACGACAAGCGCCTGAGAAAGTCAACTATTTTGGTCAGTATTTAACCGTCGCGCGGACAGCCTTATCCGCGCGACATTCGTATGCCGCTCAAAGGGCTTCGGCCTCTCCTGTCACACAGCAGGCTCCGGCACGACCTTCAGCGCGGGTCAGTCGCGGCCGTCGCCCCGGAACAGACAATCCCGTCCGGTTCGACGGCATCCACGCCGCCGTCCCCTAAAACAAAAAACGCCGCTCAAACTGGGCGGCGTTTCGTGTGATCATGATCAATCAGCGTGTGATTGTAAATTCCATTTGCGCCCGCATCCAGGCGCGAGCGGTCGCCAAATCTGTTTTCGCCGGAAAGCCCTCGACGATCTCTTCTAAAATCTTTTGGGCGTAACGTCCTGCCGGAGTATAGCCTTCATCGATGACATCGTCACGTTCCAAATAGCGTTGAAGGATTGGAATCACTTCGGGTTGACGAATATACCCATAATACGGCAATAACTGCCGTACCTGAATATAGGCGTCTGGCGCAGCTTCGATTTTTTCGATACAATGCGCGATATCTTCCTGGCTCCCTAAGCGTGCCAGGGCTAATCGTGCCTGCCACCCTCTCACGATATTCAGATAGGTTAGCGCATCTGAGGTATCGGCAACTGCCACGGCGTAATCGGCCTCCTCCGCCCGCAATTCTTTCAAACGAGGAATTTGATCCTGGAGATCGGCTAGGCCGCTCAACAGCATCACATAGGTTCGTGGCTCCTGTTTTTGTAAATGCGTACGAATCCAATTTTTTGCCTGATTGGTAAAATCGTCAGCAGTCATTTTCCACAATTCCATATCGTAGAGCGAATCCGCAATGGCATCAGGCTCAACACACATCGCTCGAACAAATCGTTCAATAATTCGGCGGCGAAGCTCGAATGGGGGATGTCCCCGAAACAACAAACTCCCTTCTATCCAATATACATACGACCGCACCTCTGGTGAGTCATCCTCTTCGAAGGCGCGAAGTGCTTCAAAAGCCCGCTCAGGATCGGCCGTTCGGATGAATTCATTTTCTTCATGTGTTGCCTGCTTTCCGGCGCGCATCTTCGACATAACTGACCTCAGGTGTTCACGGAGTGCCTCGACGTCCGGTGGCGCAACAGCCTGTACTTGAGATGCGAAGAATACAACGATCAATCCGATGAGTACAACACTCTGATGACAATACCTGTTCATATTCTACGCTCCTTGTTATTCTGTATGTTGAATGCGTTCCCATTGCCAGAATCTCAGCATGGGACGATCTCGTAATGGATCAGAGACGTGCGTCCACATGAGATTTTGTGTGTCATCAACAGCATACGGCGGTGATGCGCATCCATGCAGCGGATCGGCACTGCTGCACGCATGGGGTATCGCAAAAACGGCGTGTCCCAGTTCATGCGCGATGACCTCATTCATGACTCCTTGCAACGGAGTATACGCAACGAAGACGGCCTTATCTTTTGCAAATCCTGGCAGATTCATCTGACGAACATGATCATAAAGACACGGGACAAGAAAAATCGTGGTGGTTTTTAATTCTGAAATAATCGCGTCAGGCGTGTTCAGAATCGCTAAGGCTTCGTCCTGATCGCCGCCCACATCCACGCAGCTATTTCCATTACTGTCATACGGAATGACTAGCGAACTGTACACCTCAAGCGTCTTCCAGAAAAAAATCGCCTGATTGTAAACGATCTCGTTCAGATAGGTTTTAAGCGTGTTTTCATCCAACATCAATGGTTGGGAAGTCGTTGGCGTGACAGACCGGATTGCCAGATTCCGCGATTTTGGTTTATACACAGTCGCGTTCATCTTCCCTAATTCGGCTCCCTGTGCGTTCTGATATCGTGCCTGAATCTGGCAATCGCCTCTGGAGTCGCCGCTGACCTGCCACTGTCCCTCGGCCTTTTCAAGCTGAGCGCACCCCTCTGGTGACGTGAACACGACATCGTCCAGCGTGACATTCCCTGATGACACGATACTAAGGCCAATAGGATCGTGTTGAGAGAACTCGACGGATTTCCAGACAGCCGTATCCTCTTCGGACACGGCCGCATGTTGATACGTAAAATCATCGAACCCATACTGTTGAGAGGGTGCTTCATGAAACTCCACATGCGAGCAACTCGGCTGCCCCGTCGTCTCTTGCGGACAGTTCATCACCGGTCCATTGGACGCCAGCAGCGGCATGGTCGAAAGAAAGAGCGGCTCGGCGCTCGCGTGTTGAACGATCCCACCATTCATGTCCCAATACGCGAAGGCATACCCCGCCTCCGGCACGACTTTCAACGTGGCGAGGTCGGCGTTCTTGAACTGCTCGGTGCAGAGCGGATTCGTGGCCGCCATGCCGCCGGAACAGACAATCCCGTCCGGTTCGATGGCATCCACGCCGCCGTCTCCGGCAGTGACCATGCAGCCCGCGCTGGGGACGATATTCGCAACAGGTTAGACAACAGGCAAGAAAAAAGGCGGACAATGTCGCCCGCCTTCCCAATGTGCTGTGTATCCTGTATGCGAATTATTGTTGAGACGCATGCAAGGAATAGATCGTCGTGCCGCCTTTTTCAATGGCGAACCCGGCGTTCAAATCGGCGCCCGGCTCCAGGGATGTGCTGGCGGAACAGTAGAAGGTCGCCGTGTCTTCGGTGCAAAACGCCGGATAATCGGTCAGTTTCAAGGTCTTCACCAGCAGTTCCACTGCCTCCGCCAGGGTCTGCGGCCC
This sequence comes from uncultured Candidatus Moduliflexus sp., assembly GCA_964602655.1. Taxonomy (GTDB): domain Bacteria; phylum Moduliflexota; class Moduliflexia; order Moduliflexales; family Moduliflexaceae; genus Moduliflexus. The sequence continues at coordinate 18,535 of CAZRSF010000092.1, forward strand.
GGTTTCGACCGAGGCCGCCGCTGTCCAACTGGCGCGCATGGCGGTCAAATGTTCTTCAATCGCCAGATCGAAGGGCAGGAGCGCCGGCTGCTCCTGCCCTTCAAACACCGTTTTGATCGGATAACGGGACAGAAAGCTTGTCATGGCTTCCGTTTTCTGGGCCGCGAGAATGTCTATCCCCCTTCTATGTCTATACTGTATAGACTCAGCCGCCTCATGCACGGCGTCATCCGGATCATGCACCAGTCGCTTGAACACGTGAATATTGAGATGAGGATAGTGCACGGTGGCCAGGCGCACCGCCGCCAGGCGGTCCTGTGCCAGGGCGTCCACCACCATGAACGGCGTCGTGGGCTCGTTCACCAGCGCCAGTTTCTCCTCCAGGGTGGTCGGCAGCGACGATTTGATCAGCAGGAACAAGAAGGCTTTCCGTCTCAGCATCCGCCGTTTCCACTCCTCAAAGACCAACATCCTGGCTTGCGCATGTTCGGGACTGCCTTGTTGAGTCACCGGTGGCAGCTCAATCCCCAGCAACTGTTCGAGCGCCCAGATGGTGCGTCCCTCGACCAGCGAAAGATCGTGCGGCGTCTCTATGATCCCTGCCGGCGTCTTGAGAGAACCTGTTGTTTTCGGGAACAGCAATAAGTCCTGAATAGATGATTTCAAATAATAGTCCTCCAACACGATCAAATAATGTGGCATGTCGCGCTCTTGCCGGGCAGAATCCAGGCTGCCGGTCCTGCGCAATTCCTGGATAGGATGTTTCCAGGTGCGAATAAACCGGTGTAAGTCCTCGGCATCATCAGCAGAGAGGAACTGCTGAAGATCCTCCTGTGCCAGCAGCTTTTCCGGCGAAAGGTCTCCTGCCAATCGTATGCCAACCGGTCGGGCCTCGACGGCAAATCCTGTTATCATCCAACATCCAAGTATCACAAGCATCTGTAAACGTGTTTTCATTGTCATTCTCCTTTTATAATATGTGTAGTCAAAAGGGAAGCGGGACACTGTATTCATTAATCAGGTCAGTGTCATCCAGGGAATCTCCATTGTCAGGAGGCAAGGGAGCCAGGCGAAGTGTAAAAGGATCTTGTGGGTCGTAATAGAGACGCTCAGCAAACGCGGCATCTTCATAGGCTTTCTTGCCCCAAAAAGAAAACGGGCCAAGTCCATAGCTCGGATCGTACAAGTGCCCATCCATGTACACGATGTAATGGTTTGTAAAACGCGAAGGAGGATTCGGGGACGTCCCCTGTCCCGAGACGCCAAGGGCATCACAGGCTTCCCCAACTGCCGGCGTCGTTGCCTGACTTCCGTCAACGCCCGCATCTATGTTTCCCACACGCCACGGCGAATTTCCCGATGTATTCCACTCCTTGACGGCAAAGAAGTCACTCTCTGATT
>CAZRSF010000093.1:0-19875 GCA_964602655.1 uncultured Candidatus Moduliflexus sp.
GCCGACGAGGACGTCGGCGGTACGAATCATGCGCTATTCTCGCTGAAATTTCTGCCGGTAGGCGGGAATTTCTATCATCGGCGGGCGTTCTTCATACGGAACGGTAAAATCTATGCGCTCGTGCTGCGTCTCCCGAATCTGGAATTGATGCAGGACATTGCCGAGTTCGGGAAGCTGGTTGATCAGGCCGTTCGATTGAAGGCGCAAAAGAAACGTATGTAAAATGCCGAACGACATTTTTGCGAGGTCGCGCGTGGCCTGGTTGCGATGGACGCGCTGGTCCAGATCGGTTTGCGCGAACGCATCCAGTCCCCATTTCCGGTACACGTCAATCAAATGCGAGGTTTCCACGCCGTAGCCGATGGGAAACGGAATCGCTTCCAGCACGTCGCGCCGGACGGCGTATTCGCCTGACAGCGGTTGAATCATGCCGGTGAGTTCCGGGAAAAAGAGCGAAAAGAGCGGACGAATCAGAATCTCGGTCACGCGCCCGCCGCCGGACGGACGAATGCCCTGCGAAAAGGCGAGCGGGCGTTCGTAAAACGCTTTGACGTATTTGATTTCCGGGCGATAGATGAGCGGCGCGACCAATCCATAGACAAAACGCGGATGAATGTTTTTGATATCCGCGTCAATATAGACGATAATATCGCCGTTCAATTGATAGACCGCTTTCCAGAGATTTTCGCCTTTGCCGCGTTTTTCGCCCATGTCCGGCAGAATATCGCGGGACAGATAGACATCCGCGCCAAACGAGGCGGCGACTTCCAGGGTTTTATCGGTCGAACCGGAATCAACCACGGCAAATTCGTCCACTAACGGATAGCGCGTCATCAGTTCGGATTTAAAGACGACAATCTCTTTGCCGATAGTCGCTTCTTCGTTCAGCGTCGGAATGCAGAGCGAAATTTTGACGCCGAGTTTTTCTTTTTCCTGAATCAAGCGATTGAGATCGCGAAAATCAGCATGGTGAAAGGTGTTTCGTTGCAACCACTCATCGAGTTTCATCGCAAAACCCTCCGTCTATGGCTAACAAGACGCCAATTAATTGAGCGACCCCTTTCGCAATCGGGGCGATCAGGATGGTTTCTTCCGGGTCTTTGGTGCGTTGGCCTTTGGTGATGCCAAGCGTAATCGCAGGAATTTTACGGTCTATGAATGCGGACAATCCCGACAGGCTTGGCGAAATGCGCGGCTCGACGCTCAGCGCTTCCATAATACGGCGTGTCTGGCGGCAAAGTGGATGGGAAATCGGCAAGCCGCCGGGGGTGCGCTTGCCGAAAAATTCAGCCGTGATCGTTTTATTGGTACGCGCCGCCTGTTCCATCACGATTTCTTGAATCTCCTCGCGGATCGATTCGACAATTTCGGCGGTTTCGCTGCGAATTTCGAACCGGAGTTGGGCGAATTTGGCGATTTTGCCGTAGGCTTGCTCGCCGCCTTCAATCGAGCCGAGCACGACCGACGTGCGGGGCTGGCGCGGCAGCGGCAGCGAGACGATCTGATTGATGACTTCGTTCAAATTCGTAATCGCGCCGGTGGTATCGAAGCGCGTCCAATCGTAATCATCCGGCACGAGGCAGGTGATTTCGCCGCGCAGCATCCCAACGGAATTATAGCTTAACCGGCCTAATTCGATGCCTTCGACGGCAATTCCGGCCTGAATCGGCACACTGCTGTTTTCTAAAAAAAACCGCAAACCCGCGAGGTTGCCTCGTCCGAGCGTACGCGCCGCGCCCATGAGAATCAGATTCGATTGCAGCCGAATGTCAAGGCGGCGCAGCAAATGCGGCAGGGACGCCATGGCCGCGATCCCTAAACTGTTATCCGCGACGGCTGTCCCTGTCACCTCTTCCGCCGAGAGCGTAATCGTATGGTCGTCGGTGTCTGGAAAAATCGTATCGAGATGCGCCGTGACTAAGAGATGTTTTTCGCCGCCTTCTCCCGGCAAAATGGCATAGACATTGTCCATTTCATCGGTGGAACAATCGAGCATTTCGCTTTCGGTAAAACGCTGCTGCAAAAATTCGACGCGATCCCGCTCCTGAAACGTTGGCGCGGGGATTTCGCCGATGGCGACCAAATTTGCAAGAATAATATCTTGCATGTCATGGAGGGGTTGCTCAAGCTGGGGGAGAAAGGCGATGAGTTCGTCGAACGTTGCGAATGGCATGACCGCGCCTCCTTTCAGTCCATGCCTCTTGCCCTTTCCAGAGAAACGCTATCCAAAGGCGTAGAGACAGATGTTCGATAGTTTCGTATTCATGATAATAACCATGTTCTTTCTGTCAAACAGCCTCCTTTTTTGTCAAGCTTTTCCTCAACCCGTCAGCATTTACTATCCTTCGGTTCCTGGAATATGAAAGCCCTCGAATTCGATCAACAGCGTTTTTAATTTATACGCCAACACCTGATACGAAAAGAATTGCAAGCCAAGCTGAAAATTGGTGGTAGTCATGCGCTCCCGTCTGACCGGATTTTGCAGCAGGTCTTGAATTTGATCCACGACCTGCTGCGTGACGTAGCCGTCCATCGTGATCATATCGAATCCTAACGGTTCGATATCCACTTCATAGATCGAATAGCGATTGACTAACAACGGTTTGCGAAAATAGATCGCCTCTAACAGCGCATTGCCGAAGCCCTCGTACATCGAGGGATACGTGACTAAATCGGCGTGGGGATAGACATCCCACAATGTATATTGTTTTCTCCCGTCGGGCGAGGTGGCGCGAACGCGGTTGATGATTTCAGGCTTGATAATCAGCGGCACGTCCATCGTGGCGGCGTAATTGCGAATCCGCTCTTCATACGCCGGGCCTTCGTCGCCGCCGAAATGGGTGATGACCAATTTGACTTTCGGATTATTCAGCCGACTGACGACTTCGATCGCGTTTTCAATCCCTTTTCTGGCGACGATCCGCGTCGGCTGCAAAAACATGATGTCATCTACTTCAAGTCCTAAATCCGCGCGAACATCTTTGTTATAGTCGTCTATACGGGGCGGCGGCGTTTCGAAATCGAGCATGTTCTGGATGATGCGGGCTGAGAGGCCGGTGCGGTAGCTGAGCTCGCGTTCGGCAGGGCTGTTGATGACGACATGCTGAATAGACGGCATTGGCGGTGGAAACGCCATTGCCAGAAAATCGGGGACGCAGTTGATCATAAAGCGCTGCCGTTCCCAGTAAAAATCGTGATGATGCGCAATGGTTGGGATGCCGGTTTCGGCAATAAATTCGGTAATCGCTAAGCCAAGCGGAATGTGCATCGGAATGGTCAGCGCATTTTCCGGGATAATCAAGCCGATTTCGAAGCGATTGACAAAGTCGTAGAGCTTCTGCTTGAGCAACTTGCGCAGACGGTGGATTTCGCCGGTCAACGCCGATGGTCTCGTAAATTTCCCGAAACAGTCTTCCTGAATTTTTTTCACCGTCGGATGATCGAAAAACGCTTCGGGAACGACCACCGTCTTCTGCTTGTCCCAGTCGGATTGTCCAGCAAAATAAAAGCAGGAATAGCCCATTTTTTCTAAGACCGCACTCCATTTTTCCGTTTCGAGCGAGACGCCGTCCGTGCCTTGCAAGCGGGTCGAAATGAAGCCGATATTCTTGATTTTTTTGCCAAGAGAAAATGTTAATTCCGTCGAACGCGTGAATTTTCTCCAAATAAACATGGTCATTATTGGCCTCTCCTTTTAGTTGAGGTTACTCACGCGCGTTACGCAGCAGATTACGCCGATGGCCGTGAACTCCCTCTCCTGAGATTGGTTGGGGGTGGGTGAAGGACCTGAAAAAACCGTCAGCTTCAACACCGCCCCCTTGCCCATCCCAGGAGGGGAATTGCGGAGATGCCCCGTAACGCGAGTGAATAATGCTGTCATGCGAACACTGAAGAGCATTTAATACCGCTCGAATTCAGCGTCATGCTCGTCGCCGAGAATGATTTCGGGCGCGAACGTTACCGGTTTACGGACGATGTCAGGCATTTTGCGAGGTTGTTTGTTTGGCGTTTTACCCGAAGAAGGCGACGGCGGCGACTGCGACAAGAATCAGAATATTGATTGCAAATAATTGGGTGACAACGCTTCAAGACATTGCCTGCGTATTGCGTTCGTTTGCCGTGAGACGCAGAAACATTGCCGAGAATTCGTGTAGGATAGGAGCATAGGATTTCTATCTCGATTGGCTATTCAACTCGAAAACGTTTAAATCTCTTTCAGTGCCAAATATTGTGAAAGAGTTGTTAGAATAGCATCAGGTTCAAGCCCGGCGCAGCGCAGATCGGTTTCCCGCAAGCGCAACACGATGCGCCATTCTTTGCGAATATCCACTTCCGGGAAAGCCACGCCTTCACGTTTCAAGCGTTCATGTGTCGCGCTGCCGAGTTCGCCCGCCTGCTCAAGATCGCCTGATATTCCGGCGCAATTCGCGCCGCGACGTCGGTCGGATGTAGTGTGGAATTCCCGTATTTTCAGAGCAAATTATCGTGATTTTTTCAAAAAACTTAACAGCCCTGCCCCTTCGGAAATAACGACGACCGCCAATGATGAAGCATGATGCTTCATTTTCGCCTACTTCGGCCATGTGAAATAGAACCGACTTCCTTCCCCTAACGTGGATTCGACCCAGATGCGCCCGCCATAAAGTTCCACAATTTTTTTCACCACTGTCAGCCCGATTCCGGTACTTTCGCCGTTCTCAGCAGGAGTCATCGTTTGGAAAATTTGGAAAATCCGTTCATAATGCTGTGATTCGATTCCCTGTCCGTTATCTTCTACAAGAAATGTCCACATCGCCCCGGTATCTGCGCATCCGATGAAAATTTTGCCATCCGGTTTATCCATAAATTTCACGGCATTACTCAGAAGGTTCTGAAATACCTGAGTGATACGCACAGGATCGCCATAGATGATCGGAAGCTCGTTTGTTATCTGAATCGTCACGCGGATTGGAGGCATAAGCATTTTGACGACTTGAGGCACAAACATATTCAAATCTATAGACTCTTCGTGTTCGCTGCCATGCACCGCTTTGGAATAGTGTAACACCCCATTAATCAGATGTTCCATCCGTTTGGCCTGCTCAACTAATAGAGCAAGCTGTTCCTGTCCATGTTGATCAAGTTTATCGCTGTAATCTTCCACCAACCACTGCGCCAGCCTGCAAAGCCCACGAAGCGGGGCTTTCAAATCGTGCGACACCACGTAGGCGAATTCTTTCAGTTCTTTATTCGCGGCCTCCAGGCCAGCCGTACGCTGATTCACTCGGAATTCCAATTCATCATTCAGGACGCGCAATGCCTCTTCTGCCCGTTTCCGTTCGGTAATTTCCACCAAGAGGTCGGCGTTTTTTTCCGCCAGAGCCTCCATTTCCGTTCGAATTACATCGCGCATGTGCGCAAAACTTCGCGCTAATTGCCCGATCTCATCCGCGCCGCTGCTATCGATCGGCGTATCCAGGTTTCCGGCAGCAATCGTGGCGGCAGATTCGGTGAGATGCTGAATCGGGCGGGTAATCTTGACTGCATATATTGCCACGCCTCCCAGAATGCCAATGACAATCACTGAAAAAAACAGGATCACATTGCGCGACGTCCGGATTTGATACGCAGCTTGCCCCTGAATGCGTCCGGTAGCCTGAGCAACCTCGTTATCAATCGTTTCCATGACTGCCATAACCTGCGCCTGAGCCATATCCACCTCGCGCAACTGGGTTTGAAACATCTGCATGGCCTGATGAAATATGGTGATACTTTCTTGATACCGCTGGACTGTCGCGATAAGTTGTTTTCCCGGCTGCGCGAGTTCATCGCCAGCCGTAGTCGCAGTTATCAGATTAGAAGAAAGATCAGCAAAGAGGTTCGAAAATTGCTGCTCCTGTATTTCATTGATTGGAGTCAGGCTAAGATACTCACGCCGGTCATTCGCAAGCTGCATGGTAATCTGTAATAATAAACTGCGATCATCTGGAATTGACTCGTTTACCTGGTCTAATGCAGATAGTTCATAATCTTTGCCCTCAATTTTACGAGCAATGATGAGTTCCGTGACCAATTCCTCCAATTCGGAGATTTCTGCATCAAGTTCATCTGCAAGGGTCTGAACCTGATCGAACACCTGTATAATCACTGCGCATTGCGCAAGAAGCGCCTCCAACGCCTGTTCGAACCGCACGAGCGCATCATAAATGGCATCTGTTTCGCAAGCGGCGATATTCTCCTGCACGACGGCGAGCAAACGGCTGCCTTCGACTTGTAAAATGTCTTCCCGTTCGGTAAAGGTGTTCAGCAATAAATGTGTCTCTGCAAAGACAGTATTTAGGCTACGACTCAATTCCGCATTTTCAATGACTCGTGCGATATCCTTGTGAATGACAGTATTTAAGGTGTCGCCAATCCGGTAAGAAAGCACCAGATTGGCGATAACGACTCCCCCCATTGCCAAAATAACAAAGAGATTGAGCAGGATCTGTTTAGCGACCATACTTGACCGAAAAAATCGCACGCGAGCCATGTGTCATCTTCCTCTATCGCTGTGTCTTGACTAATTCTGCATTCCGAATAACAACTGGTTTAGGTTTGATTTTGAGCGCGTTCATGACATCTACGTTGATGATGCGACGTCCAAATTTATTCTGAGTAATAGGAATCTCCGATACAGGCGTTCCCGTCATTGCCTTCAGCAGCATCTCGGCAGCAGTGCGCCCTTGCTCCTGGCCGCTTTGAATGACGGCGCACAACGTCCCATCCTGCACATCGCTTAATGTGCTTCCAATAGTAAGTTTTCCAAAGGCCGCCACAACGCGCGAGATCGCGGCTCGATTCGTCATCGGCTGGTTATTTTCGTCAATGATCCCCTGCAAGGTGCTGACCAGAACGGCATCACATTGCTCTTTAAGCGTTGTCGCAAGATCAACAGCCTCCTGGATCGTCGTCGGCAGCATGGCATCAATAAACACCATTCCCGCCGCTTCCGCGTCAAGTCGAACCGACTCAACATCGCCTCGCGACATCGGCGTATCTTTCACAATGCGCGCGAATGTTTTAATGGAAGGCTGAAGCTGTTGCGCCAACGCCAATGATTCGCGAACATGTCCCCGTTCCAATATTCCTGACACATTCGAAGCAGGATACCCATATTTTCCCGGTTCGGCATTGACGCCGCAAAACATGACCGGCGTGTTGACCTTGTCTTTCAAATATGGCACGACAAACATCGCTTGCGCGTCATCATCCGCCGTAATGACGCCATCCGGCTGCAATTGCTGATACAACGCATAGGCTTCTTGCGCTTTTTGCGACCCGCCCGCAAAATTCTTTTTCGTATTCATGTAAAAATAGGTCAGTTCGCAAGTGCTTGACAGAGCAGCCTCAATGCCTTCACGCATTTCAACCTCAAAGGGGTAGGTTTCATCGTAACTCATCACAACAAACACCTTATATTGCGCAGCCTCCCCAATCTGAAACGCGCACGCAATAACGCCTAACGTCAAACTCACTAATCTTATCATAAGATGCCCCATCGCATGACGACACATGGTAAACCCCTCCCGAAAGGCGTAAACAGAAGATGCGTTTTACGGCTTTCATGTTGATGTGATGTTGAAAAGCATAACAGAATTTATATGATTAGCACTGTTTTTGCAAGTTTTAATTGATAGATAATCATCCTCTGAATAATGCTGTCATGCGAACGCTGAAGAGCATTCAATACCGCTCGAATTCAGCGTCATGCTCGTCGCCGAGAATGATTTCTGGCGCGAACCTCACCGGTTTACGGGCGAGGTCAGGCATTTTGCGAGGTTGTTTGTTTGGCGTTTTACCCGAAGAAGGCGATGGCGACGACTTTTCGGGCGCGTTTGTCGGCGGCGTGTTCTCTTCTTCCGTCCGGATGTTAAAAAACATCATCAATTGCTGAAGTTGTTCCGATTGACCGGCCAATGCATTCGCCGTCGCGGCAATTTCTTCGGTGGCGGCGGCGTTTTGCTGCGTGATCTGATCCAATTGCTGAATGGCGCGATTGACTTGCTCCGCGCCGATGCGCTGTTCTCCGCTGGCGGCGCTGATTTCATGCACCAAATCGGCGGTCTTGTGAATGCTTGGCACGACGGTATTCAGCATTTCTCCGGCCTTGGTGGACACGTCGAAACTGGAGGTCGCGAGTTCGTTGATTTCTTCCGCCGCGTTTTTGGTCACTTCCGATAGCTTGCGCACTTCTGCCGCCACGACGGAAAACGCCTTGCCATGTTCTTGCGCCCGTGCCGCTTCGATGGTGGCGTTCAGCGACAACAGCCGCGTCTGCCCTGCAATTTCCTCGATAATTCGAATCTTCTGCGCAATCTGCTTCATCGCCACGACGGCCTCCGCCACGACCTGCCCGCTTTCTTCGGCAAAATCGGCGGATTGCATCGCAATGTGTTCGGTCTGTTTGGCATTTTCCGCGTTTTGCTGGATATTGGCGACCATCTCTTGCATCGAAGACGACACTTCTTCTGTGGCAGCCGCCTGATGCGACGCGCCGGTTGCCATGCTTTCCGCGCTGGAACGAAGCTGCTCGCTGCTGAGAGCCATCGTGTTGGCTGCGCCTTTCACTTCCTGCACCACGTTTTTGAACTGCCGGATCATCGTGTTCAACGCCTGCATCAATAAGTCGTCTGCCGAGCGTTCATTCACTTCGACCATCAAATCTCCCTGCGCCATTTGTTCGGTCACATGCGTGATCTCATTCGTTGCCGTAATCAACGTGTTCAAATTGCGTTTGATATGGTTGAAATCCCCTTTGTATTCCTGCGTGATGGCAGGCGGGATTTCCCCTCTGGCAATGCGTTCCACCGAATCGGACGCCATTTTGATCGGGGCGACGAATGCGGCAATCACATCGTTGATGCCGCTCACCAAATCTTTCCAACCGCCTTCGAACTCGGCGGCATTGCCGCGCGCGTCCAAACGCCCGTCGCGAATATCCTGAATCAGGGCATTGGTTTCCAGCAAAATAGTTTGCAAGCGTCGAATCATTCGATTCAGCGCCTTCATCAAGCGGTCATGCTCCGAGCGTTCCAGCACCTCGACCTGCATATTGCCATTGGCGATCTCTTCTGCGATATTGGTGGTCGCTTCGACCGCTTCAATCAGCAGATTCACGTTCTGTTTGATCGTGTTGAAATCCCCTTTATACGCTTCGGTAATTCTTTGCGGCATCTTCCCATTCGCGATCAACGCGATGGCGTCGGCTGTGACGTTCAACGGGGTTACGACCGCGTCGAGCGTCTTGTTGACGCCTTGAACGATCCGCGCATATTCGCCGCCGAATTGCGTCGCATCGCCACGCGCGTCGAGTGCACCATCCTGGACGGCATCGGTCAAACGATTGATGCTCTCGACAATATGCCGAATCGTTTCGACCATGCGGGAAAGGGATTTGCCGAGGCGATCTTGTTCGGACAGCACATGGACGCTAACGGAGAGATCTCCGTCGGCGACCTGTTCCGCAACCTGCACCATGCCGTGCAAATTGGCGATGAGTGTGTTCAAGCTTTTTTTGATGATATTGAAATCCCCTTTATACTCCTCGGTAATCGGCGGCGGAAAATCTCCGGTCGCCATTCGGCGCATGTATTCGGCAGCCACGCTGACCGGCTCGACGACGGCGTCTAAGGTGGCGTTGATGCCGGTGATGATGTGCGCGTATTCTCCGTCGAAATGGCCGACATCGCCGCGCACGGAGAGTTTGCCCTCTGACGCGGAGGAGGTTAACCCGTTGATTTCTTCGATAATGCCTCGCAGCGTGTGCGCCATCAGGCTGAATGATTTGCCCAGAACATCCTGTTCTGACAGCGCTTTCACCTCGACGGCGAGATCGCCGCCTGCAATTTTTTCAGCAATGCGCGCCGTGTCTTGAATATACGCGACAAGACGCTCGAACGCTCGCGACAATGTCCCGATTTCATCCTGAGAGCGGCGTTGAGGAATCACGCAGTTCAGATCGCCTTGCGACAACTGAGTTGCGGTTTTCGAGAGTCGGACAATCGGGCGGATCATTCTGACGGCAAAAATCGCGACTCCGACCAATACAATGGCAACGACGACAGAGAGCGACAGCGTCGTGCGCGATGAGGCTTCGGTCTTGCTGACGACGTCGCGTTCGATGCGTTCGGTCGTTTGCGCAATGCCTTCGTCAACAAGTTTCATGATCGCGGCGAGTTTGTTTTGCGCATCGTTCAGCGCGATGATTTGCGTCTGAAATTCTCGTAACGCGGCATGATATTTCGCCACCTGTTCCGCATACGCGCTCGCCAATGTTTCTAAGGAGTGAGAGATTTCGATAAAATTTTTCCCGGCTGATTTCGCTGTCCCCAGATTATTTTTGAGGTCTGTTAACATTTTAGCGATTTGACCTTCGTACTCGTTGTCTATCTCAGCCGCGCCAAGATACGCCTGACGCGACATGACCAACAGATTCAGGATTTTCATGAGTGCCATGCGATAATCGGGTATTAAGGCGCTGACCTGCTGGATCGCGATCAACTCGAATTCTTTGCCTTCTATTGTGCGGGCGATAATCGTGTCGCTGAGAGATGTTTCCAACTCTGCCAGCGTTTTGGTAATCGTTTCGTGGCTCTGCTGCATCTCCTGGCCGATGGTAATGATTGGCACAGCATGATCGAATAGGGCTTCAAGGGTGTTCAGAAATTGTTGCAGGGAAGTCTGCGTCTCTTGCGAATTGCCGGACGATGCGAGTTGCTGCTGTAGGATCGCCGTTAAACGGGCGCGTTCCGTCTCTAACACATCCCGGTGCTGTAAAAAGGTATTAATCAGCAGATTCGTATCGGCAAACACCGTGTTCACATCGCGGCTGAGCGCGGCATTGTTGGTCATGCGGGCGACACCTTGTTTGATGGTTGTCAGGACGTGATCTTTGATTTGCCCGGCTGACCACAGGTTGACGCCGACAATTCCGGCGACTGCAACAAAAATCAGAATATTGACGGCGAGCAATTTGGTGACAATACTCCAATCGGCAATCCGAAAGATTTTTGGCATGATTTCTGTCTCCCACGTACATGTAGGGCGAAATTGTTTTTCGTCCACTCGTCTGCATATTCATACGGCGCGTGTGTCGAAATGCAATTTCGACACACAAGACGCCTTAATCAAAGCAGAGCCGGGCGCTGAACGCTCGCGCCCTACGCCCGGCAACCGCAAACAACATGTTACTGTTCTGTCTTCACCAACTCCGCCCCGCGCAGCACGTCAGGCGGCGGCGTAATGCCTAATTTTTTCAGGGTTTCAACGTTGATGACGCGGCGTCCGAATTGATTTTGCGTAATCGGAATCTCGGACACTGGCGTGCCTTGCATCGCTTTTAACAGCATTTCCGAGGCCGTTCCTCCCTGCTCGTCTCCCGTTTTGATGACCGCGCATAACGCGCCCAAGGTGACTCGGAATGCGGCGTTGGTCAAAATCGGTTTGCCGAATTTTTCAGCCATTGCGGGAAGAATCGTCTTGTCCGGCGTTGCCTGCCCTTGTTGGTCCGGCAGACCTTCGAAGGTGATATAAAACAGCATGTCGCTCGTTTGTTCGAACGCCTCGGCCATCGTCAACAGTTCTTCATAAGTTTTGGCTATTTTAGCTTCTGTGAATGCGAGCGGATACTGATCTTTCTCTTTTTCGATCTGCGCGAACACCGCTTTTCCGGTCGCATCATCAGGAAGAACGACCCCAAACGTTTTCGCGGCAGGAACAAGCTTCTGCGCTAACAATAACGATTCTTTGAATTGTTCCCGTTCAAGAATACCTGAAACATTCGACGCCGGATAACCATACTTATCGGGTTCTGCATTCACTCCGGCGAACATGATTGGGGTCTTGACTTTGTCTTTCAAGTACGGGACGACAAACATAGATTGCGCATTGTCATCTACCGTAATGACCCCGTCAGGTTGAAATTCCTGATACACGGCATACGCTTCCTGCGCCTTCTGCTGTCCGCCATTCGGGTCTTTTTTCGTGTTCATATAAAAGTATCGAATTTCGCTCTGCGAGCCTAAGATTGAGTCAATGCCTGTTTTCACTTCCTGACTCCAGGGGAAATCTTCTTCGTAACTCATCACCACCAGTACTTTATACTGGGCGGCAGACGCGGTCATCGTTCCGCTGAACATGAGGCTCGCAACCGCCATGATGAAGGCTGTGCAGAACATGAATTTTTTCATAACGAATCTCCTTATTGCTTGAGGCGAAAACGCTGGGGACTCAGTATATTTTCCCCCTCTGCTTTCGCTGATATTGAAGGAATTATGCTGTCTCGAAGAACGAAAACATCTTCATCTTTGCAATAGGAGCGCAAAAATATTTTGTCAAATTATTTTCACATAAAAATGTATGAAATGTTCCTTACAAGAAACGACTGCGATGATGCAATTCGTCCTCCTTGAAATCGAAGAAATGGCGATGATTTTTTATTTGACAAATTCCTCGGCATCTCCGTTTATTTCGCGGTTATGGAGCCATCTCGCATTCTGCATCTTAATCATGTCGCGTATATCGGCGGCGCGGAAGTCGCGCTCATCAATCTGCTGAGTGATATTGACCGCGAACGCTATCTTCCGGTCATCATGTCGCCGCAAGGCGAACTTCAGCGTATCGCGCGCGACGAACTGCGCCTGCGCTGCGCAACGATTCCGACGCTGCCGGGACTGAATCGTTACACGCTGCCGCGCGTGTTCGCTCGCTTTCCGCTGCTGCTCTATAAGATCGCGACAGAACGGCCTGATCTGATTTACGCCAATACGAATTTTGCGGCGTTATATTCCGGCGTCATCGGAAAATGCCTGAAGATTCCGTCGCTTGCGCATATCCGCGACATCGAACCGTTAGGCCTAATGGCGCGGACGCTGATTCGGCAGAATACGCGCTTGATCGCGATTTCGCAGGCAGTGGAACGCTATCTGCTTGAGGAACGAATGTCGCCGCGCCAGATCACCTGCGTCTATGACGGCGTAGATATGCGGCAATATCAGCCGCAAGCGCAGCGCAAGGCGACAGATGGCGCGACCATCGGCATTATCGGTCAACTCGGCGAGCGCAAAGGGCATCTTGTCTTATTGGAAGCGATGCGCGAACTCGTTCGAGAAAATACGCGGGTCAAGCTCCTGATTGTCGGCAAAGAACCGGCGCACAGCGCGGAACGATATACCGAACGCTTGCAGGCGTTCGTTCGACAGCATCACCTTGAGCAACAGATCGAATTTCTCGGTTTTCGCCGCGACGTGCCCGAACTGTTGGCGCAGATTGACATGCTTGCGCTGCCCTCGCTGCAAGAGCCGTTCGGCAAAATCGTGATCGAAGCGATGGCGATGGAAAGGCCGGTGGTTGCGTCGCGCGTCGGCGGCGTGCCGGAAATCGTCGTTGACGGTGAAACCGGCCTGCTTGTACCGCCGCGCGACCCGGCGGCGCTGAAACATGCGCTCGCCCGATTGATTGCGGACGCCGCATTGCGTGAACGTATGGGCAAAGCAGGCCGCCAGCGCGTGGAAGCCTGCTTCACGTTAGAACGCAATGTGCAGGCCACGCAAGCGATTTATTCAGAACTGTTCAGGAGTCCTGAGCAAATCTCATCGAACTGGGAAACATGAAAAAAACGTCCGCCATCTCGACCGAATATTGGCTGTTTCTCTTTTTTTTCGCGCTTTACATCTTGTCAATGGGCGGACACGGCTACGGCGGCGTTGGCACGACGACGTATGACGTGACGCGCCAGATATTGTTGAACCGCACCGTTGCCATTCAGAAAGTTCCCTGGGGCAAATTCGGCGCGGATGGCAAATTCTACGCGCAGTACGGCATCGGACATTCGCTGTATAACATTCCGTTTTATCTCGTCGGCCACGTTGCGACGAAGCTGATTCCCTCGCTTTCTGCGCAATACGACCGCATCACCATGTTTACGACACTGCTCGGTCAGCCGTTCATTTCGGCGTTGACCTGCGTCGTTCTCTTCCGCTTCTGCCTGAAAATCGGCTATTCGCGCCGCGTGGCGTTGATCTGCGTTCTGCTGTACGGACTCGGCACGCAGGCGTGGATGTACGCGCAATTGGATTTCAGCGAGCCGCTGCTGACCTGCGGTCTGTTAGCGACGGCGTATTTTCTGTATGAGCGGAAGCCATCTCGCCTGCTGTTGGCGGGAATCGTCTTCGGGCTGACATTCACAGTCAAAGTCACGGCAGCGATTGTGCTGCCCGTTTTTGTTGCCTATCTGCTGTGCGCTCAACATTGGAAAAAGCGGCTGAAATCGGCGGCGCTGTTTGTGCTGCCGTTCGCCGTCATTGGCGGCGGCGTAGTCGGGTGGTATGATTTCGCGCGCTTCGGTAATCTCCTGAACACCGGTTACGGCAACGAATTTACCTCGCATTTTCCATCTATTCTCTATAATTTCGAACAAAATTTGTGGGGACTGGAAGGAAGCATCTTTCTCTATTCGCCGGTCATTTTGCTGGCAATTCCGGCCTTCGCGCCGTTTTATCGGCGAAATCGCGCCTTTGCCGTCTGGATCGCGCTCGGCGTTATCGTGACATTTTTTCTCTTTTATCCGTTCACCACGAACGAACTCTACTACGGCCCGCGTTATCTCACGCCGACGCTGCCGTTTTGGATGCTGATCGCCGGAGCGTTATTCGACCAATCGTTCTCTCTCTGGAAAAAACGATGTGTGCATTTCATGACTCTGCTTTTGCTCCTGTTCGGCGCAACGCAGCAAATCGTCGGCGTGGCGGTCAATTACCATTCGTATTACTGGCGCATTCAATACACGCTGCCGATAGCTGACGCCGCCGTCAAACAGTCCGAAATCGGGCAAGCGTTGCGAGCGACGCCGCTCTTGCCGCATCTGCTCGGGCATCTTTGGCTGATCAAGCATGGCGTTCTCGATCTGTTTCGTCCCGGCGGATTGCCGCTTTCCGGCGTGGATTTATTGGGAAATACAGGCGAAGCGAATGCGTGGCTGCCGTATTACGGGCTTGATCTCTGGTGGTGTCACGGCAAAATTCTTGAGCGAACGGGAGCGACTTTTCCGATAATTACGTGTACAATATTGCTTTTACTGATAGGAGTTTCAGCAAAAAAATTGTTGGTACTCTTTACGTCTCCAATAGAAGAAAAACAAGGAAAATAAGGGCATGAATACACCTCGACATCGATGCCGACTGACGATATTTGCCGATTATTATCAATTCTATGTCGCAGATCAGGCAAAAACAACCTTTCCAGAAGATTGGATTGATGAGGATGTTACAAATCGAGCGAAAATCGAAGACGGTGTTGTGGTCATTTGTCCTGTAAGAAATATGGAAGTTCCAGTAGAAGTGGAAATATGGAATTCAGAACCTCACATTGCCTGGGGGCGATGGCAACATATCATCGAAGCCCCACTTGTCACATCTGGCATAATTAAGATAGATGAATGTACTGGCGAGCCTCAAGCTCATTTCAGCGTCGAACCTGGAATATACACAGTTAGAGCGCTTTTTCGAGGATTGGATACGCTTTCTGATGATGGATTGGATGGACAAGATTTTTATGAAATACAGATATGGAAAGCTTATTATCCTGGCTTGAGAGTGCTCAAACAATTTACAATTCCCACGGCTACAACGCAAAATACGGTTGTAATTCTTCCGGCGTAAAGCCGATCAGATTCGGCTCTGGCGTGATTTCAAGGCTGGTTCTGGCATAGACGGTCTGCCGGACGGTTCGCATCAAGCGCAATACGTCATCTGCCGTCGCGTTGCCGCTGGCGTTGACCACAATCAGCGGATGCTTTTCATACAGCGCTGCCCCGCCGATTTGCAAGCCTTTCAATCCGCAGACATCGAGCAGCAGCGCGGTCGGGACTTTGACTTGTTCGGTGGAAACGCGGCAATGCGCTTCGATTTTGTAGGCCATTTCATTACCGAAATGGCGGCGAACATGGTCGAGCATTCGGCGAAATGCGGCGGCGTCAAGCGTCAGGTTTTTGAAAAATGATCCCGCATTTCCGATCATATCAGGATCAGGCAGTTTGGCGTTGCGAATCGCGATGACCGCTTCGCGGACGCCTGCCAGCGTCGGCGGTTCTTTGCCTGCGAAATACGCGGCCACATCGCGATACCTCAAATTCGGCTCGCCCTGTTTTTTCAGCCGGAGCGTCACGCCGAGAATCAGGTAGCGTCCGGCATGAGTCGTGTTAAAAATGCTTGTACGGTAGCCGAATCCGCATGTTTCGTTCTTCATCTCGAAACGCCTGCCAGTCGCCATCTCATACACGTCGAGCGATTCGATGACGTCGCTTGCTTCCTGACCATACGCGCCGACGTTCTGCACCGCTAACGCGCCAGCGCTGCCGGGAATCAGCGAGAGATTCTCTATGCCCCACAAGCCCGCCTCGACGCATCGCGCGACCACATCGTCCCAACGCTCTCCGGCTGCGGCGTTCAGCAGCGCATCATGATCGTCTTCAGCCTGAATCGCCAGCCCGGTCAGATGAATTTGTATCACCAGACCGTCGAAACCGTGATCGCTGACGAGCATGTTGCTGCCGCCGCCTAAAATAAGCGTGTTCAACCTCTGTTCGCGGGCAAAACGCAAGGCCGTTTCGATATCGGCGACCGTTCCGACTTCGATAAAATAACGGGCATTTCCGCCGATTTTAAACGTTGTCAATTGTCGTAACGACATATTTTCTTGAACATCGCGCATTCTGTCTATTATTCGACACACCTGTTGTTTTTTAGACACACGTTTGTAGAATGCCTGTCAATAAGGAATATTGCATAAAAAGACTCTGTCCGAAATCAGACAGTTCGCCTGTCGCCGTGATAGGTATTTCGTCGGTTTCTTTTGTCCGGCGAGAATGTTTTGTCAAACATTTTCTCTCTTTCCCTTCGAATGAAGGCAATTCAGTTTGTTGGCATGAATTTCGCTATGAAGAATAGATGTTTTTTGCGATGGAGGCATGATAATCATCATTACTCACAATCAGCTCGAACGTAAATGATGCGTAAAGAGAGGACATGTCAGTTGGCATGACAGCGAAAGCGGCATCTCTCTTCTTTAGCGCAAACTTTCAATACAATATGTTCAGATCGAAGATTATAGGAACTGGCTCGTATGTGCCGGATAAAATCGTAACCAATTTTGACCTTGAGATGATGGTGGATACCAGCGACGCGTGGATTCGCGAGCGCACCGGCATTAAAGAACGACGCATTGCCCATGACGATGTTCCTGTGTCACATTTAGCGTTTGGCGCGGCAGAACGGGCGTTAAAAGACGCCATGGTCGATCCGATGG
Organism: uncultured Candidatus Moduliflexus sp.; assembly: GCA_964602655.1. Taxonomy (GTDB): domain Bacteria; phylum Moduliflexota; class Moduliflexia; order Moduliflexales; family Moduliflexaceae; genus Moduliflexus. The sequence goes on from CAZRSF010000093.1 coordinate 17,323, forward strand.
ACATTGACTTGATTGTCCTCGGCACCGTCACCCCAGATATGCCGATGCCTTCGACGGCCTGTATCGTTCAACATAAATTAGGCGCCTACAAGGCCGTCGCGTTCGACGTGGCGGCGGCGTGCAGCGGATTCCTCTATGCGTTGGCTATCGGCGACCAGTTTATTCGCAGCGGCATGTATAAAAAAGTGTTGGTTATCGGCGCGGACATGTTTTCGAAAGTGGTGGACTGGACGAACCGCGACACCTGCATCCTCTTTTCCGACGGCGCAGGCGCGATGTTATTGCAAGCGACGGACGAACATGACGAAGAACATGTCGTGAAATCCGTGCATCTGTTTTCAGACGGAAGTCAGGGCGATAAACTCTACATTCCCGGCGGCGGTTCGCTGAACCCGTCCAGCCATGATACCCTGCATCAAGGCATGCACTACGTCCACATGAAAGGGAACGAACTGTTCAAGCTCGCCGTCAAGGCGATGGTAGATGCCAGCCATGTCGCGCTGGAACATAACGGTTTAACCGTGAATGACGTGAGTTTGGTTGTGCCCCATCAGGCCAATATCCGCATTATGGAAGCCATTGCCAAAAAATTACGCCTTCCGATGGAAAAAGTCATGGTGACGATTGATTACTATGGCAATTCCTCTGCCGCGACCGTGCCGACCGCATTCGATAAAGCGCGTCACGTCGGCAAAATTCAAGATGGCGATACGGTGTTGGCGGTGGCGTTCGGCGCGGGATTGACCTGGGCGTCAACGTTGATTAAGTGGTAAGATTCATTTTTGTTTCACAAAGGCGTCCCGGCGGGGCGTCTTTACAATGTCATCATACAATCGCATTGAAACAGTGTGTTTCGATGCTCACACAGACAATAACACATAAGGAGTCTTGTATGTCGAAATTGCATTTCGACACGCGCGCCGTATGAATATGCGGGCGAGTGGACGAAAAAAAATTTCGTCCTACATGTACATGGGAGAAATTATCATGGCTGTTGATTTACAGAAAGTGCGGGAAATTGTGGCGGAACAGTTAGGCGTTGATGTGGAAGAAGTAACCCCGGAGGCCTCGTTTATTGACGATCTTGGCGCAGATTCCTTAGATACGGTCGAATTGGTGATGGCTTTGGAAGAAGCCTTCGATATCGAAATTCCCGACGAAGACGCCGAGCAAATCAAAACCGTCAATGACGCCATCAAATATATCGAATCCCACAGTTAGTCGTTCCCGCAGACGTTTCGCATGATTATCGAATTGATTGCACGCATGTGCGTGACGCTTCGAATGGAAGTGCCATGCACATGCTGTTTCAGCATATATGAGCAATATTATGAAAAAACGTGTAGTGATTACTGGCATGGGGACGGTCAATGCTATCGGAAATAACCTGGATGTGTTCTGGAAAAATGCGCAGGCTGGCGTTTCCGGCACAGATCGCGTCAAAGCGTTCGATCCGAGCAATCTGTCCTCGCAAGTCGCCGGGGAGTTGAAAGAGTTCGAGCCGACGCAGTATATTGATAAAAAAGAAGCCCGGCGCATGGATCCGTTCGTGCAATATGCGATTGCTGCGGCTGACATGGCGATGAACGATTCTCGCATCGATCTGAATGCGGTGGATAAAACCCGCTTCGGCGTGGCAATCGGTTCTGGCATGGGCGGGCTGCATACGCTTGAAGATCAGCATCAAACGCTGATGGAAAAAGGCGCTGGCCGCGTCTCTCCGTTCTTCATTCCGATGGAAATTATCAACATGGCTGCCGGTCATGTTTCGATTCGTTACGGGCTGCAAGGCGCGAATTTTGCGTTGGCGACGGCGTGCGCTTCCGGTTCTCATGCAGTCGGCGAAGCCTTGCGCTGGATTCAGCGCGGCGAGATGGATATGATGCTGGCGGGCGGTTCGGAAGCGACCGTGACCGAATTAGCGATGGCCGGATTCGCCAATATGAAAGCCCTTTCCACGCGCAACGATGATCCATCCCGCGCAAGTCGTCCGTTCGAGAAAGACCGCGACGGTTTCGTCATCGGCGAAGGCAGCGGCATTCTGATTCTGGAAGAATTGGAACACGCGTTGGCGCGCGGCGCGAATATTTACGCCGAACTCATCGGCTATTCCACCACTGGCGACGGGTATCACATCACGTCGCCCGATCCGGAAGCCAAAGGCGTCGCCCGTTGCATGAAAAATGCGGTGGCGGATGCCGGCCTGACGCCGGATGCTATTAATTACATCAACGCGCACGGCACATCCACGCCGTTCAACGATAAGTTCGAAACACTGGCGATCAAAAACGTGTTCGGCGAACATGCCTACAAATTGGCGATCAGTTCGACCAAATCCATGATCGGCCATTGCCTCGGCGCGGCTGGCGCCATCGAATTGATTGCGACGGCATTGTCGGTGAAAAATGACATCGTGCATCCGACGATTAACTACACCACGCCAGACCCGGAATGCGATCTGGATTACGTGCCGAATCAGGCGCGGAATCTGACCGTGAACGCGGCGATGTCGAACTCGTTCGGCTTCGGCGGTCACAACGCCTGCCTCCTGCT
>CAZRSF010000094.1:0-19824 GCA_964602655.1 uncultured Candidatus Moduliflexus sp.
CATATTGCGTTGTACGTCGAAACTGAAGTTTCGACGAGGGCGAAACGGTTGTTTCGCCCTTGACGAAACAACAGTTTCGTCATACGATGTATGATCGTTTCGAACATACACTGACGCGGCGCGTGAAAAACGCTCTGACATCAGTAAGACGCCTCCGGCGAACGAGGACGTTCGCGGTACATAAGCAGCCACAGCGCACGCAAGCAGATTATGTCAATAGATATTTCGGGAAAATGCCGATCAAAAAACTTGACACTGACCACGATATATTCTTCTATCGTATCCATACTACATATTCGTACCAATCAATGAGAAAGAAGGAGTTACTATGGCAAAAAAGAACGTCGGATTACCGGAATTATCGCGAGCGGAATATGATATTTTACGCGTCCTTTGGAAAGGGGGCGAACAAACTGTACGGGAAGCGCACGATCAACTTCATCTGACGTATGGCTGGGCATATACGACGACCAAGACGATGATGGATCGCATGGTGGCGAAGGGCTTGCTGCAACGGGATACGTTTCATGGCGTGTTCGTCTATACGCCGCTGATTTCGCGACCTGCCGGACTCGCCAGATTTATCCAATTTTTTGCGGATCGCGTATTAGAAACCGACGCCAGCACAGTCGTGGCGATGTTTACCAAAAGCCAGGCGATCAGTCAGGACGAAATTCACGAATTAGAACAATTATTGCAACAACAAGAGGTCAAATAACGATTACGTATGGCTACCGGGGTGATGACGCTGCTTGACGCGGCAGGATCGTCTATCTTGCCATTGTTGGGTCGGGAATTGGCGTATTCCACGATTCTCTGTCTTGTGATTTTGATCGCGGCCAGAATGATGAAAACCTGGTCGCCTTACTGGCATCTCGGCTTATGGACGATTCTGCTCATCCGCTTAATCTTGCCGCCGAACCTCTCAAGTCCGGTCAGCGGGCGAATGTTGTTCGATTATCTCGCTGCCACGCCGCTATATCAACGGTTGGCCGAATCATTTCATCACGCCTCGAACGCCACGTTTATCACTGCCAACGGCGCGCGATTTTCCGCTGACAACAGCGATGCGGGCGGCGCATCTGCGTATCTGCGCGAAGCAGACGCTGCCGTTCAGCCGATTCCCTGGGCGGGTGCGATATTATTGCTATGGGGCGCTGGCGCGTCCTTGTGCGCTGCCGCGTATCTCCGGCAATGGCTCAAATATCGCCGCTATATTCGACAGGCGTCTCCGATCACGCAGCCGGAACTGCGACGAATCGCAGAGGAATTTCGCCATCAATTCGGCCTGCGACGCTCGATTCGTTTGGTGGCGTCGGATCGTTTGCTGACACCCTTTACGTTCGGGCTGCGACGACCGGTGATTTATCTTCCCGACTCGCTCATCCGCTTGCAGGCGCAGGAATCCATCAACGCCGTGATTGCCCATGAAATCGCGCATATCAAACGTTGCGACACGCTCTGGATTTTGCTGCAAAATTTGCTGCAAATCGTCTATTTTTTTCATCCGGTCGTCTGGTGCGCAAATCATCGGATTCATGCCGCGCGCGAGCGAATTTGCGATCAGCTTGCTGTTGCCACCTGCCGCATGTCGCCGTCTTCGTATGGCTACAGCCTGTTGGTTGTCGTGAAATTGAATTTGTTCGGGGATGACGGGATGAAATTGCTTCCGGCGTTCAGCAGCCAGTATAAAACGATTCGCGACCGAATTCAGTCGCTGCAACAGGGAACGGCGCGGAAAACGCGACATGGACGGCTGATTTACGTCTTGTTGCTGATTGCCGCAATCTTTTTGCTGCCGATGGCGCAAGATGTCTCGTCGCTGACCGCCAGCGTTCTATTATCGCCATTCGACGGCGAGCAGAGAATGCGTATTCAGGAGTTGACAGCGCGGGTTGTCACTCCGTATGGCGTCTGGACGAAAGAAATGCAGTACGAGTTCCATCGTCATGCCGGCGTTGACTTGCGAGCCACGCCTGACGAACCTGTCTTTGCCATCAGTCCCGGCGAAGTAGTGCGCGTTTCGTATCGCTCGCCGAAAACCATTATCGTCAAGCATGATCCGCCGCAGCATACGCCCTTTTACGCTGTGTACGCGAACCTGAAAGACGCGCGGGTCAACGCCGGAGATCGTGTTGACGTCAGCACCCAATTAGGACGAATCGCAAAGTGGTATAATCCTGGCCATCTCAAAGAAACGAATGAGACATTTCTTCATTTGGAAATCCGGAATTCCATCCAGGATGGCCTCGCCGCCAGTTTCAGCAGTAAAACGACAGCGCAACTCGACCAATACTGCTACGATCCAGTGAAATTTTTTCAGGATGCGGCGCAGTAAACCTGCTTGAAAAAAGCGCAACCCAGTTACCTGTAACCAGAATGTTATTGAGAAGGCGTCAGACACTTTCAAAAGTGTCTGACGCCTATTCTTCTGTCATTACAGATATCCTCTAAAATCGTTATGCACGACATCAAACATTATACCGAAAGCAATCGCGCCGCCTGGAATGAGGCGATGCCCAAACATCAGGCTGCCGCAAAAGACGACCTCGACCGACACTTTGCCCGGCCTAACTATATTTATCAGACCGAGCCGGAAATACTGAGCGTCCTTGATAAGATCGGAATCAGCGGAAAAGATGTGCTGCATCTCTGCTGTAATAATGGGCGCGAACTCCTTTCCTTGAAAAATATGGGGGCAGGCCGCTGCGTCGGAGTGGACATCAGCGATGAAGCGATTGCTGAGGCGAATGAACGGGCGCAGAAATGCGGCATTACGTGCGAATTCATCCGCGCTGATGTCTATGAATTGCCGGACAATCTCGCGAATTCGTTCGATCTTGTCTATTTGACGGCAGGGTGTCTCGGTTGGATTCCCGACCTGACCGGATTTTTTCGTGTGATTGCAATGGCGCTGCGTGAGCATGGCATCGTCCTGATCCATGAAATTCATCCGTTTTCCGAGATGCTTCCGTTCGATCATCGCCAGACGGAAGATCGGTTGCAAATCATCGAACCGTATTTCAGGGATGAACCTCTTATTGAAAACAGCAGCTTAGATTATGTCGGCGGGACGGACTACGAGGCCAAAACGCAGTATTGGTTCGTGCATACGGTGTCCGCCGTGATCATGGCGATGATCGGGAACGGCTTGACGCTTGAGGAGTTTTCGGAGCATCCGCGCGATATTTCCGCAGGCCATCGGAAGCAAGAAAAAGCGAACGCTGGCATTCCGCTCAGCATGATTATGATTGCCAGAAAAACACCGTCGTAAACATTGAAGAATGGTTTGTTCTCAGCCCCGTCAGGGTTCGTAACCCTGACGGGGCTTTATCTCACGTGCTATTTTTTGACCTTCCGCCAGATAGCCAGAACGACTACCGCGCCGATGACAGCAATCACCATGCTTTTGATATTCCAGCCCGTGAAGCTGCCGATGCCGAGAAACGAACTGATCGCCCCGCCGACAAACGCGCCGACGATGCCTAACAGCGTTGTCACGATGAATCCGCCCGAATCTTTGCCCGGCATGATGTATTTTGCTAATGCGCCAGCAATCAAACCTAAAAGAATCCACGATAAGATACCCATAATATGCGCCTCCCGCGCAATTGACCTGTCAGATACCTTTCAGGTGTCTGACAGGTTTGAGGAATGACCGATATGAGGCGTTGTCAAATTTCGTTGACGGCGCGCTCGATCAACCGTCGCGCAATCGTCTGCGTGCCGGTATGTTCATAATAATTCGTCGTCATGTCGAGAAACGCGGCGACGTAATCCAATTTGCTGTCCGATAATTCCACGAACCGGCTGAGACCGCTCAACACCTTCTCCACCGTCATCTCGTGGTCTCGCATGAAATCGCCCATCCACCCGCTGACGGCGGTGAAGCTTTTCGTGACGAATCCCAATTTTTGCGACGAATCGCCGCCGGGGATGTATTCGTTGATCTGCTGGAACATTTTGTTTTTTTCCAATTCCTTCGGTTGCATGCCGTCGAGACGTTCGGCGACTTTTCCAACGAAATCAGGCCCTAACGGAATCAATCCGTCAATGGCAAGCAGCGCTGCCATCCGCATCATCGCTTCGCCGCTGTAATCAGCGAGAGAACGGACGAAATCCGCCACGCTGTCCCCCGGAATGCCGTTCACGAGGCAAAATCCAGCGACTTCGGCGACCAACTTCAAACTCACGTCAACGGTCTGCGTCGTATCGGCGGAGGGCGTCAGTTTATTCAGAAACGATAACAGTCGAATCTTTTCGCCGATTTTACTCGCTAACGCCGCTTTTGCCAGCGCGCTATCCACGTTGTCAACCGTCTGATACAGCCACAATGCGCGTTGATAGCCTTGCGCTTTGTCGTTGAACAACGCGATGGCGCGGTCGCCGATTTTTTGCACCAGGCGCTCGTCGCTTTCGCCGCTGACTTTGCGGATGGTATTGGTAAACCCGACTAAATTCTCCCACTGACCGGGCGCGACGAAATCCAGGGCGCGCAGCGTTTTGATCGTCAGGCCATCAGTAGGCAATTCATCAATAATCTCATAAAACGGCTTTACGTTACTCATATCATACCTCCCTTGTCGAGTGTCAGATGTTCCTGATTATGGCGTCGCCACGCCGGATAAGCCTTTCAGATCGAATTTTTGCAGCCATGCTTGCCGGGCGTTTGCGTCGAACGTGGCATCCTTCGAGCGAACTTGCACCTGCAAACGATTGGCGATCAACAGCGCGGTGCCATTATCGCCGACGGCGACCATCGGGTACTCTTGCAATTTTTCAGCGGCTTGTTTGTATTTGTCCGCAGCTTCAGGATTGCTGATCGTGTCGAAGATGGACAATGTCGCCACTTCTTTGCCGCTCGCGTCTTCCAGTTTCGCTTCGGCAAACCCTTGTTTTTCCTGTGTATAAATTATTTTGAAGCCTTCGCTGGCCTGCGGAAAAAATTTATTGAATGTGCCTCCTGCCAGCGCTTGTTTTTCCGTCGCCTTCTGCCCGGTCGTTTGTTCCTGCTTCGCATCCCAGCGCGACGGTTTCTTCGGTTCTTCTTTCCGACACGCCGCCCCCCAAAGCAGAATCGCCGCAATCAGCGCGCAAGCGAAACCATATCGAATCCGTATCACCCGTTGCATCGCGTTCACCCTCCTGACAAAGCGTCTCTTGCGCCATGCGCAAGGACGCCAAGCCTTGTTCGAACCATCAATTCATGCCTGCGTGATGTCATCACATCGTCCCAATAAAAAAACGTTATGCAATTTATGTCAATCTTTCTTTTTGTAAATTATGAGAGAAAATACGACAACTGGCGTTTCGATGGCATGATGACGGTCTCTGTTTTCCGATTGCGGATTTATATGCAGGCGCGCTCGAACCTGAAGATGCCCACGCCATTCCTGATATGTTCGATGCGACATTCGCCAGTACAGCGTATGCGCCGAAGTCGGCATAAAATATATGCTGGTCAGAAAGACGCGCTTACTTCCATGCGGCTCTTTCCAAATGAAGGTGTCAAGCGGCAGCCGATTTCGCGCTCATCAGCCCGGCGCAGGCGTTGCGCGTTTCGGATCGCGGGGCGATGGCATGTTCTATTCGACCGGCATAATCGTTTCAAGCGGCTGCCGCCCGTGTTTGCGATAAATATGAAAATCCGAATCGAGCGTCAAGATCGCGCTATCGTCGTATAATTCTGCCATACGGACAAGACATGCATCAGCAAACGACATCGGAACATTCGCATATTTTCGCATCAACTGTGAAGCATGTCGTCTATTGAGCAGGAAACACGCTTCTGAAAGAACGGCTTCACACGTCAGGAGCGAATAGGCCATGTCTGTCATCTGGGCAAGCGTCCATGCGTGGGCGTCGTCGCGTTCGCTCAGAAACGCGACCAATGGCCCCGTATCAATTATCGCAGCATCCCTCATTCGCCATAGCCCTCCATATAGCGGGGGTTGGTGGCAAGATCAAGCGCAGCGTCTTTGATGCACCCGGCATATCGTTGCGCAACCTGTAAAAATGAGCGTGGCGGTCGGCTGATGATCTTGTTCGTCTCCTGCGTATGCTCAAGCTGCTGAAATTGCCGAATAAGCGCGTCGAGATCAATGCGATCCGGAAGATGAGAAATTACTGATAACACATCCTGTTTTAAGACCGTCATGCTGCGATTCCTCCTTCGAAAAATATCGTGTCTGTTCATTGCAAACCACGTCAGGCATTGGCGACATCCTCCGCGAGGTCGTCCGGCGCATAATTGAAGACAGAGACACCGTAATCGCCAAGCACTTCCATGAACGTCCGTTTGGAGTAGCCTGCGACCGCCGCCGCCTGCCCGATAGAAAGCGTTCCCTGCTCGTAGAGTTTGGCAGCGAGAATCAATTGGATTTCGCGCGGATTGATGCGGACAAATTCCGGTAAGGCAATTTGAATCGTTTGCATAGGTCATCTCCTTCCTGTATGTATAAAATGAACACGCCACCCACAAAAAGTCAACCAGCCCCCTATCTTCCAGCCAATGCCGCGCTCATCAATCCGGCGCAGGCGTTGCGCGTTTCGTGATACGGCGTTTGGCCGACAAGATTATACGTTCGACCGCTCTCCTGTTCTTTGAGCTTCTTCTCCCTCTTCATCATTCATGATGATCCTGAAGGATGCGTTCATACAGTTTGGCGTGTATCCAAAATCGAGCGTCGCGTTGCATCGCATCTAACAGCGGTTTCATCGCCGAAATGATGTGACGTTTTTTGGCCTCAATCAGACAGCCGATAGACCCGATGATCGGTATTCCATACGATGTCGCAATGGCTCGCCCCTCCGCTTCGTCAAGAAGCAACCATTGTGGATGGTGTTCCAATGCAAGGGCGATAGCTTCTGCTTCGCCATTATCCACCTGCATTTTTAAGAGTCTGCATGATTTCATATCCTGAACTTCTAAAAGTTCGATCCAAATGTCATGTTGAAACCACCGAGCCTTGAGTTCGGCTGCGCTTGGATACTCTCGGCCTTTTTCCAGTAATTCTTGTTCGACCGCTTTCGGAATATGAATTTTTCCAAAAAGTTGTTCCAGAATATCCAGGCGGCGAATGGCCGCAAAATTAATCAGGGGAGTCGAATTGGAAATAATCATGGCTTTTCTCCCCACCGTTCAAGATTTTCTACATCGGTTTCATAATCTTCAAGATCATAGTGGCGCGGAATCTGCCGTTCACCTAACAGATAATGGAACTCGATTTTCGTCATGCCTGCCAGCCGACGCGCATGACCGAACGGCAGCAAATTTTCCCGATACAGTTGCAACGCAAGCTCTTTCCGCAATTCAATCCCCCAGCGTTGTTTCGGGATTTTTAATTCGAACAGAATGTCTTCTGGAATTTCAATCGCCAGCGTTTTCATAAATACACATCCTCCTTATAAATCGCTTGTTATTCCCATGACGCTCGATGCTGATTGATGTATTCCTGCGCATCGAGATTATTCCAGACGTCTTTGCCCAATCCCCGTAGTTCGCGAATGCTCCGTGACGATTTTACAGATGTTTCTCGCTGGACTAACTGAGCAATCGCCTCTAACAAGCGAATTTGTTTAATCTTCTTTCTAAACATAACATTTTGGTAAGACAATCTTTTCGGTAGTATTTAGCATAAAATCATAAGTATCAAGATAGTCTGATTTCCAATCTTCAAATTTTTCACACCTTGCCAAAGAAAAGCCTACCGGATCATACCATAGTAGTGTTGATTCTGTTTCTACCGGGATAACTCGCCACGTTTGTTGAGAGGCTTTACTAAAATCTCTGAGTAACGTCACAGATATTGAATCAGGGAGTTTCGATTCAGAAGTAACATGTTGACGTTCAATATAACCAGGCAATTCTTGCGCCCATTTTCTGATGGCTACTGGATTGAGAAGTTCGTCTGAATTTTGAATATCGCGTTGTTCCTCATAATATCTATTAGCAGTTCTTTCAGCGTCAACGCGGGTTAATTCGATTCTGCGAGCAAGTAAGTATGCGGCCACCGGTTCTAACGTTCCCCAAGTCACAAGCTCTTTTAACCAAAACACAATCCAAGGCAAACCGATTTCGGACCAATTTTCTATCGTTGGTAGGATATCTTTATGGGCATCTTCTATTGCCAGAGCGATAATACTCCCTACACCCCAATTAAACCGATACAAAAAATTGCGATTCACATAGGCATACCACTTTGAAATGTCCTTATGCGATGGCGGCGGCGTAGTTCCCCAAGGAAAACGGTCACTATAGAACCACCAGCGCAACACATTCTGCCATCCCTCTTTATGCGGTTCTATTGTGAATTTTTCCAATGTTTCAAGTTGTGCAACAATGGTTTGGATATAGTCAAAGCGTTTGAATCTATCCCATATTACGTATTCTTTACCCGTTTCAAGGTGTTGCTTAATTGTTGGATACAGCATTGACAATTTCTCCCCGGAACGAGGCGGCAGGCTTGTTTTATAGAGTCGCTTGCGTTTATCCAAATCAGGATAAATCTTGGCTTTTAACGCTCGTCCCCGGTAAATAAAAATGTTCTCTAAATGAGCCTGTTCCTGACTGGCATATCGGGCGTAACTGTGTTGCCAAATTCGGCGCAACTGTTCTTCCAAATCATCCAATGATAAATCTTCCTGACCGGCAATCTGTTCTACCTCTACAATGGCCGCTAACAGAATACTATCCAATGCGTCAAGGGTCTCGATTAAATTTGTTTGAGTCTCGTTGTCAGAATCATCCTGCGAGTCTAACGGGGCTGTTTCTTCCAGCCATGCTAAGAATTCTTGCAGTTGAGTTGAACCGGAAATATGATGCCATTGCTTGTATAATCTGTTGATTAGCTGCGCTAATGGACTTTGAGCATTATCCGTGACCTCACTTTGTGCTTTTAGTTGATTGACTAACTCAAGATACGCTTGCTCCTGTCTGGATTGGGGTTCAACTAAAGCCAAACTACGACCTTCCGTGCCAAATCCAGGCCGTCCTGCCCGACCAACTAAGTTCCCAAACTCACGGATGGTGAGAGGTTCTCTACTTCGCTTTAAACTTGGAATAAGGACGGTTTCAAAAGGCAAATTCACACCTTCGGAGAGAGTCGAAGTCGCTAACACAATGTGGGCAATTTGCTCTCGCATCGCTTCGACTAATAACCGCGCCATTAAACCTGGCATGTTTCCATGATGAACGATAATGCCTCGTTTGAGTAAACGATATTCATACGAATCTCTCGTAAAGTAATCTTCACAAGAGCGTAAACAATTCTCCCAAATTCTTTTCTGGCGAGAATTCGTAGGATGATAAAAAAATGTTGGTTTGTCTGTTGTGTCCCAAACCCGCTCTAATAAGGTCAGAAAATCCTCAATATATCCATTAATCCCCTGAGTTATTGAAATCAGTACCGCATGCGGTTGTCCCTGTTCATCCGGTTTGGCTAAATGCATCGCCGCCCAGAGCAAATAAGGCCTCAGTTTCTTTTCTGGGCCTTTATTTTCAAAATCGGGAGCTGGCGGATGCGGGGGAAAGGGATTCGGAATGTATGGGGTATCTTCGCTGTCTCTTTCGAATTGGAGGTTTGCTTTATCAAGTAAATCGTAACGTATCGAGAATCCCCTGTTACGCAAACACTGAAGGCGACCAATCAATTGGCGGGTACTTCGATACGAAGTTTTTGCTGCGGTCGCGTCGGTTTGACCGCTGACCCAACCTGCCAGAGCATGTTCTATTCCCGAAGCAACTGCTGAGAGGGCGATCACACGGCTCTGAGCTTCTGGTAAATGCGTAAGTAGCCGCATCCCAAGTGATTCCAAGCGTAAAGCGCGGCTTTCAGCTTTTTGCAAATTGATCAATTCCTGAGAACCATCTTGCCTGACCCCAAAATCTACGGAGTGCGCTTCATCAACGACAATAAGTGCTATTCTTTGTCTGAATCCATTGCCCAAAAACCGCACTAACGCTTCTGCTTTCTCGTAGGTACAGATAAGAACGGTTGGTCCTTGTCCTGTTAACCAAACATCAGTTGGCCCCCAATCCGTTCCTCCATACAGGCCGGTCACAATGATACCTGCGCGGCAACGTCCCAGACTATGGGATAATTTGTATTCTACTTCAGCAGCAAGAGCGCGAGATGGCACTAAATAGATAGCAAGTGGGGCATGGGAATCTTGCGCCATCTGCTGTAATTCATCAAAAAACGTTTCAGGAAAGAAGTCAGGGAGAACGAAGTCTATATTCTCCGATTCAGAGACATCTGTTTCGACTATTGGGAACAAACTTTGCAAAATGGCTAATTCAGCAACAGTAGTTTTGCCTGAACCGGTGGGAGTACACAATGAAAAAGATTGCTGTTCTTTAAGCTTGTTAATTCCACAAATTTGTGAAGGCCACGCCAATGCGTTACAATGTTTATAGGCTAACCTTAAATAGTTTTCAAGTGCTTGTTGACCGATTTCGTTCAATCCAGAAAACAATTCTGCTACATGAAATCTGAGCGAACTTGTAACGTAAGTCTTCATGATTTCTGTACATAATTTCGCTAACAGCCATGAATAAAAATCCTTTCCATGCAGAAGCATCTTGCTTACATCGGAAAGTTTTTCAATCGCCTGTTCTAACCGTGGTTCATCGCCCCATCGTATAGCGGCGCATAAGACCCCTAAAGCGCTTGCAGTTTCTTTGACAACCATGTACTGAAAATTATGCAAAGATAACGATGTTTCTGAGAAATCAAAACCCGACATATTTTCAACAGTTATACTTCCCCAATACCTCGATAATTCCTGACACATTCTCTGAAAATCTGCTTGTAACAACGCATTCAGAATTTTAGAATTCTTATCGTCACGTTTGTGTTCACGCAATATGCCGCTGGCTCGCGCCGGATAGCCTGCCAATTGATAAGCTGCCGCCGACAACATTCCCAATGGTAATCTATTCAGGTTCATCTCGATATGGGCTAACCACTCTAATAATTCGCCTGTACGTCGCACTCCGTTACGCCATGTATCAGTTTGCAGAGCTTTTCTTTCTAAAAAAGCCGCTTCTAACAATCTCACGGCATCGTCTAAACGCGCCTCAAACTCTTCCTGATTCCAACTTTGTAGTCCTGGTTGTCCTGAGCGAAGTTTGTTATGCTGACTATATAGTCGGGCAATTGGTCTCGGAAATTTTTCTGCAAACTCTTCTCGAATAGTTTTAACTAATTCTACAATTCTTATAGGTGGCTGGGCATTTTCTGAAGAACGTGATGGGATAGAAGGGTTATCGGCGAATTTGCCATACACGTCAGAGACCAATTGCTCAACCTCATGTAGGTGAATTTCTACAACTTCAAGTCGGCGTTGTCCTGTATAATTAATATGAGGGGTATCTTGAGGAACCCATGTGGGATTTTTTACCGGAAGTTGGCTATGAACATAACTGACCAGATCACAGCGTTCATAGTTTTGATTGGCATCACCAAATCTCAATCCTTCCAGCGCAGCAATCCAGGTACACGTATGGTCATCAGGTGGTCTGTCCTCTAATATTTCAATAAATTGCCGAATACTGAAAGGTCGTAAGCCTGGATCGCTAATCTGCTGATGAGCCTCTACGATCAAGTGAGAATCATGAGCTTTGGTGCATTTGGCCTCACAGATTAAACTACGTTTGATTCGTCCTTCTTCATCAAGTTGGAAAGCCACACAATCATTGCCAGTTCTTCCTACAATCGCTCTATTGTTTTGACCGCAGTCTTGCATCCTTTCGAACTCGTCGAAAGCGACATTGTGAAACCGAAAGAGAAACGCCGGAACAATCCAGTCAGCGATGCCAAACGGTGAGAAATTTTCAGCGACTAATCCTGCGAAAATTTCACCGAAATAGCCTTTCAGCGTATGCAAAGGAAAACATTCCGGATATCCTTTGGCTAAATCAGGAAGTGACGAATTTTCTAAGTAATCAAGAGAATTTGCAAGAAATCCGCGAAAATGACGTCGAGCATCTTCATGCGCTTGTCGAACCAAAAACTTGAGTTCCTCAAGAATTTCGGCACGACGGGTCAAATCTTCTTTGAGCAACTGATGCCTATAGCGTGTGTCTTGGGATTGAGTCGTTAAATTTGATAGCCAATGATGAAGTTTGTCACATTTCCACATCGTATATTCCTTAAATGAATAAAAATTTGGTAACTTCTGTGTTTTTTTGATCTATCAATATAACGGGGAGAGATGAGATTATGAAATAGAATGAAAATAAGAAAGTCAAGGGAAAAGCATCTTATGAAGCCAGTAATCAGTTTGTTCGCGTAATTTCACAGACAAAGAGTCTTTCCAGAATTTTCCGGTTTTCGTTCACCTTCTGCTTGACATCTTCCTGCGCCTTTTCTATCGTTCTGCGCAGCAAACTTTTTGTCGCGCCACGCGCATAACGCGCCTCTTGAACGACAGAATTTTACATTCGATTCGGTGCATTTCCTCTCCCAGATGTTGAAACATCTGGCTGTATTCCCTCGCCGCTTCGCGGCAGCCTTCCGCCCTGAAAGGGCGACGGAATACAGGCGGGGGTTTCAACCCCTGCGTGATTTCAGGATGAACATATAAGGAGGTCACTCATGGACAACACGCCGGAAAAACCGATGGACACCACGCAAACAGACGCGCCGCAGGCCGCCGACGAGAAGATGGAAGGCGGCTCGTATGAGATTATTCGCAAGCGGCTGACCGCGCTCAGCGCCGACTTGTTCGACCGCATGGGCAAAATCAACGAGCGCCGCAAGGAGGTCTTCGGCGCGTTAGCGAATCAGGCGTTGCGTTCCGACCGCATCGTGACGCAGAACAACTGCCTGCCCCGCGACATGATCGCCATCGGCAACCGCCTGATTTTCGGCTACAACGTCTTTCTCGGCCTGAAAAAAGAGACGCTGGTGTCGGACGTGTTCAGCGTCTATGAGATGAAAGACGACCGTTTCGAAGATATAGACGGCGATTTTCTGAACGACCCGCAATTCATCAAAGATTTCCGCAATCAATACGCCTATTACAAAGATACCCGTTTCGCCACGTTTTACCGCAAAGGCGCGAGCCTGCTGATGCTGTTCCATATCGGCGAAGGCGCGGAACTCAAGGCGTTCAAATGGCATATCGGCGAGGATAACAGCCTGAAATATGCGGATAACCGCTCGGAGCGGGAGTTCAGCTATCCGCCGCAGCATGATTTCGAATGGACGCGGGCGACGCGCGACAATTTCGTCTATGGCACGCATCCCCACGTTTCGATTCAAGACCGCGTCTTCGTCGAAACCGTCGGCGGCGATTTGACCGTCAAAGTCGAAAACAACACCGAAAGCGGCGAAGGGATTTATACCGAACCGGTGGACAACGCGCTGCAAAAATTGGAGGACGCGGAGGTCTTTTACGCCATTCTCGGCTCGATTATCCTGCTAAAAATCCTGCCGTATCAGGAGCAGCAATACCGCTACATCATTTTCGACGAAAAGCTCGGCGTCGCGACCCGCGTGGACGAGATTCACCGCGCCGCGATCCGCCTGCCGGACGACGACGGCCTGATTTTCCCCGGCGGCTATTTTCTGCAAAACGAAGGCTACAAGGCGTTCAACGTCCAGACCGATGGGATGCGCTTCCTCCGCATGGTGCGCTCGCCGAACGGCGAAGATTTTTTGTATGTCTTTTACCACGACATCACGGGCGAATACATCCTGTTGCAGTACAATTTGATCAACAAAAAGGTCGAAAGCCCGATTACCTGTCACGGCTTCACGATTTACGACGACGGCAAAATGGTCTTTTTCAAAGCCGGACAGGAAGCGCAGAAAAGCCACGCGATTCAGGTCTGGCAGACGCCATTCGTAGCCGACATGACGGTCGTCGCGATTGACCAGAATAACTACATGGCGCGAGTCGGCAACAGCGAGCTTGTGCGCGGCATTTCGGAAATGCGCTCGATTTATAACCTGATTCGCACCGAGCATATTTATCTCGGCCTGTATCACGAAATCGTCCGCAAAGTCACCTCCGCGCTCGACATGTTCTACTGGCTCGACAGCCGCGAAGTCTTCGATCCGCGCTCCGCGCTCGTCGAAATTCAATCCACCGCCAAGGCCGCGATTGACGAGTACGACAAAGTCGTGCAGATTCGCAAAAGCACTGAAGAGCGCCTGAAAGAGGCCGAAAAAGCGACGGCGGACTTGATCAGTTCGGTGGCGACGCTGCAATATGACAGCGTGGAAAAATTCGTCGGCGCGTTGGCGCAATTACAACTGCGGCGCGGCGAAATCATCACGCTGAAAGACCTGCGTTACGTGGATTTGAAGCGCGTCGAACGCATCGAAACCGAAGTGGCGGAAAATTACGACCGGATTTCCACAGATTGCGTCGGCTTTCTGCTGCGGGACGACGCGCTTGTCCCCTTCAACAAATCGTTAGACGAGATTGAGGCGCAGATTCCGACGATCAAAAAGACGGCGGAGACGCAGGCGGTCGGCGACGCGCTGAACGGCCTGAATCAGAGCCTCGACCTGCTGACCGAACTCGTCAACACGCTGAAAATCGAAGACGCGACCCAGACCGCCAGCATCATCGAAAACCTCTCGACCGTCTATGCGCGGCTGAACCAGTCCAAAGCGCTCTTCGCCAAACAGCGCAAAGCCCTGCAATCGGGCGAAGTCGCGCTGGAATTCACGGCGCAGTTCAAGCTGATCAATCAGACCGTCGCGAACTTTTTGGATCAGGCGGTCACGCCCGCGAAATGCGAGGAACTTCTGACGAAAACGATGGTACAGATCGAGGAATTGGAAAGCCGCTTTTCCGATTTCGACGAATACCTTGAAAAGCTATCCGCCAAGCGCGAAGAGATTTACAGCACCTTTAACACGAAAAAAATCCAGCTTGAAGAGGGCTTGAACAAAAAGACGACGCAGTTGCTCGGCTCGGCGAACCGCATCTTGACCGGCATCGCGAACCGGCTCAGCACGTTCAAGACGATTGACGAGATCAACGGCTATTTCGCGGCGGATCGCATGGTCTTGAAAGTACGCGAAATCATCCAGCAGTTGCAGGAACTCGGCGACAGCGTCAAGGCCGAAGACGTGGCGAGCCGCCTGAAAAGCGCCCAGCAGGACGGCATCCGGCAGTTGAAAGACCAGATTGACCTCTATGCGGGCGGCGGCGACGTGATTACGCTCGGCAGCTTCCAGTTCACCGTGAACCGGCAGGCGTTCGGACTGACAACCGTGCAGCGCGACGGCCTGATGTTTTTCCATCTCACCGGCACGGAGTTTTTCGAGCAGATGACCAGCGAGGCGTTTCAGGCCACCAAACGCTTCTGGGCGCAAGACCTCATCAGCGAAACCGAGCGGATTTACCGCTCCGAATATCTCGCGTTCAAATTCCTGACAGCGCGGCAGAAAGATTTGCCCGCGCTCGTCGCCGAACCGGGCAAACTCTACGACGCGGTGCGGGAATTCATGACGCCGTTTTTCGACGAAGGCTATGAAAAGGGCGTGCATGACAAGGATTGCGCCACGATTTTGACCACGATTTTTCCGGTGTTTCAGCAGGCCGGAACGCTCCGCTTTCATCCCGCGATTCGCGCCTACGGCAAGATTTTCTGGCAATTCGCGCCCCAAAGCGACGAACGCGAAATGCTGCGCCACAAAATCCGCTCTTTAGGCCAGCTTCGCGCCATTTCGAATGGAAACGGCGAATTCGCCTCGCATCAGAAATACGCGCAGCAGTTGCAGACGTTGATCGAGAGCTTTTTCGGCCAGTTGCGCTGGGAAACCGACCCGAAATATCTGCGCCAGACGCCCGATTTTCTTGTCGAGCATTTGCAGCAGAATCTCGACGGCTTTCCGGTGGATAACGACGCCTTCGACATCTGCAAAGGCTTCAAGGAGTTTTTGACGCTGAACAAGGCCGACGCGCAGTTCGCCGAACTCCTGAAATCGGTGGAAAACGACCTCGCGAGCAAATTGGCAATCATTCAGGATTGGCTCGAATTTTACGCGGCGTCGCAGTCCGGCAAGCATGACCCGAATTTCCTGTTAGAAGCCGTGACGGTGATTCTGCAAGGCGGCGTCAACAGCAAATCGGTCAAGCCGGTGGACACGAAATGCGTCGTCAGCGGCCTGATCGGGCAGCATCCGAAAATGCGCGACAATACGCTGCCGATGGATTTGAGCGAATTTCTGCTGGAATCCGACGAATTTCACCGCGTCATCGTGCCGGAATATCGCGCCTACCAGCAGATCAAGCGCGATCTCGTGGAGACGAAACAGGCGGAAATGCGGCTCTCGGAATTCAAGCCCCGCGTCTTGACGACGTTCGTCCGCAACAAGCTGATTGATAAGGTCTATCTGCCGCTGATCGGCGCGAATCTTGCCAAGCAGATCGGCGCGTATGGCGAAGGCAAGCGCACCGATTTGATGGGCTTGCTGCTCCTGATTTCGCCCCCAGGCTACGGCAAAACGACGCTGATGGAATACATCGCCAACCGGCTCGGCCTGATTTTCATGAAAATCAACGGCCCGGCCATCGGCCACCGCGTCGCGTCACTCGATCCGGCGGAAGCCCCGAACGCCACCGCCCGCGAAGAAATCGAAAAGCTCAATCTCGCCCTTGAAATGGGGAACAACGTCATGTTGTATGTGGACGACATTCAGCACACGAACCCCGAATTTTTGCAGAAATTCATCTCGCTTTGCGACGCGCAGCGCAAAATCGAAGGCGTCTATCGCGGACGAACGCGCACGTATGATTTGCGCGGCAAGAAGGTCTGCGTCGTCATGGCGGGCAACCCCTACACCGAAAGCGGCGAAAAATTCCGCGTGCCGGACATGCTCGCGAACCGCGCCGACACCTACAATCTCGGCGACATCATCGGCGGCAGCGAAGACATGTTCGAACTGTCGTATCTCGAAAACTGCCTCACCTCGAACCCGGTCTTGAGCAAGCTCGTCACCCGCAGCCAGCAGGACGTGTACGAGATGATCAAAATCGCCCGAACTGGCAGCTACGAAGGCGCGAATTTCGAGGCCAAATACGCGCTGGAAGAGACGCGGGAATTCGTCAGCGTCTTCGAAAAACTGCTGAAAATTCAGGGCATCGTCCTGCAAGTCAATAAGCAGTACATCTACTCCGCCACGCAGGACGAAGCGTACCGCAAAGAGCCGCCGTTCCTGCTGCAAGGCTCGTATCGAAACATGAACAAAATGACGGAAAAAATCCTGCCGATCATGAACGACGACGAAGTCAAGCAGGTCGTGATGGATCACTATTCCGACGAATCGCAGTTGTTGACGACCGGCGCGGAATTCAATCTGCTCCGCTTCAAGGAATTGTCAGGCTGGATGACGAAGGAAGAAACCGAGCGTTTGACGTATATTCGCAAAACGTTTCAGCGCAACAAATCGCTCGGCGCGGTGGATCAGAGCGATCCGATGGGGAAGGTGATGGCGCAGATCAACGTCTTCAACGACCAGTTCGCCGAATTCCGCGACATGGTGGACGAACGGCTGAAAAATAACGTCATCAAGCTCCGCGTCAAGAAAAGCATGACCACGCCGATTCCGCAGCCGCCGATCAAGAAAAAATAGGGGCGTTTGATATGGCAAAAGCAACATTGATATATCAAGCAAAGCTAATTTATCCAGACGGTGCGATTCGTGAGATGGTTATTTGGAAATTGCCTGCGAAGTCATCCGAACGCCCTCACAGATTGAAATATCGGTTGTTTTATGGCGATGCAATGGGGAAATGCCTTGTGCGATATGATAATGAAAGCGGAAAGGGCGATCATCGGCATATTGGAGACAAAGAAGAACCTTACCGGTTTCATGATGTCGAAACTTTAATTGCTGATTTTCAGCAAGATATTGACGACTTCAGGAGAATCTCATGAAAAAAATTGTTGTTGACATCACCAGCGAAGAGCAGGTCAATCAGGAATTTATTGACGCATGGCACCGAGCGGAACGGCATGAAATCGCCGAGTCGGAACAACGGCTTTATTTTTTAGAGCCGGAGACGCTGTTTCATATCCTTTCGAAACGCCGATTACTGCTGCTTCATACCTTACGGGCAAAAGGAAAAACCTCCGTGCGCGGTTTAAGCCAGTTGCTCCAAAGAAATTATAACAATGTGTCCCGCGATGTTCGGATTCTCAAAGCAGCCGGTTTGATCGAACAGAGCAATACTGATATTTTCGTGCCGTATGATCGGATTCGAGCGGAGATTGATTTGGCTGCCGCTGTCTCGATTTAGCTTGTCAGACATTCTGCGCCGGGGTGCGCCCCGGCGTTCATCTCCTACATTCAGCCATACTTAACAACAAACCCATCCTTCCCCCTCCCAGAATGGGAATCCATGGTTGCTTCTTAAATCGGCCTGCGTAAGGTCGGTTATAATGACGAGAACAGTACCGTTTTTGCTCCGATATACCGGTTCTTGAAGTACGGATCATCGAGGTTGCTGATGGTGACGCCGTATTTCGGCGAGGCGTGGATAAATTGGTTATTGCCGATATAAATGCCGACATGCGACGGGCCGGGGCGATACGTTTCGAAAAAGACGAGATCGGCTTCATGCAGATGCGCTTTCTTGATTTTTTTGCCAAGCGCTGCGCGATATTGCAGCGAAGAAACGCGCGGCAATTCAATCCCATTCATGCGATAGACAAAATAGGTCAGGCCGGAACAGTCGAACCCGCGCGGCGATGTGCCGCCCCAGACATAGACTTTGCCGAGATATTGCTGGGCGGTATCAATGATTTCCTGCCGTTGTTCGTCGTCCTCCTCGGTGTGTTCCAAATCCGCAAGCGTCTGCTTTTTAGTCTGAATCAACGGGCGTTCCTCTTTCGGGGTCGAAAGCACGGCCAGGCGGGAAATCTTCCCGACATCGTTATTCGGCAGCCGCACGAGATACCAGTCGTCTGTTTCGCCGATGAACGGCAATTCCGTGCCGATGGCAATCGGAATGGTCTGACTGGGCCAGACCAAGACCTCGCTGCTGATTTGCCGAATGGTGATGGTCGTGAGTTTTCGTTCTTTCAAATACATCGCATCAGCCCGAAGCACGATGAGTTCGGCTTTATGAATCCAACCCGCCAGTTCCGGCGCCGGGCCGACTTTCACGGCATACCACCATTCCGTTTCGTCTTCGATGCGGACGACATCGCCGAAGGTGCATTGCGTCAGCCGCTCCGATGACGCATTCGGTTCGGCAAACACATCTGCGAGCGAATGGGTCACGGCGGCAAATTCGAAAAATGTCCGTTTTAACGGCGGCGCAGGCAGATGCTGCGACGGCGCATCGTTCACGGTATTTTGATGACACCCGCCGACCAACAGGCTGCTCAAGCCGATGCCCAGCAACAACATACTCAACACAATATTCCAGAAGCTCGATTTCATACATCCCCCTGATGGCACATCCATCGTCTGTTCGACATCTTATGCAGAATTATCACATGGTTTCGGATGTCTGTCAATAAATAAACATAGTTGGAGAGGAAGAAAAACACAGCGAGAGTATTTTCCTGCTGTTGCATTGACAATCATCGCGCAGGACACTATTCTTTGATCAATTCGTCATTCATAATTCTGATTCGTATCGGAGGGCAAGATGTGGTCAATACTGTTCATGATTTTGATCGCGGCGTATGCCGCGTATTCGATGTACCGGCATCTGAAAAAAGACATATCGGGAGAGTGCGGCGGCGGGTGTGCCGATTGCGCGGCGCGACGGAGTTGTCAGCCGTTGAAGAAGGGGAACAACAACGATGCCGCTCATTCGTAACTCATGTTACGCAGCAGATTCGAT
>CAZRSF010000095.1:0-19570 GCA_964602655.1 uncultured Candidatus Moduliflexus sp.
GGGGATAATCAAGAAAATTCCCCTCCTGGGAGGGGCAGGGGGTGGGTATTCCGTCTGCCATCGGAGGCAGAATGGGAATACGCCTGCCGCGCCGGATCGCAGACCGCCTATTCTTTCGGCAGCGACGCCAACCGGCTCAAAGAATATGCATGGTATTTGGAGAATGCCAACGGTCAAACCCACCCCATCGGCGAGCGCAAGCCGAACGCCTGGGGCGTGTACGACATGCACGGCAACGTCTGGGAATGGTGCGCGGACGCCTGGAATGAAACGTATATCGGGCATCCGATAGATGGCAGCGCGCGAATCGCCGACGACAACGAGACGCGCCGTGTAACACGGGGCGGAGCATTGAATAATCTCCCCTGGTTTTTGCGTTGCGCCGACCGACACTGGGATTGGCGCGACAATCGAAATTTCGCGCGCGGCATGAGATTAGTCAGGACACCGTAAATTCGATTTCGACGCGCCGCGCATCTCCTCGCTGGACGAGCCTTGTCATCGAAGCAACTCCGTCGCGCTGACATCTATCAAGGCTTGCTGCACCTTGACCGCCACCATTGCTTGCCGCATTTTTGTCAACAGTGCGAAATGCGGGCGACATGAAATGGAACGACCAATACGTCCGCTGGAAGGATATCGCCAGAGCAAGCGTGAGAAATCAAGGCGTATGAGCGCGTTGCGAACCGATCCGCCGTAAAATCTCTGCCGCTTGCTCTCGCAGGGCGGCTTGTTGATGAGTGAGAAATCTGGCGACAGGCTCTTCTACATCCGAACCGATTTCAATGAGGGATTGGCCGACCTGTTTGCGAAGTTCGGGTGTCCCGTATTCGAGTGCTGCAATCAATGCGTTAATATGCGCATGAGCCGACCCGATCGCAGCCAACGCTTCAGTCGAGACCTCTCGAAAAATCGTATGCGGGAGTTTGAGCATACCGATTAACGCTGGAATAGCGCAGGGATCGCCAATAGCGCCTAACGCCAGAATGACTGCCTGCCGTATCCGAGTATCCTGTTTCCGCAACAATTTAAGTAAAGGGGCGACTGCCTGCGAATCCTGTCTGTCTGCCAATGCGATGATCGCTTGTATGCAGACGTCTCGATCCGGGTCGTTCAAGGCTTGAATTAAGGTTTCGATAGATCGCGAATCTGTGGGCTTGATCAACTCTTCTTCGAAGGCGATGTCAACTTCCTGGAGCAAAGTCGTCTCTTGCTCTTCCAACGCGGAAAAATGGGTTTTCCCTAAAAAGAGGTTGAAGACTTCGAAGCCTTCCTGAAGATATGATGAGATGATCGAGGAGAATTTGCTCGGAGAATCGAATGCGCGTTGCTTTCTGAGAGGAAACGCGATAATGAGCGCATTCCCGTCTGATTCCATTTCCAGGTGATGATGCCATTCAAGAAATTCAATCACTTGCTGGCTGAAAAATACGCAAAGCTCTTGCTCATTTTCTCCTTGCAGCACATACTGGGCAGCGAACGTAGGCGATACACTCAACTCAATCGTACGATAGGTTTCCGGTTCGTGATACTGCCACGCCTGTTCCAAAACCCCTTTGTTGCCTTCATTTCGGCGTAATCGAAAGCAGGGCAAATTCCAATACCGCGTGGTGAAGCTCATGAACACCCACATCATCAGATTGGGTTGATGTTTAGGGCGTGGATCAAGATGCTCGTAATAGAAGACAGCGACGCTCATGCTATCCGCCATGCGCCGCATCATCCGAGCCTTCCAATGTCTGTGGTAAAAACGCCGAGCGATGTGCGCGGGGATGAGAAAATCGTAACCTTCTCCTGAAAAGTCGAATCCGATTTTGGAAGCAATCTCCGAAAGTATATTTCCGCGATCCTGGTATTGTTCTTTGCTCTTCTTCGTTGTGAGATAGTACCAAAAATTCTTTTGCGGTCTTTGTATCATATTGTCATTAGTGCTCGCCCGAAGACATCGGGGATGTCTTGCCAGGTCATCCCATTGCCTTTGCGGAATAGTCGTTTGGATAGAGTGTTACTACGCTGATTCGGGTGACTTGAAGCCATTGTTCGACCTTTGCCAGCGCCGCTGGTTCATCGTGCGCTTGAGCGGAGGTCGCATGTTGACCGATGACGCCCCAGATGGCGGGATCGGTGGTTTTATATAACGCAAGTGTCGGGACGCCGAGAATGGCGGCGAGGTGGCTGGCGCCGGAGTCGTTGCCGATATACAATGACGCGCCTTCTAACAGATCGGCAAGTCGCTCGACGTTTGCAGGCGATTCGATCCGTTCGCCGCGAAATTCCTGTTCCGCGCCGCGTTCTCGTTCTACTGGCCCGAAAACAAATCGAATATCGCGATAACCGTATTGACACAATCTGTCTGCAAATGAGCGATAGACAGACGGCGCGTAGTTTTTGGCGCGGCTGCCACTGCCGGGATGAATCAAGGCGTACGTTCGGGTTGGGTGAATCTTCGGCGGAAAACCGTTTGATAGAAATGGCGGAGGCGTGAAAGAAAATATTTGGCGTAAGATGTCGCAATAATACTGCGCGACGTGAGTGCGAATATCGGGAAACGGGCGAATGGCGGCAACCGGCAACGCGGTTGACGCTTGCAGGAGGCGCGTGATCGGTTCGGCGCGAGAGTGCCAGAGCGCTGCGCCGGAAAGCGGCGGTATGTCTGGCGGAAGCGCTATTCCTGAGAGGAAATCGAGCATGGCGGCGGATTCGATATCGCGAAATGTGTCAATCAACCCTTGCCGAGCGGCTAATCGCATGTATTCGCTGCGTCCGACGCCGAAAAATTGCTGGTCGGGAAACCGTGAGCGCAAGCAGCGCAACGCCGGCCAAGTGAGAAGAAAATCGCCGAGCGCGCCGTGATGGAGAATCAGAAACGCCATGCTGTTCAGGAGTGTCAACGCTCCGCTTTGACAGCCAAAGCAAGCTTTGGCACTCCTCTTCCCGCGCAATTACAACGCGAATTCATACCACACGTCCTGAATCTTGCAATCGGGGCAAGCGTGTTTGAAGGCTTCGATTTCTTTGATGTTCGTACTGACCGGCGTTTTTTTGCAAAACAATTTGCGTAAATTAGACAAACCGTACAACGGCTCGAGCGTTTTGACCTGCGTATAGCCGCAATCCAGTTCTTGCAAGTTCATCAGCCCTTGCAACGGTTCTAAGGAGGTAATCGCAGCATTTCCGCCGCACGACAGCGTTTGCAGCGTGGTCATTCGGCGCAGCGGCTCTAAGGAAGGGATTTGCGTGCCGGAACAATCCAACAATTCGAGATGCAACGCTTCAAGCGGTTCCAGACTTTCGACAAAGGTCGCGTAACATTTCAAAATTTTCAGGGATGATAAATGGCGCAACGGTTCTAAGCTGCTGATCTGCGTTTCCGAGCAGCCGATGATTTCCAATTCGGTCAGTTGCGCGAGCGGGTCTAATTCGGTGATTGCCGTCTCGAAACATCCGAGAATGCGAAGATGCGGGAGATGACGCAACGGCTCCAAATTCGTAATCGCGGTTGCGCCGCAATGCAATTCATCTAACGCGGCAATCCGGCGGAATTCGTCATCGGTCAGTTGGTCCGGCGTTTCGCGTCCGACGGCTGCGCCGAAAATGTGTTTCCAGTCATCATCCAACCATTCCCACCATGTCCTGATGTCGTCCATATTTCCCCCTTTTTGCAATGATGAGATATGTTCTCACACATGCGTTCCCCACTTTTTGCCCCCAATATCGTCTATTGAATCGTCGCCAGCAAGTCCGAAATTTCCTGGCGGGTAAAATGATATTGGGCGCGGCAGAATTCGCACACCACGTCGGTCTGTTCCTCTTGGGCAGCCATCTGGGCTAATTGTTCTAAGCCTAACGAAATCAGCGCGCGTTCGATGCGAGGTTTCGAGCAGGTACATTGAAAATTGATCGGGTATTGTTTGAACGTGTCGAACGGAATATCTTGAAATAAGCGATGCAACAGCGCTTCCGGCGTATGGTGCTGCTGAAAAAATTCGGAAAGCGGCGGCATCTGTTCGATCCGTTGGATCAGCGACGCAAGCACCTGTTCATTTGCCGGTGGAAGCGATTGAATCAAAAAGCCTCCGGCAATCGCCACGTCGCCGGACGGCTCTAAGAATACGCTGACGCCGACCGCTGAAGGAATCTGCTCGGATTCGGTGAGGTAAAAGGCGACATCTTCCGCAATTTCGCTGGTGTAGAGATGTACGATCCCCTTATACGGCTCTTTCATCTGCAAATCTTTGGTCACGGTCAACAAGCCGGCGTGACCAATCGCCCCAGCCACGTCAATCTTGCCATTTTTCAGCGGGAGATCAATTTCAGGCACACCGACATACCCGCGCACGTTGCCGGTACTATCCGCTTCTACCAGGATTTTTTTTAACGGCCCGTTTCCCTCGAATTTCAACGCGACCTGTTGATCGCCTTTCAATAAGGCGCTTAATAACGCCCCGGCGGTCAACGCCCGGCCAAGCGCCACTGTTGCCGTCGGCGACGTGCCATGCTGCCGACAAACATCTTGCACTAAGTGCGTTGTCACGCACGCGATGCCTCGCAGATTGTCATGCGTCGTGACGCCGCGCACTAAATAATCGTCCACGCTGCTGCCTCCGAAAAAAGTCTTGCACTGTCTGATGCAACGGTTATTCTGTCGTGTGTTCAGGATGGTCTCGGCCTGGACTCGGTTCATCATCCAGGCCATCAGTCGTTGCTGTTATTCTGCTTGCGGTTCTTGCGGTTGTTCAACCACCGGTACGGCCTGTGGTTCTGGTTGTACTTCTGGCTGTAGTGGTTGCTGCGGTTGTTGAACTGGCGGTCTTTTCTTTCCCGGACGTGTTTTCCCGTAGGAACCCCGAAAAATTTTTCCCTTTCGTGTGCGAGCATCTCCTCTTCCCATACGCTCACCCCCTTTCATTAAATGAACACATAATAATAATAGCACAATTCGATGGTGATAAATAATGCTGTAATAGCAACGTCACTCATTGCGGTGACGCTGGAAATGTCAAGTTCATAAGCGCGGCAAGGATGTTTTTATTGATTCTCATCTATTGCTATGGACAACTTCGTATGCCGTCAAGTCTTTTTGCAACTGAAATTTATAATTCTCGCGATTTTTTTACTGACAAGAATTTCTTCTTTCCATAGCGTACATAAGCGTTTAAGACAATGATAACAATGATGTCTTCGGAGAAATCATGATGAATGCGCTCGCGTTACTGTTTTGGGGCATCGCGCCTATCATTGCCGGGGCGGTCTATCCGTCGGTCAAGCATGACCCGGAGATGCTGAAATGGCTGAACGGCGGCTTATCGTTGTACGTGCTCTTTTTTTCTGTGATGACGCACGAAGTCTGTCACGGCGCGGCGGCCAATTGGTGCGGCGATCAGACTGCGAAGCTGGCCGGTCGGCTTTCGTTGAATCCGCTTCGGCATATTGACCCGTTCGGTTCGATTCTGTTTCCGCTGATGCTGCATCTCTCTCATGCGTCGGTAATGTTCGGCTGGGCGAAGCCGGTGCCGTTCAACCCGGCGCAACTGCGCCAGCATCCACGCGATCAAGTCATGGTTTCCATCGCCGGGCCGCTGTCGAATTTCACGCTGGCCTATCTCTTTTTTCAAGCGAATCTGATTTTGGCCGTCGTCTTCGCCCGACTGTATCCCGCCGCGCCTGCGCCAATCGGCGTAGGCATCGTTTCGGACATCTCGCTTGACGGTGTGTCCGCCGAGCCGTTCTGGTTTGTGACGTTGACGATCCTGAATCTTGGCATGACGATCAACCTGTTTCTCGGCGCGTTCAATCTGATCCCGTTCCCGCCGTTAGACGGCTCATGGCTGCTGAAGGTTATTTTACCGAAAAAAGCGGCGGCGGTATTGAATAAAATTCAAGGTTATTCGTTTCTCCTGCTGATTGCGGCGGTCTGGCTGAATCTGTTGGATATTTTCCTCTATCCGGCGTCGTTTATGTTGATTATCTTGCATTTCATTCTCGGGATGTTTATTTGATGCTGGAGAAATAGACCTCACAGGTTTGTGAAACCTGCGAGGTCTCAATGTGTATGTATTGTCCTCATTGCGGAATCCACAATCTCGATACACGCCTGTCGTGCGCGGTGTGCGACGCAGACGTGTCAACGCCGCCGGAGAAGGGCGCAGCCGTCACGATTCTGACGAATTTATCAGCGTTTCCCTTTCGCGCAATTGCTCGCGTACTGGTTCGAAACAATGCGCTGTCGGCGATTTTGACCGTGCCGTTTGCGTTCGTGATTTATTGGACGAGAAAATTGCGCGGCGCGGCGCTCTGGTCGCCGATGATGACCAGCAGAACGCCGAAATTTCATCTGACCGACATGGCGCGAATCCCCAATCTCCGACACGCGCAATTCGCCGCCGCCGAGCAAGCGCTTCGGAAGGAAGGATTCGAGCCGCTGTGCGATTTGGAAGAGGTTAGTTTGACGCAGGCAACCATCCAGCATATCATGCGTCATCCGACGCGACATACGTATGCCGCGCTGATGATAAGCAAAGGAAATGGGACGATTCTTTATACTGCCTTTTCAGCCTTTTTCAGCGGCAATCGTTTTCTCAG
Organism: uncultured Candidatus Moduliflexus sp.; assembly: GCA_964602655.1. Classification (GTDB taxonomy): domain Bacteria; phylum Moduliflexota; class Moduliflexia; order Moduliflexales; family Moduliflexaceae; genus Moduliflexus. The sequence goes on from CAZRSF010000095.1 coordinate 6,583, forward strand.
CGTGGATAATGCGCATGCCAGCCCGTTCATCTTTCCTGAGAATATGCGGGTGTCGCATTTGGAGAAACAACCCGTTCAGCAAGTGTATCAGGAATTTTTGCGCCAGGTGGCTGCCATCTCTGATCAACCGGAACAGGCGGAGTTGAAAACGCTGCTGCCGAAATATTATCAATTTCGCGTCGCCATGATCGAAGCCGGATTGCAGCAAGGTTTGTTTGCGCTGAAAGACAACCGGCCATCTTCTGCGGCAGCGCCAACGCTCATCCCCTGTTATCAACATTCCGGCCAGGCGGCGGTCAGAACGTGCGCGGGATGCGGCGTCGGCCTCTGCGACGCCTGTTATACCGAACGCGACCATCAACCGTATTGTCAACGCTGCCTTGCGGAACAGGCCGGTGCCGCGCCGCTGTCCTCGGAATTGGCCGAAGGCGAAGGATATGCCGGTTTTGCCGCGCGCTGCGTCGCATCAATCGGCGATATGATTATGATCTTTGCAATGTTTGCGGCGCTGTTCTTTACGTGCGCGTATCTGTTGAAGATGGTCTTCCCGAATGAAAGCGGCTATGGCCTTCCGTTGTTGTTGACCGAACTGCTCGGTTCGATCTGTCTGATCTGGTATCTCATCGCGCCGATTGCGCGCTATGGCCGGACGCTTGGGCAGAAACTCTGGGGATTGCGCGTGGTTGATGCGCATGGGAACACACCGGAATTGGTCGCGGCTTTGATCCGTTTTGCGTATCTGCTGGTGTCGTGTCTCTTTCTTTTTCCGCTGATCGGGTATCTGTTCGTGCTGTTCGCGCCGAAGAAACAGGGGTGGCACGACCGCCTCGCCGGAACGTATGTTGTGACGAAACGCCCGCGCCTGAAGGCCGCCCTGGCCTGGACGCTGCTCGCGCTGATGTTCGCCGGGGTCGCTGGTGGCGCGTATCATTTCCGCAACGGATTTATTGTGCCGCTTCTGGCAGCATTTTACGGCAGCGCGCCCGACATCGTCTTGCAGCCCGCATGGGAGTACCCGCCTGAAAAAGCAGAGGCCGAAATGACCTCATTCGTCAATCGCGGCGACGTGTGCATCGCGGCGACTGCCGACGCCGTATTCGCCGTGGAAATGAAAACCGGAACAATCCGCTGGACCAACACGCAATTGGCTGGCATGGTGCTGAAGCCGCAATCTGAAAATCAGCGATTGCCGGTGATCGCCGCGCGTCAGGAGAATCGCGGCGACACCGTGATTGCGCGGTTCGACCCGGATTCAGGTCAACTCCTCTGGCAGCAGACGCTGCCGCTCGCGTTTGCCGAAGTGACGTTCGACGAGCAGACCATTGCCGCCTATACGGGACGCGCGGTGTCCGTGCTTGATATGAACGGTCGAACGCTCTGGACGAAGCAAATCGGCGGCGACGCCGACATCTCTTACGCGCAATGGCATAGCGGCTTACTTATCGGACGGTTTCGCGAGAAGCAGAATGACGAGGTTGATATCACGCTGACCTATCTTGATCGTCTATCGGGCGATGTGGTTTGGGAGCAGCAGCAGAGCCAGGAATTTCCGCGCTATGTCGTCGAAAAAGACCTGCAAATTTTTTCGAAATCCACTGGAGGCGTGACATTACTCCATATTCCGGATCAACAACGAATATGGGAAACCTCGAACAATATCAACGATATTGTCGCTCAGGATGACACCACATTGTATTCAATGACAGGCGCGCTCGATAAACAGAGCGGCGCGCGGCGGTTCGATTATCCTTCCGGCAGCAGTTTTACGGGATTGACCGATGATTTCGTGTTGGCGTTTCAAGAGATGAATCCACAAAAAAAATCACTGCTCGTTCTTGACAAAATCAGCGGCGAGGTCAAACAGAAGATAGAACATCGCGCCTGGTATTTTGCAAAATACCTGACAGAAGACGAGCATTCGCTGTATCTCGCGATGTATTCGAAGCCGGAAGGCGCTGGTTCGACGGATATTCGTTCGGAATTGGCGCGTATTGACAAGCAGACCTTTGCAATCACCAGTATTCCAGTGGGAAATAATCTTGGCATGTTGCAATTCGAAGTGTTTACGCAGGAACAACTCGTGTTTATTCCATCATTTCAACGTCTTGGAGGGTATGCGCTCCGGGAAAGGTAAAACGTTCGGCGTAATGCGAAGAACGACAGGTTTTTCGGATACGCGGGAGGTTTGAGACACAATTATGGCCACTTTTCACCCGATGCCATTTTCCGATCTGATCAGGCGAGTTTTTGTGGAGTTCAAACGCTGCGGGAAGATTTTAGGCGTGCCGGACGAAAAATTTTACACTGGCTGTCCCGGAGCGAATTTGAGCGCGCAATACATGGGCCAAACGGCGTCAACACCGTTTGGCCCAGCGGCTGGACCGCATACCCAATTAGCGCAGAATATCATCGCCGCCTGGCTGACGGGAGCGCGGTTCTTCGAATTGAAAACCGTGCAGATGCTTGAAGACATTCGCATTCCCCGACCGTGCATAGATACCGAAACCATCGGTTTCAATGTCGAATGGTCGCAGGAATTGCCGCTGAATCTGTCGCTGCGCGAGTATGTAAAAGCCTGGATGGTGATCGAAATGATCAAACAGTCGGAACTGTTCGGCGAAGAATTCACGCGGCACCATGCGCACACGATTTTCGATCTCAGTATCGGTTATGATTTCAAAGGGATCAAATCGAAACGGATGCGCGAATACATCCAAAAACTCTCCAACGCTCATGGTGTTATTGACGAACTCCGCAATGAAATCCCTGACGAATTTGCCCGATTCAAGACGCTGGAATATCAGCCGAAAATTATCGAGACTATTACGCTTTCCACGTTTCATGGCTGCCCGCCGGACGAAATAGATAATATCGTCAGTCATCTGCTGACAGAGCATCGGCTGAATGTCGTCGTCAAATTGAACCCGACGCTGTTAGGCCCGGATGAAGTGTCGAGCCTCCTCCGCGATACGCTCGGTTACGAAGACATCCAATTGGATCGCGACGCCTTCAAGCAGGACTTGCGTTTCGACCAGGCTGTAGATGTGATTCGCAGCATGCATCACACCGCCAGTTCGATGGGCAAGACGCTGGGATTGAAACTGACGAATACGCTGGTTGTCAAAAATCATAAGCGCTATTTTGCCGACGAGGTCATGTATCTTTCCGGGCAGCCGCTCCATGTGCTTGCGCTGCATCTCTTAGAAAAAATGCGCGCGGCATTAGGCGATATTCAGGCGCATATCCCGATGTCATTTTCAGCCGGAGTGGATGAACACAATTTCGCGGATGTCGCCAGTCTGAATCTTGCGCCGGTGACGGTCTGCACCGACCTGCTGAAACCGCCGGGATATGCCAAAGGACGCGCCTATATAGAACGTCTCTGCGAGAAGATGCAGGATGTGGACGCGATCAATCTTCCGGATTTTATGATGAAACGCTTCCGGCATGAAGTGGACGCCATTAACGACGTGTTTATCAAATTGCGGGACGAAGTGCATAAATTAGGACAAAAACTGCCTGACAATAGCCGTTCTGCGATTGTCGAAGAGCAATTGCAGACCTTCGCCAATCTGCATCGCCGCGTGGTGAATGCGCTGAAAGAAAATAGCGACAGCCTTGAACTGCTGACGACCGACGCTCTGATTGTCACGCAGACGCTGAAAGTCTATAATCAGCGGTTTGGCGAGAGTTTCCTTGTGCCGCACACGTTCCGGGAATTGTATCATCATATTCTCGCCGCCGCCGCCGAACGAAATTTGGATTCGCTGCTCGAAGAAACGATGCAAGACCCGCACTATACGTATGCCAAAAACAAACGCGCCCCGAAAAAATCAGCGTCGCGCCTCTCGCTGTACGATTGCGCGAGCTGCGGCAATTGCATTGCCGTCTGTCCGAATTTGGCGAATTTCGCCTATCATGTCGCGCCAGTGACGCTGACATATCAGAATCATCAACTTGACGGCTACGACATCAAGCCACTTCCGGGCGGCGAATTCCGCCTCAAAAAACCGCTGCAAATCGCGCATGTGGCCGATTCGTGCAACGAGTGCGGCGTCTGTGCGATTCATTGCGTGGAACAGGGCAAACCGCACGCCGATAAACCGAGGTATTATCATTCGCATGACGCCTGGGAAAGCCGTAAAGACGATGGGTTTTTTGTCGAAAACGACGAACAGAACGAATATATTGCCGGACGCATTCAGGGGAAAGAATACCGGCTCTGGCACAATACGCAAACAAACGTCATCACATTTTCCGACGGGCGCATTGAGGTGACGCTCAGCTATCCTGACCATACGGTACAGAATATGATTGCTGTGACGCCCGGCGGCGAAGCCGAAATTTTCGACATGCGCGTCTATCACATCTTGCTGACGCAGTTGAAAGGCGTCTTGAATGACGAAGACTGCAACGACATCAATATCAGGTATGTGTGAAATGGCGGATGAATTCGCCCTGAAAGGGCGGCGGAATACAGCATGGCGTTTTAACGCCATGACGTTATTTTTTCATAGGGTTGAAACCCTATGCTGTATTCCGCCGCCCTTTCAGGGCGAAAAATGATGAGATGCTCACCCTGCCTTTATTAACAAATTGGATTGACTGGCAACGCATAAAAACGGATCACGCTTGAAATTCTTATTGTCCATCCCATGACGCCAACCGCTGAACAACATGCCATTCGCGACGCCGCCGGGCGCATCGCGAGGATTAACGCCCGCGCCGGAACCGGCAAAACCACGACGCTGAAACTCGTGGCGAACGCCTATCCGCAGCAACGCATTTTGTATCTCGTCTTCAACCGTCATGCGCGGGAAGCGGCGAAACGCAGCTTTCCGAAACATGTGGACGCGCAGACCGTGCATTCCCTCGCGTATCGCGCCGAAGGCAGCCGCTGGCGCGATACGCTCGGCCATTTCAGCCCGGCGGACATGCTCTTTGCGTTCGGCGCAAAAGAACAACTGTTAGCGACGTTGAGCCACGATTTTCTGATCTATTTCCTCAATTCGCCCTACGATGTGCTGGAACACGCGGTGTCGCCGTTTACAACATACCTTTCCGAACAAACGCAAGACCTGTTTGCTCACGATCAATCGCGGATTCTCGATGCCTGCCGCGTCGTGGCGACCGCCTGGAATACCGGACAGAAAAATTGCCCGCATGATTTTTATCTGAAGATGAGCCATAAATCCGGCGCGTTTCAGGCCGCGCTCAATCGCTACGACATGCTGCTTGTTGACGAAGCACAGGATTTGTCGCCGATTATGCTGGACGCGCTGCAACACTACCGGCAGCGCATTTTTTAGTCGGCGACTCGCATCAGCAGATTTACAGCTTCCGCTACGCGATTGACGCGATGCGCAAAATTCATAGCGACGAAACCTTCGAACTCTCGCAAAGTTTCCGGTTCGGCAGCGGTATTGCGGATTTGGTCAGTCTATTTATTCAGGAAGCCAAACGCGAGCCGCATTTTCGGATTGGCGGCAGTCAGGGTGTCGTTTCGAACGTTTCGCTCTGCCAGGAAATCAAGGCCGCGCCGCCATCCGAAACGGTCGCGGCGCTCAGCCGGACGAACGTGGCGTTATTCGAAAACGCGATGGATTTGCGTTCCCGCAAAATTCCGTTTCGATTCGAGAAAGATTTGTATCCGCTGCTGCTGAGAACGCTTGACGTGTACTGGCTGGCAGAAGAACGCGCCGGAAACATCCGCGACCCGCTGATTCGCAGCTTTAAAAATCTTGACGAATTGGAACGGTATGCGGAAGACACCGATAACTTTCAGATGCAAGGGATGATCGAAATCGTCGAGAAATACGCGCCGGATTTTCCTGGCGTGGTCTTCGAATTCGGCGAAATCGCGAAGCAAGAGCGCAACAGCGACACCGCTTCCGGCGTGATTCTTTCGACGATCCATTCCGCGAAAGGGCAGGAATACGACCGCGTCTATCTTCATGCCGATATGGCGGGCAATCTCGCGAAGATCGGCGAGAACGAGCAAGCGTCCGATCACGATGAAATCAACGTGGCGTATGTCGGATTGACTCGCGCCAAACAGCAGTTATGCCTGCCGACGGAGTTCGGCGACATTTTGACGCCGCGTTGGACGCAGTATCTTGCCGCGCATCAACAAGGAACAGCCGCTCCGCCGCAGACAGAGGCGCGTCCGCATTCATCGCGCCGCAAGCCTGCGCCAGCACAACCGCCGCTTGCGTCGCCGAAGTTGTCCGCGAAACTGCGTCCCGGCGACCGAGTTCTCACCAGTTTGGGCGGCGGGACGATCCTTGAAGTCAACGGCGAGTACTGTTTGGTTGATTTAGGAACGCATCAGACCAAATTGCGCGAGCGGATCGCAAACCTCCGGCGAGCGTAATGTCTGGCGAAACACAGTTTCGCCGCACACCATAAAAACGATGAAACAGCTTCATTCTCTTAAAAATACGATATTGATTGTCATCGGCAGCGTTGCCGTCGGGCTTGGCGTGGCGGGAATTTTTCTGCCGCTGCTTCCGACCACGCCCTTTTTGCTGCTGGCCGCCGCCTGTTACGCCAAAAGTTCCGAACGCTTTTATCGCTGGCTGTTATCTCATAAATGGTTCGGGAGCTACATCAGAAATTACCGCGAAGGGCGCGGCATTCCGCTCGTGACGAAAATCGTGACAATCGCCTTGCTCTGGCTGACCATCGGATGTTCTGCGCTGTACGTCGTGCCGGTATTGATTGGCAAACTCGCCTTGTTCGCGATTGCCGTCGGCGTCACCATTCATCTGGCATCGGTCAACACATTACGGGAAGAACCTCACGTACCAGCGGAAGAAATCGAACATACTGAGAGTCTTGGATCGCCCTGTCAGGGGACAAAACCCTGACAGGGCGATCCTTCAATTCCTATGAAAAAATCGGAGATATACCGCGAAAAACTGCTGACGCTTGACGACTGGGATGCGTTTTTGCTGCAAGAATCGGGCTTGCCCGGGCCGCGAGGCAACATCGAATTAGCGCAAGCGGTCGCAGATTTGGGGACGCGCGAACTGTTCGAACGCTATCTTGGCTATACTGCCGACACTGCTCCAACAAACTCGCCGCAGGAATTTTTGGCGTTCTGCGGAGCGCTCGGATTAGGTAAGCTTCTGACTGACGGCGATACCAGTCAATTTGCGCGGCTGCGAATATTGGCGTCGGATCCGCGCTGGCGCACACGCGAAGCGGTCGCGATGGCGCTGCAACGTTTCGGAGACCGAGACATGCCAACCTTGCTGGCAGAAATGGCGCGATGGGCAAACGGCAATGACTTCGAGCAGCGGGCAGCATGCGCGGCGGTTTGCGAACCGAGATTGCTCAAAGACAAGCAAGCGGCGCTTGAAACGCTCGAACTGCTCGACACAATAACAGCCTCCGCTATTTCAGTCTCGGATCGGAAAAATGACGGTTTTGTCGCGTTGCGGAAAGGATTGGCGTATTGTTGGAGCGTCGCGGCGGCGGCCTTGCCGGAAGCAGGAACACGCATGATGGAACGCTGGCTGCAATCGCCTGATAAGGATATTCGCTGGATCATGCGGGAAAATCTCAAGAAAAAACGCCTTGAAGTCGCTGCGCCGGAATGGGTCAATTCCTGGAAGGGGCGTATCTGAAACTGAATTGAAGCCAGAGACGGGTCAGCGACCCGCCTCTGGGTATTGTCTCATTTGCGGTCGCGCCATAACTCTTTCAGGCGTTCATCCTGCCCGCAGCCTTCGCGATATGCTTGATACCGCTCCGGATTCTTTCGATAAAAGTCTTGATGATATTCCTCGGCAGTATAAAACGTTGAGGCTGGAACGATTTCGACATAGACCGCGTCGAAGCGTTCTTCAGCGTTCTTTTTCGACGTTTCCGCCAGACGTTGTTGTTCCTCGGAATGATAAAAGATCGCGGTGCGGTACTGATTGCCAATATCGCAGAATTGCTGATCTTTCACGGTCGGGTCTATATTGCGCCAGAAGACCTCTAACAATTTCTCGTAGCTGACCTTTTGCGGATCGAATGTGACTTCCACCGCCTCCGAATGCCCCGTCTCTCCCGCCGAGACTTCTTGATACGTGGGATGTTCTTTCTGCCCGCCGGTATAGCCCGACGTGGTCGAGAGCACGCCGTCAAGTTTATCGAACGCGGCTTCCATGCACCAGAAGCAGCCTCCCGCGAATGTGGCCTTCGCCGACGCGGTTTTTTCGTCCTGCGCGGACGACGCTGCCGCAAAAAATAATGTCGCTGCGACAAGCAGCACACATGTCAACACGCTGAATTTCCGAAGTGTCATCATGATACCCTCTTGTATGATGGGCAAAGAACCAACGTGTTCGGTTGTTTCTTTGCGTTATTGATGTTGTTGTGGGTCAATTCGATATGATTCTTGTTATTTGACCGAATATCTGCGTTGTCAAGGGGGACGGAAGAAGAAAAACTGCCAGACACCTTCAAGGTGTCTGACAGTTGAAAAAGGGATTATGCGCGGCGCGGCTGCGTGGCGGGATGATTGCGGACGAATTCGCCGTAATTGTCGGCGATATAATGGAGATGGCGCAGAATCGTCATGACCGGCGCATGCAAACGTAGAACGAGCCAGAAGGCTTCTCTGACGACATGGCGCGAGATTTTGGATTCGCCGTGTATGCGTTCGCGAAATAAGATGGGAACTTCTGTGACATGAAACCCGTGCCGCATCGTATAATACAACATTTCGATCTGAAACGCATAGCCATCGGAATGCACTTGATCCAAATCAATTCCTTCCAGCACTTCCCGGCGGTAGCACCGAAAACCGGCGGTCAAATCCCAGACCGGCAGCACGAGGCAGGCGGCGGTATAAATATTGGCGAATTTGCTGAGCAGCAGCCGCCGGAACGGCCAGCCTTCGACGCGAATGCCCTCAAGATAGCGGCTGCCGATGACTAAATCATATTGCTGCGCGGCGGCGAACAGCGCGCCTAACGACGACGGATCGTGCGAAAAATCGGCATCCATCTCGAAAATAAACTCTGCGCCACAGGAAAGCGCATAACGAAACCCCTCGACATACGCCGTGCCTAAGCCCGCTTTGCTTGCGCGATGCCGTATATGCAGGTTCGGAAACGTTGCCCGCAGATGTTCGACAATCTCTCCTGTGCCATCCGGTGAATTATCATCCACAATTGCGATATGAAAATCCGGGTATTGTTGAAAAATCGTCCGAATCAGCGTTTCGATATTGTCGCGTTCGTTATACGTGGGAATCACTACCATCGCCAAAGCCATGCGTCTTTTCCTTTCTTTGTTTATGCGCGCCGACCAATCGGTCTATTTGCTGTAATTGATATGCGGCGACATCTATATTATCGTTCAATAAGCGAGCGTGAGCGTCTGCAAACGCAACGCGGGGGGTTTCTAAGGCGAGCAATTCAAGAATTTTCGCCATCATTGCATCGGTATCGCTGGTATGAAAATTATGACATAAACCGTACTTCTTTTCCTGTTCATCCGTATATCCGCGTCCTAACGGATCGCAATAGACTGCCGGCGTGCCTAAGACGACCGCTTCGGAACTCATAGAGGCGCTGTCGCCGATAACGATCTTCACGAAGGGGAGCAGATGATGAATATGCTGAATCGGCAGATGGAGGCGATAGGGTTCTAATTCCTCCATTAACGGGGATTCCGAACTGATCAACACTCTGCCGTACTGCGTGAGGCTGCGAATAAGCGACAACTTTTTTGCGGTATTCAAGCTTTGTTGTCCAAGATCGTGCATCGCCGCCCATTCCACGAATCGCACTAAGATCATCGGCCTATCGGGGTGCAATCCGATTTTTAACAACACATTGGGGTCTGGTTGAAAATGATGCGGGTGAAGATAGGCCAGCGCATGATACCCCGGATACAATCGTTGTTTGCGCCCGATGCGAAACCGATAACATTGCGGCGAGTGCACCTCTGTGACGAATGGGTAATAGAGATACCGATTGAAGGTATGAATTTCCGTGTCGTCGAACACGAGCGACGGACAGCCCGATACCCGCGCAATATGCGCGCCGCTCGGACTGTTATTACTGACAATAATATCCGGTCGAAACGATCTGGCGATTGTCCATAATTCCAGATCGCGTCGCACTAACTCAGCAAATAACCCGATGCGTCCCTCGCCTTTATCGCTGATCGTCACATGCGGCAATTCGAAGGCATTCAACAATTCCAGCGTAATATCTTTTTTACGACTGGTAATCAACACCGCATCCTGGCGTTGAAGCAAGGCGCGAATACACACTTTGAAAAAATGCACATCCGCCGGATGCACCATATCGAATAATACATTCATAACGCACTGCATGTTCCAGAGGTTTCAGATCAACAGGTTTCAACGATGCGATCAACTGCGTTTCTGCTGGCAAGAGTCTTAAACGATAGATACAGCGTATGATTTGTGTCAAATAATAAATACATTTTCCGAAAATTTGATTTTCTCTTGACAGAATGATTCTTTTTTCGCGATATTTTACACATGAAGCCGAACATCTCGATTATTATTCCGTCCTATCGCTCGCGTCGTTATATTGACGGCTGTTTCCAGGCTATTTTTCAGCAGACCGCCGCCGCGCTGTTCGAAGTGATCGTGGTGGAAAGTTCTCAGGAACACGACATCACAGAGTATATCGCCCGGACATATCCCTCGGTCAAGCTCATCACGCTTCCTCGCCGGACGTTTCCGGGAGAAGCCCGAAATATCGGCCTGCGCGAAGCGCAAGGGGACATTATTATCTTTACCGATATGGATTGCGTCCCGCAGCCGGGCTGGATCGAGACGATTCTCCGCCTTCAGCAGGAATCGGGCTATCGCGTCATTGGCGGCGCGGTGCTGAATGGCACGCCGAACAGCGTGATCGGCACGGCGGAATACATTGTGGAGTTCAATGAATTCACGCCGTCTCGCCGTGAGGGCGAGGCGCGATTGCTGCCAACGTGCAACGTCGCGCTGAAAAAAGAAGTGTTCGAAGAGCACGGCTATTTTGAGGCGATCATCAAAGGGAGCGACACGCTGTTTACGCGGCGGCTGCTGAAACGCGGCGAGCGGGTCTATTTCACGTCGGCGTTTCAGGTGGCACATCAGAATCGCGCGGAATTGCGGCGTTTTCTGCACAATCAGGTAGAATTAGGCAAAGGCTCGGCGCAGATTCGGCGGCGCGAACAGATGACCGGCTCAATCTTCGTGAAGATGCCGATCTTGATTCCATTGATTCCGTTGCTGCGCTTTGTCGGCATCGGCAGGCGGCTTGTTCAGCAGCATTCTCCCTTATTCGGACGTTTTCTCCTGACGTCGCCAGTGGTTTTTTTAGGGCTATCGAGCTATACCTGGGGCTTTTTGCGCGAGGCGCTGTCCCCATCCGATTCATCTTCATAGGAGTCTTGTATGTCGAAATTGTATTTCGACACACGCGCCGTATGAACATGCGGACGAGTGGACGAAAAAAATTTCGTCCTACATGCACTTGGGAGGAACATACGATGGCAACCATGACGAAACGCGAGCGTATGGAGGCGGTTTTTGCGGGGAACGATGTGGATCGCCCCCCATTTTCCCTCTGGTATCATTTCGGCTTGCAGCACGAATCAGGACGTGATTTTGCCCGCGCGCAGTGCGGATTTTATAAGGCGTATAATCTTGATTGGCTCAAAGTGATGAGCGATTATCCGTATCCGTTTCCTGAGGGCGTCAGCGATTGCAGCAGCCCGGAGAGCCTGATGAAATTGGATCGGTTCGAGATTGAGGACAGCCCATATCAGGAGCAGCTCTTTGCCTGGGATGTTATTTCCAGAGACATCGGCGATCAAACCGTATGCATTGATACCGTGTTCAATCCCTGGAATATCGTCCGGCGGTCATTGGCGAAAGAACATACGCCGCAGTTGATGCGCGACGACGCGAAGGCGTTGCATCACGCGCTTGAAGTGGTGACGGAGAACATGATCGCCTACTGCCGCAGCGTCGTCGAACATGGCGCGGATGGCGTGTTCATTTCCGTCCCAGCCTCAGCGGAATATGTGACATACGAACAGTATCAAACCTTTATGAAACCGTATGATCTGAAACTCTTTCAGGCGGTCAAAGCCTTTGCGCCCATCGTGATCGCGCACATTCACGGGAATGCGCTCTATTTCAACGATGTCGTCCAGGCGTATCCGGCTGACGCGATTAGCTGGGCGGATCGCGCCGCCGGGCCGTCGCTCGCCGAAGCGCGTCAATCGTATCGCGGCGTATTGATGGGCGGGATCGATCATTCCGAGTTTGCCTCAACGTCGCTGGCCGCGCTTCAGACGCAGGCGCGCGATGCCATTCGCGTCGGCGGCAATCACCAATTTATCCTTGCCCCCGGCTGTTCGATTCCGACAGATACGTTTCCCGAAATTATTCGCGGCGTGTGCGCGGCAGCGGGAATTGACTGCAACGATCGTCCGCTTCGCATTCTCTGATGAGCATGGCAAACGTATGTTGGGAGAACGTTGCGAAGAAGGCTGATGGCAAGGCGCGATCCATCTCTCGGCAGTTTTTTCTTGACATTCTCCTCTTTTTCTTTATCGTAGAAATCATCTTGTGGTGAGAGCAACTCTGTGTTTATCGGGTCTTTTTTACTGAGGAGAGCGGATGTATGGCTGAAAACCTGAAGGCAACTATTAGAAAACTCGATACGGTCGCGATTGTAGATTTAAAAGGGGAAGTCACCTCATTTTCCGATGAAGCCATCAACTCGTTGATTCATGCCACCGCCGATGAAGGCATTCAAAAATTCGTGCTGAATTTTACGGATGTCAGTTATATCAACAGCAGCGGCATCGCCATTCTGATTGGCATTGTCACGAGCCCGACGCACAAAGACCTGACATTTCGAGTGTATGGCCTGACTCCGCATTTTAAGAAAATCTTCCGCATGATCGCCCTCCACCGTATAGGTCACGTCGTCCATCAGCGCGTTTGCGCTCAGTT
>CAZRSF010000096.1:0-17867 GCA_964602655.1 uncultured Candidatus Moduliflexus sp.
TGCTTTGGCGAGTTAATATGTCCAGAAAACGACCGGCCAAAGCAAGCGTTGGCACTCCTCAAGACTCGTAAAAATTAATGAACTGGTGTAACAGCCTCCCTCATTATGTTGAAATAGAAAATTCGAATGTACGTATTTCCAGTCAATTTCAATGGGCTGTGCATGTTGTCAAGCAGATTTTCGTCCAGAATTTTTGTCTTCTATCGTAAATTCGACTTGACAAATTAACGTATGTAAATTTAATTATATTTTGATGATTAAGTAACGTAAATAATTATCGTCAGTCAACCCAACAGAAATTATGAATTTTTCCAATCCCTATATTGCCGGAAACCCTGTTCACGGGCAGGAAAAATTTATCGGGCGCACCGATATTCTTCGAGAAGTTCTGCGGGTGCTGCAACATCCGGAAACGAACGCCATCGTCCTCTTCGGCCAGAGACGCATCGGCAAGACCTCCGTCCTGCTGCACCTGCAAAAACAACTGAGCGCGGGCAATACCTACCGCGCCGTCTATTTCGACCTGCAAAACCGCGCATCGCTGCCATTAGAACAAGTCCTCTATCAGATGGCGCAGAAAATTTCCGCCGCGACGACTGCCGATCTTCCGGAACGCGAGCAGTTCGAGCGGGACGTGCGCTTCTTCGCCGAAATGTTCCTTCCGGCAGCCTGTCAAAAGCTGAATCAGCAGCAGCTTGTCTTATGCCTGGATGAATTCGACGTGCTCGATCAACCTCAGCGCGAGCAGGCGGGCAAGACGTTTTTCCCGTATCTGCAAAAGTGGATGCGGACGGCCAAAGGCATCCAATTCGTCTTTGTGCTTGGGCGGCGACCGGAAGAGTTATCCACCGACACACTGGCCACGTTCAAAGGGATTCCCTCGCGCAAAGTCTCGCTGATGACGCAGGACGATTGCCTCGACATCGTCCGTCAATCCGAGCATCATGGCAGCCTGATGTGGGGCACGGAAGCGGTGGAGCGGGTCTGGTACTGGACGCAGGGACATCCGTATTTGACACAACTGCTCTGTAGCGAAATCTGGGAAGCAGCGCGCGCGTCGCATGTTGTGGAACCGCCGCCACCTGCGCTTCGCAGCCGCCAGCCGATTGTCTATGCCGACGACGTGAACGCAGCCATCGAGAAAACACTGGAACAGGGCGCGAATGCGTTTCAATGGATTTGGAACGGCCTGCCTCCGGCGGAGCGCGTGGTCATGGCGGCGATGGCGGAATCGCAGCGCGAATTGATCGGCCTCGACGAACTGACCGACATTCTGCATCACAGCAAAGTGCGCTTGATTCTGCGGGAACTGGAATTAGCGCCGGAAACGCTGATTCGGTGGGATTTGCTTCGCCCGCTTGACGGCGAATTCCGGTTTGCCGTACCGCTGCTGCGGCGCTGGGTCTCAACGGAAAAACCGCTGCGCCGCGTAAAAGCGGAGTTAGACAGCCTCGAACCGTTGGCAGAATCGCTCTACCGCAGCGGCGAGGGTTTCTACAAAATGGGCAATCTTACCGAAGCCGAACGCCTGCTGCATAATGCCTTGCATGTCAATCCGAATCACTTCCGCTCTCGCCTATTGTTAGGACAAGTCTTGCTCGGTCAGGGCAAACCTGCCAAAGCGGTGGACGTGTTAGAGCCAGCCTATCATTTCGATTCCCGTTCCGCGCAGCCCGGACTGATCGGCGCATTATTGGCGCTGGCCGAAATGCAGGAAGGAAAAGCCCAACTGAGCGCCTATAATCGCATTTTGGAGATCGATCCTGATCAGGTGACGGCGCTGAAAAAGAAACAATCGCTGCTGCTGGATATTGCGAAAACCGCCGCGCAGAAAGGCAACTTCGATGTCGCCCTGAAGCTCTATCGCCAGATGGGGGACGACGAAGGCGTCGCCAGCGTCACCACCGGGAAACAAAAATTAGCGCAGCAACTTATCATCGCCGCAGAGCATGAACAGGGGGAGAATTGGGCTGAAGCCATCGGCATTTACCAGAAATTGCTGCATGAATTTCCAGAGCGCAAGGATTGGCAGCAGAAGTTACGCCATGCGAAAAATCAGCATTCGCTGGCGGAATGCTATTTGCAGGCCGGATTAGCGCTGCAACAGGGCAACAAGACGCTTGCGCGGCGATTGTACGCGAAAATTGTCGGGTTTCAGCCGGAATACAAAGACGCGCTGCGTTACCTGCTGCTTGCCGTCAAAGGCGTGGATATCGAGGAAATTCTGCGAGAAAATCGGTTAGCGCGGTCGCGGCAGCATGTCGAAGAACTTGGCTTCGACGTGACGCTGGAGATGGTCTGGATTCCGGGTGGAAGCTTTCTGATGGGATCGCCGGAGGAAGAAACCGGACGCTTCGACCGCGAAACGCCGCAGCATCGTGTCTCGGTCCCGCCATTTTTCTTTGGCAAGTACCCGGTCACGCAGGCACAATGGGAAGCGATCGTGGGAGAGAATCCATCGAGATTTCGCGGCGAACAGCGGCCAGTGGAGATGATTTCCTTCGAAGACGCGCTGCAATTCTGCGAAAAGCTCTCCGCCCGGCATAGCCGCCAATATCGCCTGCCGAGCGAAGCCGAATGGGAATATGCCTGCCGCGCCGGCAGCGTCACGCCGTTCCATTTCGGCAGCGCCATCACCGCTGAATTGGCGAATTACGACGCCACGCATTCCTACGCTTCCGAACCAGCCGGAGAATATCGCGGCGAAACCACTCCGGTCGGGAGCTTTCTGCCGAACGGATTCGGCCTGTACGACATGCACGGCAATGTGTGGGAATGGTGCGCCGATCCCTGGCATTCCGACTATGAGGATGCGCCGCGCAACGGCTTAGTCTGGGAAGAGGGGGGCGACGAATCGCTGCGCGTGATGCGCGGCGGCGCGTGGGACATCCTGCCGAAAGGCTGCCGTAGCGCCTTCCGCGATTTCGACAGCCCCGACAATCGCGAAGCCAGCTACGGCCTGCGGGTGGTGATGGAGGTTGAACGATAAACGCCATGCGCTCAAGCCCGAATGACAACATCAGGAACGCCAACGCCTGCTTTGGCGCGGCGTAACGCCGCGCCCTCTGCGAAGTCCGGCGCAAGCGCATTGTTCGGTTCATTCTCGATGAGAGGATAGACTCCAATCGTCTATTTGTAATTGATGAATTTTCTCAAAATGCTTGGTATTATGCGTAATGAGTTTCAAATCATTCGCGACCGCAATTCCTGCAATTAAAATGTCAATATCATCCAGTGGAGTCCCGTTTTTATAGAGTTCGGCATATAGATCGCCTGCAATGTTCACCGCGTCTTCTGTCAGTGGCAGCACAGTATTTCGCGCAGCAAAATCAAAAAATAGCGAGAGCCTATTATAGGCGTCACGATGTTTTAAGCCGCTCACGATTTCATAATACGTAATAATACTGAAATTGATCGTGCCATATTGGGCAAGATAGTTATCAAAACACTCTGTGACCTGAGGATGTTTTTTAAAAAATAACGACAAGATATCGGTATCAACTAATGAAGGTTTCACGTGCCATTCTCCCTGAAAAAGCGTGTTGGCGGCGTTCTTGAATCTCGTGAAGAAACTCCTCAAACTCGCTGTCCGACATATCTTGCCAACATCCGGCAAATCGCATAATGTCTTGAGGCTGACGATTGACAGTTTCTATCCCCAATCGAAAAAAATGAAGTAAGGTATAGACTTCTGACAATTTTCTTTCGGGGATTTGTCCAATCTCTTCAATGACTTTTCCTCGTAATGCAGATACTTGCATATAATCCATCTCCTTTATTTAATAGAGCCGAACGCGGCGTTTCAGCCGCGAGAGACGGGCGCGGCCTCCTAAACTACAAGAAACGCCGCCTCGACCTTGCACTACAACAGTTTATACCCAAACTGAAGAAGTTTCTTCTTTGTTCGATTAGAAATAATCGAAAGAATACCTCCTAATAACATAAACGCTTTTACCAGATGAACTCCAGCGTCACCGTTTACCCATCCTAATAGTAACTGATACTCTATATAAGACCGACGGGGTAATATTATAGAGCAGAGAAGAGGAGAAAATATCATCCACAAACTAATAATTATCAATAAGATAGGTAATATCTTATTTTCTTTAACTTTCAAAATTATAAGCCACCCACACATCAAAAGTATTCCTATTAATATGAAATACGTGAGATCGACAATAATTTCATTGATAAAACCGATATGCCAAATTGAACTTATACGATTACGATCCCTATCATATATAAAAGTTATCCATTTATCTACAATATGTCCAATGGCAATCATTATGGGAATAATAGCTAAGGGAAATTTTAAGCTATCATATGTGTATTGTTTTCTATCTATTGGGTTATCTATCAGTATAAAATATTCTACAACAATAATGCGAATCTGTCGTGCCAAAAATTTGGCGATAATCCCTCCCATCAATAATGTCGGAAGAATTACTTCCCACTCAAACCGATAGTAATTTGGATTTCGCATAATATTGATTATCGCTCCAAGACCAAGCCCTCCAATTGCTCCCATTGTTCCAAGTCCTAATAAACCGATTGCTCCATAAATAGGCCCACATACATACCCAATACTTCCAAAAACGATAAAAAATCCAACCCCGCTAATTAATCCAATCGTACCTCCTGTAAAAAATTCCCAAGTACGTGACCAGAGGCTTTTTTCGTAGATTCCCCAATAAATAGCACATTGAATTACAAGATACATCAACAAAGAAAATATTGCATATTCTATCACAATATCGGTTTTTGAATTTTTTTCCATAATAACGATTCCTTTTTCACGTTATGGTTAATGCCGAACGATCTTATTATAGTGAAAAAATCAGGTAACTCAAGACATCCTTTCGCGGTGAATTCACCAACAACGTCAAAAAATAAATAGCATGTCTTCATCAGAATTTTTCGGAACTCGTTACCTGTCTATATACAGACAGGATATGAAGTGCTTCCCTGTCATCTTTCTCCGATTTCGTCAGCCGATCTTGTGCGCGCATCGTCCGATCTCTGTCAATATTTTTTTGACTCGTTGTACTCGTTCGTATGATGAAAACGCCTGACATTCTCATAGAACGGCTAAAGCAAGCTCTGCCGCTCCTATATTACGCGAAAATCTGCGCCAACGGGACGGGTATTCAAAATCAGGTCTGCTACGTCCCCTGGGCAGGCAATTTTCCAGTTAATAGACTTCATCATCTATTCCAAATCTATTCCAAAACCAATGAACATAACGACATCTTCTTTGCTCAACGGATTCATCTCTATTTAATAAATTCCTTTCTATGAATGGTTCTGTTGAAATTTTGCCTGGTAGGATAATAGTCAAGATGAAGAAGAAGCGAAATCTCCCGACACTACTGACATCTATGGAACAATTTCAAGAAATGCGAATTGGATTTATGGGAAATAGATTTTTGTCATTTGTCGGAACCTTTCAATTCCTAACACAATTTTCCAACCCCACCCCTTGCCCCTCCTGGGAGGGGTTGGGGTGGGTGATCAAAAAAATGTTAGGACGTGAAGTCGGAACCTAAAAAGATTAATCCTATAAATTAGGGGTTCATCACGTGCCATGAAAATCGGTGATGACTATTTTATTTTATAGTGGTCAAGATGGGCTTAGTTCTCGGCTTTTTTCATGCCCGGCAGCCTTAGCCAGGGCGCGAGTAGAGCAAGTCTGAATTTCCCCTCGCCACGTAACGACATAACGACGCTTTGCATCACAATGAACAGATACAGCAAAAGTCCGCTTATTATCGCTTGATAGTTAGATTGGACACCCGCCGCACGGATCAGTTCGTTGATGATCAGAAGAGTCAGTGTGCCTATTGGCGCGCCAAGCAGGTTCCCCACGCCGCCGTTGAGCAGAATGCCGCCGATGACATTCGAGGCGATTGCTTTTATTTCGAACAACGCCCCGTTTCCAATATTGCCGGCTCCTGTTGTCATGATGAACACAAAGCCTGCGATACCGGCCGTTAATCCGCATATCACGTATGAGAAGAATATCGTTCTCTTGACGTTGATACCGAGCATCAGAGCGCTCTGACTATTGCCGCCAACAGCGTACACATTGCGCCCGAAATGCGACCACTTCATAAGAGCGGCGAAGAGGACAACAAGGACCACCACAACGATGACGCCTGGTTTGATTTCACACGGAATGAAGACGCCCAGCCTGTTTTCCGTGCCAAGCCAGGGAATCACTATTTTGAAATCCCTCAGTTTCACGAAAGCCTGCATGGTGACGTTGATCGGATCTTTATGGAGTGTCGTCAGCAGTCCCTGCGCTAAGAACAATCCTGCCAGCGTGATGATAAACGGCTGTATCTCGAGGTAGGCAATGAGGTATCCCTGCAAGACACCAAACGCGATACCTATGCATAGCGCAAGAAGCAAGGCGCCCCAAATGCTCCCCACATCCGATTCCAGCAACATGGCACAGGCCATAGTTACCAGGCCGCATACTGCGCCGATGGAAATATCAATACCGCCTACGATCATAACTATGCATAGACCAACGGTCATGATGATGAGCGCCGCGTTCAGGTTGAACAGGTCAAAAAAGGTCTGAAACTGTAGGAAACTGCGTGGAAAAGTGATAATGGCAAACGCGTACATCAGTACAAATATGACCGCAGCAATGATAAACAGAAGATTCGAATTCGATAGTCTTGTTTTTGGTTTCGTTGTGTTCAGAGATCCCATCCTACTCCTCCCTCTTCACAGGTGTATCCGTGTTGGAAACCTCTGCATCTTTTGGTGCATTTTTCATGAATACGCTTCTTATAAGTCCCCAGGTTCGAGCTTTGTCCAGGACTTTCCTGGCATACACCCTGACCACAGGCGATGAAATCACCATGAGAATGATAATGAAAACCGCCTTGAAGACCTTAATCATCGCGGGTTCTACCTCAAGCCTGAGCAGGGTCCTGTTCAGCATCTCTATCGTGTACGCGCCGATAATCGAACCGGAGATACTGAACTTTCCGCCGGAGAGCGCATTTCCGCCTATTGCTACGGCGAGAATCGCGTCCATCTCGATAAACTTCAGCAGATTGACGCTGTCGTGGCGCCCCGCCTTGTTCACTGCGATGAAACCTGCGACCGCAGTGCAGACTCCCATGATCAAAAAGGTCAATAACTTGATCTTTGCCGGGTTGATACCGTTCAGACGCGCAGCATTGGGGTTGATTCCCACAGACTCCACATAGAGCCTGAGATTCGTGGTCTTGAGTACCACCGCAACGAGTCCGATGAAGACGGCGGTCAGGATGATTGGCGTCTGTATCGGCACTCCCGGTATGACGGTGCCGATGTGATTCGATATATCGTTCGCCAGTATGGGAGACAATTTGCCGTCAATCATAAAAGCGATAGACCTGCCCCCCATAAACAGTATGAGGGTTGAAACCATTGGCTGAACCTTGAATATTGAAACCAGGGTCCCGTTGAATGCGCCGACGACTAACCCGGCCACACAGCTTATGAGGAAACCCACCAGTATGGTCAACAACGTGGCATCACCGGCATGTAGGACGAACCAGACAAATACGGCGGACGTAATGGTGGCGCCTGCACCTATGCTTATGTCCTGCCCTTGTGAGGCCGCAGTAACCAGGGTCATACCTATTGCCAGAATCACCAACTCTGCGGCGCCGAACAAGATGTTCGGTATGTTCCCGTACAATGCTCCGTTGACCACGGTGAGGCTGAAATAATCGGCGCCCTTTATCAAATTAATGACAATGAGTATCATCAGAACCGAGAGGGGAAGGAATAAATAAGATATGTTTACTTTCAATCTGTGCATAATCAATCTCTCCCCTGGGCGATCACATGCATGACATCGTGTTCCGTCGCATCCATTCCACTGAGTTCCCCGACAATTCTACGATCTTTCATAACGATCAATCGCGAGCAAGTTCGAAGCATTTCGTCAATTTCCGAAGATATGAAGGTCAGGCTCATTCCGTCTTCGGCGAGCTTGAGCACAAGTTTTTGAATCTCCACCTTGGTTCCGACATCGATTCCCCGTGTGGGTTCATCGAGGATCAGGTATTCAGGGTGCGTGAGCAGCCAGCGGGCCAGAATAACCTTCTGCTGGTTGCCGCCGGAAAGAGATTTGATTGGCGTGTTGATGGACGGGGTCTTGATGTTCAGTTTCTGTACATACTGGTCGGCAAATTCCTCCGCCTGTTTCTTCGAAATGGGCCTAAAAAAGCCTTTGATGACCTGCAAGGCTAAAATGATGTTGTCGCGCACCGAAAGCTCGGCGATAATTCCGTCGCCCTTGCGGTCTTCCGGCAGGTAACCGATTCCCTGTTTCATGGCGTGTATGGGTGTCTTGATCTTCACCCTCTTACCTTTCATTTTGACTTCACCGCCAGTCACCTTGTCGGCGGCGAAAATTGCGCGCGCACTTTCGCTGCGCCCGGAGCCGAGCAGCCCGGCGAACCCATTCACTTCACCTTTTTGGATCGTAAAGTCGAACGGCTTTACCCCGGCAGCACTCGAAAGCGTCTTCCCCTCGAACACCGGCACACGGCTGTCTGATGTCAGTGGCTCATGTTTTCTGATCTTTGTGACATCATCCAGAGCCTTCCCCATCATCTTCGAGATAAGTTCGATTTGGGGAAGCGCAGATGTTTCGTATTCGCCGACCAACTTTCCGTTGCGAAGCACCGTAATCCTGTCTGAGATTTTGTACACCTGATCGAGAAAGTGGGTGATGAAGATAATCCCCACGCCCCGCGCTTTCAATTCTCTCATAAGCTCGAAGAGCTTATTGACCTCGTCTTCGTCAAGTGAGGACGTGGGCTCGTCCAGGAGGAGAATTTTGCAGTCCATATCGACCGCGCGGGCAATCGCAATCATCTGCTGGACCGCAAGCGAACAGCTTGTCAGTTCCTGGGTCGGACTCGCTGGAATACCGAGGGAGTCCAACAGTTGTGCCGCTTTTGCGTTCATCTGCTTCCATTGAACGAAAGGGTTTCGGCCGCGACCGATAAACATATTCTCTGCCACAGTGAGATTGGGACAAAGCGTAATTTCCTGATAGACCGTGCCGATCCCTGAATTTTGCGCCTCCTGCGGCGACTTGAAGTGAATCGGCTTTCCATTGAGAGTAATCCGACCGGCGTCCTTTTCGTAAACTCCGGTGATAACCTTGATCAGGGTGGATTTGCCCGCTCCGTTTTCGCCCATAAGAGAATGGATATCACCCTTTCGGAGTGCGAAATCTACGTTATCCAGAGCTTTAACCCCTGGGAAGGATTTGCTGATACCCTCCATTTTAAGTATGTTTTCCGATTGCAACCGAAGACCTCCTTGCTGTTGCTATACAAATTAACAGCGGTGCGGTGTGCTCAGACTTTTCCGCGCACCGCACCGCCGCACACATACCTTAGTAATTGTGAAATCTTACAAAAAACAACTACCGTGTGATCACACCCTTGCCAGGATCGGCATTGATACCCCATGTGTCGATGATTTCATCGGTGATCGTGTCAGTCGTTACGAGCAATTCTTCCTGATAAACGATTCCGCTGGGGAGACTGCCACTTGTGATCCACTTTGAAATTTCGGCTGCCTGACGTGGATTGCACTGCATGTTCGCGTTCCAGTAGCCTTCCTGTACGTTCCGAAGTGCAAAACGGTTAAAATCAAAACCAATGACCTTAACCTTGCCGTCCTTGCCATGGCTGATACCAGCAGCCTCAAGCGCCTGAACAGCGCCTTGCGCCATACCGTCGTTCTGCGCGTAGATGACATTAAAATCTTTACCTGCAGCAATTGCGGCTTCAACCACTTTACGTGCTTCCTCAAGACTCCAACTGTCTCCACCTGTTCCATCAGCCACTATCGTGAGTTTACCTGCTTTTTCGGCTTCGAGCACTGCCTTGCTGCGACCTATTTCAGCCGCAGAACCTAACTGACCGCGAATGAGGACGAGGTTGATCGGCTTCTCAACGCTATCCAACACCCATTGCGTTGCCATATTACCCTCATACGCCATATCTGAAACAAGTGCTGCTTGATAGTTTGAGGCATCCGTATCAATCAAACGGTCAAAGAGAATAACCTTCACGCCAGCGTCTTTTGCAGACTTTAACGTGTCGTCCCAACCAGATGCGTTTGCGGCCGAGATCAGGAGATAGTTCACGCCATCTCGAATATACCCTTTCGCCGCAGCGATCTGCTCGCTGTTATCGCCGGTGTTGGTCTGATTGGCGTCATAGCCGTTCGCTTCTGAGAAGACATTGTTCATGGCATCAACATTCGCCTGCCGGTAACCGGATTCTTCCGGCGGCAGATTGACGATGCCGACCTTGATCAACTCCGCTCCTGCTGCTTCTTGCGGGCCTCCAACAAATGTACCTGCCAGCGCAATTATGGCGAACACAACCATAAATTTTAGAGATTTTTTCATGTTAATCCTCACCTTACTGATAGGCTCCAACAATCATCAGTGCTGTCCTCCAGACACTGCTCATCGTGAAGCTACCAAACTCCTTAAAAAGTGGTTAATACAGTTACCGTTGCAGCAGCTCATACACCAGAGACATGACCTGGCAGTTTACTGCCTCTATGTCTGTATTTGCAATGAGAATGCCAGGTGGAAGAAAAATACTGGGAACTTCTGTTATCATGGGAAAGACAGGATTATTACCACAGTCCCCAAAAAATCGGAAGCGAGAGAATGTGTCTCAATTATGAGACGGTTTCTCTGCATGATCTGATGAGAACCACTGAATTATGAGAAGAAGAGTAAGAGTGTCTTAAAAATGGACAGCTGTTTTATTTTTGAAACACATCTGGAGAGAGGTTTCTTGACAAAAGCGATAACTTTCTTTCACGCATACCATGAAAGGAGCATTCTGATGGCAAAAACGCATTCGACGGAAGAAACCCTAACAAGGCTGGGAAAATTAACGAAAACGTCGCTGACAGACAGCGATGTGCAGGATATTCAACACGCCCTCAACGGCGCCAATAATGTGATTGTTGCGAAAGCGGCCAAGGCGGCGGCGAACGGTGGTTGGCATACGCGGGCATCGAACGGCGTCTGCGAGTGGCAAGAGTCACTTCTGTTTCAGCACCACCAGCGTGATGTCATCATACACTTTCTGCATTCCAATATGTCGGGTCACATCAGCGATAACCGCCTGTTTGATTGCTTCAGCGGATGCCTCCCAATGCTGACTGATCACTTCGCACAGCCGATCAATTCCATAGAATTTATTGGCAGTATCCACGGCTTCGGTGATGCCGTCCGTATATAGAACAACACTATCCCCTGATGTCAAATTCACTGACGTTTCCTGCACCCATGCTTGAATATCCTGTTGCAACCCAATCGGAAAGCCAAGATCTACGGTGTCGATGCGTTCGATTCGCCCGCCAGCGCGTACGACAATGACTTCTTCATGCTGTCCTACGACATTCATTTGCCCGCCCTGATAGTTAATCAGCGAGAACGTCAGGGTTTTATCAACTTTCATGCGTCGCGTATTTTGATAAATCGTACGATTCAGGGTGGTCAGAAAGGAGACCATATCCGTTTCTCCGTGTTCCAGCAGCGTTCGAATAATCGTCTGGGTTATGATCATTAACACGCCGCTTTCCAAGCCGTGCCCGGTCACATCCCCGATTCCGAGATACAGTGTCCCATTGCTGCTCCTGAGCACATCGTAGTAGTCGCCCCCCACTTCATCGGCCGGTTGCATAAAGCCAACAATATCCAAACCTTCAACCTGTTGAAGTTCCTCGGCTGTCGGTAAGACCATCTGCTGTAACCGGCGCGAAACATCAAGCTCCGCACTCATACGGAAGTTTTCTTGTTGGAGTTGATTATTCAACATCTGGATATCCTGGTAGGCGGTATGGAGTTCGAATTGAGTCTGTTTAAGGTCTGTGATATCACGGGAGATCCCAAAAATACCGATAATATCGCCATGTTCGTCGCGCAACGGTATTTTAGTCGTCAGCGACCAGCCTCCACCGGCATCAGGTTCTTCCTCGGCTAATAAGGGCTGACCTGTCTGCATGATGGCCTGTTCCTGGGCATGTTTCGAGTGCGCCAGATTTTTTGGGAAAAAATCAAAATCGCTCTTACCACGCACGTCCGCGGGATTATCCAGCCCCAACTTGCGAGCAAGCGCGGTATTGGCATGCGTAAACCGGCTGCCACGATCTTTGAAATAGATGGAATCCGGCACACTGGCCATGAAAGTGTCCAAAATATATTTTTGCCGGGTAATTTCAGCCGCATGGTTTTGTACTCGCTGGACGAGCAACGCGCCTTGCAGGGCGCTGCTGATTTGCGAACGCAACGCCTCATACATATTGCCTTCGCGCGGGCCTGGTTCGAAGAGCACGAATCCAATCTGCTCTTGCTGAAAAAACAACGGTTCAGCAAGAAGATGAAGACGTGTGTTTCCCAAAAGATTTGGCGGAACAAGCTGCGTTGAGTGAAAACGCCGCCCTTTGACTGGCAAGACCGCCCGTCCGGATGCGTCATACGCCAGGATCAGTCGCGACCACTCAGGGGCAGGGGCAGGATAGGCATACGTCTCGGGGTGCTCGTAGAGGGAAAGATAACAGCGCAAGATGCCAAATTGCGGGAGTTGTTCGGCCAGCACATCCATCAACCGTTCCACATCAAACGTCGTAATCAACGCCTGCCCCAAACCTTGCAACCGATTGAATTGCTCCTCGGCGTGCAACTGTTGATGTACTCGCACCCGTTCCGCCATCTGGGCGAGCAGCACCCGCGCTTGCTGCCACAAATTTTCGGCCTGTACCGCCTTCCCCTTTGCATGCGCCCATCCTAAGAGTTCTCGGCGTAACACCGAGATGGCATTATGCCACCCCGGCAGATTTCCTTCATGCGCCATGACATGCCTTAGCAACGTATCTAACTGGCGCAGGAAGGCTCCCGGATGCTCGTTTTCTATGTCCATCATACATTCGTGGACCAAATCTTCGGTCAGTCGGGAAATGTCACTTTCCGTCGAACGTCCTGTTGCGTGCAGCATCTTCAGCGCGATATCTTTATGATTCAAGATTATTGGTGATGGAACGCCATGGGCGTCCAGCCTTACTGCGGCATGCTTGACCTCTGCTTCCAAACAGCCGCATGACTGGCGCACCATTAATTGGGGAGTCACCGGAACCAGTGCCGATACTGAACGACCTTCCAGGAGATCGATCAGACTTCTCACGGCTTGTTGCCCTAACTCGTACCACCCCGGATTAATCGTGGTTAACGGCGGTGTCAGAACCCGACTTTCAGGAAAATCATCAAAACTTGCCACCGCAATGTCTTGCGGGATTCTGATATCGCGAGCGTGCAACATGTTCATCAGATGGATTGACGTCCAGTCGCACACGCCGACGACCGCCTCCGCGCCTGCCGCAACAATCCGTTGGACACACTCAGCGGGAACCGCGCCTTCATGCCGTTGAAAAAATTCGTCCGAAAAAAAGGGGTAATACAACTCCTCATCAATCGGCAGGTTGTATTTCTTCATCGAATCCGTGTAGGCCCGCCATCGTTCTCGAAAACTAATCTGTTGGTTGTGCAGGCCGACAAACGCAATGCGCCGATACCCATGCTCCTCGATGAGATGTTCCATGACGGTACAGATCCCTTCGTAATTGCCATACGTAATGCAGGGAGTTCCAGGGATTGCGCCTTCAATGGTGACAACCGGAACACCCGCTCGGCGGCAGAATTCCTCGATCTCTGATTCCGAAAGGTTTGACGTCAAGCCGGAGTTGAAGACAATCAGACCATCTATACATTCAGTGCCGGCGAGCGCATATATACTCTCTGCCTGCCCTTCAAGGCTTTGTGACGGATACACACTTCCTTCAGGGGTTCGAGGCGAATTCACCATTCCGCCAACAAAGCTGATCAGATTCACATCGTGCTGACGCGCGGCATCGCAGATCCCCAACCAACTTACCAACGACCAATCTCGCCCGATCTCCCAATTAAAGAAGCCGATGGTCGGCCGACCGGCATGGACCGTAGACGAGTTTTCGGTTTTTATGTTTACGACATCATCCATCTCTCTATCCCCCTTTGATCAAACCTCTGCATCTCTCGCTTAATGCCTCTGATTGATGTATCCTGCACATATAAATCAATAGAAACGATAACGCAAGAATTTTATTGCAACACTTCCATAAAAGAGATTATGATCGCAACAAGAAGATTTTATAAAGAACGCCCCGATTTGCCTTGCTATTCAGTGAAAGGAGTCTTAACGCCGCGCATAACGCGCCAGAAAGGGCGGGTGCTACCAAAACCCTAAAGAACAGCAACCCAATTTCCTCACCCGCACTTTCTGGTCGCCGTTCATGCGCATGGTTAGCACGCAGCCATGATATACAAAGCCGCCATCAGATGTTTCTTCCTCTCATACTTCCCCTGTAACGTGTGACATGTTATCGCCGATGTATAGCCAATATCGCGTGTATCAAAACAGGCCCATCGTGAACGATGATTAGTTTGAGCCACTATCAATAAGGATCATAAACCCCTCCTCTAATTCCTGCTTTTGGGTGTTACAGGAGGTACAGGCTTCGATAAGAAGCTGAACAAGCGTCGTTGATGAAACCTCCCGATGAAAGGAAAAACCATAACACATTGCCGAAACACCACTGTCGTAGTGTAAGATGATCGCAGATTTGGGCTCCTGTGTCCAATATGTCGCGTCCTCCTTTGTTATGACAACACTTGTGCTATACGTCCTCGAATGTCGCTCAATTTTGGTGATGTCCGAGATCGGGATTTGCTGTGGTTGTCCAATAAGGATGACCGCATGGGAAAGATCGATCCGCGACCGTTCGACGAATTCTATGGGGCCATCACAATTGGAACTCGGCTGTTGCTGAAAGACATCAGCCTCAATCTCAGGGAAATCTTCTATCCCCTTCGTCGCCGAGCATGATTTCTGGCGCGAACGTCACCGGTTTACGGACGATGTCAGGCATTTTGCGAGATTGTTTGTTTGGCGTTTTACCCGAAGAAGGCGACAGCGGCGGCGTTTTGCTGCGTGATCTGATCCAATTGCTGAATGGCGCGATTGACTTGCTCCGCGCCGATGCGCTGCTCTCCGCTGGCGGCGCTGATTTGATGCACCAAATCGGCGGTTTTATGAATGCTTGGCACGACGGCATTCAGCATTTCCCCGGCTGAGGTTCACGCCGACAATTCCGGCGACTGCGACAAGAATCAGAATATTGATTGCAAATAATTTGGTGACAACGCTTCAAGGCATTGCCTGCGTATTGCGTTCGTTTGCCGTGAGACGCAGAAACATTGCCGAGAATTCGTGTAGGATAGGAGCATAGGATTTCTATCTCGATTGGCTATTCAACTCGAAAACGTTTAAATCTCTTTCAGTGCCAAATATTGTGAAAGAGTTGTTAGAATAGCATCAGGTTCAAGCCTGGCGCAGCGCGGATCAGTTTCCCGCAAGCGCAAAGAACGTCGATCTCCGGCAAATAACGCGGTTTTCAGGCCGCATTGCGCGGCAGCCCAGATATCGTTCAACATATCGTTGCCGACATAGAGTGTCTCTTTCGGTACGATGCCGTATCGTTCGCAGAGCGGCGCAAGCGCGGAGTGAAAGAGGGTTACTGAAGGTTTGGCTTCGCGCTGCTGATATGACCAGGCGCATAATTCCGGGCGAAACCCAAACATTTCGACCGATACGCCCGCCAGTGCCGGAAACATCAGCGGCGTAAAAAATTGCGCGTTGGAGACAATCCCTAAGATGATCCCGCGTTCCGCAAGCTGACGCAGCGTGTCTGTCATACCCGGCATCGGCCAGACCGGGTTGACGCGGAATTCGTATTCCACGCTGACGCGCTCGATGAGATTCTCCGAGAAATCGCCAGCAATGAAGCCTTGCCGCTCAAGATCGCGCAACACGATGCGCCATTCTTCGCGAATATCCACTTCCGGGAAAGCCACGCCTTCACGTTTCAAGCGTTCATGTGTCGCGCGAATGGCCTGAAGCAACGCCGCGCTGCCGAGTTCGCCCGCTTGTTTAAGGTCGCCTGATATTCCGGCGCAGATCAATGCGTCTGTCAAGGCGCGGGCATTCGTCATCTCGCTCGCGACGCTGATGTCGCCGGAACCGGAGATGAACAGCGTGCCGTACACATCGAATAAGACTGCTTTGATGCCCGCCATCGGCGCAATTCGCGCCGCGACGTCGGTCTGAATCGGTTGAAGCGGCGAACTGAGGCGTTTGATTCGTTCGATAAGGGACTGGGTCATTCCGATTGAACAACCCTGCCAGGGTTTCGAACCCTGGCAGGGTTATCACGTTCGCAGGAGGCAAAATCGTTCCGGCGCGAGAAATTGATCGAGGAGGCGTTGTCGGTCGAGCGGCGGCAGCGCTGACACCGGCGCGGCGGCGAGTTCTTCGTAGATGCGGAGCAGCCGTATTCCGTACGCTGCAAGATGAAATCGGCGCTCAATCGTTTCCCGATTCTGTTGAATTTGATCGGTCTTATTGTTTCCTGTCAAAAGCCGGTTCGGGCTTACTTCATCGCGTTTTGCAGCAGATTGCGCAACTTGTCGAATGACGTCCTGCTGCAACGTTTCGGACAGCCGCCCCATGTCAACCATATCGTCGCGAATCGCGGCGTTGACCGCGCAGCGAATGTCGTCAGGCGTTGCGGCGCGACCATACGCCGCATAGACCGGCGGCAGGGCGCGGCGGATTTCATCTTCGATGCGTTCCCGTCCGATCCAGTTCAGCGGAATCTCTAAGCGATCATACAAGCAGGAAAGATCGATCCCGGCCTGCTCGAATTCCGTCGTGATTTCCGGCAATTTGCGCCCCACCACCACGCGATCCGCCAACCAGGGTTCGAGAAAGGTCAGGCCGAAACCTTCGGCGACGCTGGTCGTGATAATTGCGGACGCCGCCGCCATCAGGCTGTCGAACGTTCCCGGCCAGCGTTCGCCGATTCCGAATGCGACCGGCAAACGCAGCGATTCGGCCAGCGCGACCCATTCGGTGTAACGCGGCTGCTCCGCCGGATTTTGCGGCGCGCGAGAGATCGCGAAGGTCTCGCCATGTTCGGCCAGCGCCACCCAGAGCAAAAATTCGCCAAGATTTTTGCGGCGGATGCCGCGCACGGGATAGAGGATTAATGGGAGTGTCAAAGCTCTGCTTTGACCGTCAAAGCAGAGCTTTGACACTCCAGGCGCGGGAGGGGAATCGGTGTGCGGCTGACGATGAATCGGGTTCGGCAGGTCGCGCAACTGATTTTCCGGTATTCCCGCCGCTTGCAAAAAACGATGATCGCGCTGATTCAACACGCCATAATAAACATGCGTTCCTTGCGGATAAAGCGGCGCGGAAATTTCTTGCAGCAGGCGATAGTTGGCGGGGCGTCCGTCTTCGGCGAAATCGTGCAGATGCAGCAGCAAGCGCTCGCCCTGCTCCGCAAGATAGGACACGACAGCGGGAAGCGTCAGATTTTTGCCGAGCGCGTGATTGTGAATATGCCAGATGTCCGGTCGTCCGCCCAGTGCTTGCGTCGCGGCGGCGCGAAGCTCGGCGGCAAGCTGCGGCGCTGGCGCGTGAGGCGTTGCGCCGTATCGCAGCCATTCCACGACAGCATACGGCTCGACCGGCATGTCGGCGTGCGGCGGTTCGCCGGTCAGCGTGACTGTTTTGATCGAGGCGTTCGTCGTGTCGAGGGCGTCCAGCGTTTGCTGAATCACGCGCGTCACGCCGCCGGGACGCAGATGGTAATGTATGATCGCAACTCGCATCATGACTACGATATTCGTACCGCCGACGTCCCCGTCGGCCTCT
>CAZRSF010000097.1:0-17832 GCA_964602655.1 uncultured Candidatus Moduliflexus sp.
GCTTGCTGCAATCTGAAATTCAGCGTTTTGAGCGGCAGCATCACTGCGCGGCGTCTTCTCGTCCGCAACCCACCCCCAACCCCTCCCAGGAGGGGAGTTCACGGTCATCGTTTCAACCCTGGCGCGTAACATCAGCAACATCAAAAAATGACACAGTCATAATACTTTTCTAACATGTTCGCGTTTTTATGACAGGCAACATGGCAAAAAGGGCGCATTTGCGCTTGAAGAGAAGAACCTTTCCACATAAATGAGGTCATATTATGGCGCTTGTAGATTTGCATGTGCATTCGAAATATTCCAAACATCCGGCGCAATGGTTCTTGCAGCGCATCGGCACGCGAGAATCGTACACCGAAATCGAAGAACTGTATAGCATTGCCAAAAGCCGGGGGATGACGTTCGTCACGCTCTGCGATCACAATACGATTGACGGCGCGTTGAAGCTCGTCGAACATTCCCCGCGTGACACGTTCGTCAGCGTGGAAGCGACCGCCTATTTTCCCAAAAACGGCTGCAAAATCCATGTATTGGTGTATGGCCTGAACGAAGCGCAATTCCGGGACGTTGACCGCTTGCGCGCGGATATTTATCAACTGCGCGACTATCTGCGGCAGGAGGGCTTGGCGCATTCGGTCGCTCACGCGACCTACAATGTCAACGGTCGCCTGACGTTCGACATTGTGGAAAAACTGATCCTGCTGTTCGACGTATTCGAAGAAATCAACGGCGGGCGCAATCCGAAAAACAATCTGATCTGGGGGCAATCGCTCCTGAATCTGACGCCGACTGATATTGACCGGCTGTACGACAAACACCGGATCGAACCGTTCAGCGACACGCCCTGGAAAAAAGGACTGACCGGCGGCTCGGACGATCACGCCGGGCTGTTCATCGCCCAGACGTTCACCGACGCCGAAGCTGCGACGCCTGCGGAATTTATCGAGCAGATCAAGCAAAAACAAACCATCGGCGGCGGGAAGTCGAGCAATTTCAAATCGTTGGCGTTTGCGATTTATAAGATCGCCTGCGATTTTTCCCGGAGCGGCAACGGCAAAAAACAGACCGGCCCGATGGCATTGATCAACAACCTGTTCTTCGAAAACAAAAAACCGGGGCTGCGCAATCGCTTGATGATGGAAGGGATGAAAATCCGCCCTCCCAAAGAAGACAAAGAGCGCATCATGCTCCGATTTTTACAGGGCGTCTTCTCCGATTTTGTCAATCCGGGCGACCTTTCGATTGACGAAAAAATCGAGCGCATGTATGAAAATATCGCCTCCATGACCGATAACTTTTTCGCGATGATCTTCGAATCGCTGGAACGAGATTTTCAGCAAGGCGATTTAAGCGGGTTAGTGAAAAATATTTCGGCGGTATTGCCCGCGATCTTCTTTGCCATGCCGTTCTTTTCGACCGTCAAACATTTAGCGCATGATCGCGACATCATCAATCGCCTCCGCGCCCAGTACATCGAAAAATATCAACGCACAGAACCGAAAGTCCTCTGGTTTTCCGATACGGCCAAAGAGTCGAACGACGTCGCCGAAACCGTGCGTTCCGCCGCCCGCGCCGCGCAACGCGACGAGCGAAATATCCGCTTCGTCCTCTCGGCGTCGCAAGCTGCCGGAACGCCGGATTTGCCGCTGAACGTGCTGACGCTGCCGGAAATCTACGCCTATACGCCCGAATTTCAGCCCGATTACACGCTCTCGGTTCCCTCCATGCTGCAATCGTTGGAAACGATTTACCAGCAGAACCCCGATGTCATTGTCATTTCGACGCCCGGCCCGCTCGGTGTCGTCGGCATTCTCGCCGCCAGACTCTTAGGCATTCCGTGCCTCGGAATCCTGCATCGCGATTATGCGGAAGCGATCAGGGCGCAATCCTCCGACGAACTCCTGTTCGAGCCGATTGACAGCGTCATTCGGTGGGTCTATTCGTTCGTGACCACGCTCTATATTCCGGCGTTCGACTATTTCGACACGCTCGAAAAACGCGGCTATGACACGAGCAATATGGAGTTGCTGCCGCTACGTTCGCCCGGAAATGAGACGCCCGGCGCGACCGTGATCGAGACGCCATATTATCTGCCTGAAACAGACGCGCCGCTGGAATGGGACGAGGTGTTTACGGCGTTGTTCGGCCCCAAAATAGACGCCTCGGTCGCGTTTCCGCGAATGCGCATGACGCCTGCGCAATTCGAATGTTCCGAGGATGAACGCAAAGTTGCGGGAGTCCGATGAAACGAACGCTATTATTCGGGGGATGCGGCCTGCTGTGCTGCGTCCTCGGCGCATGGTTCGCGCTGTTTCGCGTCTATCCGACGTATGACATTCCGGCGGTCGAGCGCATTCGCGGCGAGCAGTTCGACGTGCGTTCCGCCGATAATATTCCGTATTTGTGGAGCTACGGCTTGCCCTATCCGACCGACGTAGATCGCAGTCAACGCCAGCGGCAATCCTTGAACGGCATCTGGCGTATGCGTCTTGATCCCCATGAAGCCGGCGTAAAAGAGGCGTGGCACGCGCTCCGTCAAACCGACGCGCAGTGGCAGGATATTCCCGTGCCGTCCACATTCAACACCGTCGGCAGCCCGTTGCGGGATTACGAAGGCGCGACCTGGTTTTTCCGAACCTTCTCGCTCGACGCGCCGCCGGAGCGAACGGAACTGATCCGGCTCTGCTTCGAAGGCGTGCTGCTGCGGAGTTCGGTCTGGCTGAACGGGCAACTGCTCGGACGGCGCGAAGGCGGCTACACGCCGTTTTACTTCAATATCACGGATTTGCTCGCGCCAGGCGAAAACGTGCTGATTGTCAAAAGCGACAATCGCTTGACCTACGCCTCGCTGCCGCCGAAAACCCGCGAAGGCCACAATCCCGCGTGGTGGCCGTATGGCGGCATTTACCGCGATGTCTATGTCGAGCGGCTTCCGGCGCATTATCTGTTCAAAGTCGCGACTGCGACGCATCTAAGCGATAACGCCGCCACACTGGAAGTCGCGGCGCTGACGCATAATCTGACCGGACAGGCGCGATCCTACGCCCTGACGTGCGAATTGCGCGATCCGAACGGCGTGACGCTGGAACGTCGCATAGCGAGCGGCGAGCAGACCGACGAAGTCGCGGCGCATCGGTTCGAGTTTCAGGTCAACGCGCCGCGTCTCTGGTCGGATCGTTCACCGGAATTATACACAGTCGCGCTGCTGCTGCGGGGCACCAACGAATCCGCATCGCCGCTGCCGGATGACGCGATAGAAATCAAGGCCGGCCTCAGAACCGTCGCCACCACGCCAGACGCGCTGCTGCTGAACGGTCGCCCCACCTTTTTGCGCGGCATTTCCAAAATGGAAGACGATCCGATCACTGGCGCGACGCAGACCGACGCTGGGATTCAGCGCGATTTGACGCTGATTCGAGACATGAACGCGAATTTCATCCGCTTAGCGCACTATCCGCATGATGTCGAAGAATTGCGTCAGGCGCGAGATTTGGGCATCATGCTTGGTGGCGAAATCGGCTTTTATCATGTCGGGATCGGGTGGGTGCATTGGTTTTTGGAAGACCGCAATCCGCTGAATTTTCCATTCGAAAAATTCGGCATGAAACATCTGCATGACGCCGAGTTTCTGCAAAACGCGCAGCGCGAATTGATCGAAATGATCGAACGGGATCGCAACAATCCGGCGGTGATTCTCTGGATTCTCGCCAATGAAAGCTTTTCGTTCGATAACGCGTCCGCGCCGATTTACGCCCATTTGCGCGACGTGGCGAACACGTTCGACCCGACGCGCCCGGTGACAGCCACCGAATTGATTTACTCGCTGCAATGGGTGGATCGTTTCCGCCACAGCGCCCCGGCGCTCGATGTGTTGGGATTGAACGCCTATTTCGGCTGGTATTACGGCAAAGCCGAAGACGCGGCGCGGCATATCGCCTCGTATCGCGCCCTGCATCCCGATAAGCCGATTCTGATCACCGAATTCGGCGCGGAAGCCGCGTTGGGGCGAACCGACGACGACGGCGAATGGCGGGCGGAGCGCGTTTCCGGCGGGAAAACCTATTCGGAGGCATATCAGGATCGCGTCATCCGCGCTTATCTCGACGCTTTCCCCTCAACACCCCACGTGATTGGCTTAGTTCCCTGGGTTTTCGCCGATTTCTCGTCCGACTGGTTTCCCAGCAATCCGACGCCGTACCATAATTGCAAAGGCGTCGTCACGAACGACCGCCGCCCCAAACAGGCGTATTTCACGCTGCAAGACGCCTATCGCAAACTCGCCGAACAGAACGCCGCACGGTAGCGCGGGGTTGCGCCCCCGCCATGTAGAGACGCACGGCCGTGCGTCTCTACATTTTTACAACGCAAACATCTTCTTGAACAAATCGCCGGAATAGACCGCGTTCGGCAGCGCCTCGCATTCCGCCCAGCAGCCGGGGCAGCGCCGCACCCATTTGCGCTGCGCCTGAATCGGCTCGCCATGCCAGACATCGAGAAACGGCTCGGTTCGCAGATTGCCGACGCTGTGGCTGTTGAACTGGCAGGTCGGGACGCTTCCGTCCGGGAAGATGCGCAGATGCGAGGTCAATGCGACGCATTTCGGATTCGGCGTTCCCTGCTGATGCAGTAGGCGCTGACGGATGCCTTTCAAATAATATTGCTTGCTTTTGCGCGTCAGGAAGGGATACTGTTTGACATCTCGTTCCGCTTCATCCAGCAAACGTTCGATTTGCGACGGCGTGAACTCGCCGAACGCGCTGAATTCGCCGATGCCCGTCGGCGCGACGTTCAGGGCGCGCTCGCGGTGGTAGGTCGCGCTGGCGTCATACGCCATGACGAGGTTGTTATGAACGCGATATGGCCGCAGCACATCGCGCAGCGCGGCATACTGCTCGATTCCGTCGGCGTCCACAATCGTCTGATTCACCATCAATTTCAGGCGGAGTTCCTTCTGGCGCGGTGCGAGTGCCTGAAGCGTCGCCATCGCCGTCTCCCAGGCCGTTTCGCGCCCGCGAATCGCGTTATGTTTTTCTCCCACGCCATCTAACGACAACAGCAGATACAGCGGCATCTCTTTCCGCCGCCGTTCGCAAAACTTGACAATGCGTTTCGTCAAAAACCCGTTCGTTGTGACGTGCAGAAACATCGGGCGCAGCACCTCCTGCGCGGCGTGCGCGATCTCTAAAAAGTCAGGCCGCAAAAACGGTTCGCCGCCCGACAGCCGCACCGCGTCCATGCGGGGCAATTGCCCGAAAATATGGCGGATTTCAGAAATGTTCAAATCGTTCGCGGCGGGCTTCTGCCACGAATCGCACATCACGCAGCGAGCGTTGCAGGAAAACGTGACCAGATAGGTCAAAAAGCGCGGCAAAACAGGGCGATTGGTCTGTTGGCAATAGACGGTGCGAACGAACGACATGGCGCGTCTCATGCCGTCACCCCGCCCATTTTCATGGCGTTCGCGCGAAACGACGATGGCGACGGCAGATACCGTTTGATCGCGTTTAACGCCGCCGGATTGCCGTAGAGTCGCGCCCGGTTGATGGCGCGGACAGGATCGCGAAAGGTTTTCAAAAACCGCCGCACTGCCGCTCCGCTTAATCGTTCCATCGCACAGGCGAGGCCGCCGCCGGATTCTTCCAAAAAATGCGCGTTGATATGCTGCTCGTAATTGCCGCGCTCAGGCATCGCCAACACCGGTTTGCCGAGATAGAGCGCTTCGCCGACCAACTGATTGCCCGCCGTGCTGATCAGGGCGCGGCTGGCGGCGAGGTCTTCCACAAAACGGTAGGCGTCCACCTCGAAAAAGCGGAGCGATTCATACGCCGGTCGCGCTCCGAGGCCATACACATGCACGTCGCAGCCGCATTCCGCCAGCGCGTCATAGACGTTCATCGGCACGGATCGCCGCAGATACGCCACGAGATGTTCCCCTTGCGCTGGCTTCGCGTGAAGGATTTCCGGGCGCAGCAGCACGCCGATTTGCTCGACGTTGCGGCATTCCGGGCGCAGCGGCGGGAAATAAAACGACGACACGATGGTCTGTTTCTGATGGCGATAATATGCGCCCACCACGCCGGACATCAACGCAGCCTGGACTTTCAGCCAGAGCGGCAGAGCGCCGAGATCGTAGGTCAAGAGAAAATGCTGGTGATTCAGGCTGATGAACGGGATGCCGCAGCGTCTCGCGGCGCGTGGCAGCAGCGGCTCGAAATCGGTAATGACGACATCCGGGCGTTCCGATTCGATGTCATGCTGGAGCCGCTGAATCACGCCGGGGAATCCGGCCAGATTGATCGCGCTGCGCCAGGCAGTTTTCAGCGGATTCAGCCTGCGGCGGGCGGTGTAGTGAAACGACAGCCCCGGAATGCGCCGCACCTGCACATCCGTTTTTTGGTACGCTTGCGATAGAAAATCGTACGCCATCTCCGGGGCGTAAATGACGACGCGATGCTCGCCGTACAATTCGTCAACAACTGCCTTCACGCGGGTCGCGTGACCGCGTCCTTCGCCCGAAACGCTGTAAAAAATCGTGCCCATATTTCCCTCCTCGAATGTCATGTTTAAAACCCTGACAGGGTGTATGCGATCCTTTTCAGAGATAATATGCCGCATTTTTTATCAGAGGATGAGCGTTTCTTTAGGGTTGTGTTAGCACCTGGCAGGGCGGGAAATGTCTCGGCGAATTGCTGTTGAAGCGCTTCCAGCGAGGGGATTCGAAAAGATCGCCAGGGCGATTTCGCCTCGATCTACGAGGGCGCGTGGGCATAGAATTTTTTTTTGAACGCTTCAAGTTCCTTCTGCGTATTGAGGTTCAGGAGCGAACTGAGTTCCGGGTCAACGTTTCGCATCTCGGATTCCGTCAGAAATTTTGCCTTGATGTGAGGAAAGAGCGCGGAGACTTTGGCGATGCGTTGTTGCAGCAGCTTCTCAATCTCGCCGATGCAGCGTGTCGCATAAATCGCATGCAGCGGATGAAAACCGTCGGCGGTGCGCGGCACGAGCGCGTCGCAGCCGATAACCCGCCGCTGCATCAATCGAATCAGCGGCGGATGCAGCGACGGCATGTCGCAGGCGACGCAAAAAACATATTCGGAGCGAGCAGATGTTAAGGCGGTATGAATGCCCCCAAGCGGACCGCAATCAGGCCAAATGTCCTGAATGACCGGCACGCCGAACCGGGCGTAGGTTTCCGGCGAGTTCGTATTGATGAGAATGTCTGAGAAGACGGATGCCAGCGCGTCAAGAACGCGCTCAATCAGGCAGATTCCGCCAAGTTCGATGAACGCTTTTTCGGTCTGCATTCTGCGGCTCTGTCCGCCTGCGATGATCACGGCTGTGATTTTGGGTGTCGGCATATCGGTGGTAATTGGCTATGGGGAGAATCGGCGAGGCATCATATTGCCTCGCCGAAAGACATTATGTCAGCGTCTCAGCCTACGGAGACGTTAAATACTTCCTGATGCATGTCTTTGTCGTCTTGTATGCGGATTTTGCGGCGATACGCTTCTTCGACGCTCTGGATAATGTCGCGCTCTTCGTTGCGGAGCATCGCCGTCACTGCCGGATGCGCTTTCACAATGATATTACCTTTTTCGGTCGTCGAGACGATACGTTGAATCGCGCCCTGAATTTCGTAACAGATGGTCTCTTCGGATTTGATGTGTCCCATCCCTTTGCAATACGGACACGGTTGATACAGCATCTGCCGCAGACTTTCCCGCACCCGTTTCCGGGTCATCTGCACCAAGCCTAATTCCGTCAGTTCCAGGACGTTCGTCCGCGCCCGGTCATTGGTGAGTTCTTTTTCCAGCGTGCTGACGACCTTGCGTTTATTTTCCTGGCTCTCCATGTCAATGAAGTCCACGATAATAATCCCGCCGAGGTCGCGCAATCTGACTTGCCGGGCGACTTCTTTGGCCGCTTCCAGGTTGGTTTTGACAATCGTGTCTTCCAGATTCTTTTTGCCGACGAACTTGCCGGTGTTGACATCAATTGCCACCAACGCTTCGGCGCGGTCAATCACGAGATACCCGCCGGATTTGAGCCAAACTTTGCGCTGTAACGCTTTTTCCAATTCCGCTTCGATGCCGTAATGGTCGAAAATCGGAATATCTTTGACAAAGAGCCGAATCCGATCCACGAGATGCGGCATCGTGGCTTCGGTAAAATCCAACACTTTCTGATAATCCTCTTCGGAATCAATGATCAATTTGTCCACTTTATTGGTGAACAAATCCCGCACCGTGCGCAGCCCCAAATCCAAATCTTCATGCACTAAGGCGGGCGCGGTGACGCCTTCGTTGCGCTGCTTGATCGTGGCCCAGAGTCGGATCAGGAATTCGATATCTGCGACCAAATCGCCTTCTTCCCGGCCTTCGCCTGCGGTACGGACGATAAAGCCGGAATTCGACGGTTTGACGGCCTTCAAAATTTTCCGCAGCCGGTTGCGTTCGCCCTGGCTCGGAATGCGCCGCGACACGCCGATATGCTCCACCGTCGGCATAAAGACGATATAGCGCCCCGGCAGCGAAATATGACATGTGACCCGCGCCCCTTTCGTGCCTAAGGGTTCTTTCGCAATCTGCACCACGACTTCCTGATCGCGCGTCAGGAGGTCTTGAATCAGCGGACGTTTGGAATGTCGTCGTTTCTTCGGCGCAGGTTCCTGCTCGACTTCTTCATCGCCGAAGTCCGTATCGTCGTCTTCCAAATTATCATACACGTCCGTTACATACAGGAACGCATCTTTTTTCAGGCCGATGTCCACGAAGGCGGCTTGCATTCCCGGTAAAACTTTTGTGACCCGCCCGCGGTAAATATTGCCGACAATCCCGCGATGCTTCCTGCGTTCGATGTTCAGTTCCGCAACCAGGTCATTTTCCAATAGCGCGACTCGAATTTGCTGCGGAGTCGAATTGATAATAATTTGTTGTGACATGTGTCCCCTTCCTGTTTTCGAAAGAGTGCCACAGTATTCGCGGTCATCTGATACGCGCTATTCGTGTCGAAAAGCGTTGATGTCGCAATCTCTTGAGCGTGGTAAAAAGACACGCGGCAAGGCATCATCGTTGCGGCGGACATGTCTCTGTTTTTCACGACATGCAGGCACAACGAATCGCAACAGCGGAAACGTCGAAGAATCGTGACCATCAGTAACGTCATACACAATGTGATCATTCATGTCTCCTTGTCAAACACATCTTGCCGTACCAATACAGCGTTATTCATCGGGTGACTCAGACATTTCTGTCTGTGGCGACAGGCAAGAATGCCTGTCCCTCCGGCGCATCAAATGTGCCATGTTGCTGAATACTGCTGTATCATCTTCACAACGCTGCGTGAAATCCCAGATGCCAGAACAGCGCTTTTTTCCGAACGCGCGCTCAGTACACCTCAAATACTATACACCTTCGAACTGACTTTTGCGCGTCAAACACAACTGACGCGGACAAATCTGAAATCCAACATCACATCGCGCGAAATCGCGCAGACAAACTCAAGAACTTCTTCCGGCTTCATCAGGGAATTCTCCTGGACGCGCAACGTCATTTCGACGCCCGGTCCGTTCCCTTCGTCGGCAAGAAGCGTTAACAATTCGATAAACGGTTTGATATCCACCGGCTCTGTGCGGCGCTTGAAGTGTTCGACCTGAAAGACGGCTTGTCTCTCGAACTCCGCGAGACATCGCGCAAAATAGTCGGAAGAATAGCCGCGCTCGACCAACGCGCGCGGCGAAAAAACTTGAAATGTAAATCGTGTCAAACTGGCGGACAGCGACGGCGCTTTCACATCAACCGCATACGCCTCAATCAGGCGAATTTCCTGGGGAAGCGCGCCATTCATCTGTCCAACGAAATCTTCAGCCTCAAGCGGCTGCGTGAAAAAAAAGTCCGCCAACTCCCGCAATCCTTCTGTCCCGACTGGCAGCGCGGGACCAAAGGCAATCTGCGGCAGCGGATGATAACCTTGTGAAAATGCAATCGGCATGTTGACCCGCCCTAATGCGCGTTGAAACATCCGCACCACTTCCAAATGCGAGAGAAAACGGAGCAGGCCGGTTTTGGTATAGACCGCTCTGAGACGATACGCTTTGGCTTGAGATTCCTGTTTCTCAGCGATTGGCGCAATTTCCGGCGGCTCCTGTGTCGCATTCTCCGGGCTTTCTACCACGCGAATATCATCGCGGCAAACTCCGCATCGCCGACAATGCGCGTGACATGGCGGAGTCCCCTCGCTGGAGAGCGCCTTCAAGCGTTCTTCCCACAGATATTCCGTCGCGATCCCGCTGTCGAGATGCTGCCAGGGCAAAATTTCCCGTTCCTCGCGCTCCCGAAGATACTGCTCCGGGTTGACGTTGGTTCGGGCAAATACGTCGCTCCATGTCGAAAAATTAAAATGTTCTCTCCAACTGTCGAACTTGCACCCGCGCGCGTGGGCTTCCGCTAACACGCGCCCTAACCGGCGATCACCGCGAGCAAACACGCCTTCAAGATAGCTGGTGTGGACATCATGCCAGTTCAAATCCATATCTTTCGGACGCAAGCGGTGTTTCAACATATCCTGCTTACACTGTAATTCCTCGATTGAGTTCATCCGTTCCCATTGAAACGGGGTATGCGCTTTCGGCACAAACGACGAGACGGCGATATGCAGTTTCACCTTCTTTCTTGAATGGCGCTTCCCGGCCGTTCGTATCCCATACGCTAACTCAATCACACCTTCGATATCTTCATCTGTTTCTGTGGGCAGGCCAATCATGAAGTAGAGTTTCAGCAACTCCCAGCCCGCCGAAAATGCGTCTTCTGCGGTATGCAGAATATCTTCTTCGCTAATCCCTTTGTTAATCACGTTTCGCAAACGCTGTGTTCCGGCTTCCGGCGCAATGGTAAACCCGGTTTTACGCACCCGGCTGATGATGGAGGCCATTTCGCCGGTCAAGGTTTTCACGCGCATGGACGGCAGCGAGAGCGAAACCCTCGCCGCTTCGCACGTCTGCATTAACGCCGACATCAACGGAACGATCTGCGAATAGTCGCCTGTGCTGAGCGATGACAGCGAAATTTCTTCGTAGCCGCTCTCGCGCAGCAATGAACCGGCAAGCGCCAACAAATGTTCGGACGACCGCTCGCGTTTAGGCCGATAGATGAATCCGGCCTGACAGAACCGGCATCCCCCCGGACAACCGCGCATCACTTCCAGCGTGACGCGATCGTGTACCGGTCTCAGATAGGGGACAATCGGCGCGGAAAAATACGGGACTGCGTCTAAATTTGTCTCAATCTGGCGCGAAACTCGCTCCGGCGCATTCGCAGAGATCGGAGCAATCTCCGCGATCTCGCCGGACTCCGCGTACCGCACCGCATACAACGACGGCACATATACGCCCGGAATCCGGCACAGCGCGTTCAGCAATTCCATGCGTTCTGTTCCGCTCGCCTTCCATTCCCGGTACACCGCGACAAGCTGCGGCACAACCGTTTCACCGTCGCCGAGCACAACAGCATCTAAAAAATCGGCTAACGGTTCGGGATTCAAGGCGCATGGTCCGCCCGCGATAATCAGCGGATGGTCGCGGCGACGCTCGGCGGCAAGTATTGGAATGCCTGCCAACGACAACAGATTGAGGATGTTCGAATAACTTAATTCATACTGTAACGTAAACCCAAGAATGTCGAATTCCGACGCTGCGCGATGAGATTCTACGCTGAACCAGGGAATCCTCTGCGCTCGCATCAGGTCTTCCATATCATCCCAGGGCGCGTACAGACGCTCCGCCGCGACATCCGGCAGGGCGTTCAGCGCGTGATAGAGGATATGGAGTCCCAAATGCGCCATCCCGACTTCGTACGTATCGGGAAAACAGAGACCGACCGTGACGCGCATCTCGTCCCAGGGCTTTTGCACGGAATGCAACTCCCGGCCAAGATATTGGATCGGCCTGCTGACATGAGGGAGCAAAGGAAGAATCTGTTCTAACAGCATCATGCTACCTTTGAAAATTGTATGTCGAAACTGTGTTTCGACGTGGGCGAAACAACAGTTTCGCCCTACGATATTGTTTCTGAAGTCGTCCTAAAAATCGTACCGACGATAACTGACGTTCAATAAGACCCCTAAAAGAATCGAGGTTGAAAACACCGAAGACCCGCCATAACTCATAAACGGCAATGTCAGGCCGGTAACGGGCATAATGCCGGTGGTGACGCCAAGATTGACAAACAATTGCACCATAAAGACGGTCACAACGCCGACCGCCATGAGTCGTCCTAATTTATCTTTGGCCTTCGAGGCGATGCTCAGACCTTTCAAAATAATGATAAGATAGGCCATCAGCAGTAAGAACGAGCCGACAAAGCCGAATTCTTCGCTGAAGACAGAGAAGATAAAGTCGGTAAACTGTTCCGGCAGAAAGTTGAGTTGGCTTTGTGTGCCCTTCATATAGCCTTTGCCCCAGAAACCGCCCGAACCGATGGCGATTTTGGATTGAATGACGTGATACCCCGAACCGAGCGGATCGCTGTCGGGATTCATAAATGAAATCAGGCGTTCTTTCTGATACGGCTTTAAATGCAGCCAGGTCGGATAGATCGATAAGGCTCCCAATACGATCAGCGTGATAATATATTTTTTGTCAATCCCTGCCACAAAGATAATCGCGGCAAAAATCGGGATTTGAACAATTGACATGCCTAAATCAGGCTCTTTCAAAATTAACGCGACCGGCAGCCCTAATACCATGGCCGCAACAAGTAAATCGCCGACAAATACCGTTTCTTTTTTCTTATCGGCAAAATACTTCGAAAAGACAAGAATCAGCGCAAATTTGGTCATTTCCGACGGCTGAAGCGTCATCGGGCCAATTTTGATCCAGCGCGTCGCCCCCATAATTGTCTGGCCGACTCCCGGAATCAAGACAGCCACCAAGCCTCCGATGACCGCAAGATAGACGGGATACGCTAATGCGCTGATCAGATGGTAATCAATGCTGGTCACAACAATGACAATGATCGCTCCGATCGCAAACCATGCCATCTGCTTGATCATCCTCTCATCGGCTTCCGGCGAACTGGCCGAGAGGCTATGAATCGTGAGCAGACTGGCGAACGCTAAGAACGCGACGGCCAAAATGATTGACCACTCTAATTTTTCATAAAACGGACGCGCCATACGGCTTGTTCCTCACTTAGTCTTCCAGCGTGTCTAATTCTGCCGGTTCGACGACTTTTTGGTCCACTAATAATTCCTGCGGCGTGAACAGGCGTTCATAAATGTATTTTGCCACTGGCGCAGCGGCCTTCGCGCCGCCCATGCCATGTTCGACGATAATCGCCATCGCAATTTCCGGTTTTTCCGCCGGGGCAAAACTAATAAACCAGCCATGATCGCGGAACTTCTCCGGGAGATTTTCCGGATTGCCGCGCTGTAATTTGATGACTTGCGCCGTTCCGGTTTTTCCCGCAAACTCGAACGTTTTGATTTGCGACCCGCGCCCCGTGCCTTTCGTGCCGTTGACGACCATCCACATGCCTTCTCGAATCACGCTGAAGTATTTTTCGTCAATCGGGACTTTGCGCGCGACCGTTGGCTCGAATTCTTTGATAATTTGTCCGTCCGGTCGAACAATTTTTTT
The DNA here is from genome assembly GCA_964602655.1 of uncultured Candidatus Moduliflexus sp. GTDB lineage: Bacteria > Moduliflexota > Moduliflexia > Moduliflexales > Moduliflexaceae > Moduliflexus. Next base: position 13,634 of record CAZRSF010000097.1, read on the forward strand.
GATTAACTGCGGTTTATAGAGCGTTCCGCCATTGGCAATCACGGAGGTCATCATGGCGAGTTGCAGCGGTGTCGTCGCCACGAACCCCTGTCCGATTGCGGCGTCCATGGTTTCCGACGGATACCATTTATCGCCGATGGCTTCCTGTTTCCACTCGCGCGTGGGAATCAACCCGGGTTCTTCATTCGGCAATTCGATGCCGCTTTTTGCGCCGAGTCCGAAACTGAAGGCATAGCGGGCTAATTCGTCAATCCCAAGTTCCAGCCCATTGCGATAAAAAAAGACGTTGCACGATTGTTCGATGGCTTGTTTGATATTGACGTACCCATGTCCACCAGCTTTCCAGCAGCGTTTGGTCGTATTGGCCAAACTGACATGTCCAGAGCAATGCGAGGCGGATCCGCTGCTGACGATTCGATTTTGCAGCAGTGCCGCGCCAATCATCGGCTTAAACGTCGATCCCGGCGCGTAATGACTTTGAATGGCCTTATTTTGCAACGGCTTATCGGGGTTTTTAATCAATGCTTTCCAGTCGTCGCTGGAGATGCCGCCGGAAAAGAGGTTCGGATTGAAGCCGGGATGGCTGACCATCGCGAGAATATGCCCGTTGCGCGGGTCAACTGCCACAATGGCGCCGGTTTTATCGCCTAACGCTTCTTCCGCAATCAATTGGATATGCAGATTGAGCGTCAGCATGACGTTATTGCCGGGCGCTGGATTTTTCTGGCTGAGCGTTTCCAATTCGCGCCCATACGCATTCACTTCGATCTGTTTGCCGCCGGGTTTGCCATTCAAATACAAGTTGAGTGTCTGTTCGATGCCGCTCTTCCCGATGAGGTCCCCCTGAACGGCGTCGGGATTGCTCACCCTATCTTTTAATTCTTTTTCGTTGATTTCCCCCAAATACCCGACAACATGGCAAACACCGGAATCATAGATGCTATACCGCAACGGCTCGACTTCGACCATCACGCCGGGGAGTTCGATTTTATGCTCTTCCAGATAGGCGACGGTTTTTAAACTGACATCGCGATAAATCAGGGTTGGTTCGAATTTGGGGCGCGTAGATTTTTTGATTTTTTCTAAAATCTCTTCTTTGGAAATGGGGAGCAACTCGTCCAAACGCGCCACAATCGGCTCGAAATCTTTGCCTTTTCCGTCAGCTTTTTCCGGCACGTCTTCGCGGATCAGATAGACGTTAAAACTCGGACGGTTACGCACTAAGGCAAAGCCGTCGGCATCGCTGATAATTCCGCGCGGCGCTTTGACGCGCAAGAGCCGAATTCGATTCTCTTCCGATTTTTTCAGGAATTGTTCGCCTTGAATGATTTGCAGGTACCAGAGCCGCCCTGTTAAGATGGCAAACAGCAGCAACACCACGCCGGCATAGATCGTCAGGCGAAGTTTGATAATAGCAGCGCTACGATGATGAAGCTGTTGATGCATACAACATACACATTATCGGAAATAAAAAAATCATGTTCCGAATGTCCCTTCCCAGGAGGCAAGGGGTGGGTTAATCCTTCTTTTCGATAATGTCTGATTTCGGTTCGTACACAGTGAACGTCTTACATAAAAGATTTCGAGGAGAACAATGGAATCATGACATTTTTGTCAAGCGTTTTTCTCGCATCCTGTTCGCACGGCGTTCTCTTGCGAAATCCGGCTGAATTTTATTGACAAACCGCGTCATCTTTTTTTGTGGTAACGCACATGGACACGATAACGTATCGAGGCGTGATGGACGGCAGCCAAATCGGGTATCTGAACAGTATTATAGACAGCTATGACGGCATTGCGGCTGTTAGGACGATGAACGGCCCCGCTGGCCTGATCGAACTCTGGATTGCGCCAGCGTTCGAATCATTGGTTAATGCGATTATGCGCGACGTTGCCGATGAAATCGGCTTGCAATCGTATGAAAAAGCGGAATGCCGCCTCAGCGATTAGTCGGCAAAAATCGCGTTGACTTTTTCCACGACTTTAATCGGGCTGAACGGCTTCGACATATATTCGTTCGCCTTGATCTTTTTCTTTTCCTCTTCGTCTAATTCCACGCCGCGAGCGGTGAGAATAATCACATGAATGTGCTGTAATTCCGGGTCATTCTTAATTTCCCGGCAGACTTCATAGCCGTTTTTTTTCGGCATCATCACATCCAGGAAGATCAAATCCGGCTTTTCCTGTTTGGCCATGCGCAAGCCTTCATCGCCATTCGGAGCGGTCAGCACATCATAGCCGTTTTTTTTCAAGACAAACATCAATGGCCTGACAATCGAAGGCTCGTCATCAACTACCAGAATTCGTCGCATATATCCTTTCCAAATTCCCCCTCCGGGGAAGGGGTGGGGTTAGCCTAATGCACTTTCAGCACGACGACGGTAATATCGTCTGCGCCAAGCGCGCTGCCGCTATATTCGCTCAAGGCATTGTAAATATCATCCAATAATTCATGCGCGCCACGATGCCCATTTTGTTCGATGATCTGACAGAAGCGTTCGAGTTTGAACATGTCTCCGCTGTCATTGATCGCCTCAACCACGCCGTCAGTATAGAAAATGACGACATCATCCGGTTGCAGCGTGAGTGTCTTCTCTTCGAAATCAACCGATTCCAACATGCCGATCAACATGCCGTCCGTATCTAAAAACGAACAGGCGCCATTATGCAGCAAAATCGGATTATTATGCCCGCCGTTCGAATAACGCAGCGTCCTCGTGTTGGCGTCATATTCGGCATAAAACATGGTAATAAATAACTCGGCATTCGTCAGATCGCCGTACAGAATGAAATTGGCTTTGCCGAGAATCGCCGCTGGCGATTGCTGGATCAAGACTTCTGACCGGAGCGTGCTGCGCGCTGCCGCCATCATCAACGCCGCGCCGACGTTATGGCCGGAGACATCGGCAATCACCATTCCTAACTTGTTGTCGGGACTGAGGAAGAAATCGTAATAATCGCCGCCGACTTGCGTAGCCGGCAGGCAGCGTCCCGCTAATTCGATCCCCGGCAGTGACGGCGGTTCGCCCGGCAGTAAGCCCGTTTGGATTTGCTGGGCGATTTCCATTTCGCGTTTGACACGTTCTGCGTCTTTGACTTCTTCAATCAGTTCGATGTTATACAGCGACATTGCCGCTTGCGAGGCAATCGCCGTCAGCAAGCGCAAATCGCCGGAGGTGAACATATCCGATCCCTGCTTATCGGTCATGTTGATCACGCCCATGACGCGCTTTTCGCTCTGTTTCGGCGAACAGATCATCGGAATCGAGAGAAACGATTTGCGTTTGTAGCGCATCGGCACCGACACGAACGATTTGCTTTTGTAGTGTCGTTCCGTATGCGGGATATCCGGAAAAATATCGTTTTCGATATCTTCGATCAGCAGATGTTTGCCGGAACTGAAGACTTTGCCGCTGACGCCTTCGCCGGGCATCACGAACACATGTTTGATTTCGTCGTCCGACAGGTCAAGGCCATACGACGCGGCTAAAAATAACCGATCCGAACGTTCATCGTAAAGCATGACCGAAGCTTTATCCACACCGATGACACGCACGGCTTTTTCCAGGATGACATTGCAGACGGTGTGTGAATCCAGCACCGCGCCAATGGTATCGGCAATATCATAAATCAAATTGACTTCGTTATATTTTTCAATCAGTTCTTCTGTGAGATTTTGCAATTCATATTCCGAATACGCTTTGTCGCCGAACCACTCAGCCAGGAAGCTGATGATAATGCCATGTTCCTGACGGGAGGGCGAATTCTCGTCGCCGATGCCAGCAAGATACCCGTCGAGTTCGCCTTGAAACAGAATCGGCGCGGCAGCCAATCCTGCCCAATCAGCGGCTTTTCCGCCGAGCGCGACGGTCTGCGTGTCATTATCTACGAGAAAAGCAGGCGACGGCGCAGCGTCATCGGGCGCTGTCATTGAAGACATGACAACGCTTCCCTCAAGATTCAGCAGATAGAACGTGAATGGTAAAAACGACGCGAATCGTTCCAGTAGCGGTTGAACCTGATGATCTCCAAGAATTTCTGCGCTGCGAGGCATTCCGATATTCTGACTTTGCATAATTTTCACAATGAACAAAACAGCGTTTCACATTTCTAAGATACCTTACAATCAATCCCGCTCTTGTGTCAAGCCTTTATTTTCTCTTCGCATGAAAACTTCGCTTTCCTCATTTTTTAGGCGA
>CAZRSF010000098.1:0-17769 GCA_964602655.1 uncultured Candidatus Moduliflexus sp.
GAACGTGCTGGTGGATAACCTTGTCTCGAAAGATGGCAAAGCCACCTCGATTGTCGTGGAATTGGAACCGAACGCCAGCATGGACATGCAGGAATCGGTCTTTAAAGAAGTGCGCCAGATCGTTGACGCCAACAAAGAGGAAGGGGAATCGTACCATTATTCCGGCTACACCGCCATCAACGTGTTGCTCGGCGAATACATGCTCAAAGATATTCGCAACCTGCTGCCGATTGCGTTTCTTGTGGTCGCGATTTCGCTCTATCTCTCGTTCAAAACCTTGCGCGGCGTGGCGCTGCCGCTGCTGAACGTCGGCCTTTCCGTGATCTGGACAATCGGCGCAATGGCGATCTTCGGCGTGAAACTCTCGCTGACCTGTACCGCAATTCCGGTGATCCTCGTGTCGGTCGGCACGGCCTACGCGATTCACATCGTCCGCGATTATTACGACGAAATCAACCGAGGACTGCCGAAAGACGAAATTTTCGCCGCCTGTTTCAGCAAAATCGGCATTGCCGTCATTATGGCGGGCTTGACCACCGTCGCCGGGTTTGCCACGCTCTATACGTCGGAAGTGCTTCCGATTCGCGATTTCGGCGTATTTGCCGCCTTCGGCACGTTCATCGCGCTCGTGTTGGCGATGGTGTTCGTCCCGGCCATTTTGTTCTTAGAAAAACTGCCGGAACGGCATGAAACCGATGAAGAAAAAGAAGCGGCAGGCAAATTGTCGCCGACGCAGCGATTACTCCAGGCGCAGGTGACGTTTGCCATGAATCATCGCCGCTGGGTGCTGCTGGCCGGTCTTGTGGTCGTCGCGCTTGGCGCATGGGGCGCGTCGCGGCTGGAAGTCAACGACAACGGCATCGCCTATTTCCGCAAAGGGACGCAGGTGCGCACCGATGACGACGCCCTGACGCAGCATTTCGGCGGTACGCACATGTTCAGCGTCATCGTCGAAGGCCCTGAGCCGGACTCGATGAAAGAACCGGCCATTCTGCGCAGCATGGAAGGCTTGCAGCAGGATATCGAGCAAAAATTTCCGGCTATCGGCAAAACCATGTCGCTCGCCGATTATATCAAAAAAATGAACATGGCGATGAATGAAAACGACCCGGCGTTTTACACGCTGCCCGACACGCGCGACATGGTGGCGCAATACCTGCTGACTTACGAATCAGGCGGCGACCCGGACGATTTTTCGAATGTTGTGGATTATGAATATCAAAAAGCGCGGATTATTTTGCTCTCGAAAAATGGCAATACCAAACATACGCAGCAGGTGCTTGACGAAGTGTATGCTTACGCCAAAGCGAATTTCGATCCGGCATACAAAGTGCGGGTCACAGGCAGCGCGTACACGCCGGTCGTGATGGATCGCTACGTCGTGAGAGGGCAGATCAGCAGTATCATCACTTCGATTATCACGGTCTGGATATTGAATTGCATCATCTTTCGTTCGTTTGTCGGCGGCTCGATTGCCATCATTCCGCTCTCCTTCACGGTGCTGGTGAATTTTGCGGCAATGGGTTTCCTGAAAGTGCCGTTAGAAGTCGGGACTTCGATTGTCGCCAACGTGGCGGTCGGCATCGGCGTGGATTATGCCATCCATTTCCTGAGTCGTTTCCGCTATGAATTCGACGCGCTGAAATTGACGAACACGGATGAAGGCTTTTTCAAGGCCACCGTGGAAACGGCGATTTCCTCCGGCCAGGCGATTCTCTTTAATGCCACGTCGGTTGCGATGGGCTTTTTGGTTATGGTGTTCTCGACCTTCGTGCCGCTCATCCGGCTTGGCGCGTTAGTGGCGGCGGTGATGTTCATCTCGTCGTTTGCCAGCATGGCGCTGCTGCCGGCGGTCTTAGTCGCGCTGCGCCCCAAATTCGCCACAAAAAATATCGAATTTTAATCAGAGGTAATTTTCTATGAATAGCCCACAGTTACAGAATGCGCAACACTATACTGCTGCCGATTATGTCACGTGGAACGACGGGCGGCGCTACGAACTGTTTCACGGCGGCGTTCATGCGATGTCGCCTGCGCCGAGTTTGCAGCATCAGGGTATTTCGCGGAACTTGAGTTTCGAAGTCGGCGCTTGCCTCAAGCCGAACGCAAAATGCCAAATTTTTTACGCGCCGATAGATGTCTATCTCGGCGATGATACGGTCGTTCAACCCGATATAATCGTGGTGTGCGATCCTGAAAAACTTCAGGCGAAAGGCTGCGTCGGAGCGCCCGATCTCGTCGTGGAAATTCTCTCGCCGTCCACATCGAAAACGGACTGGAATGAAAAATACAAACTCTACGAAGAAGCCGGAGTGCGCGAATACTGGATTGTCAATCCGAGCGACAGCCTCTTGCATCTGTTTCGCCTGATTGACGGGAAGTTTCATTTAGACGGCACGTATTCTGAGGAAGAATCCTTCACAATAGGCATCTTCGAGGAGATCACGATTGATTTGAAACGCATTTTTACGCCGATACGGTAGCGCGGAGTGACACTTCCGCGAAATAACGCGGGGATGTCCCCGCACACATATAACGCGAGATGTCCGGCGCGACGAACAGCCGGGCATCTCAACATAACAACAAAGGAAGAAGAATATGAAAAAACAGATGCTATGGACAATGGTTCTTGGAATGGGATGTTGGATCGGGATGTCTGCGCTGACCGCGCAGGCGGAATTGCCGCCAATCGAGGCAAAACAGGTCGCAGTGAACGCCGATGAGCGCGACGACGGAGACGATGAAGTCGGCAATCTTGAAATGGTGCTGACGAACGATAAAGGCCAGGAACGCATCCGCAAAGTCGTGGCCTATCGCAAAGATTACGGCAAAGACACAAAGCTCGTCATGTTTTTTCAGGAACCGGCTGACGTAAAAGACACGGCATTTTTAAGCTGGAACTATGATGATTCAAGCAAAGACGACGATCAATGGCTCTATCTGCCTGCGACCAAAAAAACGCGCCGCATTTCCGGCGGGAATAAAAAAGATTACTTCATGGGGACGGATTTCACCTTTGACGACATGGGCAAGCGGAGTGTCGAGGATTACACCTACACGATGCTCGGCACGGAAACGATTGACGGCGCGGAATGCTATCATATCGAAATGCTGCCGAAAGACGACAGCATCATCAAAAAAACCGGCTACGGACGCGGCGAACTGTGGGTGCGCGGCGACATTTGGATTCCAATCAAAGCCAAATTCTACGATAAAAAGCTCGAATTCATCAAAGAATTGACGGTCTCCGACATTCAGCAAGTTGACGGTATCTGGACGGCGCACACGATGAAGATGGTCAATGACAAAGAAAAACATACCACCGTCTTCAAGTTCAGCAATATCAAGCACAACACCAGCCTGAGCGATGACATCTTCTCAGAACGTCAATTGACGAAAGGCGCAAATTAACGACCACTGTAAAGATGCTCCTGGCTGACAGAGATAGGTATTTGAGGTGGCGCAGCCGTGAACTCCCCCTCCAGGAAGCAGGGCTGTTACGTTCTATTTTTTGCCCTGAAAGGGCGCAGTCATATTAGCCCAGGGCGTCAGCCCTGGGAAAACAGCGCATCGGGCAGATTCGCCCTGAAGGGGCGTCTCATTGAGGCGCTCTTTCAGAGCGTACCTGCCGACATGCCCTCCTTCCCAGGGCTTCGCCCTGGGCTAATATGACTCGCGCCGTTGGCGCGTTGAGAACGTAACAGCCCTGCCTCCAAGGAGGGGAATGCGCAGATGCGCAGCCAAATACCTACCCTTGTCAGGGCGTCTCTACGGCCAATCATCATATTATGAACACACGATCTCTATTTCGCCCAATATGCCTGCTGCTCCTGACGCTTGTTCTCGCAGCGCCAGCACAGGCGCAAGATGACAACGACGACGCGCCGGGACTCTGGACGCAGTTCAACGAGGCGTTCGACGGCTATATCGAAAATTCCACCGCTTACCGCATCACCGACGAAAGCGAGTTGACCAAACTCGAAAACAGTCTGAACCTGAAATTCAGCCATGCGTTCGGCGATGTCGTCAATCTCAAACTCGAAGCGCTCGCGGTGTATGACGCCATTTACGACCTCAACGACGATCTGGACGTTGACGACGAAGACGAGTATCACGCCTACGTTGACCCGCGCGAAGTCACATTGAATCTGTCGTTCGAGAAATTCGAGATGCGGCTTGGCCGCCAGACGGTCAACTGGGAAAAAACCGACAGCCTCCGCGTCTTGGATGCGGTCAATCCGCTCGATCTACGGGAATTTTTGTTCGACGATTTCGAAGACCTCCGCATTCCGTTGTGGATGGCAAATTTCGAATATTATCTCACGTCCGATTATTCGTTGCAATTCTTAATCATCCCGGACATGACATTTACCGAACTCGCTCACGCCGGTTCGGAATTCGAACTTGCTCGCGCCGCCGTGCCAGCGGGTTTGACGCTCAAGGTCAATGACGAAGATACGCCTGATGCCAGTATCGAAAATGCGGAATACGGCCTGCGTTTTCAGGGCATGGCGAACGGCTGGGATTTCTCCGTGAATTATCTCTATTCCTGGAATGACGAGCCGTTTACGAACAAGACGCTGAATCCCGCCACCGGCTCATTGACGGTCACGCCCGCGCATGAGCGGATGCAGATGATCGGCGGCAGCGTCGTCAATGTCTTCTTCGATACGGTCGTTCGTCTTGAATTGGCCGCCAAAATCGGCCAATATTTCAGCGTGGACGACCCAACGGTCAAAGACATGACGACAGAGAAAACCACGCTCGAATACGCGCTCGCCTTCGAACGCGACGTATGGGGCATCAGTTGGCTGCTTCAGGGGCATCAGAAACACATCCTCGATTATGAAGATATGATCGCGTCCGACGAAGAAACTGCCACATTTTTCACGCTTCGCGTCGCCAAAGATTTGAATCAGGAAGAAACGCTCAAAACCGAATTCAGGGCAGCCTATCGCGCTGATGACGGCGATTATCATCTGAACCCGCAAATCGAATACGCCCTGAGCGACGCGTTGAAAGCCACGCTTGCCGCCGACATCATGGGCGGCGGAGAAAGCGACACGTTTTACGGGCAATTCGACGACAACGACCGCATATACGTCGAATTGCGCTACAGTTTTTAACAAACGATTCTCGCCGGAATTTTGCTTGACACCGACCTTCCTTTTTTTGCAGCAGTATTCGTGTGCAACGAACGACAACCTGTCAGACACCTTCACGGTGTCTGGCAGATATGTTCAAGCATCGCGCCGCTGTATTTACGTACCGACGAACAGCCACGTTCGTCGTATTTCTCACCCCGTTGAGTCGGCGAACACGGCTGTTCGCCAGTACGCCTCGATCATGACGATATATGAACGAAGACAGAGACATTTCTCCGAATCCGGCGGCGGATATAACGCCGTCTGAACCAGCTAAAACAGAGACAACACCACGCAAACGTTTCGCCCTCCCGAAGATCATCGGGCGTGTGCTGTTAGCGGCAATCGCGTTGTCAATCGTCATGGTGCTGGCGCTGCGCTGGGTATCGCCGCCGACCAGCGCGTTCATGCTGGCGCGCCAGCTTGACGGCGTTTTTCATGCCGAACGCCGGACGCCGATTCAATATGAGTGGGTGGATATGGCCGAGATTGCGCCATCTATGGCGCTGGCCGCGATTGCGGCGGAAGACCAGAAATTCCCGGATCATCGTGGCTTTGATGTCGAATCCATCTCGACCCAATTGGAGAAAAAAGCCGCTGGAAAGCGCGCGCGCGGCGCCAGCACGATTTCGCAGCAGGTCGCGAAAAACCTCTTTCTCTGGTCAGGCCGAAGCTATGTGCGGAAAGGATTGGAAGCGTATTTCACCGTGCTGATCGAGTTCTTCTGGCCGAAACGAAGAATTTTGGAAGTCTATCTGAATATCGCCGAATTCGGCGACGGCATATACGGCGTGTCTGCCGCTTCCGACACGTTTTTCGGGAAATCTGCCGCAAAGCTGACGCAAGGCGACGCGGCGCGGCTGGCCGCCGTCCTGCCGAATCCGAAACGGCTGAAGGTTGAAAACCCGACGCCGCATCAGGTGACGAAACGGCGCTGGATCGAGCAGCAGATGCGGCAATTAGGCGGCACGGAGTATTTGAAAAACATGCGGTAAAATTGATCGTATTTATACTACAATTGTTATTTAGGGACATACTCTTATGGAGAAAAAACATATTAACACGTTTATCTGTTCGGTCTTACTGTTGGGAATGGCAGCATTGCTGTATAATACGATACAATATTATCGAACGATACATATCCTGAAAGCTGGCATTCCTCAAAAAGTGACATTAATGATTTATCCAAGAGTCTCTTCACCAGTTGGTCGCGCTGTGACATTCAGGTCTCCCGATCCGATTGTGACCGAATTTTGGTCAGCATTGACAGATATCCGGCTCTATTGGCCAAATCATGATACGATTAGCAGCCGGGATCATGAATGGTTTGTCGAAATATTTGCTGAAGACGGTCTGATGCATATACAGATGGACTTCCATATCCCCTCGCATAAAAGCAGTATTGTGGCCGGGCAAATAGGAAGATTCAGCAGTAGAAACATGACCAATTACGGCGACTTCCAAAGCGGCCAGTTGTATCAGTGGTATCAGCAATACAGCCACCGCTGGCTGACGCCGGAGGGGACGCCGCCCGCGCCGCAACCGTGAATCCGGCCATGTTTCGCTTGACAAATTCGCGCAGTGGCATCTTCGTATGTTCAGGAGGTATGCACCATGCACTTTGCCGATCCCACAAGCGATATTGCCTTTAAAAAGGTCTTTGGCAGCGATCAGCACACCGCGATTCTCATCAGCTTTCTGAACGCCGTCCTCGATTTGCAGGGGGACAAAGCGATCGCGGAATTGACGATTCTGAACCCGTATCAGGCGCCGAAAATCAGCCTGCTGAAGGAAACGAATCTCGATGTCCGCGCCACGACGAACGGCGGCGTCACCTTTATCGTGGAAATGCAGGTGGAAAAACAGGACTATTTTGCGAAACGCGCGTTGTATTATACCGCAAAAGCCTATGTCTCGCAGATCGCGAAAGCGGAACAGTACCCGACACTGAATCAGGTGATTTTCGTCGGGATTATGGATTTCACGCTCTTCGAAACGCCGGACTATCTGTCCAGACATCTGCTCTTGAACGAAAAGACTCACGCGCAGGAGATTCGCGACCTCGAACTGAATGTTATCGAACTCCCCAAATTTACCCTGACTGAGCGCGAGCTTCGCACGGTCATCGAAAAATGGGTCTATTTTTTCAAACATGCCGGCGATCTGACGATGATTCCGGCCACGCTGACCGACCCGCCGGAGTTAGCGGACGCGTTCGACATTTTAGAGCAGCACGCCTGGACGCGGGAAGAAGTCGAGATTTACGACTACTGGGCGCTGCAAGACGCCGGACATCAGGATGCGCTCGACACCGCCAAACGGGACGGAATTAAGGAAGGAGAATTCCAGAAAGCTTGTGCGGCGGCAAGAGAAATGCTGCGCGACGGCGTTCAGCTTGACAACATTCTCAAATGGACAGGATTGAGCCTGGAAGAGGTCGAACGCCTCAACAATTAGCATTCGGGGATTGAGCGATGCGGCGGGCGAATCCATACTTGTATCGCGGCGAGCAGTTCGACGCCGACCTGAGCGCGTACTACCTGCGGGCGCGGTATTATCAGGCCGCCACCGGGCGCTTCCTGGCGACGATCGGGTGGAAGGATTACCTAATGAGCCTATAAGCAGGCATCGTTATCTCTATGGAAATAATGAGCCAATAAATAATATTGATCCTTTGGGATGCTTTAATGGATCCAGAAGATATAATATTTCGAGTTGCTTTGAATATGACTCTTTGGCACCAAACCGGCATGGCTAAAATATACTGGAATAAAGCATCTGGATATGATGTCAAAACAAGGCAAAAAACGTCACGACCTCCAACGTTTCAAAGTGGACCCAGCGCTCCTTTTTTATCATTGGGGCAATTATAAGAAATCTTTATACATTTCAAGTCGTTTCTTGAATGATGCAAATGGCTTAAAATGTATTCTGTTATGTCGGTGGCAAAAATTGATTAGAATTGTCGTTTTTCTCGTACAAACAGCATTAATGTTTATGGGTATCTTTTTGACTTTTTTTGTCAAAGAACCTGAATATGCTTACCCTTTTGGATGGATATTGTATCGTATCTCGTTTGGTTTAACCTTCGTCATTTCGGCGTTCTCCGAGATTAATGTTAAGCAAATCCATAATGGTTTTAAAGTCGCAATTTGTGTCGCGGCACTCTATGGCGTTGCTAATGGAACAGCTTTTTATTTGGCAACGGAATTCGGCTCGATAGAACAACAAGACAATATTTTCATGATTCGAGATCGAACCAACACTCGGGAAATCCAAGAAAAAACTTATTATCGGTTATTAGACTATAAAAATCGAGCCTTATTGGGTATGATATTCATGTTTTATGCTTCCTCTTTTTCAATTTTGCAGAGTAGCCCTGCGAAAAAACAAAAATTTCAAGCCCCTATTTCGCTGACGACAACACCACAACAACTCCAGGTCAGTCTTACCGAACAAGATTGGACTCTTCGGCAGCAAGCCATTAAACGAATCAATGCCACCTCAGATGTTACTCTGATTTATGCCATTTTGGAATCCCTTAAAGATCAAGATGGCCGGGTTCGGCGCGAAGGAATTCGGATTCTCCATAATAGCCTTATATTATCTCAAAATAAACATACACATTCTGCATCTTTATTGGAACGCTATCCATCGATAAAAGAGTCTCTTTTTGAGGCATTTACTCATGCGCTTAATGATGACGCAATCATTGTTCGAAAAGAAGCCGCATTCGCTTTAGGCAAGATTCCTGATATTCGTGTTATTCCCTATTTATTCAAGGCGCTTAATGACCAATATCAACCTGTTCAAGAAAATGCGATGATCGCCTTGCAATCTGTGTTACCGTTGGTGCAAATAGTTATTTTCGGAGAGGATGAAAATATTTCTGAGCAGCGTCCTGATACATTATCTAATCCTGATGTCATCGACTTAACTGTTTCAATGCGTAATCTCCGCAAAATAGTGATCCATACGGCATCATATAATTTTTACGTATTCGAACGATTTTTGACGTATGCAGTCAACGTTATTGGAAGAGATTATCTGAAACAACATGTTGATGTTCTGATTTATGGTCATGCTAACACTCTGCATCCCAACCTGAAAAATAATGTGATAAATCTTTTTAGAGAGATAAAAGGATTTTCCAACACATGAGATTGGTTGTAATACTTACATTGAAGTCGCCGCCCGCGCCGCAGCCGTGAATCCGGTTATCTTTCGCTTGACACATTCGCGCGACGCATGATGATCGCGCTGACAGCATACTGCTGAACCAAACTGGCGTGACGGCGAACCCGTACCGCTATTGCGGCGGCGCTGGATCGAGCAGCAGATGCGGCAATTAGGCGGCACGGGGTTTTTGAAAAACATGCGGTAAAATTGATCGTATTTATACTACAATTGTTAGATATTTCCTCCTGTTATACTATTACTGGTGTGGTTGGTATACTCTTGCAAAAATTTAGCACAGAATGCAAAGGCGGATTGAAAATCTGGGAAAATCGGGGTCTGAATCGCGGCTCTGGTTTGAGCATCATTCAACATCCGTTTTAATGAGAATTGGGCGATGGCGCTTTCGGCATCCAGGGCGGCTTCAATGCGCAGGCCATATTGGGCAGCCGTCGGATACCAATGCGCTTGTGCCCAGGCAAGGACATCTTTACTGACAACTTTTAGATCAGTATGATCGGAAATCAGGGCAATGATCTTTCGTTGTTTGATAACATCAAGGGATTTCAGCATCTCCTCGATAAAGGGACCTTTTTCGAGTTGAAAAAACCCGCGCCAAACCCCTATCGCAAGCCCAGGGACATCTTTAGAACAGTCATATAGCACAGCATGTGTACCCTCGTAAACGATTGGATACTTCGTATAGTTTGTGGTATTCATAATTTTCTCCCCTGAAAATAGAATTTTCATGTGTCAGTGGTGTGTTTGCCAAAACACATGAATAGCTCCTGAATATACAAGTGAATTGTTTAACCTCTACACCCTCCAATGAGTTGGAAACCTTTCGCACCGTAGCAACCCTGAGCAGTTTTCATCAGGCGGCAGCCGTGCTGAATTGCGCTAAAAATTGTTCGGCTTCCGGCGGCACAGACGTGAAATTCACGCGGAACATCGGCGGTGTTTTGGAAAGGACATCCGTCACTTTGGCGTACAATTCTCTGGTAATTTCGCGATGCTCCTCGTCGAACAGGACGAATTTCATGTTTGTGAGTTCGTGGCATATCAGGGACGCAGACACATCGGCGATTTTTTCACCGGAGAGATCGCTCAGACGAATCAACGCGCCGGCATGTGCGCTGTTGCTGGCGTGTTTGCCTTCCAGAATCGTAAATTCGACCGCAATCGGCGTCAGGAGATCGTGTACCTCTGTCACCTGTTCGACCGGCAGCGCGATGCCGAATTCCCCGCCGATGCCGCCGATGTCATAAATCGTAATCGGGTCTTTCACGCCTTTCGGCATGACTTCCATCTGCCCGTCAACGCGCAGGATATTCCCACACGCCTGCTTTGTGCTGTCCGAAATCAACATCTGCCCGCCGACGGTGTAGGATTCGATACGCGACGTGAGATTCACATGCCGCCCCACCACGCCATATTTCGTCCGTTTGCTGGAGCCGACGTTCCCCACGACGATTTCGCCGGTATTGATGCCGATGCCCATTGCCACTTCGGGAAAGCCCGCCTGCCGATTCCACTCGTTGACTTC
The DNA here is from genome assembly GCA_964602655.1 of uncultured Candidatus Moduliflexus sp. GTDB lineage: Bacteria > Moduliflexota > Moduliflexia > Moduliflexales > Moduliflexaceae > Moduliflexus. The sequence goes on from CAZRSF010000098.1 coordinate 10,867, forward strand.
GGTCATCGCCAATTGCATTTCGAGCGCGCAGGCGACGGCGCGTTTGGCGTCGTCTTCTCGCAGCACCGGCGCGCCGAAAATGGCAAGAATCGCGTCGCCGATGAATTCGTCAATCGTCCCCTGATAGTCGAAGATGATTTCCGTCATGCGCTCCAAATACATATTCAACATGCTGACCACGCTTTCCGCAGGCAGCCGCTCGCCGATGGCCGTAAATCCGCGCAAATCCGACATCAGGATCGTGACGATCCGTTTTTCCCCGCCAAGCTTCAGGCCGTTCGGGGATTCAAGAATCGCATCCACAATATCATCCGACAGATAGCGCCCGAACGTCTTGCGGATGAACCGGTTCGCCCGCTCTAATTGTCCATAAGCTTCGTTGCGTTCCAACAGGTTGATATACCCTTTGGAATGGTAGCGGATTCTGGCGAGCACTTCCAGTTTGTCCGGGAGCTTGACCATATAATCGTTCGCGCCGAGGGCAAACGCTTCGGCCTTGATAATCGGCTCTTCCTTGCTGGACAGCACGATCAGCGGCACTTCCCGCGTGCCGGGATTGGCGCGGAAATAGCGCACCAACAGTAGCCCTTCGATCTCCGGCATCACCAAATCCTGAAGAATCACGGTCGGCGCGATGCGATTCGCCGTCTTAATCGCCTGAGTCGGGTCTTGACAGTAATGAAAGTCAATATCCTGTTCTCCGGCAAGCATACGGCGCACCGCTTCGCCGATCATTGGCTGATCGTCCACAAGCAGCACGGTAATGCGATGGTGTGTCAACTGAACATCAGACATAGTTCGTTTCTTCTATAAATTCGACGTCATACCAATTGCCTTCGAATAGATCGTCAATCGTACACCGCCAATGGCTGTGTATCATTCTTCATAATATTCCTGCATGTGCTCCCACCCTAACTTCAGCAGCTTTTTCCACAGGCCGGGCACTTTGGTTTTGATATGATTGATGTTCCATTCCAGCAATTCGACCGCGTCTTTCGTAATTACGCTGACCGTGCGCATCTGATACGGATTGGACAACGCCAATTCGCCGATCACATCGCCTGCGCCCGACTGCGCGACGACATGCCCGTCTTTCGCGACAATATCCACGCTTCCGTTAATAATCAGGCAAAACGTGCCGTCCGACGTCTCGCCTTTGCGATACATAATCTTGCCTCTGGGAAGCTTTTTTAACTGACTATGCGCGACAAGCACATCCAATTCCGCTTCGGTAAACCCCTGAAACAGGGTAGATTGCCTGACCAATGCCTTTGTGAGCGTGTTGAGTTGTTCGAAATCCATTCTGCCTCTCCTTTCATCATGTCGAAACTGCGTTTCGTCCCACACCAGTTACATGACAGGCGTTAAGGCCGACACCACGCGGTCTCTCCCGTCTTTTTTCGCTTGATATAATGCCTGATCCGCCGACCGCATCGCCTCTTGCACCGTGTTGCCGTGTTCGGGAAAACTCGCGACTCCAAGCGAGATGGTGATCGAAAGTGTCTGCGCGTGATGGACGATGCGAACCGACGTTCTGACGCCCTGACAGAGATGATCGGCGCGAGCGAGCAAATCCTGAAACTCGATGTCCGGGATCAAGACTAAAAACTCCTCGCCACCGTAGCGGCAGACGATATCTTCCGCTCGCACGTTCGCGCAGACAAACCTGGATAATTCGCGTAAAATGCTATCGCCAAGATCATGACCATACGTATCGTTAAAACGTTTGAAATAGTCAATATCCAACATAATCAGGCCAACATTCGTGTGATGCCGTTCTGCGCGCAAGATTTCGCGGTCAAGGCTTTCTTCCATATAGCGACGATTATATACGCCCGTCAAGGGATCATGAATCGCCTCGATTCGCAGCCGTTCTCGAAGGCGCAAGTTGGCGAGCGCAAGCGCATAATGGTCTGCGACGCGAAAAATGGCCGCTTCTTTGATTCCCACAGATTTATTGAGTTGCAGACGTTCCTGGCAGCGCAGCGAAATCACGCCGAATGCTTCCTCCTGGCCGTTCACCGGGATGCAGCACGACGAGCCGTTCGTCGTTTCCGAGAGATGACGACAGACGCCGTCCGGTTGCGCGTCTTCCGACAGATAGAGCGCTCCCTGGTGAATGGCGCGACACGCATCTTGCGGAAATTCCGGCTGCGAAACCTCCATATCCCCCCACGTCGCGACGACGCGCAACACCTTGGCGTCCTGGTGAAACAGGCTCAAACAGCCGGAACATGCGGCGCAGATCATCTGATAGGTCTTCGCAATTACGGCATAGGTCTCCTGCTCGGTCGCGCAACTCTGCAAGGCATCGCTCATTGCGCTGAGCGCGGCGAATTCGCGCGCCCGCTCCTGCTCCTGCTTCATCGCTAATGACAGGCGTTCATACGCCTCGTTGCGCTCCAAAAAATTGATATAGCCTTGCGAGTGATACCGAATCCGCGCAATCACTTCCAGGCGATCCGGAAATTTCACCATGTAGTCATTTGCGCCGAGGGTAAACGCCTCGGCCTTGATATGCGCTTCTTCTTTCACTGACAGCACGATCAGCGGCACATCGCGCGTCGCCTGATTGGCGCGGAAATAGCGCACTAACGTCAGGCCGTCCACTTCCGGCATCACCAAATCTTGCAAAATGACGGTCGGCGCGATCTGATTCGCCATTTTAATCGCCTGAATCGGGTTGCGGCAAAAATGAAAATCAATATCCCGTTCCGTGCTTAACATGCGACGCACCGCTTCGATCATGGCGACCTGATCGTCAACTAAAAACACGGTAATTCGACGAGCGGGAAAGAATTCTGAGTGTTGCATGATGCCTCGGAGTTATGTCGGTTCTACCGATTTACCCACCCCTTGCCCCTCCCAGGAGGGGAATTCGCGGAATGGACGCTTATTTTTTCGAGACGGATGTCAAAATCGAACGAATAATCTGTTCGATTGGAAGCACTTCGGTTGCCGCGCCGATTTCTCTCGCGGCTTTCGGCATACCATACACGACGCTGGTGGACTCATCTTGAGCGATAGTATGCCATCCGGCCTGACGCAGCAGCGCTAAACCTTCTGCGCCGTCGCGCCCCATGCCTGTCAGTAAAATGGCCTGTCCATGCACCGGCCAATGTTTGGCGACGCTGCTGAAAAACACGTCCACTGACGGACGATACGGCATATTGCGCGGATCAGGCGTGTAGGCAAACCGCAGCGCCGCTGTGAGGATCAGATGATCGTTCGTTCCGGCAACATACACATGCCCGGCTTGCGGGCGTTCGGTGTTTTTCGCGACCTGCACGGTCAGCGGCGTCTGGTTATTCAGCCACTCCGTCAGCCCAATCGAAAATTCCCGATCCACATGCTGAATAATCACAATGGCGGCGGGAAACGGCACCGTCAATTTCGAGAGAATGGCGGCCAGCGTTTTCGGGCCGCCTGCCGATGCGCCGATCACAATGAACGGCGGAACGCTCGCCGGTCGCGCATCCGTGATGCGCGGCGGTGTCGCGTGTTCGAAAGAAGAGGGGCTTTGGAGACGCATCACCGTTTTGATTTTTTTCAGCAACCCCTGCTTGCTTTTCTCGCGTTCTTCGGCAGAACCAGTCAACGAAAAACCCACCGCATCCACCGCGCCGCATCCCATCGCCTCGAAAATCTTCGCGGCATTCCCCTCGACGGAATCGGTCACAAGCAGAATCAGGCTGCGAGTGCGCTGCACGATGCGGCGCGTCGTTTCCACGCCATCCAGCACCGGCAGATTCGGATCGATCAACAGAATATCAGGCGCATCAATCTCGCAATTTTTCACGGCATCCGTGCCGGTTCGAGCAATCCAGGCAATCTCGCAATCCGCCTGACTTTGCAACACAAGCTGCAATCCCGTCCCCAAACGCTGGCTGGCAATTCCGATGCGCATACTCACACGGCTCCAATCAAATCGACGACCGCATTGATAAAAGAGTCATCCTGAAAACTGCTTTTCGTCAAGTAATAATCCGCTCCGGCGTCAAGCCCTTGCAGCCGATGTTCTTCGGTATCTTTATACGAGACGATAATGACCGGAATCTTTTTTAACTCATCATGCTGTTTGATCTGCCTGACGAATTCGATCCCGTTCATGCGAGGCATGTCCACATCCGAGACGACAAGGTCGAATTCCTCTGAGCGCAGCGCATTCCACCCGGCCAAACCGTCAACTGCGACTTCGACGTGAAATCCTTTATTTTCCAACAGCTTGCGTTCCATCTCTCGCACCGTAATCGAATCATCTACCACCAGAATCCGTTTGACGACAGCCTCATCGCGCTCTTCATCGGAGATATGCAATTTACCGAATCGTTTTTTGGTCAGTAATTTATCCACCGACCGCACGAGGTCTTCGACATCGAAAATCAGGATCGGCGATCCGTCCAGCATGACCGCGACGGCGCTGATATCCGGCACTTTTCCGAGGCGCTGATCCAATGGCCGCACAACGAGATCGCATTCTCCGACAAATTTATCTACCAGCAGCCCGTACAGATTCGACCGGTCAGTAATCACGACCACCGGCAATTGATCCGCCTGCTTGACGGACGCATGCGTCAGTTCCAGCACTTCATGCACGTTGACCATTGACACATTTTCATCGTCGAACCGGAAGTATTGACGGTCTTCCACCGTGTCAATGTCTTCTTTCGACAGGAGCAGACAGCGTTCGATTCGCGCCAATGGGAAGGCATACGGCTCTCCGGCAATTTCCACCAGAAATGTCCGAATCACGGATAATGTGAGGGGGAGTTCCAAATAAAAACTGACGCCTTTGCCGGGGCGGGAGGTTACTCGGACGACGCCGCCGACTTCATGCACCATATTATCCACGACATCCAGCCCCACGCCGCGCCCGGAGATTTCCGTGACATGCTCGGCGGTGGAAAAACCGGGCAAAAAGAGGAATTTCAGCAGTTCCGGTTCGGTCAAATGATTGACCATGTCGGCGTTCGCCAGCCCTTTCCTGATAATTTTCTGACGCAGTTTATGCACGTCAATCCCGCGCCCATCGTCTGAGACCGTAATCAGCAGCATCCCGGAGCGATGCGACGCTTCAAGCCGGATTGCGCCGACATCAGGCTTTCCGGCGGACAGGCGCTCTTCGGGAAATTCAAGGCCGTGATCCACCGCGTTGCGTAATAGATGCGTCAGCGGCGCATCGAGTTTTTCTAAAATATCCCGATCCACTTCGGTGGCTTTGCCGACAATATCCAACTGGACTTTTTTGCCGAGTTCCCGCGCCAAATCCCGCACCATGCGCGGAAATCCGCGAATGCCATCGGAAAACGGACGCATGCGAATGCCGATCACTTCATGATACAGGCGATCCGAAAGGGTGGCGGACGTGCTGCCGAACATCTCCAATTGGTTCAATCGCGCCGCCAGCGTCGTATGGGCGTCTTTGGCTTTTTCGCGGACAGTCAGCACGAGGTTGCGAACAGCCTCGCTTTGCTGCTCATGGCGTGTCAGTTCTCGCAATTTTTCCAGCAGCGAGAAAAGTTCGCGATGCGTTTTCTTCAGCGTCAGTAACGATTCCAGATATGACGGAAGCCAGCGGGAACTGACCACCACTTCTCCTGCTAATCCCATCAGCCGTTCGATTTTCGCGGCAGTGACGCGCACGGTGCGATCCTTGCTTTCCCCTTTTTTATTGTCCGCTTTGCTTTCCAACGCGGGCGAATGCATCTGCGCGTCCGATGCGGCGTCTTCCGCCTCGTCGTCAGGCGTTGGCTTCGTCAAGGCCGGCGGGTTCGACGATGTGGCCGCGTCGTTTTCGTGATACACTGTTGACGTGGTTTGCGAGGATGGCGACAGGGCGTTGTCTCTGCCCTGCGAAAACTCTTCAAGCTGGCGAAGCACGCTATCCGATTTTTCTTCCGTTCTCTGCGAAAGCTGCCGATTTTCCGTCGAGGCTTTAGCAATCTCGCGCAACACGTCAAGCCCATCGTTCACGGCGGCGATATGCGCGGGATCAGGCGTATGCTGCCGTTTCCGCATTTCCTGAAAATAGGCGACCATCGCCTCTGCCAACGTCGTGGCGTTCTCAATGGCGACAATCTGCGCGCCGCCTTTGATGGAATGGAGCGTCTGAAGAATTCCGTCCAGTTTTTCAGCCGGGTCTGTGCCATTCTGAAGGGTTTCAAGCATTTTACCGATCATGGTCGTATGAATTTCGACCTCTGATCGGAAAAATGCCCGCATCGAAGCGTCGGGATCGCCGCCGAAAGCCGTCGCGTTATCAGCCGGTTCGGGGAGGGGCGATGATTCCGGGGCTTCAACGATGGATGGCGGTTCGGCAACGGCCTGAACGACCGGGGGCGACGTTCGAGATTCCGCGGATGCGCCCGCGCTTCCGGGATGAAGAATGCCCGTTAATGCCGCAATCGCACGCTCGATATCCTCATGATGCGCCTGAAGCCATTCGGAATCGGCTTCAGCGGTCGCATCGGAAATTTCTCGAATCAAATCCGCGCCGCGAAACAGCAAATCTATATGCGACGATTGGAACGTCACCTGACGGCGCTGCGCGGCGACAAAACAATCTTCCATCACATGCGAGAGCCGCACGACATGATCCAAATCAACAATCCGCGCGCCGCCTTTGATGGAATGCACCGCGCGCATCAACGCATCTAATTTATCCATCGCCGTCGGGGTTTGCTCAAGCGCTAACAACCCGTCGTTCAGCGTGGCGAGATGGGTCTCCAACTCCGTGCGAAAGAGATCCATCATTGAAAAATCCGCAAAATCCGTCTGTCCTCCGTGTGTCATTTGACGCTCCTTGCCAGATTATGCAGCAGCAATTCGTCATCCAAAAAGGCGACCTGTCTTTGATCCCATTGAAAGATGCCTTTCGTAAAGGTGGTTTTGGCCTTCGCCACT
>CAZRSF010000099.1:0-17660 GCA_964602655.1 uncultured Candidatus Moduliflexus sp.
TCGTGGTGCAGAAGGTGAAATCGCTGCCGGCGCACGAAGGCTTTGACGCCGCGTCCGAAACCTACTGCGACATGCTGAAAGCCGGGATCATTGACCCGACGAAAGTGACGCGCACCGCGTTGCAGAATGCCGCGAGCATCGCGGGCGTGATGCTGACGACCGAAGCGCTGATCACTGACATTCCTGAGGAAAAATCGGCTGCTCCGGCTATGCCAGGCGGCGGCGGAATGGGCGGCATGGGCGGAATGTATTAATTCCGTATCCATTGATCATGAAAAGGGGGCAGGAAATTCCTGCCCCTTTTTTTCTTCCCTTACCTCATCCTTTCTTACACCTCCCCATCTCGTCTCCCGCTTTTTTCGACAATTATTTAAATTTGTGAATTTTTTTCTTGACTTTTGCCCTTTGTTTGCCTATTCATGTATTAGTTTTGATTATTCGTAATAATTTATTCACTTTAAGGGAGGGGATAACACTATGGAACGCCAAACATTATACAAAAAGGAACGCGCAACGCTGGAGTATATCAAAGATTATATGTATAAGAACCATATTGCGCCTTCTCTTGAGGAAATCCGCGAATTTTTCGACAAAAAGTCCTTAGCCACCGTCCATAAAAGCCTCGGCCAGTTAGAAACAAAAGGGTACATTCAACGCAATAAAAACCATAACCGTTCGATTACATTAACCGAACAGGCGCTGGAATATTTCGGCATGAAGCCGATCAACTCGCTTCCGTTGATGGGGATGGTCAAAGCCGGGCCGGGCGGCGTTCAAAACTTTGGCGAGGTCAAGGAATTTGTCGAAGTGCCTGGTTCGACCAATAAAGATGGGCGATATGTGCTGAAAGTTCAAGGCGACAGTATGATTGACGCCTACATCAACGAAGATGATTTTGTTGTGGTCGAAAAAGTCCCGGAACTCCCGATCAATCATATCGTCGTAGCGCAATTGAACGGAGATGCGTATGTGAAACGCCTGATCCGCCGCAGCAGCGGTCAAATGATCCTGCGTTCCGAAAATCCTGATTATGACGACATCTTCGTCAAAGAAGACGACGACTTCGCCGTTGAAGGCAAAGTCGTGCAGGTGATTCGAAATTATGCGTGATGATTTGTGACAGACAGATCAAGGTTCCAACGGAACATACAAGGCTTTCAATCGTAATGCTTCTGGTGAATTCGATGGAAGCGATTGTTCTACGGTTCTCAGTTGATGATGAAACACTTCTCGTTCGTCAGGCCGCGATACGGAGAGTAACCGATGCGCTAATTCGAATGCAGAAAGGCTTTTTTCCATTTGTTCTCGTAAAAATATATCTGAAGAAAACCCTTCGTGAGAAGAATTGCCGAAGAGATCGAATGCTTGAGCTGTTCGATAACGGAGAAACGCTTGCTCCCCTTGTCTCATCGAAATTTCCCACAATTGCCGTCGAAGCAAACCGGACTGGGAAAGCGTTTCACAGGCTTGTTGCAAAGGAGAGCAGGCGACGGCATTCCACAAAACATGCTGAGAGAGTTCATCATCACGAAGAGAGACAAGATTGCTTTGGTAAGCAAGCAGGAGCGAAATTGCCTGCCATGAGGCCGAGTTATGCGCCATCATGCCTCTCATCGCAAGGAGTTGGCGCAAGTTTTCTCGACCGGTTTCCATAAAAAGACTTCGTGACGCTGAAAATTCCAAAAACGGCAGATCAATCGTGTTACGAGGCCCATCTCCGGCCCAGCGGACAAGAGTATCGCGATCTGCAATGAGAAGATTTTCTATTTCCTCTACCCCCTCAATATACACACTGAATAAATCCTGCCGGGCATAATCGAACTGTTCGCCGCTCATTGAAGTCCAGGGACGATTTTTCCCAACGATAATCGTATCGAACAATCCTCCTGTCCAGTAGAGTCGCGCATACGGAAAGACATCGGTAAAGGACCTGACGATCATTTTAAAATCCTCCACGCTCATTTGAGCCAGGGGCAGCCAATGCGCCATGACCCCGTCCGGAGCGAGGCGTTGTTGCGCGCGAGCAAAATAGTCGCTGGAGTAGAGCGTAGAAGCGCTTCTGAAAAATGGCTGAATGGGGTCTGATGTAATGACATCGTATTGTTTCGCCGTCACGTGGAGATAATTGAAACCGTCATCAATAACCTTTGCCACTTCGGGTCGATCAAGCACCCCATGATTATATGCGGCGAATTCTCTGGCTCCAGTGAATACGGCCTTCTCCAATTCCACGATTTCGACCTGTTCAAGATGATGCTGCGCCAACGAATCTAAAGTCATACCGGTGCCAAGCCCGATGACCAAGCCCTGACGAACCGTCGGAGTCAACAGCGCGGGAAGATGACCCAGGAGTATTTGATTCAGGAGATCGATAAAGACTGTGCTTGCGACAGGTTTTCCATCAATTAACATTCCTCGTCCGGAAGCCACATCTTCGACAAGGACAGTAGAAATCGTTCCTTCCTGAAAATAGAGCTTTTTCATAAGCGGTTGATGGGTTCGAAAGGCTGTCCGCCCCAAATATTCCGGCGTCCATCCAGGACGATACGCGGCAATCACCACAAAGGAGAAAAATAAAAGAGCGACCGTAACGTACACGCGAAAGGCGGCGCGCACGCGCGCGATCCACAGATAAATACCGAGGGATGCGATCATCAGGCCGATACAGAGCAGAAAACTCGCAGAGCTGCCGATTGTCGGGATAAGCACGATGGTGGCGCTCAGCGATCCCAACACCGCGCCGATAGTATTCACCGTGTACATAATTCCTATTTTCGAGCCCCGCTGCCCCTGCTGCATATACATACGTCCGATGAGAGGGAAAATATATCCGAAAAGCAACGCAACAGGAAACATCGAGATCACACAGATGAATGTGGTACCGAACAACGCATTGTGCCAGGGATTGTTTCCGTATCGGATCATGGTAAATAATCGAGGCGTGATGGGAAGCAGAAGAAATTGCGCCAACAGAAAAGCGACCAGGAGCATTTGGGAATACATCAGTCTTGCTGCGACAGCAATATTTTCCCGCGTATGCCCTGCAATAACGCCTCCGATCCCCATGCCGAGAATAAACGTGGCAATGACCATCGTGAATGTATATGTGATGCTTCCGAGCGTAATGCGAAGTAAGCGAATCCACATCACTTCAAGCGCAAACGTCACGAATCCCGATCCAAAGACCACCGCATGTAATGCCCATGAAGAAACAGTTTCCTGAGCAATACGAGCGCGTGTGTCAAGATGAGGAAACGGCTCGCGTGCGCCGGTATTCCGTATCAAAAAGACGGATAATGCAATCAGCGTATTTAACGATGCGGCGAATCCATTCGTGACGGAGAGTCCGAAGGTCGGAATCAACCAGAAGCCTGCGGCAACGCAGCCAACCGATGCGCCGAGGGTGTTGAGGCCATAGAGCCTGCCGATAGAGGCTCCGGCGGGAAGATTCATGGACTCCGACCAACTCATGACCAAAGGTACGGTTCCCCCCATTAGAAAGGTCGGAACAAAGAGGCAAAAAACGACAAGCGCGACACGTAAAAAGAAAGGAACGCTCAGGATGAATGGAGTCAGGAAAGGAAGAATCCCGGCAGAGATGCCGATCAACAGTTCAACGACAACATAAACGCTTAATGGCGAAAGAACGCGGCGACTGATATGTCCGAAAAACCATGATCCGGCTGCCATGCCACCCATAAATGTCGCCAGAACGATGCTCGTGGCAGTCGTGCTGCTGCCAAGAACGGTAGAAAGCCAGCGTCCCCAAATAATTTCATACCCTAATCCGCATGCGCCGGATACTGTAAAAACAATCTGAACAAACCACCACAAGATACGCGTGTTCGTCTGCCGGTTGTTGGACATATTTTTATTTCCGCTCCAACATGAAGTCCCCTTGTTGCAATAGCGTCTGTGGCAAGCAGAGAGACCGACATGGCGCAGAAAGGCGATGTAATTATCGTAAAATCGTCTGGAGGACGTACTTGCGTACTCCTCCAGACAAACAGTGATGTCAGGATTGGGCTTTCATGGACATCGGCTGTCCGGTGGATTCCAGGACGCTGAGCCATAAGAAGCTGTCAGGCTCGATTTTTTTGCGCGATGACGTGGTGATTGGGATCGGCACATGCGTAAACAAATCGTGCCACCGTCCGACAATCATATCGGTTTTGCCCGCCATCGCCGCATGAACCGCGTTTCGTCCCAAATGCGCGCAGAAAATGCTGTCGCTGGCGTTGGCCGGAATGCTGCGAATCATGTAACTCGGATCAATATACTTGATCGTAATCGGAGTTTGTTTGGATTTGAAATATTTCGTAATCTCATCTCGTAAAAAAACGCCGATATCTTTGTGAAGAATATTCCCAGAGGCATCTTTTTCATCCACCCCTTCGAAAAATTCCTGTCCCGCCCCTTCTGCCACCACAATCACGGCATGATGGCGTTTTTTCAAGCGTTGTTCCAGCACATCAAGGAACGCGCCCTTGCCATACAAATCAAACGGCACTTCAGGGATCAGAGTATAATTCACGTCTAAATTCGCAAGCGTCGAATTGGCGGCAATAAATCCGGAATCCCGTCCCATCACCTTGACAAGACCGATGCCGTTCTGCGCGCCTCTGGCTTCGACATGAGCGCATTGCAGCGCTTCATGCGCTTCGGCCACTGCGGTATCGAACCCGAACGTTTTTGCCACGTACCCGATGTCATTATCTATGGTTTTCGGCATGCCGATAATCGAAATCGGCAACCCGCGTTTTTCGACTTCCTGCGCAATCGCATGAGCGCCGCGCAACGTGCCGTCTCCGCCGATACAGAACAGAATATTAATCCCCAGTTTTTCCAGCGTGTTGACCATCACCGCCGGTTCCTCTTGCCCCCGGCTTGATCCGAGCACTGTCCCGCCAAGCTCATGGATCCCTTCAACGCTTTCTGGCGTTAATTTCACCGGTTCGAGCCAATTGGCAGGATTCAGCCCTTTATACCCATACTGAATGCCTAAAATATGCTGCACACCATATTTATAATAGAGTTGCATAACAATGGCGCGAATCACATCATTTAGCCCTGGCGAGATGCCTCCGCACGTCACAATCGCAGCTTTGGTTTCCGCTGGATCAAAAAAAATTTTTTGCCGAGGCCCGGCTTTTTCGAACGAAATCTCATCCGGCATCCCTGTCTCATTCGGCACTTCGGCGGCGTATCGAATCCGCACAGCATCCGATTCATACAAGGATTCTGGAAAGTTGAGTGGAGAGGAATACCGGCATTCTCCAAGAGTTTTGACAACAAAATCTTCGACTGTTGGCATACACACAATCTGATATTCGGAATGCAAATATATTGCTCTACAGAGACAAGACTTCGCATACTGAATCAGACATACCTAAGCTTCCACCGCCCGGAGGACAGCGGCAACAACCGCTTTGGCCTCTGTTGAACCATCAATGGTCTTGATCAGGCGTTGTTTCGTATAATGTTCAATCAACGGAAATGTCTGCTGCCGATAGACCCCTAACCGCTGGCGAATCGTGGTTTCATTGTCGTCGTCGCGCTGATAGAGTTCGCCGCCGCAAACATTGCAAATTCCCTCTTTTACCGGAGGATTGAAAATAATATGCAGCAACGCGCCGCACTTTCGGCAGGTTCTTCGGCCTGAAAGACGCGCCACCACGACCTCTTCCGGCACTTCCATGTTGATGACCGCATTCAATGGCGTTCCCAATTCTTGTAATACGCCGTCTAAGGCTTCGGCCTGCGGCAACGTGCGCGGAAAGCCGTCGAAAATATAACCAGGCTGGCAATCAGCGGCTTTGATGCGCTCTTTGACAATGCCGATAATCACAGCATCCGGCACCAAGTCGCCACGATCCATGTAAGATTTGGCTGATTTGCCAAGTTCCGTGCCGTCTTTGACCGCCTGCCGCAAAATATCGCCGGTCGAAATCTGAGGAATATGATATTTCTCGATCAGGGGTTTCGCTAATGTCCCTTTACCTGCGCCTGGAGGGCCTAACAGTATCAGTCTCATGAAGCTTGTTTTCGAACGTCTTCTTTCGCCTGCCGGTTCGCCTCTGCTGCGCTGATAGACGACGAAAAAGCGTTCTTCTCCTCGAAATCATGTAAAATCCGTGATGGTCGCGTCTTGCTGACGTGAAAATACCATAAAAAGATTGACGAAATCCATCCTATCGCTGTAAACGGATTTGTCAATCAAATATTGTCGAATGCCATTGGAGAAACAGTTCTGCATCTTTTAAGGAGAAAAATGACGACGCGCGCAACAGAAATCTATCTTGTCCGTCACGGCGAAACCACGCTGACGAATGCCAAACAATACGTCGGTTCCAGCGATATTCCCTTGTCGGAGCATGGCCGGAAACAGGCGCGGCTGCTCTCGGAAAAACTACGAGAGACGCATTTCGACGCCTGCTATTGCAGCCCGCTTGGGCGCTGCCGCGAAACCGCACAGATTGTCGCTGCGCCGCATCAATTAGCACTAAAAACGGTGGACGCGTTGCGGGAAATTGATTATGGCAAGTGGGAATTGCTGACGGTTCCCGAAATGAAAACCCTGACGCCGGATATTTATGCGGATTGGGAACGCGATCCGGCAAGCGTACACGCGCCCGGAGGAGAATCTGGCGATGAGGTGCTGGCGCGAATCCGCCCGGCGTTCGAGGAATTAGCCGCAGCGCATCCCAGTCAGCGCATTCTGATTGTCGCGCATCGGACGGTCAACCGCATTTGGCTCTGCCATCTGTTAGGGCATCCGATTGCGGCGTATCGTTCAGCCGTCGGCCAGGATTTGACCGCGCTGAACATCCTGCGCTACGATCCAGAAGCTGCGCCTCATTTTTCGGTGGCGTTAATGAATGACACGGCACACCTGAATGTGAATCCCAGACACTAATGTATGCCAATTCTTCGAATAAATGCCCCGTAGAGACGGATCGGCGACCCGTCTCTACAAAAACTCATAAGATTCTTCTTCACAAACAATTACTTAGAAGCGGAACTGCTATTGGGGGCATTGGTTCGTGAAGCAGACAAGCCGAAAGCCGCGCCGATTTTATTCATACGCTATCAATCGCCTTAAAAGGGGCCAATGAAAGTAACTATCGGATTACCATCGTTTATACATGATGCCCTTGTTAACGGAGAAAAAGCCACGCTCATTCCGATCCGTCGCTTAGATTGTCTGAGAAACGAGATCGAACGATTCAAGCAGGATGAAGCGCTTAATGGTTTTCAACACTGGATTGTGAATGATTTGTATGGGTTTGATGTCCCGGCTGTCGAATTCGCTGTTTCATCCATCGTTCTTCTTGCCGTTCCTCACCCGTTTTACGCTCCTGTCGAATTTATCTATCGTGGAAAGACATACCACTGTTTGAGCCTCGTGATGTCTGACTTTGAACGCGCGGAGCAGAGTCTTCGAGAAGCTCTGCAATCAAGAAATTATCAGATCATCGCCGCGCCGAACATCCCATTAAAACGCCTGGCTGTGCAGAGCGGTTTCGCCGCCTACGGACGCAATAATATCTGTTATATAGACGGCATGGGGAGTAATTTTTCGTTCAGCGCCTATTTTTCAGATATACCCTGTGATGATGGGGATTGGGCGGCAGCGAAAATGGCGTCTCGCTGCGCTCATTGTACGGCCTGCATGAAACACTGCCCCACAGCGGCCATTCGAAAGGAGCGGTTTTTAATTGATAACGAACGATGTCTGTCGTATTTGAACGAGAGCGGCGAACCATTTCCGGAATGGCTACCGAAAACGGCGCATCATTCTATCTATGATTGCTTGCGATGTCAGATAATCTGCCCAATGAATGCGGCGCAGATCAAGCGTATCGGCGAATTGATCCGATTTACTGAATCTGAGACAGAACAACTATTAGCAGGAGCGCATGCTGACACATTCTCCGCATCGTTCAGGAAAAAGGCCACCTATTTGGGACTGCACCAATGGCCTGATGGGATCGCGAAAAATCTGAACGTCTTCATTGAGTTGAGTGATCAAAAATAAGTAATGAAAGGATACTTCACGTCCTAACATATTTTTACAACCCACCCCTTGCCCCTCCCAGTAGGGGAATCGCGATGTGAGGCGACGATGCGCAAAGTTCCCCGCCTGGGAGGGGGCGGGTTGCGGTGGATGACGGAAATACAGCAATGAAACAATCAATTGTTCATATCGCGTTGGTCGTGAGAGATTATGACGAGGCGATTGCGTTTTATACGGAAACGCTCCATTTTACGGTGGTTGAGGATACGTATCAACCCGCGCAAGATAAACGCTGGGTCGTGGTGGCTCCCCCTGGTTCGACCGGGACGACATTATTACTGGCAAGGGCCTCAACGCCTGAACAAGCGTCTTTTATCGGGAATCAGTCCGGCGGACGAGTGTTTCTCTTCCTCAATTCCGATGACTTTTGGAGAGATTACCATGAGATGATCTCGAAGGGCATAAAATTCGTGAGAGCGCCGAAACAAGAATCGTATGGCATGGTCGCTGTTTTCGAGGATTTATACGGAAATCTCTGGGATCTGCTTGAGTTGAATCAGGATCATTCGATGTAAAGAAAACGGAAAGCTTTTACCTCCGCTCGCACAACCAATCAATCTCAAAAACATTGTTCGGCTTCACGGACGGTGAGGAGTTCTTTCAGATGAAACAACGATTGAGTTATATTGATATTGCAAAAGGCATCGGCATTCTGTTGATGGTGCTTGGTCATAATCACGTGGCAACGGCAGTCGGAAAAGTCTATACCACGATCTATTCTTTTCATCTACCCCTGTTCTTTTTCCTTTCCGGCATCTTTTTTACTCCGCATCAACCCTTCCGCCAGATGCTCATCAAAAAGGGGATCGCGCTCTGGCAGCCGTATTTGGTAACGTTATGGCTGTTTTCTCCCATTTATCTTCTGTTTATTCAGCCGGTTCCTGTGGTCAAATATTTCGCCGCGACCCTGTATGGAACGAGCGGCACGATTTATTGGACAGACTGGACGCCTCTTTGGTTTTTACCCCACTTATTTGCGCTCCATCTCTATTGCTGGGTGGTGTTCGAAATCCTTCACTTGACATCCGATTCACGAAAGCAAGGATTGGCGCTCATTGTGGTGTCGTTTCCCGTCGGCGTCGCATTATTCGAATGTGTGTCTTCTGGCCGTTTACCATTTGTGTCCTTCGATATCCCATTCTTACAGGCGCTGACTCGTTTACCGGGACTCCCCTGGAGTAGCGATCTTGTGGTGGCAACCTCATGCTTTTTTCTGGCGGGATTTTATCTGAAGCCCTGGCTGAATTCCGGCTATTTCCATTCGACAGCAGCATTAATTGCAGGACTTGGGCTGTTCGGAGGCTTCCATTATTTTTACGATATGACGATCAACTATAACGCGCGCCTCTATGATCATCTGATTTTTTCTACCTGTATCGCCTTTTTAGGGATTTATCTCACCCTCTCCATTGCCCATCGGATCGCGCGGCGAGACAATTGGCTCACGCACATGCTGATCCGCATCGGAGAATATTCATTGTTCATCCTTATTTTTCATTGGTTCATTCAGCGTTATTCTTATACCATCTTCTCAAAAATTTTTCCGGCCTCACCGATATTGCCATCGCTCATTTCTTTTGTTTTAGGCGCAAGCATACCAGTATTGTTGGCTGATATCTGTAGAAGACTTCCTGTTGTTCGCCGCCTCTATTTCCCAGGCTACTCCCCATCACAGAAAGGGATTGGGACAAATTCAATGCCCACTGACAATACCAATGAACGAAAGTCAACGACAACATAACCATCCTACCCGGAAAAGCTTGGCGATTGTTCCGGGCAAGCTCGATTCTGAAGGTGATGGAACTTCTGGAAATGGCAAACATCGCCAGTTCTCTGCGTGCATTTGCAACGATTGCGAAGCTCATGCGGACATTGAAACCGCAAATTGAGTCCGTCCGCGAATTTTTCTTCTTGCGCGCGGTTTCTATTTGACAGCGCGCCCCGATGACACTATTGGAGTTCAACGTGTGTTCGCCTTCTCTGACGCCACGAACCCCCTGTCAGGGTATGTTCGCTGGCAATGAATAATGCTGTACGACTGAACAAGGAATAAGACAATGGCATTTTCAAATACAGTTTGGCAGAAATTGCTTCCGTTTTTTGTGATTGCGCTGGCCGTGATTTTTGTGATGGAAGGGCGCAGAAATGCGCCGCTGTCCGCGCCTGATATTCAATTGATTCCGCCACAGGAACGCACGGCTGAGAATACGGAATTCATGCTGCCGTCGCTCGATGGAAAGCCGACGAAACTCGCCGATTTTCGCGGCAATGTCGTGCTGCTGAATTTTTTCGCGACATGGTGTCCGCCGTGCCGTGAGGAAATGCCGACGATTCAGGCGTTGTTCGAGACGTATCAGCATAAGAATTTTGTGGTGCTTGGCGTGGCAAGCGATGTGGAAGGGAAAAAAGTGGTCGAGCCGTTCGTCAAAGACTACAAGATGACGTTTCCGGTCGTGTTAGACGCCGATAGTCGGGTGTCGCAGCAATATCTCGTGCGCAGCATCCCGACCATTTATCTGTTCGACCGGCATGGCCGCGTCGCCGCCCGTATCATGAGCGCAGGCGATTGGAGCAGTCAGCAAGCCAAAGACGCGATTGAGCAGCTTTTACAAGAGCCGTAAGGGGAATACGAACGAATTTATTCAATCTCGCATTCGAATGTTTTGTTCATGCAGAGCGAATACCCGGAGCCGTTGCGACGAGACATGACATTATCCATAAAACGTTGAATCAGAAACAGGCCGCGTCCGGAGAGATTGAGCAGGTTTTCAGGGGCAAGCGGATCAGGAAGAGCATCCATATCAAACCCTTGCCCCTCGTCATGCACTTCGATGTCCATTGTTTTTCCAGCCATCCGAACGGCAATCGTCACATGTTTGCGACTATCCGATTGATTGCCGTGTATAATCGCATTCCCCACCGCTTCAATCACTGACGTGACCACGTTCGCTGCCGTTATTTTTTCCACCGATTTTTCGGAGAGCATCGCTTCGAAAAATCTCACGACCGGCCCGACAAATTCCGTACTGCTGGGAATAAGAATTTTTACATCTTTCATGCGCCTATCCTTATGGAATCGTTGATATGATGTGCGTGATCCGCCATGTTATACCAAATTGTGGTTGAAACGATCATCAATCGTATGACGAAACTGTTGTTTCGTCACGGGCGAAACAACAGTTTCGCCCTACGATTTACGATCTATGATCGTTTGACCGACGTTCAGGAAATTCGTTTATGCAGCGCCACTTCCAAATGGCGCACCGTCAGAGAACACGCGCCCGTCAGCACAAAATAGAGCGCGGTAATCGTGATCCAAATTTCGAAGGTAAGATACGTCGCTGCCATCAATTCCAACCCCTGAAAGGTGAGTTCCTGAATCGAAATCACCGACACGATGGCGGAATCTTTGATCGCGGAAATAAATTGACCGGCCAACGCGGGCAGAATGCGCTGCACCGCCTGCGGCAGGATAATCCAGCGCATCTGCTGCCACCACGACAGCCCTAATGCATACGACGCTTCCCACTGCCCTTTTTCGAGAGATTGAATCCCGGCGCGGATAATCTCCGTCATATACGCGCCTTCATACAGCGAGAGCGTCAGCACGGCGGAGAGAAACGCCGGAAACCGCGCTGGTTCGGCAAACAACCAGGTCAATATCTGCTGCGTCCGCGCCGAGCTTGCCCTGACGATTTCATCTACGCGCAAAGCGGTCATCAATTGATCGCTGAGAAAAAAATAGATGATGAAAATCAGCACCAACGGCGGAAGATTGCGAATCAATTCCACATACGTCCGCCCTAACATCCGCCGAAACAGGCTCGGACTCAGGCGAAGCAGCGCGGCAATCGTGCCAAACAGCGTTGCCAGCGCGGTTGACCAGACGCTCAAGCGGATCGTCGTCAAAAACCCCTGCATCAGCAAATTCGGAATCCAGCGCTGCTGCTCGGCGTCATAACGAAATAAATAGCGTGGAATGACGCCCCAATTCCATTTATAATGCAGCCCGACCGTCACTTTATACGCGAACAGGCCAATCGCGGCAAAGATCAAAAGAATCAACACCACATCCAAGGTCGTGATTTTCGGGGCGCGAGGTTTCATCTGTAGCGATTACCGTTCACACAGAAAATGCCAATAGGATAAGTTTTCAGAGATGGTCACATGAGAAAACGTATCGCCTAACTGCGAAATTTCTTCGCGCGTCACGCGTTGTTCGATGCTGGTGAAGAAACGGTCGTAAACGTCTTGTTTGATGCGTTCGATGCCCTTATCATGGTAAAAATCGTATAACGGAACATACGTGCTGAGATGCAGCGGTTTCAGAAGATGCCCCAAATAGATCGGCGGAATATAGAACAGATACGTTCCTATCGTCGTAATGAACCGACGCAGCCCCGGCTGGCGAATTTTTGCGAGAACGTTTCGCAATAGCGTCACACAACTCAGAATCGTTCGAAAATAAAACGGGCGATTGTCTAAGGCGTAATAGAGAAAAATCAGCAGTTGAGGCGCACAGCGTTTCAGTTTTCTCACTTCATCCAGGCACGGCGTCGGCAGGTGATGCAGCACGCCTAAGCAGATTAAAAAATCGGCGAAATCATCGGCAAACGGCAGTTTCTGCAAATCGGCCATAAAAAACAGACAATGATTCGCATCGGCCAGGTTGTTTCTGGCAGCAAAAATGGCGTCGGAAAAGTCAACGAGCAGCAGCGATTGGCAATGCTCTTTCAAAAAATAGCTCCAGCGTCCGCTCCCGCAGCCCAAATCGCAGACGCGTTTTTGTCGGAGTGTTGTAAGATCGAAAATATCGAAGTATTGCTCGAACTGCTGCTGATGTTCGGGAAGAATGGCGGAATATTCGTTCCATTCATCACCGAAAGAGTATTGAATATCAGCCGCAAAGCGCTCATTCGAGGCAACGCGTTGTTCATGCGCGACCTGAAGTTTTTTCTGAACGAACGGCGTGTAATATTCTGTTGCCAATAAGACGATCACATCGTCTATAATCGGATAATGCGCGTCGCCGACCTGCAACTCATGCTCATGCAACGTGACGGTTTGCCCGCGAAACACATCGTTCAATATCGGCAATTTATCATGATAATAGCTGTGCATACGCCCTCGTTGACGAAATATCGTGTCGTAAATCGTATGACGAAACTGTGGTTTCGTCAAGGGCGAAACTACAGTTTCGCCCTTGACGCGAATATGATCTTTTCGAACACAATTGGTATTATACCCGCCGCACCCGCCGCTTATCCATGTGATGTTCCAATCCGCGCACCATGAGCGAGAGCGAAATCGTCATGCTCAGATAGAGATACGCCACCACATTATAGGTTTCGAAAAATTTGAAGGTCGAGGCCGAATAGACTTTGCCCAATTGCGTGATGTCCTGAACGCCGAGCGCGGAGACTAATGCCGAGTCTTTGATCATGGCGACGAATTCGTTGCAGAGCGGCGGCAGCACGTTCCGAAACGCTTGCGGCAGAATGACATGCCGCATGGCCTGCCAGCGCGTCATGCCGACGGCGCGCGCCGCTTCCATCTGCCCTTTCGCGATGGATTCGATTCCGGCGCGAAAAATTTCGGAAATAAACGCGCTGTATCCTACCGTCAACGCTAAAATCGCCCGCCAGACAAAATCCAATGATCGAATGCTGATCGGCTCGAACAGGCCAATCGCCATCAACGGCTGCGCGAGCCAATTAATCGCCAGGACGAACGAAGGCGCACCGACAAACGCGATATAGTAGAGAATCACCAGCATCGGCACGCCACGCACGATTTCGGTATAGAGCGTCGCGGCTTCGCGCAGCGGTCGCAGGAGCGACATCCGCATCAAGCCGATCATCAGGCCAAGCGCGGCAGAAAAAAGGTAGGCGAGCAGCGACACGTAGAGCGTCGTGCCGATGCCTTTGGCAACAGCGGCAAAAATGATTGTATAATTCTCATCGGTCGCGGCATGCCACAACAAAAAGATGCCGAAAAGCGCAATGCTCAGCAGCCAGTACGGCAGACAAGAAAAAAACTCCGAAACCTGCGACCAACGCGATTCTCGCTGGGTATTCTCACGCGAATTTCTCACAATATGCGCACCTTGTATGGCGAAACTGTAGTTTCGCCGTACAGTCTTTTAATAAAAAATAGGAGTGCACGCTTCAGCTTGCCCCGGCAAACTAAAGTTTGCACTCCTACGCAACTGCGTCACGAGACGTTATTTGTTATATTCGAAAAACCATTTCGTGTTCAAGGTGTCCAAAAATCCGTCGGCCTGCATGGATGTGATGGCGGCGTTGAATGGCTCGACAATGTCCGATTTCGGCGGAAAGATAAACCCGAATTCCTCTGTGCCCAACGGTTCGCCCACCATTTTGAGCTTTCCGGCGCTGGCGCCGATATAGCCCCGGCTTGACGCCGCATCCATCAACACCATATCCACATCGCCGCCTAATAACGCCTGAACCGTTGCGCCGAAGTTTTCGAACAACTTGATGCGCGGATTCGCTTCATTGCCGTCTAATACGCTGTACACGGCCACATAAAAATTGGTTGTGCCGGTTTGCGAGCCAATCAACAATTTTTCCTGCGCTTTGAACTCTTCTGCCGTTGCAAATCGGCTTTCGTCGGCGCGCACTAACATAAATTGCTGCGACACCATGTACGGCATCGAAAAATCCACCTGCTGCTTGCGTTCGTCCGTAATCGTGATGCCATTCATGCCCACGTCGAATTGTCCCTCATGAATCGCGGCGATCATCGTATCCCAGGCCGCGACCTGCCAATCAACTTTGCAATTCAAGCGTTTGCAGATTTCGTTCACTGCATCGTATTCCCAGCCGACCGCTTTGCCGGTTTTCGGGTCTATAAAATTCAACGGCGTGTAATCGTTGCCTGTCACCGCCACAATCGTCCGTCCTTGCAAATCCGGCAGCGCGACAGCTTCCGCCATGTTTGCGGCGGCAAACAGCATGAGTACGCTGACACTGATGAACATGATCTTCATTATCTTTTTCATGATTTTTTCCTTTCCCCGAATAATAATAATCCCAAGTACGTCGAAACGATTGTTTCGACGCGGGCGAAACACCAGTTTCGCCCTACGACGTTGCGCGGCGATGAAATTGTCAAGAAAAACCGCGTCATGGCAGAACCTTCTCCAGAGGTTGAAACTCTGTCTATATTCCAGCGCCCTTTCAGGGCGGCCTCTGCCGCGAAGCGGCAATGGAATAAAGACGGGGGTTTCACCCCCTGAATGAGAGAACTGCGCAGGAATTCAGCCATTTATTGCATTACCTGACGTTCCCATTCGTTCGTTTCGAACCAGTAATGTTTCCGCTCCTTCAACCAGCCTTCGGAATTGACGACTTCGATCCAATTATTGAAATAATTGAGTGTATCGAAATCCCCTTTTCTAACGGCAAAACCAATCGGTTCTTTCGTGAAATTTTCCGGCAGTGGCAAGAAGAGTTTATCCGCGTATTTTAACGCCTGATACGCTGGCAGCGGCGCAGACGCGACGACCGCATGCACGCGCCCGTTCAATAATTCTTGAATCGTCTGAGATTCATTCTCGAACAGGCGCAATTCCGCGTTCGGCATATACTTTTTCACGGCGTCCGCGGCGGTCGTCCCGATTCTCGCGGCAATGACGATTTCCGGTTTGTTAAAATCTTCAATTGACGCGAATCCGGCGGCCTTTTCTTTATGCGCCACAAGCGACATGCCGGTATAATCATACGGCGTCGAGAAATTGACTTTCAGGTTGCGATCCGGACGGATGCCCATGCCGCCGATAATCACGTCGAATTTGCCGGTCAGCAGCGCCGGAATGATGCCCGACCACTGTGTCGGCACGAATTCCACCTGCACTCCCATGTCAGCCGCCAATCTGGTCGCCACGTCAATTTCGAAGCCGATAAATTTCCCATCTTTGTCCTGCATTGCCCAGGGAACGAATGTGGACATCCCGACCTTCAACACGCCGCGTTGGAGTATTTGCTCCAACGTGCTTTCCTGCACAAGCTGCTGCCGAACGTCTTGCGCGAACAGCGGAGTCCCGAAACTCACTACGAATACAGCTAACAGACACACTGACAACACTGAACGAAAACATTTCATGATCCGACTCCTTTTCATGATACGCGCTTACCGTGAACGCTTCGATCATCCGCCTTCTCCGGCAGCGCTAAGAAAGAACACCTGTTTCAGGAATGGCTCGACATCTTGGCGCGGCGGACATCCCCCCTTTTCGTCCTTAGAAAATTCCGTAGAGACGCACTGGCGGAGCGTCTCTACTACTACTTCGTTAGATTCGAACTCATCGCGTTGTGCCCTGAAAGGGCAGGGGAATCCTCTCCTGCGCCCCTTCAGGGCGCGGGGAGACGCTGGCCTCGTGTTCCTGAGGATGAATCCTCAGGCTCTATGCCCCTGCCCTTTCAGGGCAACACCCAATGAACTTGAAATCTGACAAAGTAGAACTACAGAATCTGGCTTAAAAAGGCTCGCGTCCGTTCATGTTTCGGCGCGGTAAAAAATTGTTCTGCTTCGGCTTCTTCGACGATCCGGCCATTTTCCATAAAGACGATCCGGTCGCCGACTTCTCTGGCAAAGCCCATTTCATGCGTCACGACAATCATCGTCATCCCTTCCCTCGCCAGTGTTTTCATAACCTCCAGCACCTCGCCGATCATCTCCGGGTCTAACGCGCTGGTCGCCTCGTCGAACAGCATCGCTTTCGGCATCATCGCCAACGCGCGCGCAATCGCCACGCGCTGCTGCTGCCCGCCGCTTAACTGCGCGGGGTAACTCTCGGCTTTTTCCTGAATGCCGACTTTTTGCAGCAATTGCATCGTCATGTCAGCCGCGTCGCGTTCCGATTTTCTGCGCACAAGCTTCTGCGCCAGATTGATGTTTTGCTTGACGGTCAGATGCGGAAACAGATTGAACGATTGAAACACCATGCCGACTTCTTTGCGGATTTCGAGACGATGTTTTTTATGATGATCCAACGGAATGCCGTCAATCACGATAGCGCCGCTGTCACGCTCTTCCAGGCCGTTCAAGCAGCGCAGAAACGTGGATTTCCCGGAACCTGACGGACCAATCACGACGACGACCTCCTGACGATTCACCGTCAATGAAAAATCCTGAAGCGCCACGACCCCGTTCGGAAACGTTTTGCTGAGATGCGCCACTGTAATGATGTCATCATTCTGCATGAGTCATCACACAGAACAATCTCTATGAGAGTCAATACTTTTTTCGCAAAAATATCGGAAACGCGAAGAGAAGACGCAGTGAATGTGTGTCAGGAATGACAAAACATCGGGCTGAATTATCTGATAATTCGTTGAACAGACAGGACAAAAAGGACGATTGTCAATGATGGCAACATTGACAGAATGAACAGACAACGTAACTATTCAGGAGTGCCAAAGCTTGCTTTGGCAACGTGGCGAAGCCGCGTCGAGTCTGTGCGCTCTTGCTTAGTCCGACGGCCAAAGCAAGCGTTGGCACTCCCAGGGCAAACGCATCTCAATAGGTGATTTGAGGGCGTGTTCAGCGAACCCCCCGA
>CAZRSF010000100.1:0-17415 GCA_964602655.1 uncultured Candidatus Moduliflexus sp.
CCTGTTGTCGTTCGTTCAACGTGCTTGTTACAGAGACTTTTAAAGCAGGTTCTTAAGCCTCACAGGTCATGAAGACCTGTGAGGTTTTTGTGTTGTGCTTATTCGAACGCTTCCTTGACGTTCCAGACTTTCCACACGTTGCCGACTAAATCCGGGCCGGGCTTCAGAACCTGTTTTCCCGGTTTCCAGCCGGACGGCGTCGCTTCCGTGCCTTTGCTGGCGCGCACGAGTTGGAAGGCTTGAATCTGCCGGAGGGTTTCGCTGACATTCCTGCCGACAGGCGGCGTTAAGACTTCGTAACCCTGAATGACGCCATCGGGATCGATCAGGAAACGCCCGCGCATTTCCACGCCTGCGTCGGCGTCATATACGCCGTACACTGCGCCGACTCTCCCGCCTCCGTCCGATAGCATCGGGAACGGCACTCCGCCTGCTGTCACCATCTTCGACAACTCGTTATCGTTCCACATTTTGTGGACGAACACGCTGTCCACGCTCATAGAAAGCACCTGAACGCCTAACTTTTCGAATTCCGCATTTTTTTCGGCGACCGCCGAAATTTCGGTCGCTCAGACAAAGGTGAAATCGCCGGGATAAAAGCAAAGCGAGACCCATTTGCCGAGATAATCTGACAGTTTTACGTTGATGAATTTGCCCAAATGATACGCCGGGGCAGTGAAATCCGGGGCTTTTTGTCCGACTTTAATCATACGTGGTTCCTCCTTGCGTGGGGTTGTTTGTTCGATTGGTTGCGATTCGACCGTTTCGCCGACAGGCCCGCCTGTCGGTCGCGCACATCCCGCTTTGATCTCTTCAGCCATAATACGACCCTCCTGTGATGTCCTCGCCGAGAGCTTGAATGCCAGCCATTTGCGAGGACGATGGTATGATGTTGATACGACTCCTCCCGGCCTGAACCGGGAGGATTTTTCAGGATGACTCCTGAAATGTTTCGGACTCTACAGAACTCCGAGGTCTTGAAGACCTCAGAGTTCTCTCAATAGTGGATCAGGCGAGTTCCAAGCCTTTCGCTATTTCCGCTCCATTTTGGGGCATTGTCCATATAATTTTAAATAAGAATTGATACTATTTAAGTCAAGATATTTTTGTAAGAAATCAACATTTTCCGTTTTTCAATGTAATACCAATTGTATTTGAAGAGATTATGGATTTTAGACTTCCGAGGTCTTGAAGACCTCGGAAGTCTTGGCGCTCCGAATATGATCTTTTTTAACACAATTGCTATAAATTCCTGAAAGAACGCCAACAAATCTGTTGACAGGAAAGAAGAAACGCTTTGTTGTCATCTTCATACAACCGAAATCATCCCTGTTATTGTTCGATGAGACGCTGTTTCAGCGGACGCAGGCATGACACAATATATGCAAATTCCTTATCACCAGAAAACGGATGCCGAACTCGCTCGCGACGTGAAAACCTACGATCATGCGGCGTATGCGGAATTGATCCGGCGCTACCAGAATACGCTCTATCCGTATCTCATCCGGCTGCTGGGAAATCATGAGGACGCGCTCGACATCGTGCAGGAGACGTTTCTCAAAGTCTATGAGCAGATTCAGGGCTTTGACGAACGCAAGCAATTTTCTTCCTGGCTGTATCGCATCGCGCATAATATCGGGATCAATTATCTCAAAAAACACGCTCGAACCATCAAGATTGACGCCGATGCGCTGGCGCTGGTCGCGGAACGCCACGCCGCCCGCGCCCATGAATTGACTACCGCGAATATTCGGCGGGCAGAGGAATTGCTGTTAGCAATCAATCGGCTCAAGCCGAAATATAAAGACGTGGTGCTGCTCTATTTTTACGAAGAGAAAAGTTACGCCGAAATCGGCGAGATTTTGCGCCTGCCGACCTCGACAGTGGGCGTGCAGTTAGACCGGGCGAAAAAACAATTGCACGCGCTGTTGACCGCAACATAGAAGGAGCTATTGTAGGTCGAAACTGGAGTTTCGACCTACGTCATAGCGCATGAAAATCGTATGAACACGCCGGAACAGATTGATATTACGCAAGAAGTCGTTCAGAAAGTCAATGCCGGGCAGATCAAAATGCGGTCGCGCTGGGAATTCGTCGCGAAGCGTATCGGCCTGCAATCGGGCATTGCGCTCAGCGTCGCGGCGCTTGTCGTCAGCCTCAGCTTCGGCCTGTACCTCGTGCAGCAATACCGCGTGTCCCATTTGCTCAGCATCGGGATTTTTGGCTGGCAGCGTTTCTTGAACTATTTCCCCTTCGAGATGATCGGGCTGGCGGCGCTGATGATTGTCGGCATGAACTACCTGATCCGCCAAACCGACTGGGGCTATAAACGTTCGTGGCGCTTCTGGGCAGTCGTCGTCATCGTCGTCGCGTTGCCGCTTGCGCTGATGCTGAATCGCTTTCAGGCCGCTCATGCGCTGCATCAACGCATCCTGAATGCGAAAGCGTTAGGATTTCGCAGCTATTTCGAAACCCGTTTGCAAGACCTTGAAAAATCATTTGTCGAAGGGACGCTGATCGCGCTTGACGCCGAAACCTGCTCGATTCAGGGAGATGACACCCGCGCCTATACCGTCCCGCGCAAAGGACTGCACATGAAGCCTAAAGGATACGCCCCGCAAGTCGGCGACCGCGTCATTGTCATCGGCGAATGGCAAGAACAGACATTTCACGCGCAAGCCCTCGTCAGCTACGATCAGATCAAACAACGCTGGGAGCAGCAATAACGCCTCAAAACTGCTCATTCCCGAAGAACCCGCCACAAAAAACCACCTCCAACCCCCTCTTAAATTAGCAGGGCTGTTAAGTTCTCACAAGCGCCAACGGCGCGAGTCATATTAGCCCAGGGCGTCAGCCCTGGGAAAACAGGGCATCAGGCAGATTCGCCCTGAAGGGGCGTCTCATTGAGGCGCTCTTTCAGAGCGCACCCGCCAGCCCTCCTTCCCAGGGCTTCACCCTGGGCTAATATGATGCTGCCCTTTCAGGGCAAAAAATAGAACGTAACAGTCCTGCCTCCTAAATTAGGAGGGGGCAAGGGGGTGGTTTTTTTTATTCGAAAAAAATGTTCATCGAATGAAATAAATCGCGCTGCTCGATTGTAATAGAGATGACAAGGCAAGCTGGAAGCGTTCATCCGTTTCACCATTTCGTCAGAAGGAACAGACATTATGAACTTATATACGATAGAAAACGTGAAAAAAGTCTATACCATCGGCGATGTCGCGACGACGGCGCTGAAAAATATCGCGCTGACGATTGACGCCGGAAAATTCGTGTCATTCGTCGGGCCGTCGGGCAGCGGCAAAACAACGCTGCTGAATCTGCTCGGCTGTTTGGATAAACCGACGGAAGGGCAAGTCACCCTGAACGGAACGAACCTCGGCCAGTTGAATCGGCATGCGGCGGCGAAATTTCGGGGGCATCATATCGGATTTATTTTCCAGAATTTCAATTTGCTGCCGGTCTTGACGGTCTTCGAAAACGTCGAGTATCCGCTGATGATGGTGCAGAACGTCGCCAAAGCCGAGCGCGAGCAGCGGGTGCTGACGTTGCTGGACAAGGTCGGCATGCTGGATCAGAAAAACAAATACCCGAATCAACTCTCCGGCGGGCAAAAACAGCGGGTCGCCGTCGCGCGCGCGCTGGTCGGCAATCCGAAAGTCGTGCTGGCCGACGAACCGACCGCCAATCTCGATCATGCGGCGGCCTACAAGGTGATTGAAATCATGCACGCCATGAAAAATCAATTCGGCACGACCTTCATCTTTTCAACGCACGACCCCAAAATCGTCGGCGAAGCCGAAGTCGTCTATACGCTGGAAGATGGGGAAATTACCACTATCAACGGAGGCAAACACGATGCGTAATGTGATCAAAATCGCCTGGAGAAATTTATTTCGGTATCAACGCCGCACGCTCTTGACCGGCTCGCTCATCGCGATGGGCGTGATTTTAGTCATCGTCTTCACCGGCATGGGCTATTCGTTCAAAAATCAAATTACGGAAACGATTACGAACTCGAATTTAGGGCATGTGCAAATCCATCGCAACGGCTATGTCAGTTCGATTGACAACCTGCCGCTCGATTTGGTTATTCAGGACGAGGAGATTCGGACGCTCGAAACCGCCCTCGCCGCCGCGCCGGATGTGCAGAGCTATTCCAAACGCCTGCGCTTTTCCGGGATGCTGAGCAACTACGAAAAGACGGTGAGCGCCCGGCTGATCGGCATCGTCCCGCAGCATGAAGGCCAGACCTGCCCGGAACTGCCGGCGCGGATTATAGACGGGCGCACACAGGAGGCGGAATTTATTCTGCGCGGCGAAATGTTGATTCCTGAAACGCTTGCCACCGGGCTGAACCTGAAGGTCGGCAGCGATGTTGTGTTAGTCGCGACGAATAAAGACGGCTCGATGAATGCGCTGAATTTGCGCGTCGGCAGCATCAGCGAAAACCTTATGGGGCCGAGCGGTCGCGACGCTTATATTCATTATGACGACGCGCAGGAACTCCTGCGCATAGACGGCGAAGAAACCAACGAAGTCGTCGTGAAATTGAAGAACCCGGATGCGCTCGCGCCCGCGACGAAGCGCCTGCAAGAGCTGATTGCGGACATGAAGACAGCGGAGGGGCAGCCATTGTTGGAAGTGCACACGTGGGAGCAACTGACGCCGCTGACCACCATCATTAACATTGTGGATATGCTCGTCAACATCATTCGGTTCGTGCTAATTGGGATCGTGCTGATCAGCGTGATGAATGTGATGATGATGTCGGTGTATGAACGGATCAGCGAAATCGGCACGATTGCCTCCATTGGCACGCCGCCGAGCAAAATCCTCGCGCTGTTTCTGATGGAAGCCGTCGCGTTAGGTTTTCTGAGCGGCGCGGCGGGCAGCGTGCTGGGCGTCGGCGCGATCTGGGTGCTTCATGCCCTTCGCCCCACCATGAACATTGCCCACGTGATTATGACGATTGCGCCGACGGTATCGGTGCGTGATGTGCTGACGCCGATGCTGATGGTCGTCATGATTTCCGCGCTTTCAGGCTTGCAGCCCGCCCTGAAAGCGTCGCGTCTGGAACCGGTCGAAGCCTTGCGCCATGTGTAAATATCGTGAATCAGACCTCACAGGTTTTCGAAACCTGTGAGGTCTCAAACGCCTAAAAGGAGCCAAATGATGAATACTCTCAAAACCTTGATCGTCGGATGTGCGCTATGTGTCCTGTTTGTCAACGCCAGTGTTGCGCAGGACGCCAACGAGTTGTTGAAGCAAATTGACGCGAACCTGATGCCGCCGTCATACGAATCGTACCGGAAAATCATCAACATCGAGCCGGACGGCAAGCAGCAGGAATTCGTCTTTTATACCGTCAAAAAAGGCACGGATAAAATGGCGCTGCTGTATTTGGAACCGGCAAGCGATAAAGGCCGCGCCGCCCTGCGCCTCGGCGATGATATGTGGATTTATATTCCGAATGTCGGCAAGCCGATCCGCACCACCAGTTCCCAATCGCTGACTGGCGGCATTTTCAATAACGGCGATATTCTGCTGTTGGAATACCATGTGGAATATACCGCCGAATACCTTGAACAGACGGCAGACGCGGCGGTGTTGACCTTAAAAGCGAGAACCAAAGCCGTCACCTACGATTCGCTCAAAATGTGGGTGACGCTGAACCCACTGACGGTGGCAAAAATCGAATGCTATTCGGCCAGCGGGATGCTGCTGAAAACGCTTGAATTCAAGGAAATGAAAGATTTCGGCAATGGCCTCGTTCGTCCGGCGGTCATCGAAACGACCAGCCCGCTGCACAAAAACTACAAAGCCATCATGATTCACGCTGGCATCAAAGCCCGCGAATTCGAAGACGAAGTGTTCACGCTCAACTATTTGCCGAAACTCCAAGAATTACGCTAATTCAACGTGAATTTCGTATAAGGTTTTTTGCCACAGATTTACACAGATTCGCACAGATTTCTCAGCACTATCCCTGAATCTGTGAAAATCTGTGCGAATCTGTGGCAAAACCCTTTGAAATGAGGAACAGAACTGAACGCCATGAAACGACTACGAATATTCGACTGCGCCCGACAGATATGTTTCGGGCTGATGACGCTGAGCCTGTTGACCTCCGCTCAGCCGGTTCGGGCGGAGGATTATTCCTTCGACATCCCGACCAAAGAGGAACAGGCCGCGCCCGCGTTGCAATGGGGCGGCAATTTAGACGTGAATTATACGCTGTTGAATCCGCGCGAGTCGTCGCCGATCTATGCGTTGCAATTTTCGGACGACGAGCGCGATGGCGAGTTGCTGACGCAATATCTTCTCGACGCCTATCTCAACGCCGATTATCAAACGAAACAGATGGGATTTCATCTCAAAACCCATGCCGCCTATTGGAAAGACGCCGACGACCTGACGCTCGATCTGTTCGAGTTGTACGGCAATCTGAACCTGTCGCTGAGTTCGTCGCTGCAAGCGGGCAAAATCCGCTATAACTGGGGCAAAGGCTATGCGTTCAATCCGGTCGGGTTCGTGAATTCCCTCAAAAACCCGGAAGACCCATCGAAAGAACGCGCCGGGATATTGTCGTTGCAGTTCGAAACGATCAAAAGCCTGCAATCCGATGTGCTGAAAACCGTCGCGCTGAATGCGCTGGTGATTCCGGATCAATCGGAGGAAGCCGATTCCTTAGGCGAGGCCGACAAGACCGCCATCGCCGCCAAACTCTATCTGATGCTCTGGAATCTGGATGTCGAGATGATGGGGCGCTACGGCAAAGACCAGCCGCCCCAAATCGGCGCGGATATGGCCGTCAACCTCACGACCGCGCTGGAAGTCCATGCCGAAGCCGCATACGCTCAGGATGTGACGACATACACGGTCGAACAGCAGAAACTCACGAAATCCGAAGAAGACGGCTTTTCCGGGCTGATCGGCCTGCGCTGGCTGAATCGCTGGGAAATCACGACGATTTTCGAATATTATCATACCGATCTCGGCCTGACCGAAGAAGAATTTACGGACTATCTCGACGCCATCGAACAGAGCGCGAATAGCGGCCAGGAAGAGCAGATTCGCAACGCTGCCGGTCTGATGCAGAATTTCAAGGTGAATAATTTGATGCAAGATTATCTCTATCTGAATCTGCAAAAGCCGGAACCCTTCGACTGGCTCTATTTCACGCCGTCCGCGTTCGTCATCTACAATCTGCAAGACCAGAGCGCCTTAATTGCGCTGAATTTGAGCTACAAGCCCATCACCAATATCGAACTCCAACTGAAACCGATGGCGATGGTTGGGGCTGACGACTCGGAATATGGCAGCCAACGCTTTCAACAAAAAATCGAAGCATGGGTGCGCTTTTATTTCTAACAAGCCGTCCATGCCATAACAGCGCGTCGAAACACAAATCTATTGACAAAATATCGGCGGGCGGCATGTTGTCGCTTCTGATAATGAAACGTTTCTGTCTCATATATACGTTATGCGCACTCCTCAGCGTGGCTGCGTTGGGTTCTGCGGAGGAATTGGAAACGCCGGATTGGGTTTTTTTGAAGACGCATCTGAAGCGATTCAAATAGTATGCCTAAAGAAGAAGAATCGCATTTTCTACTTACCATTCCCTTAGAACTGTTATAAATTTTTTGAATAGGAGGTTACAATATGGCATTTCTGATTGATGAGCGTAAAATAAAAATTGATACAAGATCAAAATCTCAAACTATAAATGTGTATGTTGATAATGCAGAGAGTGGAGTATATGATCCTAAAATTCGTATAATGGGTAAAAGTAACTTTGTGACCGAACAAACGCTCAAGGATAAAACTTTTTCCTCAATCCAGGAAATGGTTAATTTCTTGAGAGAGAAGCATGGTGCAAAGATCGAGGATACTACCCAGTCAAGTGCAGCAGGGAGACCACAGCAGCATCGGACACTAATTCCTATTGATAAAGCATGGGTTGAAAATATTATTCCAGAGATAGAAAAGGCTATTAATTCGGTCATTGACGAATTTATCACCCTTCCTTATCTTCATAGAGTCGAGCATTCCATTCACTGTGAGCTTTATAGTAAATTGAGTCATAGCCGGATACTAAATCAATTGATAGATTTTGGGTGCTGCACAACAGGTGCTATTCACAAAGAATGGCCTGAAACTATCCCTCGACCTGAAAAAAATAATCGGCGTGGAAATTTTGATATTGCTATACTTGGGCCAATTGAATCCTACACCAAACCTGTAACGCTTCGTGATTTTCGACTTGGACATCTTGAGCCTGCGGTTGTAATTGAAGTAGGACTCGATTATGGAATAGATCATCTCAAAGGTGACGTAAAAAAATTTCGAAATAGTAAGGTAAAACATGGATATTTACTACATCTGGCTAGACAGACTGGAGTATCTCAGGATGGCGTAGATGAATATATTACGACACTAATTGAGAATGAAAATCAAGAAAATGCTCCTCGTATTGCTTATGCGAAAGTTATCCTTGATGGGATTTCTTATCGGAAGTTAGGAAATAATACAATTACAACCATACAGCCTGAGACTCAGGGACAACCCCTAGTATAGCCTTGTGTTTATTGGGGCAAATATTTTTATGAAATTTACCATCAATGCTGAAGCGAACAATAGTTTAGCGCGTGCCGGGGAATTCGACACCACGCGCAATGTGTTGCATACGCCCTGTTTCATGCCGGTCGGGACGCACGGCGCGGTCAACGGGATGCTGCCGTCCGCGCTGCTCGATATGGGAGCGGAAATCATCGTCAGCAACGCCTTCCGCCTGTCGGAACATCCGGGCAAAGCGATTCTGTCGAAATATGAAGGGCTGCACGAATTCATGGGCTGGCCGCGCACGATTCTGACCGATAGCGGCGGCTTTCAATCGCGGCTGCGGGAACATGCCATCAACGAACAAGGCATCCAATTTTACGACGAAAACGCGCAGGAAATCTGGACGCCGGAAGACGCCATCGCGATGCAGATCGTTCTGAATTCCGATTTCGTGATGCCACTCGACATCTGTGTCGAACTGCCGACGACCTATCCGCAGGCCAAAGACGCGATGGAACGGACGCTGCGCTGGGCGAAACGCTGCAAACAGGCGTTCGTTGGCCGACCGGGACAAATTTTGTTCGGCATCGTGCAGGGCGCGATTTATCCCGATTTGCGGCAAAAATGCGTGGACGCTTTGGAACAGATCGGTTTTCCGGCGTATGCCATCGGCGGCCTGAATGTCGGCGAAAGCCCGGAAGATTACCGCAACACGCTGACTTTGACGAGCGAAATGCTGCCGAAAGAAAAATTACGCTACATCATGGGCGTTGGCAGGCCGGAAGCGATGCTGGAAGCGGTCAACGGCGGAGTAGATATCATGGACAGCATCATTCCGACCAAATACGCCCGTGAAAAGACGCTCTTCACCTATCGCGGCACGATCAATCTCGGCAAGAAAAAGCAGTACCGCAAGGACAAATACCCGATTGACCCGAATTGCCAGTGTTACACCTGCCGGACGGTCAGCCGCGCCTATTTGTACCATTTGTATCACACCACGACCACGACCGCGATCATCTACGCCGGAATTCATAACACGACCTTCTGCGTCCGCCTGCTTCAGGATGCGCGACAGGCGATTCTCGAAGGCCGATTCGACCGCTTTTACCGCGATTTCATGGCGAATTACACGAAAAATGACGCCTAACCTTCCGACGATTCAGGTCTATTGCGACGAGTGGGGCGACTACGAATTGCTCGATTCCGGCGACCGGCGCAAATTGGAGCGATTCGGGCGGCATGTCGTGATTCGCGAAGAGCCGAAAGCGTGGTGGAAACCGGAACTGCCGCCGTCGGAATGGGAACGGGCGGTGGCGGTGCATGTCGGCGACGAGCGCGGCGCGTGGGAATTTCGGCGGAAGACGGCCTCTGAATGGGAACTCCGTTTCGACCGCCTGACGTTGGAAGCGCGTTTTACTGCCACCTCAAAGCATGTCGGCGTTTTTCCCGAACAGGCCGCGCATTGGCGCTGGATTGCCGAGCAGGTGCGGCGCGACGGGCGCACGAATCTGCGCGTCTTGAATCTATTCGGCTATACCGGCGTGGCGAGCCTCGTCGCCGCAAGCTGCGGCGCGGCGGTGACGCATGTGGACGCGGCCAAAGGCGTCATCGCGTGGGGGCGCGAGAATCAGGAGCGTTCCGGCCTGAGCGAGCTACCGATTCGGTGGATTGTGGATGATGTCGTCAAATTCGTCGAGCGGGAAATCCGGCGAGAGCGGCAATATGACGCGATTCTGCTTGATCCGCCGTCATTCGGGCGCGGCCCCAACAAAGAACTCTGGAAAATCGAGCAGAAGATCGGCGACCTGTTGGACGGCTGCCGCCAGCTTCTCAGCGACAAGCCCGCATTCGTGTTGATGACGCTCTATTCGCTCGAACAGTCGTCACTGCTCCTCGCGAATCTGCTGCGCGAGATGATGCGCGAGTATTCCGGCAGCATCGAAATCGGCGAGTTGACGCTGAAGCCCAAAGCCTCCGACACGATCCTGCCGATGTCTCTGTTCGGGCGGTGGACAAGGCTATAAATGGTAATTTTATGAATATCTTTCACGCGATTACAGACATTCTTCATGATATTGCAGCCTCGCCGAATTTAGAACAAGAATCGCGAAATTCTGTTCGACGATGGCTTTCAAATGGTCATGAATGGGGATTTATCCGCGAATTCGAGCGTTTGCTTCGTATTGCTCAAGAAGCAGGTATTTCCCACAGCAAATTATTGACGCGACTTTCTTTGGATATTGAAACAATTGAACTTCCAGAACTGCCGGAACGATTTTTTCGGAATGTTCCATTGCCTCCGGAACTGACTCAAAATCAACTATATCAGGCGATGAGCAAGACAGAACAGATGTTGAGCCGCATCAATTTTCATTTGCGAAACAGCGCGGATTTTCCGCTCATCAATTTCATTCAAGCCAATAATTTCAGCGGGATTGTTTCGAATATGCTGACAGATGCGTTAGATGTGAGCAGCCCATATAAGCATAATCACGAACAACGCTTCCCGGATTTGAAGAATCCCAATAACGGCATTGGCTTAGAGTTGAAAGCAGCAAACAAACCCGGAAAAGGTGGCGAAAGCCATAATGGGCACGGCGGCTGGCATCTGATTGCGGGTTTTGAATTAGACGAGGTTTCTGGCAATATTCGATTTATTCATGTCGAGATTGCGGAACTCATCAGTTTTCGGGATGAGCCAGAAGGGGACTGGCATTATTGCGGCTCGAACGTGAATGAAGAAACCGGGAGTCAGCGAACGGAAACGTATTACACGACAAACAGAGGAACATCGAAATTACGCGACGGAAGTGTCTATTTGGATACCGATAAAGTCGCCAATTGGCAAGCGTGGCGGCACTGTCAGCAATATGTTATTCCGTCCTACTCGCCGTTATATTTTCAACGTCTTGATCGAGACTTGCCTGTTCCGTCTTTGAAGAATCCTGAAAAATATAGCAAATGGTCTGCCGTTAAAGCGCAATTAAATAAGATAGATGCGCGTTGGCCGCTTTATAGCCGCACTGAGCTTGCTAAATTAGGAATTCCATCCCAATTGATCGCGATTATTCGTCCTGAAACAGCATAGAAACCTGGGGTGATTTCGAGAGCGTTGAAGATACTTCCCAATGTTCTAACCGGACAGATAATTCGGCCAATGTCGGAATCGTATCTTTACATCGAGAAAAATAGTCGAAATAACGTTCAACGCCAATCGCCGATAATCCCATTGCGCAAGCGGCGGCAATCGTCGAACCTGAACCCATGAATGGATCGAGGATAATACCCTGACCAAGCGGCAAACTGGCATAGACAAGCTGTCGCATCAACGATTGCGGTTTCACGGTCGGATGACAGGCAATTTTCGTTTCGTTGCGTGGTGTCTTCTCGCTTGGCAGGACATCGAATAACGGCTTTCCATTCGGTAGCCTGCGCAAGCCGCCTGTTTGATAACGTTGCAAGCATTCCTCAACCGTGCCAGTAAACGGCTTGCGAAAAATCCCCCAGGGTTCGTAACATCCTCGTGGCAAGGAGCAGACATCAGGATAGGCGTCTTCTGCGTTTTTCGGCCTATCGCCGCCGCGAAGCGTTCTGACCAGCCTGATCAATTCTCCGCGAAATTCTAAGCCGGATTCGATGAGCGCACCGAACACCAATTGAGAAAGGAACGCATTCGACGCAAGAAAAAGATGCCCGCCGGGACGCAAGACGCGAAGCGCTAATTTGCCCCATTCGCAAAAGAAGCGTTGCAACCGTTCGCGTTCTTTTGGCGTCAGGGCTGTAAAGCGTGGCAACGGTGAACGAGTATGTCCGTCAAAAGACGGTGGAATGCGCCACACGCCGCCATTGCCGTTTTGCCGCTTCTCGATCTGGTCGAAATCATATTCCTTCACCCCATACGGCGGATCGGTGACAATCGCATGAATACTTGACTTTGGAATTTGTCCCATCCATTCGAAACAGTCTGCATGAATCGCGACAGCGGTTTCGAACTGATGATATTGATATTGCAAAAGATAGGCGTCGAACTGTTGTAAGGCCATAAGTTACTCCTGCGCGATTATTTCGACAGCGTCCCCCAAATGGTAAACGGGACTGAGCTCCCGAACAAGGCGTTGCATTTTTTCTTGTTCGGCTTGATTGTTCAACAAATGCTCGAAATCAGATAAACTTAAAAGAATAGCCTGAGAAACATTGCGACGCTTGACAATATATCGCGTGTTATTCTGAGAAACATCGTCAAGAATTTGCCCAAAATTATTTTGAGCGGTCGTAGAAGCAATTGTTTTGGTTTGCATGAATAACTCCTTTATCAATAGATAACTTAGCTAATATGCATAGATTAAACAAATCAAACATATTGTCAAGTTTTATTCGTGATGAAAGAGGCATGACATTAGAACGAAATCCCAGAGGTTGAAACAGATCGAGCGATTATGTCCGATACGCCAATCCGCCATTCTCGCGACGCGCTTGCGTCTTTCATCAGCCACAAACGCCGCCGCCTGTTTTGTGTCGGCGGCTTGCTCTGCTGCGCCGTCATTCGGTCGCGGCCCGAATAAGGAACTCTGGAAAATCGAGCAGAAGATCTGCGAATTGTTAGACGCCTGCCGCCAACTTCTCAGCGACAAGCCCGCGTTTGTCCTGATGACGCTCTATTCGCTCGAACAGTCGTCGCTGCTCCTCGCAAATTTGCTGCGGGAGATGATGCGCGATTTTTCCGGCAGCATCGAAATCGGCGAACTGACGCTGAAGCCCAAAGCCTCCGACACGATCCTGCCGATGTCGCTGTTCGGGCGATGGGCAAGCCAATAATGATAATAGACGTCTTTTCTAACACGAGCCAACGCGCGACC
Source organism: uncultured Candidatus Moduliflexus sp. (assembly GCA_964602655.1). Taxonomy (GTDB): domain Bacteria; phylum Moduliflexota; class Moduliflexia; order Moduliflexales; family Moduliflexaceae; genus Moduliflexus. Next base: position 13,425 of record CAZRSF010000100.1, read on the forward strand.
TTGCCGTCGTTTCCCACTCCCAAAACGCATCGCTGAAATAATCCACGCGCTGCTTTTTGTATTCGATGGTGCTGTAGAGCGTTTCATACGTGATCACGCCGAATTGACGCGCAAGATCGCTGATAATGCGTTCGGTTTCATCGCGGGACGTGCCGTGAATCATGGTGTAGAGATTATACGGCCAATCGGGAAACGTGATGCGCTCGTAGCAATGGCTGACCGCTGGCAGCGCGGCGGCCTGTTCCGCACACGATAGAATGTGATCCGCCGGAATCTGCCAGACCGCCATCGCGTTGGCGACGTAGCCGATCTGCCGGTGGCGCAAAATGCCCGCAAAACGCGGCATCTTGCCGCTGCGGCGCAGATACGCCAAAAAGTCGAACACCTGCGCTTCGTCCAGTCCGAACGCCTGCGCGATCTCCGAAAATGGCTGGGAAATCAGCGGCAAATCGTTTTGCAGCCGCTTCATGATGCCTCGCTGCGTCTCTTCTGGTAATTCAGCGTAATCGCCAGCATGAACATCAGGCGCAGTCTCTTCGATGTCGTCCGGCGGCGCAGGCATATCGGCGGCGTCTCCATTCAACGCAAATCGCACCCGGCGTTTGAACGTGCGCACTCCATAAAAACAGAAAAAGCGCGAGCAGCGCGATAACTCCGCGAGCCGTTCGACGTGCTGTTCCAGCGATAACGCTTGCGGGATCGAGAGCGTAAACCAGAGATTGAGCCAGTGTTCGCGCCCGTAGTTATGGCTGACGCCGGGATGCGCGTTGACAAGCGCGACCGCCTCGTCCAACCGCGTTTCATCAACCTGAAACGCCACTAGCGCGCTCTGGAATCCGAGAAAGCGAGCGTCGAAAATCCCGCGAATTTCTTTAAGAAGATTGCGCTGCTTCGAATCGGCCAGCAGATCGATCACCTCATATTCGCTCAGGCCTATTGTTGAGCCGATTTCGGCAAACGGTCGCGACGCGAGCGGAAACGCCTCTTGAATCAGCCGAAGCACGGCTTTTTCCTGCGAAGTGAATTGTCCTGACATGCACCCTTCCTTTCGGATAAATCCGAATATTGCTCGTTGTGGGTTGACATTTTTTCGTTATGGCACGAATACGATTCCCAGACGAAAAAGTCAAGCTTTCCAGATGTTGAAACATCTGGCTGTATTCCGTTGCCTCTTCGCGACAGATTCGCCCTGAAAGAGCGAAGGAATATAGACGGCGGTTTCAACCGCTGGAGACAATTGAGGTAAACTCTTTCCAGATGTTGAAACGTTTAGCTGTATTCCGTTGCCGCTTCGCGGCAGATTCGCCCTGAAAGGGCGACGGAATACAGACGGCGGTTTCAACCGCTGGAACTGCAACATAAGGACAAGTCATGATCAGTATTTCCAGACTCTACTGCGGCAATATTTCGACGACGGACGCGCTGCGCTACGGGCGCGAAGCGAGCAAGCTGCCGCCGCATCTGCTGCATTATTCGCAGGATAAAAAACCGGTCGTCGTCTTCAATTGCACGAAACGCTGCAATCTGCGCTGCGTCCACTGTTATTCCCATTCCACCGGCGAAGTGGGCGAAGACGAGTTGACGACCGTCGAAGCGAAGGCGTTGATTGACGATCTCGCGCAATTCGGCAGCCCGGTCGTGCTCTTTTCCGGCGGCGAGCCGCTGCTGCGCCCCGATTTATTGGAATTGATCGACTACGCCGTCGCAAAAGGCCGCCGCGCCGTGATTTCCACGAATGGCACGCTGATTACGCCGGATCTCGCGAAACAGTTGCGGCGTGTCAAGCTCTCGTATGTCGGCGTCAGTCTCGACGGCGTGGCCGGAACGAACGACGCCTTTCGCGGCGTGGCGGGCGCATTCGACCGGGCGCTCGCGGGCATTCGGAACTGTTTGCAGGAAGGGATCAAAGTCGGGCTGCGTTTCACGATCAACAAGCGCAACGCCACCGAAATCGAGCCGATTTTCCGCCTGCTGGAAGCCGAACAGATTCCGCGCGTCTGCTTTTATCATCTTGTCTATGCCGGGCGCGGCAGTCAGTTGATTGACGAGGCGCTGCCGCTCGAACAAACGCGGGCAATCGTGGATCAGATTATTGACTTGACCGCCGATTTGTTTCAGCGCGGCCTTGAAAAAGAGGTGCTGACGGTGGATAATCACTGCGATGCGCCGTATCTCTATCTGCGCATGTTGCGGGAACAGCATCCCCGCGCCGATGAGGTCTTCCGCCTGCTGCAATTCAACGGCGGCAACAGTTCCGGCATCGGCATCGGCTGCGTCAGTTGGGACGGCGCGGTTCACGCCGATCAATTCTGGCGGCACGAATCGTTCGGCAACGTCCGCGAGCGGTCATTCAGCGAAATTTGGACCGACACGACGCATCCGCTCATGGCGAAATTGAAAGAGCGCAAACCCTATTTGAAAGGCCGCTGCGCGACGTGCCGCTGGCTGAACATCTGCAACGGCAATTTCCGCGTCCGCGCCGAAGCCGTCACTGGCGACGTCTGGGACTGCGATCCGGCCTGTTACCTGACGGATGCGGAGATTCGGCAGTCAGAAGAACGAACCGCTTGACAAAAACCGCCTGAATGCCAATCGTAAAAGCAGGCAAGAATGTACCAGGATGTTTCGGCATCGCTTAGCATGACTGATCACTCTGAGCGAAGTCGAAGAGTGACGAATCATTTATGCGTGCTATATCAAAGGGGGAAAATATCATGTTTACGCCAATAGATGTCAAAGCTCTTGCGCCGTATCGGCTCTGGATCGAATACGCCGACGGCGTTCGGGGCGAAATAGACCTCGCGTATTTAGCCGGAAGAGGGGTGTTTACGCTCTGGAATGACGAGGCCGCGTTTCGACAGGTGAAAATCGGCGATGGCGGCGAACTTGTCTGGAATGACGAGGTCGATCTGTGCGCTGACGCGCTATATCTGAAAATGACTGGAAAATCGCCGGGCGATATTCTGGAATTGGTGGAGCAGGTGTATGCGGGTTTGTCAGAACAAGATATTCAAGACATTGAACAGATGGTTTTTGATCGAGGAGATTTCTTCAGCACTAAAATCGAGGCGGAATTGGCGCAACACGCGGGCGTGATTCCGCCTGATGTTGATGCGCAGCAAGAAATATGACGATTATCTTGAGAAAAAACATTCATAAATTGAGTGCATCATGTTCGAGCGCAACGACAAGGATGCGTGTAAGAAAGGATAAAACGCGGAATATCCTTGCTTACACCTATCCCTATAGTTCCCCCGCCGGGACAATGAACGCGAACCACGAAAGGAACACCAGCAGACCATGAGTGACCTTGACCAGATCAAAAAAATCGCAAAAATCCTCCATATCAGATTAAAGCGATTAGAGACAATCAAGCATGACAGCGTAAGCCGAGATACTGGCTATACTGCCAATGTGGACGGAACAGTGACGGGCTTGTCGTTGTCTTATAATGAAATCGATGACTTAGAACGTATCATCACCCCGCTCGCTGCCTTGGAGAATCTCTCGATATTGTCGTTAAACAACAGCCGTATCGGCAGATTGGCACCGCTCGCAGCTTTAACGAGCCTCTCTGAATTATCATTAAAAGCTAACTCATTCAGTAATCTAACGCCGCTCGCCGCCCTGACGCAACTCACGGAATTAGATGTAGGCAGGAATCAGATAAGAGACCTGACACCGCTCGCTGCGCTGACACAGCTTACGCGATTAGATTTAAGCAGCAATCAGATAAGAGACCTGACACCGCTCGCCGCGCTGATGCACCTCACGGAATTAGATGTAGACAGCAATCAGATCAGCGACCTGACACCGCTCGCTGCGCTGACACAGCTTACGCGATTAGATTTAAGCAGCAATCAGATAAGAGACCTGACACCGCTCGCCGCGCTGATGCACCTCACGGAATTAGATGTAGACAGCAATCAGATCAGCGACCTGACACCGCTCGCTGCGCTGACACAGCTTACGCGATTAGATTTAAGCAGCA
>CAZRSF010000101.1:0-17022 GCA_964602655.1 uncultured Candidatus Moduliflexus sp.
GGTTTTGAACCCTGGCAGGGTTCATAAGATTAGTGCCGCGTATCGCCCGACGCGCGGTTCAATTTGGCTAATTCGTCCGGCGTCAGGCTGCTCATGCCGGATGCCGAAATTTTATCAAGAATGCGATCGATCTCTTCCTTCGATACCGGAGACGGGCTGCTCTGCTGATTCGAAAAGACCTGCCAACCGTCCGGCACTTTCGAAGCCGAACGCGGCGCTGGCTTTTTCGGCGACTGCGCGCGAGGCATCCAGCGAGTGAACGCGCCGAACATATCCCAGACCTGATGACCATACAACGCTTTCAGATAGATATACGCGCTGAAGAATCCGCCGAGATGCGCCAAATGCGCGATCCTGCCGCCTCCGCCGGAGAGTTCGCTGGCGATTTCGATCCCCGCGTACACCAATACGAACGTCTTCATTTTCATCGGAATCGGCGGGAACAACAGTTGGATGCGCATTTCTGGGTAAAACATCGCCGCCGCCATCATCACGCCGAAAATCGCCGCGCTTGCGCCGACTAACGGATAACGCGCTCCCCAGTTGACCAGCAGCCATAATCCCGCGCCGGAGACGCCGCTCAAGAGATAAAGCTGCAAAAATCGTTTCGTTCCAAGAATCGGCAGTATTGCCATGCCGAATAAATACAAGCCCCACATATTAAAAAAAATGTGGGTAAAACTGCCATGCAGGAACATGTAACTGACGAATTGCCAGAGCTTCAGCGATTGGATGCCGTAAGAACTAAACGCAAGATTATAAAGCCAGAGTTCCGACCGCTGCGGAATCAGCAAAAACGCGAGCGTGTTAATCGCAATAAGAATATAGACAATATTTTTCTCGGAATGTCCCTGATTGTAAGATGAGGACATATAACTTCGATCTGATAACATAAAATTTCCTTCTCGTTTAGAACTCGCAGGTTTCAAAAACCTGTGAGATCTGCGTTCAAAACTGCCAAATAAATCACGATGACGTGAATCAACATTCACGCCAATACATCAGAGAGTTACATAGGAAAATAGGACGTTTTCATGAGAAGTCAAGAAAAAATCTTGAATCATTGGGAAACAGGCGGGCGATGTTGAAAAAAGCGAACAAGCCTGTATTTCGAGAAAACGAAAGACAGGCTTGTCAGATGACCAATTTATGCGCCGATCACGCCGGTCTGCAACTGCGTCATCAGATATTCGCGGGTCGTATCTTCGCGGCGTTTGAAAAACGGCCAGATGCGCCGCACCTGCCCGCCGTCGTAGATGATGAGCGTTTCGGCGAAGACCTGAATATCTTCCGGGTCGTGCGTAATCATGATGACCGGAATCTGGAATTGCGCCTGAATCTGCGCCAGTCCGTCGCGCAATTTGCCGCGCAGCATCGGATCGAGCGCGGAAAACGGTTCATCCAGCAGCAGCAGTTTCGGATTCACGATCAGCGCCCGCGCCAACGCCACGCGCTGCCGCTGCCCGCCGGAAAGCTCGCGCGGCAGACTTTTCGCGAGCGGCGTCAATTCGAAGAGTTCCAAAAACTCGTCCACTCGGCCTTGATCGCGTTTCGACAGCGGCAGCGGCCAACGCGCCTGCAAACCGAAGGCGACGTTTTTTTCAACGGTCAAATGCGGAAACAGCGCGTAATCTTGCAGCACGTAGCCGATTTCCCGCTGCCGCGCCGGCACGTTGACGCGAGCGTTCGCATCGAATAACACGCGCCCGCCCACGACGATGCGCCCGCGCTCCGGCGTCGTTAGCCCGGCAATCGCCCGAATCGTCATAGTTTTCCCCGATCCGGACGGTCCGAATAACACCACGAATTTTTCCTCGGAACAGAAGGAAGATTGCAGCGTAAATTTTCTGCCGCGCGACAGCAATGTTTTCGAAATATTGACCTGGATTTCCATGAGGAAAACTACATGGATATATGTAAGAAAGGATAACGCAAAATCATCCTTTCTTAAACGCATCCTTGTAGTTTATTGCATAGAGACAAAACCGAATTTGCCTAAAATCTCCTGACCTTTTTCGCTAATCACGAATTCGACAAACCGCGCCGCCGCCTCTTTGTGCTCTGTCAGCGTTGTGACGGCAATCGGATACAGAACCGGCGTTTTGAGTTCGAGTTCCATCACGACGTTCACCGTCTCTTTTTCCAGCGCTGCATCGGTCGAAAAGACGATCCCGGCGTCCACTTCGCCGCGCCGAAGATAATCCAACACCTGCCGAACAGTGTTGCCATACACCAGCCTGTCAACAACGTTTTTCCAAACGCCGTAGCCTTCCAGCGATTCTTTCGCATACTGTCCTGCCGGAACGCTCGCCGGATCGCCGATGGCAATCCGCTGAACGTCCGCCGCCGCCAAATCTCCGATTGCGTTAATGGAAATGTTCGTATTCGCTGGAACGGCTAAAACTAATGAATTCTGCGTGAAGTTTTGGCGTGTCGCCGGATCAATCAATTTTTTCGTCGCGGCGTCATCCATGAATTTGAGATTCGCCGATGCAAACACATCCACCGGAGCGCCCTGTTCCATCTGCTTCAACAATTCGCCGGATGACGCAAAATTAAATACGATGTTGATCGACTCTGTTTCTTCGAACGCCTTTCCGATTTCTGTCAGCGCATTCGTCAGGCTGGCTGCCGCCGACACAATCAATTCGTGCTGCTCTGCCGCAAATCCGAAAGAATTCCCGCTCACCACCATCAACGCAACACATACAAATAGTACCAGCCTTCGCATAAGTTCCTCTTATCAACATTCGTTTACGGTATATTTTGGAGATTGGGATTCACGATCATCCGGAATGGCTCGAAGTCGTTCTTCGACCTTTCACGCAAGCTATCCCCAATTCAACAACAAAAGCCGCTGGCAGTTCATTTCAATTGGCTGGAACTGCCAGACGGCCTTTTTTACTCCGCGACATCGAGCACGCGATCAGCGGAGACCAACGTTAATCAACGCCGACTAACACATTCGACGCTTTCACAATGGCATACGCATCTTTGCCAACCGCCAAGCCAAGCTTCTCCGCAGACGCTTTTGTAATCATCGAGACGATTTTGTCCCCGCCGGGCAATTCGATGACCACTTCGGTATTGACTGCTCCTTCCACTAATTTTACGACCTTTCCTTTGAATACATTCCGTGCGCTGATTTTCATGATGCAAACTCCTTGTGTTAATGCTTCTGTTCATATGAATTGATGACCGTTGCGGCTGTCAATATGCGAGAACTGACAGCTATGCAAAATCATCAATTCAATACAATGGAAGTCAAGAAAAGAAATTATTTTCTTCTCAACTCGCCTCATCGTCCGGCAGCGTTCAGCAGTTTTCCAGAAAGATATAAAATCCCGACGCAGACAACGGACATAATCACCACGAGCGTCGTCGCCAATCGGTCATTTCCGCCCTGAACCGCAGAATAGACCGCCATCGAAAGGGTCTGTGTTTTACCAGGCAGGTTTCCGGCAATCATGAGCGTCGCGCCGAATTCCCCCATTGCGCGGGCAAACGCGAGCATCGTTCCAGCCAGAATGCCGCGCCAGGCCAACGGAAACGAGACGCGGAAAAAAATCGCCACTTCCGACAGGCCGAGTGTGCGGGCGGCGTATTCATAATTTTGATCCACCCCTTCGAACGCGGCGCGCGCCGATTTGAAAATCATCGGCAGCGAGACAATCGCGCAGGCCACAACCGCGCCCTGCCATGTAAAAATCAGCGACACGCCGAACGTGCCCCTCAGCCAACGCCCGATCCAGCCGTTGCGGCCTAACAACACGATGAGATAATAGCCTAATACTGTCGGCGGCAGCACGAGCGGCAGCGTAAACACCGCATCCAAAATGTTTTTCCCGGCAAATTGCGTCCGCGCCAAAACAAATGCGCAGATCACGCCGAACAAAAACGCAAACAGCGTCGCAAACGACGCTATTCGTAATGACAGCCACAACGGGGTCAAATCAATGCCTGACATGGATTATTTCAGCAACCCTGCCAGGGGTTGAAACCCTGGCAGGGTTCTCTACGGTTATTCGCTAATCAGATAATCCTCTGCGACGCCGCCCTCTTCGATAGCGTCGAGAATCGCATCAATCGCGCCTTCGTTCTCGACCTTGCCGTACCACTGATTTTCAGGATAAACGACCATCACCGGGCCGCGATCACACGCCTTCAAACATCCGGTACTGGACACCACCACACCGTCCATGCCCCTGTCAATAATTTCGTTCTCCAAATAACCTAAAAAGTTCGCCGAGCCTTTTTTGTGGCAGAGCCCCTGCGGCTCGCCAGACACGCGAAAACTCGCGCAGACTAAAATATGATGATTCGGTTTTTCCATCACGCCTCCCGTTGTGTTAATTGAATCAACCACAGATTTCACAGATGACGCAGATTAAAAAAACCCTTTTTGGTTAAAATCTGTGAAATCCGTGAAATCTGTGGTTAACATTACCCGCACCCGCCGCCAGTCCCGGAACACGCTTCGCCGCATGTCGTGCGCTGGCGTTTGACCAAATGATTGATCTGCTCCCCCTTGAATAATAACGCCACTGCATCGTCAATCATCCCTTCCACTACCATGACATTCACGCCATGCCGTTTTAGCGTTTCCTGCGGATTTTTGCCGATGCCGCTGACTAACAATGCGCGGCAGTCGTCCAGCATCTCCGCCAGCGCCTGCCAGCGCTGCATTCCGCCACCGGATTCCGGCGTCTTGCGTTTTTCGATCAAGCCGTCTTTGCTGTAAATCAACAATTCCTGCGCCTCACCGAGATGCTGATTGACCAGCATCCCTTCCATACTGGCGACGGCGATATAAGGGCGTTCGCCTTGCATCTGCGAGGTCGGCATGGTCTCGTATGTTTGCAGCAGTTTCATGAATTCGCTCGATGTTCCTTCACCCAACAGTCCGACCGCATCAGCGCGACAGCGCGTGCAATGCGCCATCTGCGGCAAATATTGCGCGGCCTCGGCGCGAATGGCATGAACGACATCTTTCGACGGCTCATCAAGGTCTTCGAACGCTGAGCCGACATTTTTGTAATACGGAATGCAGTTAAAAATGTCCGCCCGCAATTTCGCGACTTTTTCAGCAACTTCCGGGATATGTCGTTCATTAATTCCCGGAATGATGATCGAATTCACCTTGACGGTCATCCCTTTTTCTTTGAGCCGCTGCAAGGCTTCAAGCTGGTGCATCAGCAGAATCATCGCGCCTTCTTCGCCGGAATAGACGCGCTTGCCGTAGCGCACCCACGCATAAATCTGCGCCCCGATTTTCGCATCAACGGCATTGATCGTCAGCGTGACGTGACTGACGTTCAGCCGCGCTAACTCCTCGATATGCATGCCGATATTCAAGCCGTTTGTCGCGACGCAGAGCAGCATCTCCGGGTAACGTTCGCTGACGAGCCGCATCGTTTCCATCGTCTCTTCGGGGTTCGCAAACGGATCTCCCGGCCCGGCGATGCCGACGACTGCGATCTTCGGCTGACGTTGCATCACCTCATCTAAATACGCGATGGCCTGATGCGGCAATAGCACGCCGCTCGTGACGCCGGGGCGGCTTTCGTTCACGCAATCGTATTTGCGGTTGCAGAATTTGCACTGCACGTTGCAGCGCGGCGCGACCGGCAGATGAATCCGGGCATAGCGTTTGCGCGCCGTGTCGTTAAAACAGGGATGTTTTTCGAATAATTCCATAATTAGTACAGGTGTCTGACACCTTTAAGGTGTCAGACACCTTCTGGTTCACATATATGAATACCCAACTTCCGAGCCGTCCTGACGCGACTCAAGAATAGCGTTTGCGATACGATCGAACAACTGCTGCGCCCCGCGATAGCCGAGATGGAGCAGCCGCGATCCGCCGATGCGATCATGAATCGGAAAGCCGACGCGCACGAGCGGAATGCCTGATTTTTTCGTAATCGAATAGCCTTTGCTGTTACCGATAAACACGTCCGGCGACAGCACATTCGCAATATCGCCAATCTCCACGAAATCCATGCCGTCGCGCACCTGAACCCCTTTGCGCTCCCAATCCGGGATGATCTCATGAATCACCGTTTCGAGCAGGCCGCTTTTGCCGCCGGACGCGCACAACACCGGAATCACGCCGATTTCATCAAGAAATGCGGCAAGCCCGACGACGAAATCTTCTTCGCCATAGATGACGGCGCGTTTGCCTGACACGTATTTATGCCCGTCGGCGTAGGCGTCTAACAGCCGCGCCCGCTCTTTGACGTATTTTTCAGGCGTTGACCTGCCGGTCGCGTCTTCCAGCGCAATCAAAAACCGGTCGGTTTCGTTGACGCCGATGGGCATGCCGACATTGACGCACGGGACGCCATGCCGCGTCTGCAAGGTGTTTCCGGCGCGACTCTCCTGATGCGCCAAAATCCGACCGAATTCGAACGTCGCCCGCGCATTGCCCATCGAGCGAATCGTTTCGACCGGCGTGCCGCCTTCCGGCAAGCGCTGATATTCGTCCCACAGCCCGCCGTCCAGCGTGTCGGAATAATCCGGCAGCAGCGCGAACGGCAGGCGCATATCCTCGAATATCTCTTTCAAATAGCGCAAATCCGCGGGGGACACCATGCCCGGCAGCAGATTTATAAGCTCGTCCTGACTGTCGCCGCGTTCGCTCAGGGTGGAGGCCACCGCGTTGACCGCGCCGTGAAAGCCGTCAATATGCGTGCCTTTGTAACTCGGCGTCGAGACATGCACGACAGGCGTGGCGTTCTCCTCTTCCCGTCCGGCGCGATACTCGTAGAGAAACATGGCGACATCGTCGCCGATGGTTTCGCTGAGACAGGTCGTCGCCACGCCGATCAATTCCGGCGCGTATTGCCGCTCGATATTCGCGAGGCCGCGTTTCAGGTTCGCGCCGCCGCCGAACACCACCGATTCTTCCGAAAAATTCGAGCAGGCGATGTCAATCGGCTCTTTGAAATGGCTGATCATGTAGCGGCGAATATAGGTCGAACAGCCTTGCGAACCGTGCAAAAACGGGACGGCCTTACGAATCCCCTTGAACACGAGTGACGCGCCAAGCGGGGAGCAGAGTTTGCACGCATTTTTCGTCGCTTTGTAATCAGTCATACGCATATCCATCCTCGTTCCACGCTCTGCGTGGAATGCCAATGTTCGGACGCTCCGCGTCCTGTTTGCCGCAGAGCGGCGGCCCTTTCTCATTCCACGCGGAGCGTGGAACGAGGGGAATTTGTCATCCCCGGCACGCGGCCTTTCGACCGGCGGGGCGAGAGTTTCCAGATCGGGCAGGTGACGCTGGCGTGAACCTCTTTCGCGAAATTCACCATGCCGACATAGCCCGCGAGCGGCAGCTTGCGCTCATGATTATGGTCGCAAAATCCGATCCCTAATTTATACGCAATCGGACGCTCTTTCACGCCGCCGATCATCAAATCAATATCCTTTTCCAGCGCGTATTTCGACAATTCCAGCGGGTTGGCGTCGTCCACGATAATCGTGCCCGCGTCGCACATCTCTTCCAACTGCCGGTAATCGTCGGGATTGCCGGTTTGCGAACCGACTAAGGCGATTTCCATGCCGAGATAACGCAGCGCTTTCACTAATGAAAAGGCTTTGAACGCGCCGCCGACGTAAATCGCAGCTTTTTTGCCGTTCAAATCGTCACGATAGGTTTTCAATTCCGGCGCAATCGCCTGAATTTCGTCCCGCACCAACGCCCGCGCCCGTTCCATCAATTCCGGCGCGTCGGGGAAATGTTTCGCCACGTCGTACAACGCGCTCGACATATCTTCCAGCCCAAAATACGAGACGCGAATGAACGGAATACCGAACGTGTCCTGCATCATTTTCGCCAGCGTGGTCATCGAGCCGGAGCATTGCACCACATTCAGCGCCGCGCCATGCGACCGCCGAATTTCATCCACGCGCCCGTCGCCGGTCATGACCGACACGACTTGCAGGCCGATGCGCTCGTAATATTCCTTGATCAGCCACGCTTCGCCGCCGATGTTGAATTCGCCAAGAATGTTGATACTGTGCGGACTGATGCCCTCGGTCGAGCCAGAGCCGATCAACGAGAATAACGCTTCGCACGCGGCGCGATAGCCGTCTTTTTTCGTCCCTTTGAAACCTTCCGAATGCACCGGAATGACGGGAATCCCTTTTTCCGCTTCAACCCGTTTGCAGACCGCGCCGACATCATCGCCGATGACGCCGATAATGCAGGTGGAGTAGATAAACGCGGCGTTCGGATGATAGGTGTCAATCAGGTCGCAAAGAATGTGATAGAGCTTTTTTTCGCCGCCGTAAATAATATCGGTTTCGGTCAAATCGGTCGAAAAACTGAGGCGATGCAATTCCGGCCCTGACGAAAGCGCCCCGCGAATATCCCAGGTATAGGCCGCGCAGCCGGGAGGTCCGTGCACGATATGCAAGGCGTCCGCCACCGGATACAGCACCACGCGCGACCCGCAAAAGACGCAGGCGCGTTGGCTCACCGAGCCTGCCACGCTATGTTTTTCGCATTGCAGGTCAAAGGGGGCATCCCCTTTTTCATGAATCTGCCTTTGACGTTCTTGTAGGATCGGAATCGCGTTCATTGTGTCAAATCTCAACCCTGCCAGGGTTTTAAACCCTGGCAGGGTTTTACGTGTAGTTACATCACTAATTCCATCGTCACATCGGACGCATCGCGGTCTTTACGTTCCAGCAGCGCATCCAATATCTTTTCCATCAGGCGAATCGCCCCTTGATAGCCGACTGTCGGGAAATAGCTATGCCCCACGCGGTCGAGAATCGGGAAACCGAATCGCAGCAATGGAATATCTTCGTCTTTCGCAATATATTTGCAGTAGGTGTTGCCGATCAACAAATCCACTTTTTCGTTTTTGATCCACTGATGCAACAGGAACATGTCGCCTTCGGCTTTGACTTTCACTTCATGCGGCACGTCTTTCGTCAATTCGTTGATGCGCCGTTCGAATTTTTTGCCCGGCGTGCCGGTGACGACATAAATCGGCATCATATCCATTGAAACAAGAAACTCGGTCAAGGCGACCAACTGATCCGGATCGCCGACGAGCGCAACTTTTTTGCCGTACAAATACTGGTGCATGTCGGAAATAATATCCACAAGCTGCCCGCGCTCGACATTCAGCGACTCCGGCACGGCCACGCCCGCGATTTTCCGCAGTGTGTCAATAAAGCGGTCGGTCGCCAACAAGCCAATCGGAATATCCATGATTTCGCATGGCACGCCGCATTTCGTGTCGAGCGCCCGCGCCGCCGCGCCAGAGGCCAATCGCCCCAACGCGAGCGTGCCGATGCTGCTGCCGCTCAGTTTCAACTGTTCGACCGTCACGCCACCTTTCGGATACATATTGAATTTGCCGGTCAGCGGCGTGTTCAACACGTTCGAGGTGTCCGGGAACATGATGCCTTCGATCCCCATTTCGACGAGAATCCGCCGAATTTCCGCCATGTCCGACGGTTCGACATAGCCCGGAATCACGTTGACCCGCTTGCTTTTCTTGCCGTTCGATTCCGCGAAATAATCCACCATCGCCTTCGTCATCGTCGAAAAGCCGGTGACGTGCGAGCCGACGTAACTCGGCGTATTGGCGTGAATGACGTATTTCCCTTTCGGCACTTTGCCTTCGTCAATCGCTTTCGCCGCGATTTGCGGAATGTCGTCGCCGATGGTTTCCGACAAACAGGTCGTATGCACCGCGACGATATCCGGATTATAGACGCTGAACATCGTTTCCAGCGCTTGCAGCAAATTCGCCTGCCCGCCGAAGACCGACGAGCCTTCGGTAAACGAACTGGTCGCCGCCATGACCGGCTCTTTGTAATGCCGGGTCAACATGCTGCGATGATACGAGCAGCAGCCCTGCGAGCCGTGACTGTGCGGCAGGCAATTGTGAATCCCTAACGCGGCGTACATCGCGCCGACCGGCTGACAGGTCTTCGCCGGGTTGATGGTCAACGCCGAGCGTTCCGCCACTTCTCCTGTTGTGTGTCGTAGTAACATTATTTTCGCGCTGATTGGGCTGATCCAACCCTGCCAGGGTTCGAAACCCTGGCAGGGTTATTATACAAATCCGCCGCATCAGCCTCCTATGTTCATTTATTCCCACGCATACGTTGCGCTGAGTTCCGGTTCTTTTTGCCAGGGCGATTTGACGTAGCCCCAGATTTTACTGTTTACCATGCGGTCAATATCCTGGTAGAAGTTGATCGCGCCTGCGAAACCAGCATACGGCCCGCCGTAATCGTAGCTGTGCAACTGTTTCAGCGGAACGCCGCTTTTCTGAATGACATATTTTTCTTTGATCCCGGCGCACAGGATGTCCGGTTTATACAGTTCGATCAGTTTTTCGCTTTCGTAGTGGCTGATGTCGTCAATGACCAACGCCTTGTCTTCCATGTCCGGCATCATCCCTTCGTAATCCTTGAACTCGAAACCCTGCGCTTTCAATGCGGCCAGTTCTTCGGCGGATTTGCGCGGACGATAGCGCGTCGCATCCGGCTCGACATCCAGTTCTTCGATATTCCGACTGTCGGAATCCACCTTGATCGAGGGCAGCACGCGGCGGCCTTCGTAATCGTCGCGATGCGCGAATTCATATCCGGCGGCAATGGTTTTCATGCCGAGTTCCGTGAACAATTCCTGATAATGATGCGCCCGCGAGCCGCCGACGAATAACATGGCGGTTTTGCCCTGCGTGCGAGGCCGAATCGCTTCCTGCGCGACTATCACTGGAATCATCTCCTCGGTAATCACCTGTTCCACGCGGTCTTTCAGTTCCTGATCGCCATAGTATTCGGCAATTTTGCGCAACGATTTCGCCGTCGCTTCCGCGCCGATGAAATTGACCTTAATCCACGGAATGCCGTATTTTGTCTCCATCATTTCAGCCACGTAGTTAATCGAACGGTGGCACATAATCATGTTCAAATCGGCGGTATGCGCATTCGCAAACGTGTCCACGCTGGAATTACCGCTGAATGTCGCGACCAGCGTGATGCCGCATTTTTCGAACAGCTTTTCAATCACAAACGCATCGCCGCCGATATTGTATTCGCCGAGCAGATTCACGCGATACTTGCCGCCGCCTTTGATCGTGTCGTCCTGCCCGATAAGATGGGTAAACAGCCCGTTGTTGGCGATATGATGCCCCGCTGACTGGCTGACCCCTTTGTAGCCTTCGCAACTGAACCCGAAGACGTTGATGCCGAGTTTTTCTTTCATCTCGCGGGTGACAGAATGCACGTCGTCGCCGATCAGCCCGACCGGGCAGGTGGCGAACACCGCGATGGCTTTTGGTTTGAAAATGTCGTAGGCTTCCTGAATCGCCTGGCGCAGCTTCTTTTCGCCGCCGAAAATGACCTGTTCTTCCTGCATATCGGTGGAAAAACAGTAAGTCATAAAATTCTGTTTATCTTCACTCACGTCGGGATCGGTTTGATTGCGGCGCGTCAACCAACTATAAAAGCCGCAGCCGATTGGCCCGTGCGTAATATTGATAATGTCCCGCGTCGGCCCCAACACAACGCCCTTACAACCCGCATACGTACAGCCGCGCTGCGTGATGATGCCCGGCGACGTTCTGACGTTCGCCTGCACTTCCGGGACTTCGTTCTTTTCATCTATTGAATTGACGACAATCTGTTTCGCCCGTTTGCGAGCTAACTTTGTCGGGTATTTCGCCACTAATTCTTTTTTGGCATGTTCCGGATCGATGGCGATCTGTTCCATTTCGACCTCAATTGTTTCTATCATCGCTCCCATGAATTTTTCACCTCTCGAATGCCGTGATCATTATGTGCGATTCAACCCTGCCAGGGTTCGAAACCCTGGCAGGGTTCTTATCACTTCGCACATAACCCGCAGCATCAGCCTTCATCCAGAACTTCATCCCCGGATTCTCCGGTTCTGATACGAATTGCATCGAGCGTCGGCATGACAAAAATCTTGCCATCGCCTGCCTTGCCTGTTTGATTGACTTTTATAATCGTCTTGACCACTTTTTCGACTAATTTATCAGGAACGACCGTCAACAGCATCCGCTTGGGGATGAGCCGGTGACTTTGCCCCAATTGAGCGATGGCTTCTTCATAGCCCTTTTCCGCGCCTTCCAGCACCTTGAAATCCACCAGCCCTTTGCCTCTGCCGAGCGCATCTTTGGCAGTCATCGAAGGGATGCCGGCGTCGGCTAACGCGCGTTTGGTTTTATTCATCATGTTCATGCGGAGAACTGCGACAATCTCTTTCATACCGTCACCTTTTCAGTTGTGCCATCAGCGTTTTCTTTGATGCCCGAACTGATGGTGTACATCTCTTCAACGGGTGTCACAAAAATTTTCCCATCGCCGAATGCGCCTTTATCGCTTGTTCTGGCGGCCTTCATGATGGTTTTGATCACAAAATCTTTATCTTTATCTTCCACTGCGGTCAGCAGCAGTTCTTTCGGAATTTCATCATACGTAATATCGCCGATTTTAATGCCGCGCTGCTTGCCGCGCCCGACCACCGCCATTTTTGTCACAGCCGGGAAGCCCGCTTCCATCAGCGCTGCCAACACGTCGTCAACCTTTTCAGGCCGAACAATCGAACGAATCATCACCAATCCCATAATACAATCTCCTTTTTTCCTGTCGTCGCGTATGTAGAACGAAATTCTTTTTCGTTCGAGCGTCGAAATTTCATTTCGACGTACATGCTTAGTTCATAATGCCGTGTTCCATCAATAATGCTTCTAACTCTTCGATTTTTAACGGTTTCGGAATGACAAACATGTCATTGTGATCGATCTTGCTCGCTAATGCCCGATATTCGTCCGCCTGCACATGATCCGGCGCGTAATCAATGACGGTCTTCCGGTTGATTTCGGCTTTCTGCACCATGTTATCGCGCGGCACGAAATGAATCATCTGCGTTCCAAGCTTTTTGGCGAGCGCGAGAATCATCTGCTCTTCGTTATCCACTTTGCGGCTGTTGCAAATCAGCCCGCCGAGCCGCACGCCGCCCGCTTCCGCGAATTTCAAAATCCCTTTGCAGATGTTATTGGCCGCGTACATCGCCATCATTTCGCCCGACACGACGATATAAATTTCCTGCGCTTTCCCTTCGCGAATCGGCATGGCGAACCCGCCGCACACCACGTCGCCGAGCACGTCGTAGAAGGCGTAATCAAGCTTTTCGTCCTCATCGTATGCGCCCAACTGTTCCAACATGTTGATCGAAGTGATAATGCCGCGCCCGGCGCAGCCGACGCCCGGTTCCGGCCCGCCTGATTCCACGCAGACCGTCCCTTTGAATCCGAATTTCCGAATATCCTCCAAATCCAGGTCTTCCCCTTCGCTGCGTAATGTATCCAGAACGGTGTCCTGCGACAAACCGCCTAACAAGAGCCGGGTCGAATCCGCTTTCGGATCGCAGCCGACGACCATGACTTTTTTCCCCATTTCCGCCAATCCGGCGACAGTGTTCTGTGTGGTGGTTGATTTCCCGATTCCGCCTTTTCCGTAAATTGCGACTTTTCTCATTCGATATTCTCCCTTTATCCGTTAAATACTCATCTTTCTTTCACGTTTTATTTATAATTCACTGACGACGTTTCTTTATAATGCGAGAGCCATGCCAACATGATGCGACAGAAAGCGTTTCATTCATATCCTCATAAGTAACACTTTATTTTACAAAATCTTACAATAATATGATAATTTTATAGCGCATACCGAAGAGGCGATACGTATAGTTCTTTATATTATTAAATAACATTTATGTATCATAAAATCATGAATATTTCATTTTTGTCATTATTATTATAAGAATAACAATTTTGAAAATATTAACAATGTCAGAGATGAAACCGCCTTGAAAGAGGAATGAAGACGCGGCATCTTCGCAACATACGCTGATGAATGACACACCAGACGGACTCATTTGAAATATCGCGTTGCCGAGGAGAGACGAGAATGGCAGGAAGGGGAACGCTTTTCGTGACATTTATGTAATAACCTCAATGTAGGGCGAAACTGTTGCTTCGCCCTCGTCGAAACAACAGTTTCGACGTACAAAGCGTTCCCGCGAGATTCTGCTTGACAAAAGGCCGCAGGCATCGGAATCTCAGACATTGAAGAAGGAGGAATTATGAGAGAATATTTTGTGGCGGATTACACTGGCGGGGCGTTTCGGTTTTTCGATACTGCGCATATTGCCGCGCTGCTGCTGACGCTTGCGCTGAATATCGGGTTTATCATGCTGCGTCATCGCTTCGCGCCATCTCAGCGGCAGGCGATTCGACGCACAATGGCGCTGCTGCTGCTCGCTAACGAAATCGGCTACCATCTCTGGCGCATTGTGACGCAGCGCTGGTTTGTCGAAACCATGCTGCCGTTGCAATTGTGCAGCGCCTTAGTGTGGACAAGCGCGATCATGCTGCTGACGCGAAGTTACACACTCTATGAATTCATCTACTTTTTAGGCATCGGCGGCGCGACGCAAGCGCTGTTGACGCCGGACGCCGGTATCTACGGATTTCCGCATTATCGCTGGTTTCAGACCTTTTCCTCGCATATTCTCATCGTGTGCAGCGCGGTGTATATGACGGTCGTCGAGCGCTACCGCCCAACCTGGACATCGTTCAAGCGGACGGTCATCGGATTCAACCTCTATATGGCGTTTGTGGGGATCGTCAATGCGCTGCTTGGCAGCAATTATCTATACATTGCCCGCAAACCGGAGATTCCGACGCTGATCGATCAATTAGCGCCCTGGCCCTGGTATGTGCTGGAATTAGAGGTGATCGGTTTGGCGCTGCTGCTCCTGCTGTACGTGCCATTTGCGCTGCATGACCGGAAGGCCGGGCTAAAGACAACCCAAACGACTTCCAATCGCTCGGATTCTTAAAACTTACGAGCTTTTACAATCCAGGGGTATCCTCAAAATGAACGCATTCGAACAGATTACTTCTATCAAAGACGAACGAGTTGTCGCGGCCAGAGAATTAGCCTCTGCCGCAGGACGAGAGCGGACGCAGAAATGTCTGCTTGAAGGCGAAGAGATTCTCAACTGGGCAATGGTCGCGGGCGCGCCGATCGAACATGTCTTTTTTCATGCCAAAATCGGCGAACATCCGCTGCTGTCGAGGCTGCAAGACTTGCAAATTCCGTGTTATGCCGTCACGGACGGCATTTTAAAAAAAATTAGCGAGACCGCCTACCTGATCCCGTTCCTCGGCGTTGGGCGCATCGCGCATATTCTCGATGAACCGGCGTCATTGCAGGATTTTGTGATGGTCTTGGATGACGTGCGCGATCATGGAAATCTCGGCACGATCATTCGCACGGCGCGGGCATTCGGGGTTCGCGATATTTTGACGACTGCTCCGCAGGTTGATCTCTGGTATAAAAAAGTGATTGACGCATCGCGCGGGAAAGTCTTTGACATTCGGCTGCAACGGTTCTCTTCGCCGGAAACCGTTTGCGCGGAATTACACCGGCAAGGCTTTCAGATTGTCGCCACCAGTCCGCGTGCGCCGATCTTGCAAAGTGTCGCGCAGTTGCAACCCAAACCAATCGCCTTAGTCGTCGGCAATGAAACGGACGGCGTGTGTGACGCCATCTTCTCGCGCGCTGACTTAGTGGTGCAAATTCCGATGAGCGGTCAGGTGGAATCCTTGAATGTCGGCGTGGCAACCGGCATCAGCGTCTATGAACTCAAACTCAAATTGGTGATGGCAATGTTAACGAATTACATTCGAAGTACGTTAGGGCGTGACGTAAACGTGGCCGGAAAGTTGATTCAACACGCGTTAGATGCGCGCTTGCGGTCAGTCGCGGCGTTCACCAGCGCGCAGGTTATTTTTTTGATGGTGCTCAAATGCGATCAGACCATGACAGTCGCGCAGGTTGGGAAAGATCTGGCGATGTTCGGCGGCGAGCTTCAGGCGCTGCTCCAGCCATTACTGGCAGAAGGCTTAATCCGCGCTGATGACGAAACATTGCGCCTCACTGAAAAAGGGGAACTCCTCTTAGGGCAGCTTTGGGGAATTGTCGAATCTACGGAAGATGAACTGCTGCAAGGGTTTTCTGCGGATGAACGGCAAACATTTCGAGACTTTCTGCGCCGCCTGCACACGAATTGCATTCGCATGATGGCGCCGCCTTCATAATTTTTTACAGCGAGCGCCGCAGGATGTCCAAATAGAGTTCGGCAATTTTGGCGTGGCCTTTGTTGCTGGGATGAAAGCCGTCTATGCTGACGTAATCCCAATTGGAGGCATATTTCCCGGCATACAAATCCACAAGCAGGATGTTATATGCGGCGACTTGTCGGGCAATCGCCTGATTATACGCATTCACCCGATCTGCGGTGACATCGGAATCGGGAAGAATTGTAAACATCGGCAGACGTGTCAAATCCGGCACGTTCGCCATGACGACGACCGCCGACGTTTCCTGGCGCAGACGGGCAAAGACGCGCCCAAGCCGCGTTTCGAAGGTCGCGGCGTCCGTTCCCTGGATAACGTCATTCGGCCCGGCCCAGAGCGTGACGACATCGGGATCGCGGGCAATCGCGGTCGGGAGTTCGGTCTCTTCGATATATTTGATCCTTTCGCCGGACACGCCCAAATTGGTCAGTTCGACCGTATCCGCAAATTGAGACAATCCGTCGCGAATTTTATAGACATAACCGTCATCTAACGGAAACGCGCCGATGCCGACCGCATCGCTGGCACCCATCGCGACATAGGTAAGTTGAGATCGTCGTGAGGGAGTCGTCGGGGAATTGTCGTCATGGTCGCAGCCAAACAGTGCGAACATCAGGAGAATGGATACCAGGAGATAATTGGGATAATGATTCATAACAAGAATGGTCGTGAAGTTGATACGAGCGTTGATTTTTTGTGTTCGTATCAATAACTGATGTTACACAGCGTCGTCGACGATTCCCTTCCTGAGAGCAGGGCTGTTAAGTTCTGTCATTGCGAGGAGCGTCAGCGACGAAGCAATCCCTGGATTCGA
>CAZRSF010000102.1:0-16982 GCA_964602655.1 uncultured Candidatus Moduliflexus sp.
GTTTGAACTTCGGCGGCGCAAAACTTGTGTCTTCCACGCGGTGGATTTCCTGAATCTCTTTGG
The DNA here is from genome assembly GCA_964602655.1 of uncultured Candidatus Moduliflexus sp. Lineage (GTDB taxonomy): Bacteria > Moduliflexota > Moduliflexia > Moduliflexales > Moduliflexaceae > Moduliflexus. The sequence goes on from CAZRSF010000102.1 coordinate 64, forward strand.
GGTCGAGCCGCAGCTTTTTCTGCTCGGTTTGCAGGTTGAGGCTGGCGCTGATTATGGCGGCGGTAAATTTCGCGTCATCTTTCATCTTCAGCCGATAATTATACTCTCCCGTGACTTCTGGATGGATGATGTAGTCCGGCAGATGCTCGTGAGAGACTTCGACGATGCTGCGATCTTTCGTTATGATAGTTTCGATGACCTGCTTCAGTTCTTCGATATTGCCCGGCCAGTTATAGTTGAGCAACACGTTTTTTGCGCTGTCGGAAATGCCTGCCGCAGGCGTGCCGTATTTCTTGGCAAAGCTGGCGACAAGATGAACGGCAATTTCCACAATATCGGATTTGCGTTCGCGCAAGGCGGGCAGCCGCACGATTTTTCCGCCGTGTCGCTGGATTTCGTCAATAAAACTGCGGCTGGTCAGTTCGTCCTGAAGCGCGATATTCAAGTCGTGCGCCATGGAAAAGATGAAGCGGTTATTGACCTCGACCTTCTCCGTTCTGCCGATGCGCGGAAATTGCAGCCGTCCGTCAACCGAACGATTACTGAGAATATGAAGAAGCTGCTCCTGAATGTCGAGTTCCATTTCGGACAACCGTTTGATAAAAATGGTGCCTTTATCGGCTTCTTCCAGCCAGCCGGGGCGATCTTCGATCCCAAGAAACTGCTGCTTCATTGTCTGTTTTTCTAACGCAAATCCCGGAATCGCAAGAAATTTTCCGGGACGCCCGGAGGCATGATGAATCGCCTGCGCGAGAAACCCCATGCCGCTGCCGGTTTCGCCGTATAATAAGATGGAGGCCGCCGATTCGATATATGGGCCGATTTCCCGAAGAATCTGCTGCATGGCTTCTGATTCGAACATAACATTGTCCAGAATTTTTTTCATAATTCACCGCCTCTGTTTGGGTGAGAAGAACTGGTTCGACACGAATGATTTCTGTGTTTTCCGCGTCTTTGTGATTGATAATGACCGTTCATCCGCATACTGCTGTTTATTAAGAGAGCGAGACCCCGATTGTGTCAAGAAAAAATTAGAGTTTCCGCGCATCGAACGCAAGCAAGCGCACAAAATTCTTGACACTGTTTTGGCGACCTCAAACCATAACGCATGTTTTCCGAAAGGAGTGTGACGTATGGACATGCAGATCGACATCACGGCGCATCAGCAGGCGCAGGTCGTGAAAGTCAGCGGCGAAGTGGATTTGTATTCTTCCCCGAAAATGCGGGAAGCGATTTTCAAAGTCATGAAACAACAGCATCCGTCGGTCATGATTATTGACCTGACGGATGTGACCTATACCGATAGTTCCGGGATTGCGACGTTAGTCGAAGGGTTGCAATTTGCGCGAGGCAAGCAAGCGCAATTCATCTTAGTCGGCCTGTCGCCAGCGGTGTTAGAAGTGTTCCAATTGGTGCGATTGCAGACAGTCTTCGAAATATTTCCGACGGTCGAGGCCGCGCTGAAACATGGAGCGGAGGCAGCATGAAACGACTTTTCGGACACGTCGGCCATCATACGCTGCTCTTCTTCGGGCGCGTGTTCGACGCCACGGAATTAGCGATTGATTCCATGTACTGGATGGTCGTCGCGCCATTGCAAGGCAAAGGCTTGCGCTGGAAGACGAGCGTCGAACAGATGGTCATCGTCGGCGTCAACTCGATTCCGCTGATTGCCATGCTGTCCGCGATTGTGGGGATGATTCTCGCGTTGCAGGGCGCGTATGTGTTGCGTCCGTTCGGCGCGATGATTTATGTCGCGGATTTGGTCGGCGTGACCATGACGCGCGAGTTAGCGCCATTAGTCGCCGCGATCATCGTCACCGGGCGCAGCGGCTCGGCGTTTGCGGCGGAAATCGGTACAATGAAAGTCTCCGAAGAAGTGGACGCGCTCGTCACAATCGGCCTGAATCCCATTAAATTTCTCGTCGTCCCGAAATTGCTCGCCATTATCATCATGCAGCCCTGCCTGACGATGATTTCGAATGTCGTTTCGATGGCGGGCGGCATGTTCGTCGGGTTGACGCTGCTGGATTTGGGGATGATCAAATATGTCAGTCAAACGATGACCGCCTTACAATTGGAAGACATTATCACCGGTTTGATCAAAAGCCTTGTGTTTGCCGTGATTATCGCCTTAGTCGGCTGCTACGAAGGGTTTCAGGTCGAAGGCGGCGCGGAAGGGGTCGGCGTGCATACGACGGCGTCGGTGGTCAAATCAATCGTGTTTATCATCATCGCCGACTTAGTCGTGACGATGTTCTTTTTCTTTTTCTTGTAAAAAGGTATGAAAAAAGCCGTTGTAAAAACATCTCAACATCATGCGCAAGAATATGCGATTGTCGTCGAACATTTGGTCACGTACTTCGGCGAACGCTGCATTCTGGATGATGTGAACGTGCAGGTGCGGCGCGGCGAAGTGCTGGTGGTGTTGGGCGGCAGCGGTTGCGGCAAAACCACGTTTCTCCGCCATCTGATCGGCCTGTTGCAGCCGTATTCCGGGCAAATCTACATCAAAGGCCAGGAGATTACGCAGCTTGCGGAAGACAAAATGAACGAGATTCGGAAGAAAATGGGGATGTTGTTTCAGAGCGCTGCGTTGTTCAATTCCATGACGCTCGGCGACAACGTCGCGCTGCCGCTGCGGGAGCATACCAAACTCGCCGAATCCACCATCAAAATCATGAGCCGCATCAAACTCGGGTTGGTCGGATTGACCGGATTCGACGACTTCAAACCGTCGCAACTCAGCGGCGGCATGAAAAAACGCGCCGGGTTAGCCCGTGCGCTCGCGATGGACCCGGAAATTCTCTTTTTCGATGAACCGTCCGCCGGATTAGACCCGATTATTGCGGCGGAAATTGACGAACTGATTCTCAAACTCAAACGCGCCTTCAAAATGACGATGGTCGTCGTGACGCACGAATTGCCCAGCGCGTTTTTGATTGCCGACCGCATTCTCATGCTGGACAAAGGCAAAGTGATCGCGTTCGGGACGCCGGAAGACATCCGCGCCAGCGCGCATCCGCGTGTGGTGCAATTTTTGAATCGCGCTGCGGATAAAGAAGAACAAGACGATCAGAAATATTTGCAATTGATTACAGGAAATAAAACCGTATGAAATATAGCGCCAATGAAATCAAAGTCGGCTTTGTCGTCATCGCCTCGCTTGTCGCGTTAACGGTCTTTGTCATCGTCCTCAGCGGCAGCGGCTTATGGCAGAACACCATCTCGTATCGAACCGAAATCAGCGCGTCCGCCGGGATCGCTCGCGGCGATCTCGTCCGGTATGCCGGCATGAAGGTCGGCACGATCTCGGATGTGCATATTTCGCCGAACGATCCGAAAAAAATCGAAGTGCTGTTTGCGGTTGACCCGAAAACTCCGGTGAAACAGGATTCGATTGTGTTTCTGAATTACATCGGCATGTTAGGCGCATTTTATCTCGAAATCTCGCCCGGCTCGGACGATGCGCCGCAACTGCCGCCCGATTCGTTCATCACGCCGAAAGACATCATGCAATTCAGCGACATCGTCGATCGCGTGGATTCCATCTCCGGCAGCATCGAATATTTATTCACAGAGGTCAATCAAAACGTCTCGCTCATCCTGAAAAACGCCGATGAATTGATGCAGAACGCCAACAAAATCATCGGAACGACCAATCAGAATAAAATCACGTCAATTATAGATAATGTTGATAGCATCGTCAATAACAACTCGGAAACCATCGAAGGCATTTTGACGAATCTGCGCGACATGCTGACCCAGTTGGACAAGTTGTCCGGGTCGTTGAACCGCGTTATCGTGAATAATGAGACCGAGATTGACGATACGATCAAGCTCTTCAACGCCTTGATTACGACGGGCGAGCAGACGTTGGGGGATTTTCAGGAGATTTTCGGCATCAGCAAAGAAGATATTCGGAAAATCCTATCCAATACCAGTACGGCGACACAGCATTTTTCGGAGCTTGCCGCAGAATTGCGCGGCAATAAAGCCCGCATTGATACGATGCTGGCGAATCTTGAAACCGTGTCGGAGCAAGTGACGCTCTTTCTGCAATTTGCCGATCAGGAGGGCGGCCAGGATGTCAAAGCCGTGTTGGAAAACATTTTAGCCTCGTCGGAAGATGTGAAACTGATTCTGGAGCGCGTCCAGGCCAATAACGAAAAATTCGAGCAAATCGTGACGAACGTGGCGACGACTTCAGGCAATGCCGCCGATTTGAGCGCGTTTTTGGTGGAAGAAAAACCGGTCGTTCAGGAAACCATGCAGCACGTCCGCGACGTGACCGCCACCGTCTCCGGCAAACAAGCGCAGATTGCCAGCACAATCGATCATGTCGAATCCACTGCCGCCCGCGTGGACAATTTGGCGCAGCAGGTCGAGGCGGAATGGCCGCAGGTCGCCGCGATGCTTGAAAATGTGAAGACGATTTCCGATGATACCAAAACGTTGATGGCGACCGTGAACGCCAAACGCGAGCAGATCGGGACGATTATCGATCAAGTTGATACGGTTGTGACCAACGTGAAGGGGTTGACAGAATTTGCGACGACACAGCAGCCGCAGATCGAAACGTTGCTGACCGATCTGAACGCCTCAATCGCAAGCGTTTCGACGTTCGCAGCCATGCTGGAAACGAACGCGCCAACCATCGAAACCGTGCTGACGAACGTCAAAGATACGACGGCGGAATTGAAAACCTTCTCGCTGTTTTTGACGGAACATCAGGATGAATTGAGCGCGACGCTGACGAACGCGCAAGGGATTTCCGCCGATGTCAAAGGGCTGACGGCCACGCTTGCCGCGAAATCCGATCAAATCAAGCTGATTATCGAAAACGTCACGACGACCTCTCAGAATATTTCGGAATTCAGCGCGTTTATGACCGCACAGAGCGACCATATCGAGACGACGATTGCCGACATCAATCGAATGCTCGACGAATCGTCCGGTTTTGTCGCCATGCTGAACGCGAATAAAGAGACGATTGCCTCTATCTTGACGAGCACGAATAAAACCATGACGAACGTCGGCACGTTTTCCGAACAGCTTGCCGAGGGGAAAGACGCCGTCGAACGCATCTTGACGAGTCTCGATGGCATGGCGACTGATTTGAGCGGCATGACGCAGCAGATCAACGCGCAAAGCCAACACATCGCGCCGATTTTAGAAAACGCGCACGGCATTACGCAGGACATCAAGGCGTTCAGCGGCGTCTTAGCTGCCAGAAAAGCCGATATTGACGCCACGCTCGCAAATCTGCAATCCGTGTTGAAAAACTTCGACGCCGTTGCGACGATGCTGACAGAAAATTCCGATAATATCTCCACGACGCTTTCCGGCTCGGCGCAGACGATGAAAGACGTGAATGCGGTCACGGCAAAGCTGCGCGAGAACGCTCCGAATATTGACGCGGCGTTGAAAAATCTGACGCTCATTTCCGATGATATCAAGTCCGTTTCGGTTGTGGCGAAAAACTCTCGTAACAAAGTAGGAAAAATCATTGACAATCTTGATCAAGTAGCGGAGAATTTACGCGAGTTCTCCAAATATGTCAAAGAGAATCCCTGGAGCATGACGCGAATTGTTCCGAAAGAGGAGCGCGGCATTACACGATAATCGCCGCGTTTCGCCAGATCGGCATTCCGAAAGAGTGATTGTTATGGATATGGATAACATGTATAAACGCTATTGGGAGTATATTCGGCGTTGGATGGCGAGCAATAAAAAACCGCCGCCAGCGACGTTGCCGCCGCAAATGCCGAAACCGACTCAACCACCGAAACCAGTACCGACAGTTCCTGCGCAGCCAGTGCAAACGGCTCCCGCGCAGCCGTCGAAACCACCATCAATCCCGTCAGAAAGCAAGGAGAATACGATGACGAAAAAAGCGTTAGTTGTTGGAATAGATAAATATAAAAATCCGGCCTGGAATCTGCAAGGATGCACGATGGATGCCGCCGTGACGAGCGGTATGTTACAGGACCATTTTAATTTTGTCGGGAATAACGTCCGTTTACTGCTTGACGAACGCGCCACCAAAGCGAACATCTTAGCGCGTCTCGATTGGTTGGTGCGGGATGTGAAACCGGGCGATGTGCTCGTCTTTTTTTATGCCGGGCACGGCTCGCAGGTGCGTGACCGCAATGGCGACGAACTTGATGACACTATGGACGAAATCCTCTGTCCGCACGATTTGAACTGGGACGATCCGCTGACGGACGATGTGCTCGCCCAATATTTCGCTCGCATTCCGGAAGGCGTGAATCTGACCGTTGTGTTCGACTGCTGTAACTCAGGCACGTCCACCCGGTCGTTATACGTGCCGGTCAGCCCTGACGGCAAAATCGGCGAGCCGGAATATAAAAAATCCCGGTACATCAAACCGCCGTTAGACATCGAACATCGCTCGCGCGGCATTGTGCTGCCGACTGTGAAGGTCGGCGAAGTCGTCATTAAAAACCGACACACGTTGTTTTCCGCCTGCATGTCGAATCAGGAAGCGCAGGAAAAAGTGATTGACGGCCAGACGCGCGGCGCATTTTCATATTATTTCCATGCCGCGCTGAAACGCGCCGACTGGAAGATCACGAACCGCGAAGCGCATGCCACCGCCATGACACGCTTAAAAGATTACGGATTCGTCCAGATTCCCCAGTTAGAATCCCCGCCTGAGTTTATGGATCGCCAGTTGTTCGGCTCGTTCACGAAATAGCTCGTCATTGAATCAGGGCGTTTCGCATTTCCGAAACGCCCTGCCGCATATTTTCCTACATTTTTTCTTGCCAGAAAACGCGCTTGCCATATATTATTGCATGACGGGTCGAACCCTGGCAGGGTTAAGCGTCACCTTAAACTTGCCAAAACACTACAGAGCGCTCATTCAATCCAATCAATCATATCATACGCAGCCCGGCGAGCGGAAATCGGCACGATTTTCGACATGATCGGCGCGTAGGGAGGATTCATCTATGAAACAATGGCTAAAACAGATCGCATGGTTGTCAGGCATACTGCTCTTGTGCGTCGTTCCCGCCTACGGACAGGAGGCGATGGAACAACTGCCCGCCGTATTTTCGACCGGTCTGACGGTCGCGGCCACGCCGGAAGAGGCGCTGCCTGCCGGGGCGGTTGCCTACGTCCGTCTCAATAACGCGTTGACGCTGTTAGAGAATCTCGATGCCTTCGCTGCGACGATTGTCCCTGAAAAAGCCCTGCCTGCCGAATTTCAGGAGATGTTCGCCAAACCGAAACCGCTCATTACGTTTCTTGGGATGCAGATAACGGGGCAGCCTGTCGAATCAGCCCAGTTCTCAGCCTTAACCGGCTTCGCGTTAGATCGTCCGATCTCTTTTGCGCTCTACCCGATGCCGAATGCGTTCGTGCTGAGTGCGCCGATTTCGAATTCTACCGTCGCTGCCGGCATGATTCAGGGCGTCTTGCAGCCGTCTGCCATCACCAAAGAGCAGAGCGGCGACCTGACCTATTATCACATCGTGTCGGGCAATGGCGATATGCCCGATGACCTGTATTTGATTGCCACCGAGCAGACCGCGTTTTTCTGCGGCTCGACCGATATGCTGAACATGCTCGTCGCCGCGAAAGCCGACGCGAACTTGATGACAGACCCGATGATCAAGGACGGCGTCGCGGCGTATGAAAAGGGCGATCTGACGGTCATTCTCAGCCCGCAGGCGCTGAAGCCGCAAATTCCGATGGCGCAGCAGCAATTGGACGCTCTCCCGGCGCAGTTATTTACGACGATTCGCATGGGATTGACCGACATGCCGGTCGCGGAGCGGATGATGCTCGACACCAGGTTACGCTTCCAGTTCGGCGTGCAAAGCCTCGATCAATTGGTGAACTACGCCGAAGCGTACACGACCGGCATCGCGCGCGTGTTAGTTGCTTCGCTCGGACAATTACTCACGAATCTGGACGGCGCGGTCGTCAGCCTCGACCTTGACGCGGTGTATCAGCAGCTTGCGTTCGCCGTTTTTTCGAAAGATATTCTGCCGGAGAAGTTGACGCAGCCGCTTCCGCTCGACACGCTGAAACGCTCGCTGGCGCTGCTGCCGGGCGAAAAGAATTCCCTGGTCGCCATCGGCAAACAGCCGCAAGGCGCGCCTTCTCCGCTGGTTGCCGCCATGCTGACCGAGATCGAGAAAGAACTTACGGCCAAATCGCTGCCGACCGAAGCCTTTACCGCGATCAAAACGTATCTGCTCAGCCAGCAAGTCTGCCCGACGCTGGAATCGAAGGCGGATTGGACGCTGCGCACGGTGATTCCGATGTCAATGAAGACCGATTTCAGCACATTCGCGACGCTGTGGGCATGGGCGAAACATCAATCCGACCGTATGGAGAACGAACCCTGGGCGCATCGCCTGCTGCTGCTCCCTGCTGGCGTCATCGAGCCGTATTTCAAGGAAAAAGCCGATGTTGCCGCCACCAATCGCGCACAGAATCAGTTATTCGAAGCGTTGCTGCAATCGAAACCATTTGTGAGCTACACGAATTCCTTTGCCGCTGAGGACGCGGGCAACGGCGCGAAAAAGCTGGTGTCGAGCGATATTTTTACGACGCGGAATGGCATGTTCGGCTATCAGCAGCATGAATTGATCAGCCGCCGGATCATGTTCGTCAAGGCGGCGGGCGACGCGGAATTGGTCTATACCGGCGCTGCGGACGCCGCGCAATTCGAGGCTGTGGCGAACGCGAGCTATCCGCCGATTTCGGCGGCGATGACCAAACTGCTGGATCGCGTTCCGGCCAACGCTTCGATGTTCGCCATCGCCAGACCGTTCCGCCTGCTTCCTGACCTGTTCGACACGCTCGTCGGCTTGGAAGACGTGACGCACCGCGAATTAGACGCGTTCCTCGCCGCATCCCAGAAAATTTACGACGAGAGCGGCCTGGAAGGATTCGAGCAGAAATTGCTGGAAAGCGGCATTGATCTTCCATTTGCGCTGGAAGGATTGTTCGTGGATGAAAATAACAAGGTCTTCGCCACCCTTCCCAGCGGGCTGCATTATCCGCGCCCGATAGCGATGCCGGTCGTGAAAGACCTCTTTGCCGATGTGCTGGCTGCGGCTCCGACGGTCGGCGGCAATCTGTCGTATATGACCGCGCAGCCCGGACGCATCGAATTCGCGACGGTTCAGAGCGCCGATGCCTTCGCGCTGCTCGTCAAAAGCGTCACCAATAAGGTGTTCGAAAAATACGTCAGCGCGCCTGACGGAATGCAGCAGCTTCAGGGCACATTCATGCACCCGGCGGATTATCAGCAATCAGGGACGCTGCTGCTGTCGAATCCGATTTGGAAAGCGATGGAAGATGAAGAGATCGGCACAATCGAGGGCGATGAAGGCGATAACAACGAATCCGAAGTGTTGACTGGCACGACAGATATAATGCGGTCGTATGGAACGGCGCTCGGTTCGTGGCAGGTGGATAATAACACCTATCCGAAATACGCGACTGTCACGCCGATTGCGGATGTGGATTTCTCCGGCGGAAGCTACGACAGCGCATATTATGAAGGGAGCCTTCTCGATGAATGGGGCAACCCGATTTACTACCTCTCCGACGCCGAAGGGAGCGATTACCTGCTCGTCAGCTACGGCGAAAACGGTGTGCCTGGCGCGGGGGACGGCGAGGAGAGCGATGACGCGATCTATATGGGCGGCATGCTGATTGCTCCGCCGTCATTCGAGGGTGACGACATGACGTTGAGCCTCAATAGAGCGCTCTTTTTCGCGATTCAGCAGAACGCTGTTGATTTTGTCAACTCCGTCTTAGACGAAGGCGCAGACCCATCTGCGGCAAATGGCGACGGCGTCTTTGCGATGGCGCTGGCCGAACAACTCGGCTTCAGCGAGATCGTCACCTTGCTGGAAGAAGCCAGTGCAGAGGAATAAGCGCGCGATCCCTGTCAGGGTTTCAAAACCCTGACAGGGATTTCGATTCGGAGGAACACGATGACAAAAGAAGAATTGAAACAAGAGATCGAACGTTTGCCTGATGAGGCTGTCGAGCAGGTGTATGTTTTTGTGTGCCAGATATTTCCGAAACAACCGCACAAAAAGCCACTTCGGTCATTCAAGTTGAAAGGGCAGTTCGACCATATTCGACTGCGAGAGATCGCGTATGAGTAAAATCCTGCTTGATACGAATGTGCTGATTTATGCCATTGACGAAAATTCCGCATTCTATTCGGCAGCGCGGAAGATGTTCGACTCAGAGCATGAGTTGTTTACGACCAGCAAGAATATTTCGGAATTCTTCGCTGTGATCACACGAGCGCCGGTCATTTCGCTTTCTATCGAAGAAGCGTTAGATGTGATCGAAGACTTTTCCTCGTTGCTCACGATTCTTTATCCGACGCCGCAATCCATGACGATTTTCCAACGTCTGCTGCGACAGTATAAATTCACCGGACTGAAAATTCATGACCTTGAAATTGCGTGTATCGGATTAGCCTATCATATAAAGCATATCGCAACGTGCAATATCAAAGATTTCGAGGGGATTCAAGAAGTCAACTTGTTGACGTTGTGAGCAGGATTTAGAACCCTGACAGGGGGTTCGATTCGGAGGAACACGATGACAAAAGAAGAATTGAAACAAGAGATCGAACGTTTACCTGATGAGGCGTTGGAACAGATCATGATCCGCATCAGCAAAGGCCATGAAGACCGATGGCTGTTACCGAAATCGGCGCAGCGGCAAATTGGTCTTGAGGCGGGCATGATGTTCGTCGTGCGACAGGCGGAAAATGGCGATCTGTATTTGCAACGCGAGCAAGAGGCTGAAGCGGTTGAGAAAAACGGTTTTTTAGTCGTCCGCTCGCAGATCGGCGATATGACCGATATTGTCGGTCATGAGCGCGACGCGCGGATGAGCCGATTGATGAGGCGGGCAGGACTATGAGAATGTTATTCGACACCTCATTTTTTGTGGCGGCGCTGCTCGAAACACATCCCATGCACGCTCGCGCATTTCCCTATCTGGAACAGGTGCGAAACGGCCACATCACAGGCTATGTGGCCGCGCATTCTCTGGCGGAACTCTATGCCATTCTTACCGCTTTGCCGACCCATCCGCGCATTTCTCCGACGCTGGCTTCTCAGCTTATCGAACATGACGTGATCAAGATATTCGACGTCATCCCGCTATCAGCGGCAGATTATCTTGCCGTCATCAAACATCTTGCGCAAGAGGATATTCGCGGCGGCGTGACGTATGATGCCCTGATACTCTTTGCCGCCATGCAAGCAAACGTCGATCAAGTGATGACGCTGAATGCGAAAGATTTTCGCCGAATTTATCCTGCCTTTGCGCAAAACATCACGACCCCGTAGAACATGATCACGCTGGGCACAACCCCGCGTTAAGTATCTGGACAAAATTATTTTCACTCTTCGACTCCGCTCAGAGTGACCGTCATGGTGAGCGGACAGGGTTGGCGGCATACGTTTCGCGGTACTGCGGATAATGCAACAGGGCGTACACGTAATAAAAAATAACAACCTCACCCCCATCATGCCCAAGGGCTGTTACGTTCTAACATACGCCGCCCGGTTGCCCTGTTGCCCAGCCATAAATGGCCGGGCTCAAAACGGAAGCAGGCTGAAGCCCGCTTTGAGGGCGCTTCAGCGTCCTTCCGTTTTGAGCCCAGCGATTTATCGCTGGGCTACTCCTGTTGTTGCAGCCACGCGCGCGCTTCCTGTTCATCGGTAAAGTTTGCTAAAACCCCTTTTCCTTCTGCTTCGGTCTGCGTTTCGTGCTGCCACCGCTGCGTGGAAAACCTGGCAAGCGCTGAACCTGGCGACACTTGCGCGTAATACTTCAATCCGGCCTCTAACAGGCGTGGCGTCACGGTATGCGCAATGTATTCTTGAATTTCCGGCGGCGTCGCGCGATTCATCTTACTGCTCAGACAAAGCCATTTATGCGCCTGATGGCGAATCACCGCTTGCAGGCAGGCATCATGCATCTCTTGATAGGCTTCGATTAACGCAGGCGTCCAAAACGTAAACGCGGCAAATTCTTGTACAATGGCCTGTAATTCGGCATCATACCAACACGTAATGAATTCCGGTTTCTCGTAAAAAATAACGCGTGAAGATGTGTTCATGCGCGTACTCCTTTTTCAATGCGGTTGTTTCGTTGTTTCAACTCGGTCGTTCCGGTCAGCTGTCGGAATGACCTGTTCGCTTGAGACTACCGACATTACGCGGCGTCAAGCCAGGTTTCGGCCTCCTCTTTCGTCGCAAATGATTTGTTTCGGGATTTGATGCCCGATGTAGTCGCGTAACGGCCCATCGGCATTTCAATCGCCCGATTTACTCCCACGACCTGGGCGCTTTTTCCTCCCGTATCGGCGGTGATTTTTTGGGACTCGATAATGATCTGAGCGACTTCGGGCGGCGGTGTTTTGAATTCGTGCAAATCAGCCAGCACCGAATACCCTGAAGAAAGTTTTCGAATACCGTTCTTGATCGCGTCAAAAAAGCTTTGCGCGATCTCGACATTTCTCCAAAATCCTTTTCCTGTGAGATATAATCGGTTTTTCTCTACGTCAATTTCTACAGCATAGTGTTCGGTTTTCGCAATGGTTTCCATACATCCTCTCCTTGTTGCGGTTGTGGCGCATTCGCTCACGATTCACCGGGGCGTCATCCGGTGTACACATATTCATTCGGCTTGAACCAGACCCCTGACAGGGTTTTAAACCCTGTCAGGGGTTTCGATGAGGAGTGCAAAAGCGCAGCTTTTGACGCCAAAGCTTCGCTTTGAGACTCCTTTTTTATCTCATTCCACCCTACCATGTCGGCAGCGCCTTGATGATCTTCATGGTTTCGACGCTGACCGTGATGACGCGCCGAATCAGGTTGACGATATACTGCGGGTCGTCGGCGCGGTTCGGGTCATTGACGATCCCGCTGCGTTTGTCCGTCGAAACCTGATATTGGTCAATCAGCCAGTGCAGCGCGGATTTGTTGCCGAGTTTGTAGTCGAACGCCTCCGGCGGAATGCCCGCGAGCGTCAAAAAACGATTATAGACGATCTGCGTGTGATCCGCCGACAGTTTCATCTTCTCCACGCGCCAATCCAACGCTTCTTTGTCGTTTTCGAGAAATGTCAATTTATATTTCGGCTGCTGTTCGTAATTGATGTGCAATTCCGCCAATTTCCGCCCGGCGTCGGCGAATTGCCAAAATATATCCGTACGGGCGACCGGCCGGTCGCCCGTACAATTCGCCCCCACAAACGGAATCCGCGGCAATTCGCGTTTCAGGTTGGCGGCATACGTCTCGCGGTACTGCGGATGATGCAACAGGGCGTACACGTAATAAAAAATATCCCATTTTTGTAGGGGCGACCGGCCGGTCGCCCCTACGCCATTATCCCCGCCGGTCGCCCGTACATCGTCATATTGCGCCCGAAATTGCGCCAACGCCCAATCCGTGATGTTTTCGCGGCGATTCGTGCCATCTTCATCGTAGGTGTAAAACGGGAAACATTGCGTTTTTTCCAGCAAATCAAGACAGGGAATGATATTGGTTATCAGCGTGTGAAATGGCTTACTACTGCCTAAACCGCTAAGACAAATCACGCGATTTTCGGCTTCTGTCTCAGGCGTTGGGAAAATATGCGGGAATTGATAGACTTCTTCATTCAAAATCCGATCAAAAAACAGACATTCTTGGGTAAATGGACGATACAGGCTTTTGCGTATTTTTGCCGCATTGAATTCCCCAAAATGACCGCGTTTCAGGTCTAATTTCAAATCGCGGCTCCAACTGATTTTGGTATCGTCATTTGCCACAAACGCATCAATCTCAGGTTTTGGCGATAATCGGCTGAATTTGGATACATGTTCGTTATACGTCTCAATCATGCGCCGCATATTCTCGGCAAGCGCGTTATGTTGAAAATTATATGCCCAGGTATCGCGGCTGGTCGCCACGCCTCTGCCGTAATTTTTGAAAATCGCCTCGACATCGGCCTTCTCGTCAGATTTTGTTTCTTTCGATCCCATCGGCAGAAACGTCTCGAATTCGTCGCGTAGTCCCTCGGTCAACCAGGTTTGTTTGCTATCCGGCGTGATTGCCTGCCATTCGATCCGGCTGTAATCGCGTTTTTCCTCAAGAAACGCAAATTTCTGCTCTTTGCGCCAGTATTCGTCAACGCGGGCATACCACACCTCACAGGTCTTCGAGACCTGTGAGGTGTTTCTTTTCACCAGCAGATTGATGCTGACGCCGACCTGAATGCCGAACACGTTATGCGTCGTGCCTGATAATTTGGGGTTTTCGCGCACATCGCCGCCTAAATCCAGCAAATAGAGCGCATCAAAATCTTGCGCTAACTCCTTCCGCATCCCGTCAAATGCGATGCCTTTCAAAAATTTATTGTTGCTGACGAACGCGACAATTCCTTCGTCGCCAATCCGATCCGACGCCCAGCGAAACGCCTTGATATACGGGTCGCTCAGCGCGTTTTTGTTGGTCGCCGCCGAGCTTTTGGCGTAGGTCTCGGCGACTTGCTTGTCAAGCGTCGGGTATTTGCGGTTTTTGTTGTTGTCGTTTTCGTTCACCTGCCCCGCATTATACGGCGGATTGCCGATGATGACGAAAATGGATTGCTTTTTCTGGTCGGCGACCCGCGCCGTGTTCGCCTCGCTGAACAGTCCCAACTGCCGCGCTTCCGCCAACTGAAACGTATCCACTAAGCAAATTCCCTCGAACGGCTTGTAGTCGCCGGTCAGCGTCATGTATTCATGCTCGATGTTCATGGACGCGATGTAATACGGCAGCAGCATCACCTCGTTGCAATGGAGTTCGTTGGCGTATTTGTCGGGCAGCGCGGTTTTGCGGAGCGTCTGCATCACGCGAATCAGGAAATTGCCCGTGCCGACGAACGGATCGAGGATGTGGACGCCTTCGTCCGACAGCGAGGCGTCGAACTCGCGTTTCAACATCTCTTCGACCGAATTCACCATGAATTGCACCACCGGCTGCGGCGTATAGACGATGCCGTGCGTGTCGGCGACTTTGACGGAAAAGCCCTGAAAAAATTTCTCGTACACGGTGTTGAGAAACGCCTGTTTCTGGGAATAGTCGCTGATCGTGGCGGCGGTGGATTCGATGGCGTGATAAAAGCGGTCGAGCGGCTTGAAGAACTGATTGCGCCCGCCATGCGGAAAGACGAGGGCGCGAATCACGCCTTCGATTTCCCGCGCGATGATGTTCATGTCGCGAAAATCGGGATGGTCGAAGACTTTGCTGAAAATCCGCTCGGTCAGGAGGTGCTGAATCAGCATCTCTTCCACCGCCTGCGTCGCGATGTTCGGGTTGATGGCGTCGCGGCAGACCTGCATGAACGCCTCGAACGCTTTGCTAAACGCCTTATTGGCGGCGCGTTCCTGCGCGATCAATGTCAGCAAGCCCGCCCCGATTTTCGGCACTTCGTCTTTGAACGCATCCACCGCCTGCTGCCATTGCTCGTACTGCGGCGGCTGATACTCGAAAAACGTTTTCAGCGCATCAATCAGCGCGTCGGGTTGGGAAATGTCGTTATCGAGCCGCAATTTGCCGTCCTGCCAGAGAATCGCGCGGTCGGGGGCTTGAAACAGGATATTGTCTTTCGGATAGCCCGCATCGAATTTTTTGCGGACTTCTTTCGCGAGGTCGTCGTGACTGTCTTTCGCTTCCCAATAGCCATACGGCAGATTGAACGCATCCACCAACGCGCCGTCGGGATAGATATTTTTCGCGCCATGTTTCAGCGGATATTGCTCGTACAGCGTCCAGTCGAATTGCCCCGCGCAGACCCTCAGCAGATTGGCGAAGGCCGGAGAGACCGCCCCTTCTTTTTTGGCGTTCAACAGCGAAAGCTGCTGCAACTCGGCGTAATAGGTCGCGACCGCCTTGTGCGTCGGTTTCAGATTCAATGTTTTCATATTCGTATGTTCATTCGTTTACTATGAGGGCTGTTAAATTCTGTCATTGCGAGCGCTTTTCAGCGAAGCAATCTCGTCGAGTCCGCAAGGCTGTTAAGTTCTCGCCAAAAGTTGTCACTCCTCGCAATGACACGCTCTCAAACGCACCAACGGTGCGAGTCATATTAGCCCAGGGTGAAACCCTGGGAAAAACGGGCGATTCGGCGTTCACGCCCTGAAAGGGCGGCTCATCGGCCTCATGAACCGCCCTTTCAGGGCGAACCTCGCTGCTCTTCTGCCTTCCCAGGGCTATCGCCCTGGGCTAATATGACTGCGCCCTTTCAGGGCGGAAAAACAGAATTTAACAGCCCTCCCAGGAGGGGAATGCGCGGCTTCGCTGCTTAACGTCAACGGGTTATGTCTCCGAGTTACTCTGGCGCGATCAATTTGTCAAGAATTAAGCCGTAGAATCGCGATTCCGATGACCGGAAACCCCAGCCGAGCATGGCGGCGCAGCGACCGCAGATCGCGATCTGCCACGCATAACCGGGAAACCAGGAAAAGAACGCGCTCTCTTCGTCAATCAGCGCGCAGCCGGGCGCAGCGGCGAAACAACCGATCTGATAAATGTAGCCATGCGGGTTGGCGAAGACATGTTCATGGCGCTCGTTGACGCTGATGCGGTCGCGCAGACTGGTAATCGGATGGCGACAGGCGACGCAGAGCAGCGCGTCCGCCTTTTCCGGCGCGTCGCGCTCGGCGGCGTCGGTCTCGTCCGCTGGCCGAAATAACGTGGAATCTTTTGATGGAATAAACAAAAGGAACATGAATTGCGCCTCAAACAAGCGTTTGCGCTCCTGCGTCACTCGCGTTACGCAACGTCGCCGATTATCCCCCTCCCTGGAGGCAGGGCTGTTACGTTCTCTTCGCGCCAACGGCGCGAATCATATTAGCCCAGGGCGTC
>CAZRSF010000103.1:0-16296 GCA_964602655.1 uncultured Candidatus Moduliflexus sp.
TCCTAATTACTATTTTCGTGTATTTCGTGTGTTTCGTGGTTATAATAATCGGCAAATCACACGCCGGAGAAGGAGTTAAAGCCGCCATCCACAGGGATTACGACGCCGGTGACGAATGCGGAAACATCAGAGAGCAGATACAAGACCGTGCCGCACAGTTCTTCGGGTTCGCCGAATCGTCCCATCGGCGTGCCATTCATCACTTTCTGCCCGCGCGGCGTGAATTCGCCGGTTTTTTCATCAATTAAGAGGAAGCGGTTTTGATTGGTCAAGAAAAATCCCGGCGCAATCGCATTCACGCGAATATTCATGCGGGCGAAATGCGTGGAGAGCCATTCCGTGAAGTTATTGATCGCCGCTTTTGCCGCAGAATAGGCCGGAATTTTGGTCAGCGGGCGGAAGGCGTTCATCGAGGAAATATTCAAAATCACGCCGCTCTGCTGCTCGATCATATCAGTCGCCAACACAAGCGTCGGCAGGAGCGTTCCCATAAAATTCAGGTCGAAGACGCTGCGAAATCCTTCTAATTCAAGGCCGAAAAAGCTCTTTTCCAATTCGTTCGAATTTTCCGGCAGGATTTGCTCAAGCTGCGTCGTCGCTTTCGGATGATTCCCGCCCGCGCAATTGATCAGGATGTCAATTTTGCCGAACTGCTGATTGATCTGCGCTTTTGCCGCAATCAAAGAGGCTTTGTCTAACACATTCGCCGCGAGACCGATGGCGTCAATGCCGTATTCGGTTTTGAGCCTCAGCGCGGAGGCTTCCGCCTTTTCTTGAAAGAGATCAAGCACCACCACCCGGCAGCCCACCGCCGCTAACCCGCCGGTAATCGCATCGCCAATCACGCCGCTTCCGCCGGTAATCACCACCACTTTGCCCTGTAAATCTTGGAATGAGTAGGTTTTTTTCATGAATCGTTAAAATTCCCCTCCTGGGAGGGGTTGGGGTGGGTTTTCGATGCTGAGAAATTTCTAACCACGAGCAACCCACCCCTTACCCCTCCCAGGAGGGGAATCTCTGTGTAATATTTTTTTAAAAACGATTATTTTACGAAATTGCTGCGTAGCGCCCAGAGGCCGAGCGCGGGGTCACTGACATAAAAAATCCGTTCGCCATCCGGCAGCGTATTCCAGCCATCTTTCAGCGCATCAGGCGAATAACGCCGCGCCATGTCGTCATACGACGCATAGCGGTAGCCCACGCTTTCGATGTCCGCCTGCGTCATGCCTGCGCCGGGGCAATAGGTAATCGAAAAGCGGCCTTCGCTTGAGCCATGAATGAAATGCGCTGCCGCGCCGAGATGATTGCGCAAATCGGCGTCTTCTTTGACCGCTTGCAGCGTGGTCGGCGTGCCGCGATAGCCGTATTTTCGGATAAGCCGGTCATTATCCGGGTCTTCGCCGAATTCTTTCAAGCCGGGCGCAAGCACGATCAATTCGCCGCGATCCGCCATCACCATGCGCGTCCGGTAAATCGCCTTGTTGCCGAGCCAGGTGGAGCGAAACTTTTTCGGATTCAGATAGACGACCACTTTATCAAGCGGGGCGTCCAATAAATCCAAATTGACCTGCTGACTCAATTCCGCCGCTAACCGAAACGCTTCGCCATCTTTGTCGCCGCAATACAGGCCGCGCATGACCGTTTCGCCAGCCTGCCCGCCGATGACGGTCATCAGGAAATAGATCGGCATGTCGCCGAGATTTTCGCTGAAGGCGGTATCGAACACGCGCCTGACCGGTGTGTCAATGCGCCCCATGATGCGCTCCATGCCATAGGCGGCGCCGAGAAAGTGAGACTTGTTGATCAGGTCAGCGCCGCCGATGCCGACGCAGATATTTTTGGTGAAATTCGCCATGCCGACGACTTCATGCGGCACGATCTGGCCGATGGACAGGACGAGATCGTACCCGCCGTCCAACAGCAGTTTATTGAAACCGACCTGCATGGAATAATCCACGCGACCTTCCGACCACTCGCGGATCGTGTCGCCGGAAATTTCCCCGACGATCTTGACATCCTGTTTCCAATTGTGGATTTTGAACCGATCCAGCGGAATATTCGCGCCGAACATCGAGCGGATTTCCTGTTCCGTCATCGGCGCGTGCGTGCCGAGCGTCGGCATGATGTCAATCTGCGCCGTTGTCGATAATTCGGCGTACACAAGCTGCGTCAGCATCCCGGCGTCGGATTGATAGCGCGTAATATCCGGCGGCAGCAGCAGCACCTTGCGCGGCGATTTCCCCTGCGCGTCTTTGATCTTTTGCAAGATTTCGCGGACATATTCCTGTTTGGCCTGCTGTTCGATGACAGTGTCCGGGCTGCCATGTTGAAAAATGATTGCCATACGATAGCCTCCTTTGCGAGATGTTCATGGTAAGCGATTACCACAAGGTAAGCGATTACCATGATTTTTTGTCAAGAAAAATATCATCTATTTTTATAAACGCGGCCTATTCGGGGCGCGGCATCATCGAGATCAAAACCGAAAATCTGTTGAATGCGTTCGAATGCGCGTTGTCTCGTAAAATCAGAGCGCTTCAGGGTGACGAAACGGTTCCTTTCGCCACGCGCTTCGGTCTTGCCAGATGACGTGACCGTCCGCCCGCGTATCCTAAAGCGCCCCGCATTGGGCGTATTTGGTGAAAATATATCCTTCAAAAGAAAATAATATTGACATATTTATGACATATTATATGTCATCCAATAACATAATGCTGTCTCGAATCTGGTAACAACAAGAAGAACAGGACATCATGCATCTTCTGTCTCGAAAGGAGCACACCATGAACGCCTTCGAATGGGCGCAACGCCTGCAACAGGTGCGCTATCAACTCACCAAACGCGAATGGGACATTGTCGCGTATATCGAAGCGCATTTCGACGCGCTGTATCAATATTCTATGCAGGACATCGTGGATGCCACGAATACCAGCCGCTCCACCGTGCACCGCTTTTGCGAGAAACTCGGGTACGACGGCTATAAAGAATTTCGCGAAGCGATGATCGCCTATCATGACACCATCGCCGCCGCGCCTGCGCCATTTCCATCGCGGGAGGTGACGCCGAAAACCGCCTCCGACGCCGCCATGTCGGAGGCGACCTCCGCCTTTGACATTTTTCAGAAAGGATTCGCCGTAGATATGCACGCCCTGCACAATGCCGCCGCCATGTATTCCGAAGCGCAGATCGACCGCATTGTCGCCCAGATTTCCAATGCGAAGACGATTTATTGCGTCGGCTATGAAACCGGCGCGTTCATGGCGCAATTCATCGGCGAACGCTTCAGTCGCCTGAAAAAGCGGATGCAGATCGTCACTGGCGAGCCGCGCCGCATCAGAGACCTTGTGTTTCCGATCCAGGCAGGTGATCTGCTTTTGCTGCTCGAATATACCAAAGCGTTCGACCTCTATCTTGCGCTCGTGACATTGGCGAAACGGCGCGGCGCCGCGACCTTGCTGATGACCGATTATCCCACTTCGCCCCTGATCGTGCATGTGGACGAAGCCTTGCTCGTCCATCGCGGCCTCCCGAATTTCAAAAATTCCCTCGCCGTCCCGATGACGGTCGTCAACGCCCTGCAACTCGCTTACGAGTTCGAACTCGGCGAGCAAACACGCACTGCCGCCCTGCAAGAATGGGACGACTTCGCCTCATCAGAATTCGGGCAAGGATTACTTGACGAACAGAAAACGGAGTGATATGGAACGAATTATAGAGAAAACACCGGAACAAATTTTGTGATACACGTCAGAATAGATAAGAGCATTTTGAAATAATCTATCACATTTCATTCAAGGAGTAACGTTATGCAGACAATTACATTCGAATTGGAAACGATTACGCCGATGTTTATGGGAGGATATAATCAGACCGAATTTGAACTCCGACCACCTTCTCTGAAGGGATTGCTACGCTTCTGGTGGAGAGCATATTATTGGGGGAATTGGGGGAACGAAAAGCAACTCACTCTTCATGAGCTACAGGAAAGGGAAGGTGAAATTTTTGGGACAGCAACAGATAATGGGAAAAAGAGTCCTTTTTCGCTACGTGTTGATAGTTCTCGTCTAACGCCAATACGAACTTTATTTGGAGAGAATAAAAAACACACTGTATACGAGAAAAACAAACCGCCATGCAATATCCTTGAATATCTTGCTTATGGCCCCTACGAAAGACATTCTCGACTTGGGCGTGATTATGCGCCAGTAGGAAGTCAATTTTCTTTAGCAATCACATTACATGATGGAACGGTAATTGATGATGTGATAAAAAGCGTATACTTGCTTTCTGTATTTGGCGCAATCGGGTCAAAAGCTCATAACGGATTTGGAAATTTCACTATTAAACAAGTGACCGATGAAACAAAACAACCGTGTCTAATTGATTTTCCACTCTCATTCCCGACATGCACGTTTTTGCAAGAACATATCAAAAACGGCATAACTCCTGATAATCTACCTGATTTTACGGCATTCTCGCGACAAATGAAAATTTTCGAATTACCGCCTCCTCTCTTTGATTCATGGGATGATTGTTTAGCATCATTAGGAAAAATGTATTACCGTAGTAAATCCCTGTTAACCAGCAACCAAAAACATTATATTGGCTCTCCAGTAAATAAATGTGAAGACCGCCAGGCCAAACCCTATTTTTTAAAGGTTATCCCAGTAAGAAAACAGTTTAAGGGGTATATCATTTACTTGCCTTCTCAACACGGCAAAACTCAAAATAATGAAAAAGAAGCACGGGCATGCCTGGAACAATTCAATAATTCGCTTATTCAACATGACATGAAAGAGGTGACGATATGGCAAAATCTTTAATTCTTTTTACGATTGGGCCGGTGCAGCGTTTCATCGAAACCGCTCGCAAAACCGAAGATTTGTGGATGGGAAGTTATATTCTGGCTTATTTGAATGCAATTGCCCTCAAGACCTTGACCGGCAATTTTTCAAAAGAGTCAATCAAAATCATTTTCCCCTGTCTCGATAATCAGCCGTTAATCAAATATTTCAAAAACGAAGAAACACTTGATGAGGTTGAACAAGAACGCTTGAAACTCCCGACGCTGCCGAATCGTCTGTTGGCGCTTGATGAAACCGGAATGATCTCAACGGATGCGATGAAAAAGGTCGAAGGCGAGGTCAGAAACGAATTCGAAACGATTGCGGAATATGTGTTCGAGCAAGCATTCGGACGGGCATGGCGGGGGACTCATGCGCAGGACATGTTCAATCGCCAGATCAAGCATTTTCTGGAAATTTATTGGGTCATTCACCCGATGAGCGGCGCAGACTATCAAGGCGAATACAATCTGCTTGAGCGCAAATTAGGCGGCGTCAAAAGCTGCCGCCGGTTCGAACAAACGCAGGAAGAAAGCCGGAAATGCTCTTTATGCGGCGAACGGGAAGTCATCCATTTCAGTCCATTTAAGAAAGAAAACATGGGAGAGATGGATCAGATCATCAAACAGGATTGGAAGGATAAATGGACGAAAAACGAAAAGCTTCCCTCTCGTAAATATCTCAGTTCCAATGAATTTCTATGCGCCGTCTGTCTGACGAAACGAATAGGGGGAATGTATTTTGAAAACGAATTACAACTCGATATAAAAGGGACGTTTCCGTCAACATCGGAAGTGGCGACGTCGGCTTTCAAATTGACAATCATGCAAGAACCGAGGACAGCAGATGTTCGAACGGTGTATGCTCAATTTGTTGAAGGAATCAGATCGTTAAAATATTTGCCGAATATCGAGAATATCGTAAAAACGACGCCGCTGCCTCTCGTTCACGAATATATGAAAAGCTCTGATATTGACGGAAGTTGGTTGTATGAGGAAACGCTGAAATCAGAGAATTTTATCAAGTATTATACCGATTATACGGAGAAAGAGTTGACCGACTCGAAAAAGAGCGAGATTCAGCAAACGTTGAAGCCGCTTGCAGAGAGTCAAAAGCATCTCAGAAATATTTACAAAAACGACCAAAACACATCGTTCGGAACGCATCCAGCCAAATACTATGCGTTAATCGCGATGGACGGCGACAGTATGGGAGAAAAATTGAACCATGTGCGTGACGACTTCGAACATTCTCGGATCAGCGAAATTGTGAATGAGTACACATCTCAAAACGTTCCAAAGATTGTCGAGGGGACATATCTTGGAAAACTGCTCTATGCCGGAGGCGACGATCTATTGGCTTTAGCGAATTTGAAAGACCTCTTTGCCATTCTGCGCCAATTGCATCAGGCATTCCCGTCAGAACGACTTCGAGCTATTGAGGGGTTGAAAAATATTGCGACAGACCATTCCTTCGGCGTGTCAGCAGGCGTGTGTATCGCGCATCACAAAGCCCCATTGGGAGAAGCCAGACGTCTTGCGAAAAAGATGGAACAGGAAGCCAAACAGCTTGATGGTAAAAATGGCGTCAGTATTGCGCTACTGAAACATTCCGGGAATATCAGCACGGCATGCGTTAAATGGGAATATGAGCAATTCGATACGTTGCAATGTGCGATAGATGTGAGTTGCGCGTTGAATGAATGGCTCTCGAATAAATTTATCTATTCTCTACGCGAAGAAGGTTTGCGTTTAGTTGATGAAAAAGGGAAAATCCCTGCGTATCTGGGCAACCTGATGAAGATAGAATTGATGCGATTGCTGCAACGCCGCCAGCAAAAAGGCGCAGCGCACAAAGAAATGATTACGCAATTAAGCGATCAACTTACGACCTTACAACGTTATATCAAAAGTTTTGATGGGTTTATCGGATTTTTAGAAATCTGCAACTTTATTGCGCGGGAGGGATAATCATGACAACACGCATCCAGATTACGCCGTTCGATACCTGTTTTTTCCGAGACGGGAAACCGTTCACTTCCGGGGAACAAACCGAAGCCGCGACACTGTTTCCGCCGCTTCCGTCAACGCTCTTCGGCGCATTGCGTAGCGCGTATATTGCGGAAAACGGGTGGAATGCATTTCTTCATGGAGATTTCGAACAGATTATCGGCACGAAAGATAATTATCAACATGCCAGTTTTCATCTAAAAGGCATCTTTATTGGCGACTCAACTGGAAAAGTCTATTCTCCGCTCCCGTATGATTTCGTCGTTGACAAAGAAGAGGTTAAAAAGAATGTCCCTAATGTCGATGCCTATCCTCTGCGCCTTGAACAGATTGCCTCGAATTCTCCGTTTTCCGACGTCTTGATGAATACGGAACACCCTGAGAAGACCGTCGAATATCCATCAGATGGCGCATACATGCAACAGCAATATCTTCGTCAATATCTGCTCGGACAATATACAGGAATCAAGGCGATCACGCCGAAACGTTTCTTCGACGTCGAACCGAAAATCGGCATCGCTCGCAATACGGCGACAATGACTGCTGAAGAAGGCCATTTGTATCGTTTGAATATGATTCGTTTAAAAGCGGGAATGCTCAATGATGAAGATCGTTATCATTTTTTAACAGACGTAGAGGGGATTAAATTTTCTGCATCGGAAGGGATGCTGAAATTCGGCGGAGAGCAAAAAGCCTTTGTTTACAAACAGGTGGAACATCGCCCGATGATAGATTATACTGAGTCTGAAAAACAAGAGTTCATTAACGCCATCAAAAAGACGGGCGGCGTGTTCAAGCTCTATTTTGCCACGCCTGCGTTATGGAATCATGCCGACGGCTGGCGGGCGAACTGGATGAATATCGGCGAAGACAGACAGAGTTACACGAATCCCCAAAATGGAAACAGCGTAACCTGTCAGTTGTTGACCGCCACGTCAGGCAAATATCAATTAGTCGGCGGCTGGGACATGGCGGCTAATCGCCCGAAAACGATGTATCGCGCCGTGCCTGCGGGAGCGGTATATTATCTGAAATTACTTGCAGGCGAGCCTGAAACGCTGTTCGATCTGTTTCATAATCAAAATCTGTCCGATTTTCGCGCTCAAGAAGGCTTTGGGTTGGCGTATATCGGCGTTATTTGAACAACACTTCTCAAAGAGGAACAATCTATGAAAAAGGTGATTACCCCTGTCGGGTTATCGTTATTTACGAATTTTTTCAAGCAGAATTCAAGTAGCGAGTTGAGAACTGATTTTGATGACTTCAAAGGCGATGTAAACCATTTCTATGCTGCTGATGAATATGAAATCCACAAGGATAATGTAAAAGCCCTCAAAGATGCCGTATTAGAGTTTGCACTACGCGACAAACATGCCTCTGCTGAAATAAGCAGTATAAAAGAAATCATTAAAGATATTCAGAAGACATATCCTCATGAAACATTTACAATATGCCTTTTAGCATCAGATACGTTTCATTCAGCGTTTGCAGTAGATATTTTGGCTTCCCCAAAAGTTTTTGACGCCCATTTCAAAGGCATTTCTGGACTCAGTCAAACGATTGAAATCGTCGTCGTAGAAAAACTTCAGGTGAACAAAAGAGAGGATTTTATCCGATATGGAATGATTAATCTTATTCGAATCATTCGGAGGCTTTCTCAAAAAACTGCTGAGAAAATGGCTCTTTGGAAAAATATCGTGCTGAATATCACAGGAGGATATAAAGCGACGATCCCATATTTGACGATATTATCACAGATATATAATATCCCTCTTTATTACATTTTTGATTCGTCAGAAAGTGATCGGATAATTCCTGAACTTATCAGGATACCAAGAGCGCCGATTGCCATAGATTGGGCTATTTTCGAACGATATTCGACGCTTTTACAGGAAATTGAAAATGGCGTTGCCGATTTTGGAACTTTCAAACAGCAACATACAAGAGAGGTGGAAGAAATCTACTCTTGTGTTGAAGAAATTGATGATGAAACAGAGCAGAAAACCTTCGGGTTTTTATCTCCGTTAGGGATGATTTTATGGGAAGAATTTAACGCTTATTATCTTGTAAAAGTGTCGCCGCATATTTTTTACAGTAGCGATTTAAAGAAGAAAAGAACTCTTGTCGAGGATGCGATTAAGAAATTGTTTCATGAATTAGGAGAGCATATCAAATCTCCTATACAGAATGAGAGCGATAAACAAAAAATGGAGTTAAAAACCACCGAGGACTTATATCAATATCTTGAAAAACTCCCATCTACAAGTAACTTAAATCATACTGGAATAATAAAAGTGAAGGATTTGGATAACCAGAGGAGAAAAGCGTTTGTTTTCAAATATTCCCCCGGAAAACATGAGGTTCGGTTATGTTATGATGTAGAGCTTCAAAACTCCGTTATAACAGCGATTACCGTTTTTGATTGCGTTGCGGGAAATTTCAGCCACAATGATTATCGAAAGCAATTCGAAGATTTTTATGGAAAGTATATTGAGGGAAGTGAATACCACTATTTGCAAATTTTACCAAAATCGTAAGTAAGGGGGCCATCTATGAGCGTGATTCAATTGGAAATCGAAGAGCCATTGGTGCATGAAATGGGCATGTCGGCAATTCGGCAGTTTATGGAGCGTCAATTAGCGTTCCTGCGCCTGCAATACTTAGGTAGAAAAGTGTCAACGGCAATTCAAGACGCCGGAATAGATCATGATCGCGAGGTTGCAGCAGCCCGTCAGGAAGCCTGGCTGGAGTATAAAAAGACGCATCTTCAGGAGGCGTTATGAATCTGCGCTATGTCATTGACGCCAATGTGCTGTTCGGCGCATTTATCAGCGGCAAAGACTTATATCGTCTTCTCTGTTCGGAATATACGGTCTATCTGCCTGATTACGCCTTTACGGAAATCGAGAAGTATAAGCAGCGCATTTTGAAAAAAACCAAACTGAAAGAAGATGAATTTCAGACCTTTGCGCTTTCACTGCTAAGTAAAGTGACGGTCATTCCGAATCTGCTGCTTTCTCAAACGACACTGCAACTGGCGTATGAGTTCTGCCGCGAGATTGATGAGAAAGATACGCCGTATGTCGCTGTCGCCATCGAATTCGGAATCCCGCTGATTACAAGTGATAAGGTCTTGCATGATGGTCTGAAAAAACGTCAGTTTCCGAATGTCATCCTGTTGAAAGATATTGTCGAACAACTCCCCTCGTATGAGGGATAACCCGGCGATCTGCCGAAAATGTCAAGGAGGACGCGCATGTTTAAAATTGCGAAACCGTTAGCGTTGATTGTCGAAACCCCGCTTCATGCCGGAAGCGGCAGCGATTTAGGGATTGTGGATTTGCCGATTCAGCGAGAAAAACACACGAATTACCCAAAAATCGAGGCATCCAGTTTGAAAGGGAGTTTGCGGGAAGTTTTCGAATTTCACGAAAAAAATAAGACACAGTTCCCAGGATTAGCCGGAGCGATGCAGGAATGTATTGACGTGACCTTTGGCCCGACAGAAAACTCTGCCGAACATGCGGGAGCGATGGCGTTTACCGATGCCCGCTTACTGCTGTTTCCTGTTAAATCCATGAAAGGCGTGTTCGCGTGGATTACCTGTCCCGCTGTGATAGATCGCTTTTTTCGGGATTTGCAACAAGCGAAAGTGAGTCCACTCGTTGTAAATCCGCAAGACCCTGCAAGCCCAACGATAAAACCGAAAGACCTTGAAAACACTGTCACAAGAACGACGGGACTCTTTATCAAAGCGCTTGATGAGAATACAGGGATCGTTGTCTTAGAAGAATACGCGTTCGATTCGGTCAGAAAAGACGAGGGGTGCACGACATTGGCCGAGTGGCTGGCAACGAATCTGCTTCCTGAAGGAGACGCCTATCGTTTCTGGCGGGAAAAAATCAAACAAGACATTCTCGTTCTTTCCGATAAAGATTTTCAGGATTTCGTCACGATGTCCACTGAAGTCATTGCTCGAACGAAAATTGACGATCAAACGGGAACAGTTGAACAAGGGGCACTTTGGTACGAAGAATATCTGCCTTCCGATACGATTCTATATAGTTTGGCGCTCGCCAGCGATCCGTTTACCAAAGAGAAACCGGCGGGGATGTGTCAATCAGCGGACGGCATTATGCAGTTTTTTACGCAAGGATTGGCCGCGTCCCGCAATATCATTCAAATTGGCGGTAACGCCACCATCGGCAAAGGATTGGTGCGAACCCATCTCTTGAATGCGACAGGAGGAACGAACAATGGCAGCAAGTAAAATGAACACCATCGAGCAAGGCCGGGCACAAAAAGCCTATCAATTTGTTGAAGCGGCCAAAAAGAATCCGAAAAAATGGGATGAGTACAAATCCGGGATCAAAAAATTGCCGATCCTGATTAAAACCAATGGATTCGGACAGGCAATTGCCTTCATTCAGAATCGTTCTAATTTTCCGGGAATTTATAAGCAAATCAGCGAGTGGCTGCAAGAAGAGGACTTTAAGCGCCTCATTCCTCAAGGGGAACTGATGGAAGTCATTGTCAAACTGGATTCGGAACAATACCGGTTGGTGATCGTCGAAACCCTTGCCCTCCTGAATTGGATGCGGCGTTTTGTGGATGGGATGGATAAGCAAAAGTGAGCGTTCGAACCATGATGCAAGATGCCCAAGAAAGAGCGTTCGTTTCATTCGAGCATCATAGTTCAGGCAACCGAAATGATTATGAAATATTTTCATCCTCACGATACCAGAGAGGCTGTCGAACGTTTTAAATTGACCCGTGCCTGGTTTGATGCGTTGACACAGGAAAATGAGAACCTTCGCAGGAAGAACAAACCTGAAAGATTTCCCCAAACAATCCTCGATAAACTGAAACCACAAATTGAGGATCCCGAATTTATCGGGCAAACGGCGTATCGCACGAGATTGAGCGAACTTCTTAATACGCAAGAATTGACAAGGTTTCAAGAGCGACTTTTCGATGATGCCGGATATATCACGATTGAGAATCTCGTACTCCGCTTCAATTTTTTCCGCAAAATGGAAAAGAAGGATGATAAAGAGAAGAAGGAACCTGCGAAATATCATGTTCAAAATATCCCTGATATGTACCTCTCAAAAGAGACACAAGACATATTGGCCTCAATACGACAACGGCAGCATCTTGTCATGGGCGGACACGCCGAACGTTGCCCCATTCGAAAAATTCAAGGCAAACTTGACTGGCGCATGGTCATCGGATTAGGCGGCGAGCATATTCAGGAAACCAGCATGACCCTGCACCATGTCTATGGCATTCCTTATATTCCAGGTAGCGCCGTGAAAGGCATGGTACGCCATTACTTCATCAGCCAGATACTTGAGCCAGAATGTCGTTCTCACATCGCCTCTTTTTCTAACGAGAGTTTCGAACGACTGCTCAAAGAGTTTGCCGAGAACGCGCCCCTGTTGAATTCGCTATTTCCACTGAATGATACGAGGCGTGAATGCGATCTACGTGCGCTTTCAGAAGCGCAACGGCAGCAATTGGGAGAACGCCTTTGCGCTCGTTTGGAACATTATCGCCTGAAAGAACGCCTTGATATTTTGGATAACATCTTATCTACTCCGAATTTGGAAGAGATGCTGAACAAGAAGGATATTCAGCAACTTCAACAGGAATGGAAGGTCGTTCTTAAAGATTCTCAAAAGAAGGAACATCCTTCTTTTGAACCCCGGAAAGAGACGGTGCAGAAATGCCTTAACAACTGGCCGAATCTAATGTTAGGACAGAGAGTCTTCGGTACGCAAAAGCAACGCGGCACAGTCCAGTTTTTCGATGCCTATCCGGTTGATCATGTCAAATTCGACATTGATGTGATGAACTCTCATTATCCTGATTATTACGATGAGAGCAAACACGCATCGCCGCATGATTCGCAAAACCCGAATCCGATTCCTTTTCTGACGGTGGCTGACACGACATTTACATTCTATGTAGGGTATAATCCTCCTGATAAATCGCAGCTATCGAATATTGAAAATAGAAATTTGTGTTTGGACGCAGTGACATCATGGCTGAAAAATGCGCTGCAAGATCAAGGAATCGGCGCGAAAAGCGCGGTCGGATACGGATATTTTCAGGATATTGTCGATCAAACCGATACCTTTTAGAACGCATTGGATAAAGAACGTCAGGAAATTGAAGAGGCTGCAAGACGCGAACGATGGGAGTCCTTATCTGAAGTTGACCGGTTATGCGAAGAATTAGCAATCTTGAAAGACGAAAACCGGGGGCAGGCGATTTTTCAGCAGTGGGATAAATTAGAAGGAGAAGAGAAGAAAAAACTCGCGGCAGCATTGAAACTCTACTATCAAGCAATTGGAAAATGGTCAGGAAAACAGAGCGACAAACAAAAGATAAAAGTCGGCAGTATCAAGGCAACTTTAGGGGAATAGTTGGATGTTTTCAGGAGAAATTACTCTCATTGGCGCGAAGACCGCCGTGGGGTATGGCTATTTGACGACAACGTGATCAATGCGAAAGGGGCAGCAGCGCAATGAAAAAACTAATGGTGATTACGCTGGGGACGGGGCGGGGCGTCGAAAACGGCATTGCCAAGTCTATTACGGTCAATAATCCGGATCATATTCTGTTCGTCGCCACGCCGGAAAGCCGCGACATGCCTGAAAAAATCGCGGAGGCGCTCGAACGCCTGTATCATCGGGCGCTGCCGCCGTTCGAGATCAAGCCGCTGGCACAGGAAGCGGTGGTGGATTATGCGTATCGCGTGACGCGCGAGGCCATCGAGAGTGCGTTGCAGGCGGGCTATGCGCTCGAAGAGATCGTGCTCGATTTCACGAGCGGGACGAAGGCGATGTCGGTCGGCGCGGCGGTGGCGGCTTTGCTGGCCGAATGCTATAACATGGTCTATATCGGCGGCTACGAACGCGACGCGCAGGGGCGCGTGATCACCGGCACGGAAATCGTCATGTCGTTCACGCCGAACCGCATTTTCGGCGATTATAAAAAGCAACTCGCGCTCCGCATGTTCAACGCCTACCAATTCGACGCCGCGCTGACGTTGCTGCGCGACGCGCAGCGGCGCGGCGAACGCGAGGACATGACGCAGCTCGACCTCGTGATTCGCGCCTGCGAACGCTGGGATAAATTCGATCATCGTCAGGCGCTCGAGCATTTCGAGCATCCCGCCTTATCGCGCGAGATGCGCAAAGTCATCGGACTGAACAAAGGCTTCGTGGCGCGGATCGTGAACGCGGCGGCGGCGCCCGAGGCGGCGATTGCGCCCGAATTGTTGATCGATCTGCTGGCGAATGCCCGGCGACGCGCTGAGGAAGGAAAATTCGACGATGCGGTCGCCCGACTCTATCGTCTGACGGAAATGATCGCGCAGTATCGGCTGCAACAACAAGGATTGATGACCGGCGATCTCGACACGGCGCGACTCCCGGAGGCGATTCGACCGGAATATGAGGCATTGCGCGGCGAATCCGGGAAGATTAAGCTCGGATTGGCGCAAGCGTTCCGGCTGCTCGGTGAACTCGGCGACGAGGCGTTTTTGCCGCATTACGCCCGCTATGAAACGTTGCGCGGCCTGCTGACGTCCCGCAATTCCTCGATTTTAGCGCATGGCATCGCGCCGGTCAAAGACACGGTGTATGCCGCGCTGTCCATCGAAGTCGAAACCCTGCTGACAGAGAGCGTGCCGCAGATGGAGACGCTGCTTCGGCAGGCGACGATGATCAAACTGTAACCATCTCAGGAGTGTCGGAGCGTTGCTCTGACACTCCTTCCGAAGGGGCCGCGTTACCTCCTGGGGTTGTCACCCCAGGCTGTATCTCTCTGC
Source organism: uncultured Candidatus Moduliflexus sp. (assembly GCA_964602655.1). Taxonomy (GTDB): domain Bacteria; phylum Moduliflexota; class Moduliflexia; order Moduliflexales; family Moduliflexaceae; genus Moduliflexus. The sequence continues at coordinate 14,694 of CAZRSF010000103.1, forward strand.
CCTTTCAGGGCAACGAATGAAAACTCTTTTCCTGCTTTTTTCCCACACTCTCACCCCCGAACAAGACGCCGATGCGCGGCAGGCGCTTGGCGTGACCGAGTTCGCGGCGCTGCCGCCGGAATTGCAAGCCGTCTGGTCGGATGTGCCGCCGGAGGCGGAGTATATCGCCGATCATCTGTACCCGGTGCTGCATTGGCTTGGGCAGCAGGCGCAGCCCGGCGACGTCGTCCTGGTTCAAGGCGATTTCGGCGCGGTCTGTCTGACGGTGAATTGGGCGCGGCAGCGCCGCCTGATTCCGGTCTATGCCACCACGCGGCGCGAAGTCGTCGAAACCGCGCTGCCCGATGGCAGCATTCAGAAACAGAGCGTCTTCCGACATGTGCGCTTTCGCGCATATCAGTGAAGAGTGAAGAGTTCTGAGTGAAGAGTGTATCGTTGTTTGGAAATAATTGATAATTCCTTATGCAAATAGGAGGGCATGGCGATGTCGCAGAATGAGGCGATTATTGTTCAGCGCAGTTTTCAATTTTCTTTGCGTATGATCCACTTATACCGAGAACTCTGCAAAGATGATGTGGGCAGGATTGTTGGAAAACAAGCGCTACGCTCTGGCACCAGTATTGGCGCAAATGTCAATGAAGCGCAAGGAGCGCAGAGCAAAGCCGATTTTATTGCGAAAATGTCTATCGCGCACAAAGAAGCCCGCGAAACGGCGTACTGGATTCGGCTGGTGCAAGCTGCCGAACTCGTGTCACCCGAACGCTTGCACGGCCTACTCGATGAAAGCCAGCAACTCATTAAAATGATCTCCTCAATCCTCCTCACCTCCAAACAGGGGAAAAGAGTTCAGAGTTCAGAGGGAAGAGTTCAGAGTTAAAAGTTCAGAGTGCCTCTTTAACTCTTCCCTCTTAACTTTTAACTCTGAACTCCGAAAGACTATGCCATTCAGTGTATTGATGCAAGGGTATCCGACGTCTCCGGCGCCGGTCGCGAATCTGCAAGGGCCGGCGGTGCAGGGGATGTTTCTCCATCTGATGAGTGAGGTGGACGCGGCGGTCGCGGCGCGGCTGCATAACGATGACAAATATCGCCCGTACACGCTGTCGCCGCTCGGCGTCGGCGAACCGGGCGCGGCGTTTCAGGGGTTTCAATTGCTGCGCGACCAAACGCTGAAAGCGGGCACGCCTTGTTACGTCCGCATTACGCTGCTGGACGACGCGCTCTTTCCGACGTTCGCCCGCTATTTTCTTGAGCGTCCGACGCCGACCTTCCGCTTAGGCGAGACGCAATTCACGGTGACGGACGTGCAGGCGACGCCGGACCACGGCAACCCCTGGAGCGCGTTCTGCTCCTACGACGACCTCATCGCGCGGGCGGCGCAGCGGCGCGACCGGCGCATCGCGCTGCGGTTCGTGACGCCGACCAGTTTTCGCAACGGCGATGTGGATATGGCGCTGCCGGTGCCGCGTCTCGTGTTTCAGGGCTATCTCAAACGCTTTCAGGAATGCCATGATTTCCCCTTTCTGCCCGATTTCGCGCAGCAGGCGGAACTGCGGCTCGGCGTGGAGCACCTGCGAAATCTTCACACAGAGAGTATCAAGAG
>CAZRSF010000103.1:16306-16549 GCA_964602655.1 uncultured Candidatus Moduliflexus sp.
CGAGATCATCAAAACCAAGCGCGTCATGCTGGCCGGCTTCGTCGGCGACGTGCAGTTCGAGATTGATGCGCAGGCGTCGCCGGAATTCGCGATGCAGGCGCATCTGTTGGCGGATTTTGCCTTTTTCTGCGGCACGGGTCGCAAAACCACCGTCGGCATGGGGCAGACGGTGAGAGTGTAGCGTGAAGTAGGAGTCTCAAAGCGCAGCTTTGACGCTCGAATCTGCGCTTTGAGACTCCTAAA
>CAZRSF010000104.1:0-10908 GCA_964602655.1 uncultured Candidatus Moduliflexus sp.
CACCCCTTGCCCCTCCCAGGAGGGGAATCGCGGAGACACTACGTAACGTGAGTTAATAATGATCGAACTCCAGCCCTGTCAGAGTTTTAAACCCTGATAGGGCTTATCAAAAATCAAAGCTCGCGTCAATAAAGGTGCCTGACAGCTTTTTTTGACCACAACATCATGTATATGCTAATAAACGACTGCGCGGGCGTAGCGGTCGGTCGCCTTTTTCAGATGCGCGGTCACAAGCTGCGCTTCGGTGCGTTTGCCTCTGATTTCCACGTGAAGCGTCGTTCCATTGGCAAGTTCGCTGTCGAGCAGCGCTAATGCAATCGCGCGTTTGCCGGTTTCTTCGAGCAGTTGAAACGCGCTTCCTTCGCCCTGATATTTCCAATACGGCACCATCGTGCCGCTGGTGACGTAGCCGACGCGCCGTTCGCCCTGAAATACCTGATCGCCAGCGCGAGCAATGCCTTTGCCGGTGATCGCAAGCAGACGCACACGGCGCGGCAGCGCGGCAAGCCGCGAAAAATCCTGCTGCGCAAACGCCTGCAACGCATCATATTGCTGTTGTAACGCGGCTTTGCCGATGAAATCTCCTTTTTCCGGCGCAAAACTCACGGCGATTTTCGAGGCGGGCACGGCGAAAATCGGGATGTCGCCGCCGTCTTTATCTTTGCCGAATTCATGCCCATAGAGCGGAAGTCCGGCTTCCAGACGGAGCGTGTCGCGCGCGCCGAGGCCGATAGGCATGGCGCCACGTTCACACAAACGTTCCCAGATCGGAGCGGCGGCATAGCGCGGAACAAATAATTCGAACGCGACGACTTCGCCGGTATAACCGGTGCGGGCGATATACGCCGTTTCGCCTTGAATTGTGGCCGAAGAAAGCGCATTCCGTTGCGGCGCGGGAAGCGTTCCGGCTTCTAACAGTTCGACCAATATCTTTTCGGAATCCGCGCCTTGTACGCTGATCATCGCGATCTCTTCAGAAATATCTTGCAATGTAACGTCTGGAAAATCGGCGTGAATAGCCTGAAAATGTTCCCAATCTTTCTGGCGATTCGAGGCGTTGACGACCAACAGATATTCATCTGCAAGAAAACGGTACAGATAGGCGTCGTCTATCGCGCCGCCATTCGGATTGGCGATAATGGAATAGTGGCTTTTGCCGACCGGCAGCGCGGCGGCGTTATTGGTCAGCGCGTATTGCAAAAATGGTACGGCCTGTTTGCCGAAAATTCGAAAGCGTCCCATGTGGGACACGTCGAAAATGCCCGCATGTTTGCGGGTCGCGAGGTGTTCCGTAATAATGCCGGTCGGGTATTGAATCGGCATGTTCCAGCCGCCGAAATCTACCATCTGCGCTCCATGCGCGAGATGGCGGTCATATAAAATGGTCTGTCGTAATGTTGTCATTGTTTAAAAATAGCACGCTGATTGGGCTGATCAGCCCAATCAGCGTGCTATTATCTATCGAAAGAGCAGTTCTTGATTTTGCGGCAGGCGGACGAACCAGGCGCAGCCGAGCGCGACGGCGTCGTCGCCGAGTTTCGCTTTCAACAGGCCGACGCCTTTCGCGCCGTTCGCCATTGTATTTTTTATCATCACTTTTTTAATGCGGGGCAAATAAAAATCCTCGAATTCCTCGATCAAACCGCCTCCTAAAATAATGGCATCCACGCCGGTGATGCTGATCAGATTGGCGGCAGCAATTCCAATGCCGTCGGCTGAGCGTTTCAACGCTTGCGTGACGACCAGGTCATGCTTTTTCCAGGCTTTTCGCAACGCGGATGACCCGACCGACACGCGCCAGTCGGGTTCCAGTTTGTCCAGCAGCGTCCTCTGTCCATGTTTATCAACGGCATTTTTCATAAACTTGATCATCCCGGATTTGGCCGACACCGACTCGAGGCAGCCGCGATTGCCGCAACTGCATCGCTGGCCGCCGATTTTAATGACGGTGTGGCCGACTTCGCCTGCGGTATAGTTCAGACCCCAGATAATCCCGCCATCAACAATGTATCCGCCGCCAATGCCTGTGCCGATAAACATGGCGTAGATGCTGTGATAGTGTTTGCCCGCGCCAAGATGGAATTCGGCAAACGCGCCCATATTGACGTCATTATCCAGGAAAAACGGTTTATGAAATGTGTCCTTCATCGGCACTGAAAACTTGACATCTTTCCAACGTAAATTGGGGGCATGAGGAATCACGCGATAGAGGCGGTCAACCGAGGCGGGAGCGGATGCGCCGACTGCGAGAATCTGCGCCTCATTCAGCCCGGCATTGCTGACAGCCGCGCGGTAACAATCGTTCATGAGGTTGAGCACGGTGTCGAAGCGCGTATCCTGTCCGATTTTGACTTTCGCCCGTCCAAGAATTGCCCCTGTCTCATCAATCACCACCGCATAAATTTTTGTGCCTCCGACATCAATTCCGGCAAAGTAGCCCATATAATCACCATCTTTATCATGAACAGAAACCTCACAGATTTCTAACACCTGTGAGGTCTGAAAATGATTCGCACTCCTGCTTAGAAGAGGAATCGCGCTTTGAAATAGACCTGCGTTTCGCCGTCGTTCTTATCGAGGCCATGCGCCACGCCGACATGCCCTTGAATGCCGAGCCGACCATAGCGAAAACGCGCGCGCGCGGCGAGGTCTCCGCCGATGCTGGATTTCAGGTCAAGGTCTTCGGTGTCGTCTTTCCAGGCATCGCCGGTTTCGAAAAAGACGCTGCCGGAGAGACTATCCAGGAACGCCTGTCCGTCGAACAACGAACGCTGAACATACCAGAGCGGCAGGCGATATTCGGCGGTCGCCAGCATGAAACGGTCGCCGCGAAAGGCGTTGGATTCATAACCGCGCAGAGAAAAATGCGGTTCGTACATGATGTTCGTTTCGACATTGATCATCGAGCCGCCGATCTGAAACAGCCCTTGCTGCAATGTGTCGCCGTCGCTCATCCCGCCTGCGCCACGCAGAAAGAGCACGTGATGGCGAAACGGCATGGGCAGGAACAGATTGACATCGCCAACCACTTCGTCAATCGTAAAATCGCTGCCGAACATTTCATCGTAACGCCGATAACGAACGGAACTCTGCGTTCCTTTTTCCGGGCTGATTGACAATGGATATTCATCGTAAGAGCGCAGGATGAATCGGCTTGACGCGCTGCCTAACGCGCCCTCATCCGGGTAGGGCATCGCCAACTTTTCGAATTTGGTCAACCGTTCGCGTTCTTCATATTCATACCCTGCTGCGAGAGAAAAATCTGTTCGGTTGGTACGATAAAGCGGAAACCCGATTTCGATGCCGCCGCCGGTTCGGCGTTCCCAATAATCCGCATCTTTCCCCTGCGGGTTTTCGAACAGGTCGCCATACGCCCATCCCTGGTCGTATCCGAACAGACTGATGGTCGGATACCATTGATTGTTGACATACTGGCCGTTGATGTCGATCCGAGAACTTTCCAGACCATACAACAGCGAAACAGAATACTGATGCTGCTCCAGCGGATCGCCAGCGCTGAGGTTCAGGCCAAGCTGCAACCCGTCCTCATCGTTTCCCCAGATCGGAAACGGCAAGGGAAACAACGTGGAGTAGGCTTTGTAGCCGGTTTCTTTGCCGATCTCCGCTGGCGCGTTCGTTGTCGCGACAGAGGGCGATCTGCCGGGGATTCCGACAGGCTGCCAGGAATCCTGCGCGAGCGGCGTCTGATGCAGATCGAAGCCTGCGCGGGAATAGTATGCGAATATCAAGGTGCTTCCGTCCGGCGAGACGCACGGCTCGAACGCGCCAGTCAGCACGTTGGTGACTTGATACGACGCGCCGTCCGTCATGTCGTAGGCAAAAATATTCGACACGCCGGTCAGATCGGAATGAACGAAGAGATACCGATCATTCAGCCCCCAACAAGGCGCTCCACCCAGATTATTGACAAAAAGAGACGATGAGCCATCTGCCTGGATAATCGCAATACTTTGCGTTCCATCGTGATTCATGACGCGCGCCGCCAACTTCGATCCATCCGCAGAAAACGCCGGACGCTGAATCAGCGTGTAGTCCGCGAAACCGGCGAATTGCGTTCGTTCTCCGCTCTGAAGGTCTAATCGCATCAACAAAGAGGACGCGCCTTCGCGCTTAACATAGACGACCGCGCTGCCATCGGGCGAGACGGCGGGATCGAAGGCGCGTTCGCCGCGCGTCAAGCGCGTCACGCGGCCATTCGAGAGATCGAGGCGATACAGATCGCTGCGTTGATAATAGGCGTGATAGGTCTCCGTTTTCGAAAAATAGAGTGCGCGGCCATCTGCCGTCAGCGAGAATGATTCGCCGAAATCGCCGCTGAGCAGGCGCGTTTTCTCGCCATCGCTCAGGCGAAGCCGCATCAACGCCGGGCTGGCATGGGGCGTGGCTTCGACGTAATACACGAATTGTCCGTCCGGCGACAGGCGCGGCGCATGTGTGTAAGAACCGGTTGACGTCAGCGGCATGGACGCGGTGAGCGGACTCGCCTGAATTGACTCGATCTGCCGGGCATACACCGTCTGCATACTCGCCAGCCATTCCTGCTCCACAGCCTCGAGCGATTTGCCATACGTTTCGGCAAAGGCGTCTTTCGTCAGGAACGGAAACGGAATGTTATTGCTTTGCGCTCGATTCAGTTGCGCAAGCGTCTGTGCGCCGTAGGTGTCGGCGAGGTAGCGAAAAAATGCGAATCCGTATGCGAAGACGCCAGGATCGCCAGGCCAGGGCGGCATCCCGATGACAGCCCGTTCTCCGAGCGATTTCAACCCGCCTTCCATCGCTTCCGCGCGCAACGCCATATCTGCGTAAGGCGCGCGAGAAGGCTCTCCTAAAAGGAGGCTCGCCATATACGTCCCCATGCCCCCTTCCATCCAGCCGGAAAAGCCGTCATCCAGATAGACGCTGCTGAACAGCGCGCGAAGCCAGCTATCGTTGCTATGACGCATCATCATGGCGTATTGAGAGATAAATTGCATCATCATCCATTGACTGACATGCGCGTCCAATGTCGGCCATCCGGCCTCCATGTCGCCGAGCTGCATGACGATGTTGTCGCCGGGGCGGCGAAACATGCTGGTATTCGTCAAATCGGCGGCATCGCTCTGATCTGTGACGATCAGGGTCGTGTTGATCTCGTCGTCGAATTCGAGAACGCGGCTCATATCCTGATGAATTGCTTCGGCCATGCGCGCGATCTCCTCCGCTTCTTTGCGATGCGGTTCGCCGAAGATGACGCGAAAATGGTCGGTCTGAAATTCTCGCCATTTCACGTCGCGCGGATACGCATCAACGTGCCTGGCAGCGATAAACGAGAGACTAAGAAACAGAAACAAGACAGCATATCGTTTTTTCATGCAAAGCGCTCCTTTGAACGATTCTTATAGGAATGTTAGGCGGACTCTATGAGATAAAAAATGTCCCAACTTGCGAGCATATCGCGCATATCAGGACTGCTATATAAGCGGTACACCTTAACCAGAGATTAATCCACGATTAAAATGCGTTAACCTTGGAGTGTCAAGTCGCGGCACGGTTTCGTAAAAATGCACACAGCGTACATGATTCGGTCAATCTTAGCAGAATGCGGTGAGCGTACCGAACCGTTGTTCGCCCTTCGACATGTTCACCGCGAACGAAACTCTTCTTCTTGCGCAACAACTCGATGACTTTGCACAAAATGCAGAGGCTCTCGTAAAAATGCAAGAAATTTTTACTTTTTTCTTTACAGGCGGTCAAGAGGAATGGTATAGAATGTTGACAACAGATGATTTGATCGTCTCAGCCGTTGCAACAATTTACGATGTCACTCCCGTGATGTCTGGAGGTTCTGATTATGGCACAATTCATCCCTTTTGCGCCGCATGTCGAGGTTCATGGCAAAACGGTGTTGCTGCTGATTGACGCCATGGGGCATTTCAAGCGAGTCGCCATGCAAATTTTGGCAAAATATGGAATTACGGAAATCCGTGAAGACGGTTGGTTTTCGCAGTCAGCGTATTTGGAAGTCCATAAAGAATTTTACACGCAGGTCGGGCCAAAAACCTTGAAAATCATCGGCAGACAGGTGCCGGAAAAAGTGCTCTGGCCTCCGAACATTCAGACCGTCGAAGAGGCGTTACAATCTATTGATGCGGCCTATCACATGAATCATCGCGGCGGGCAGATCGGGACATATCAGTTCGAATCTATCGGAACGCGGGCAGCGGCGCTGACCTGCCATAACCCGTATCCCTGCCCATTCGATCATGGAATTATCGAGGGAACGACCATGAAATTTGCGCCGAAAGACGCGCGAGTCATCGTCAAACATGACGAGAGCCAGCCTTGTCGAATGAATGGCGGCGAGACCTGTATTTATCAAATCACGTGGTGATGGAGAACATGTATGAATACAACAGAGATGATGGCAGTCTTGAAACAGAGCGCGGTATTTGGCAGTTTGGAAGAGTCGTTTCTTGACACCCTGATTTTTCTCGCCTACCCGGAGACATTTGCGGCTGGCGATGTGATTTATACCAGGGGCGATCCGTCTGATGGGCGATTCGGATTGATTCTTTCCGGGCGGGTTCAAGTCTTGAAAAAAAGCGGCGAAGTGGTGTGCGAGATTCTCACCGGAGAAGTGATCGGCGAAATCGCCTTGTCTGAGACGCATCATAAGCGCACCATGACCGTAAAAGCGGCAGAGCCGACGGAAATTATGATCTGGAACGTCGAACACATCAAAGAGCAGATTCCCGGCGTCTGGAAAAAATTGCTCAAATTAGCCTGGACGCACCTGAGCGATTACAGCGAATATATCGAATAAGAGTTGCTCCCCCGTTGCGCGTATAAAAAATAACGGCATCCCAACCTGTGAGGTCTGGAGATGCCGTTATTTTTTACGGTGACGGGAAATTGCGCTCCTCGACCATAAAATAGTTGACAAAAGCCTGAAGCGTGGCGTTATTCACGCAAGAAACGTTCGACCATCGCTTTGCGACATGAAACCTCACAGGTTTTCGAAACCTGTGAGGTCTAAAAAAATAGAACTATGGCAATCACCACCTCTGAAAAATCGCTTGAACAATGGCTCTGGGACGCGGCCTGCTCGATTCGCGGCGCGAAAGAAGCCGCCAAATACAAAGATTTCATTCTACCGTTAGTCTTCACCAAGCGCCTGTGCGACGTGTTCGACGACGAATTGAACCGCATCGCCAACGAAATCGGCGGGCGCGCCAAAGCCTTCAAACTCGTCAAGCGCGACAAAAAATTGGTGCGCTTTTACATCGCGCTCGAACCCGACGACCCGGAACAGCCGGTCTGGTCGGTGATTCGCAGATTGGCGGACAACATCGGCGAGCAGTTGACCACGCATCTCCGCGCCATTGCGGACGAAAACCCGAAACTCAAGGGGATCATTGACCGCGTGGATTTCAACGCCACCACGCACGGCCAGCGCGACATTTCCGACGACCGCCTGAGCGCCTTGATCGAGCAGATCAGCCTGAAACGGCTTGGTCTGAACGATGTCGAGCCGGACATCATCGGGCGGAGTTACGAATATCTGATCCGCAAATTCGCGGAAGGAAGCGGCCAGAGCGCGGGCGAATTCTACACGCCCAAAGAAGTCGGCCTGATTATGGCGCGAATTTTAGAACCCGCCCCCGGCATGGAAGTCTATGACCCCTGCTGCGGTTCGGCGGGCTTGCTGATTGCGTGCGCTCAGACCTGTGAGGTTTCGAAAACCTCACAGGTTTTAAAAATCTACGGCCAGGAATACACCGCCACCACCTGGGCGATGGCGAACATGAACATGATTATTCACGACCTCGAAGGCGTGATTGAGATTGGCGACACGTTCAAGAATCCGAAATTCCGCGCATCCAAAAACCTGTTAGGTCTTCAAGACCTAACAGGTTTGAAAACCTTCGACCACGCACCTCAAGACCTGTTAGGTTTTAAAAACCTAACAGGTCTAAAGACGTTCGACCGCGTCGTCACGAATCCGATGTGGAATCAGAACTGGTTCACCGAAAAGGATTACGACGCCGACGAATTGGGGCGATTCCCCAAAGGCGCGGGCTTTCCGGGCAAACAGAGCGCGGATTGGGGCTGGGCGCAGCATGTGCTGGCAAGCTTGACTGCGGTGGGACGCGCCGCCATCGTCCTCGATACCGGCGCAGCCAGTCGCGGCAGCGGCAGCGCCAACACCACCAAAGAAAAGCAAGTACGGCAATGGTTTGTGGAACACGACCTGATTGAAGGGGTGATTTACCTTCCTGAAAATCTGTTCTACAATACCACCGCGCCGGGCATTGTCCTGTTTTTGAATACGCAGAAGCCCGACGCCCTGAAAAACAGATTGATTTTGCTGAACGCGAACCGCGAATTCGAAAAAGGCGATCCCAAGAACTACATCCCCGACGCCGCGATTGAGCGGATTGTGACGGCGTACCTGAATCAATTTCAAACCTCACAGGCCGCTGAGACCTCACAGGTTTTAAAAACCTGTGAGGTCTTAACGAAAGAGGAAATCGCCAAAAACGATTACAACATCTCGCCGAGCCGCTATATTCACACCGCCGAAGGGGAAGAATACCGACCGATTACAGAGATTCTCTACGAATTGAACGTATTGGAACTTGACGCCGCAGACGTTGATCGGCAGTTGAAAATGATCCTGAATCAAATAGACCTCACAGGTTTTTAAAACCTGTGAGGTCATAACCCTCGCCGACCTGTGAGGTTTTGAAAACCTCACAGGTCTAATCGAAATTTATTTGGTATGTGGGAAGAAATTCAATTTACGGATAGTATTGTAAAAAACAAAATTGGGCGTAACAATCAAATTAATGCGTCTGAAATCCAGCCTTTCGGAAAATACCCCGTAATTGATCAAGGGCAAAATTTTATTGCTGGTTATTGCGATGATGAAACAAAACTTATCAAAGATGAATTACCGTTTATTATTTTTGGTGATCATACGAGATGTTTCAAGTATGTAGATTTCCCTTTTATTCTTGGGGCTGATGGAACGAAGGTTTTGAAACCAAACTCGGAGTTGTTCGATTCTAAATTTTTTTACTTTGCATTATTGAGCTTAAACATTCCTAATCGTGGTTATAATCGCCATTTCACATTATTGAGAGAAAAAAAAGTTGCTAAACCAGAAATTTCCGAACAACGCCGCATCGCCCACGTCCTCAGCGTCGTCCAGACCGCCATCGAGCAGCAGGCGCGGCTGATTACCCTGACGCGCGAACTCAAGGCCGCGCTGATGCGCCAGTTGTTTACGGAAGGACTGCCCGCCGCCGCCGACAGACCTCACAGGTCTTCAAGGCCTGTGAGGTCTCAGAAGATGACCGAGATCGGCTTGGTGCCGGAAAGTTGGACATTTGAGCAGTTATCATCGTTATGCACAATAAAACATGGCTTTGGCTTCAAAGGAGAATATTTCAAGCCAGAGGGCAAATATATATTGTTAACGCCTGGTCATTTCTTTGAAGAAGGTGGATTTCGAAACCAGGAAGAAAGAACAAAGTTTTATACGGGCAAAATTCCAGATGGTTTCATTTTGCAAAAAGATGATTTATTAATCGCAATGACAGAACAAAAGGCAGGATTACTTGGAAGCTCAATCATTATTCCAGAATCAAATAAATACCTTCATAATCAACGGCTTGGGTTAATTCAGAACCTTGATGATCGTCTTAATAAAGAGTTTCTTTATTATTACTTCAATACATCTTATCCACGAACTGAAATTTCATCAACTGCAACTGGTTCAAAGGTAAGGCACACTTCTCCGAGCAAAGTCCTAAACTTAAAGATCGCTTTTCCATGCATTGAAGAGCAGAAACAAATTGTTGATACTTTAAAAACTGTAGATTGTAAACTTACTATACTCAACGAGAAAAAATTTTTACTTGAAGAACTTTTCCGTACGCTGCTGCATCACCTGATGACGGGGCAGGTACGAACAACCGGCTTAGACCTCACAGGTCTTGGAGACCTGTGAGGTCTGTTCTTGCTCTCGAATAGTATGAAGAATACCAGTACGCCGCTCCATCCGGGCGAGTTTTATCATATCTATAATCGCGGCAATAATCGCGAGGATTTGTTTCGCGAAGAGCGCAACTATCGCTATTTTTTGCAGTTGTACGCGCAGCATGTTTCTCCGGTCGCAGAAACGTTCGCCTATTGCCTGATGCGGAATCATTTTCATCTGTTGGTGAGAATTCAGACCTCACAGGATGGCGAACAGACCTCACAGGTTTTAAAAACCTGTGAGGTCTCCAAGCGTTTTTCGAATCTGTTCAACGCTTATGCCAAAGCGATCAATAAAGCGTATGACCGCACCGGCAGTTTGTTTGAGGAGCGGTTCGGGCGGATTCTGGTGGATTCTGACCGCTATTTTCAACAATTGATTTTTTATATCCATTTCAACCCGCAAAAGCATGGATTTGTTTCGGATTTTCGCGAGTGGCGCTGGTCGTCGTATCATACGCTGCGGGCGACGGGCGAGACGAAACTCAATCGCGCTGATGTGTTGAATTGGTTCGGCAATGTCGCGCAATTCGAGCAGTTCCATTGCGGGATGGTAGATGAAAAGATGCTTGCTGCTGTGATTGATGAGGAATTGCTTTAAAAAGCTTTAGACCTCACAGGTCTCCAAGACCTGTGAGGTCTATCTTCGGAGAAAAAATATGCCGAAACCGAACGAACATAAAACTGTGCAAGCTCGCCTTCTTAGGTATGCGCAAGAAATCGGCTGGACGTTCGTCCCTCGCGCTGAGGCGGAGAAACGGCGAGGAAAAGCTCAAAAAAACCTAACAGGTCTTCAAGACCTGTTAGGTTTATCGTTATTTTTCGACGATCTTGTCTATCAAAAAGTCCGCGAATTCAATCCGC
>CAZRSF010000104.1:10918-16257 GCA_964602655.1 uncultured Candidatus Moduliflexus sp.
TGACGCACCGGGCGCGCTGGTCGGGCAATTGCGACGCCTTGCCGCGAATATTTACGGCAACCGCGAGATGCTGGTTTTTCTGCGGAATCATGGCAAATTTTTCTGCGCCACCGAACATCGCGAGCGGGATTTGATGCTGATTCATTACGGCGATCCGACCCGCAACGTCTATGAAGTGACGGAAGAATTCGCCTGGCATAACGGGCGTTACGGCAACCGCGAAGATGTGGTGTTTCTGATCAACGGCCTTCCGGTGCTTGTGGTGGAATGCAAAAACGCCAACAAAGACGAAGGGATCGCGCTTGGCATTGACCAGATTCGGCGCTATCATGTCGAAACGCCGGAACTCTTCATCCCGGAAATGGCGTTCACCGTCACCGACGCGCTCGGCTTCGATTATGGCGCGACCTGGAACACCGTGCGGCGGAATTTGTTTCATTGGAAACAGACCTCACAACAACCAAAAACCTCACAGGAACAACAGACCTCACAGGTCTCAAAGACCTGTGAGGTCTCTTCTCCTCCACTTGGAAATTTAGAAGGCAAAACCAAAACGTTTTTCGCGATTCCGCGCGTGTTGAAACTGCTGAAGGATTACATCATCTTTGCCGAAAAAGATGAGGAACTCGGCAAGTTCATTTTGCAGCAGCATCAGACCGCCGCCATCGAGCAGGTCGTGGCGCGCGCTCATGATCCCGCCAAACGGCGCGGGCTGGTCTGGCATACGCAGGGGAGCGGCAAAACGTTTACGATGCTCAAAACCGCCGATCTGCTCTTCAAAGCGCCGGAATCGGACAAGCCGACGATCTTGCTGCTGATTGACCGCAACGAATTGGAAGACCAATTGTTGAAAAATCTCGCGGCGCTCGGCATGGAAAACGTCGAACACGCCCACAGCATGGCGCGGCTCAATCAATTGCTCCGGGAGGATTATCGCGGCATCATCGTCTCGACGATTCACAAATTCCGCGACATGCCCGCCAATTTGAATCAACGCGCCAATATCTACGTATTAGTGGATGAAGCCCACCGCACGACCGGCGGCGATTTGGGCAACTATCTGATGGCGGCGCTGCCTCACGCTACGTATCTCGGCTTCACCGGCACGCCGATTGACCGGACTGCTTACGGGCAAGGCACGTTCAAAACGTTCGGCGTGGACGACGCGCCGCAAGGCTATCTCCATAAATATTCGATTCAGGAAAGCATCGCCGACGGCACGACGCTGCCGCTCTTTTACAACCTCGCGCCGAATGACATGCTCGTTCCGGCGGATGTGATGGAGCAGGAATTTTTCGCGCTGGCGGAAACCGAGGGGATCGCCGACATCGCCGAACTCAACAAGATTTTGGAACGCGCCGTGAACCTGAAAAACTTCCTGAAAGGGAAGGCTCGCATTCAGAAAGTGGCGGAATATGTCGCCGGACATTACCGCGACAATGTCGAGCCGCTCGGCTATAAGGCGTTTCTCGTCGCCGTTGACCGCGAAGCCTGCGCCCTCTATAAAAAGGCGCTTGACGCCTTCCTGCCGCCCGCCTATTCCGAAGTCGTCTATACCGGCAGCAACAGCGACAAGCCGCTTCTGAAAGAGTTTCACATTGACGAAAAACAGGAAAAAGCTATCCGCAAAAATTTCGCGAAATTCGGCGAACTGCCGAAAATCCTGATTGTCACCGAAAAGCTGCTCACCGGCTTCGACGCGCCGATTCTTTACGCCATGTATCTTGACAAGCCGATGCGGGATCACACGCTGTTGCAGGCGATTGCCCGCGTCAACCGCCCGTATGAAAACGAGGCGCAGGAGATGGTCAAACCGCACGGCTTCGTGCTGGATTTCGTCGGTATTTTCGACAAACTCGAACACGCGCTTTCGTTCGACAGCGACGAAGTCAACGCCGTGATCAAAGATTTGGCGCTGCTCAAAATCCTGTTCAAAAACAAAATGGAGCAGAAAGCGCCCGCCTATCTCGCCCTGATTACGCACAATTTTAATGATAAAGACGTGGACGGGCTGATCGAGCATTTCCGCGATAAAGAGCGGCGCAAAGAGTTGTTCAAGGAATACAAAGAAATCGAAATGCTCTACGAAATCATTTCGCCCGACGCCTTCATGCGCCCGTATTTGGACGACTACGCCACGTTGTCGGGGATATATGCCGTCGTCCGCAAAGCCTACGCCAAAACGGTCTATGTGGATCGCGCCTTTCAGAAGAAAACCAGCGAATTGGTGCAGCAGCATATTGACGCCAGCCGTATCCAGGCGGTCACGCAGTTCGCCGAAATCAATCCTGAGACGATTCAACTGATCAAAGAACAGCAGGCCGATTATAATACGAAGGTGATCAATTTAGTCAAAAGCATCGAAAAAATCGCCGAAGACGCCAGCGATGATCCCTATTTGGTCGGCATGGCGGAACGCGCCAAAGCGGTGCAGGAGAGTTACGAAGATCGCCAGACCGAAACCGCCGACGCCATCGCCGCGCTGTTGAAGGAAATCGAAGCGAATGAACGGCGCAAACGCGAGCAGGCGGAAAAGGGCTTCGACAGCGTGACCTATTTCGTGTACGCCACTTTGCTCGACGCAGGCATTCCCAACCCCGAAACCGTCTGCCAGAAAATCAAAGCCGCCATTGTCGCGCATCCGAATTGGGCTGTCAGCGAGAAAGACCTGCGGGAACTGCGCCAGAAAATCACCTTTGCGCTGTATGCCGAAGCGGACGATCTCGATCATGTTGCAGTCACGGTTGATCATTTGCTGAACGCCCTGAAACCTCATAAATAAAAAAAGACCTCACAGGTTTTAAAAACCTGTGAGGTCTCTGTGTCTTGATGCAAACCAAAGACGAATTCAAAGCCCGCGTCCGCGAATGGGCGCAAAAATTGGAAGTTGACACGCGCATCATTTCCATACGTTCCATGACACGCAAATGGGCGTCCTATACCCAGACCTCCGGCCTGCTTATTTTTAATGCGGCGCTACTTGAGATGGATGATACGGTGAGGGATTACGTCATCGTGCATGAATTATTGCACGTTCGCATTCCGAATCACGGCAAACTGTGGAAGAGTTTCATGCGGGCGTATTTAGGGGATTACGAGCGATTGGAACGACAACTCAACCTCACAGGTCTCCAAGACCTGTGAGGTTTTATTTAGACAGTATACGTCGAGGCCGCTGTGTTGCCGC
Source organism: uncultured Candidatus Moduliflexus sp. (assembly GCA_964602655.1). Classification (GTDB taxonomy): domain Bacteria; phylum Moduliflexota; class Moduliflexia; order Moduliflexales; family Moduliflexaceae; genus Moduliflexus. The sequence goes on from CAZRSF010000104.1 coordinate 14,106, forward strand.
CGTGTCCGGTCCAGTTGGTGTGGAAGAACTGTCCGCGCGGCTGATCGAGACGCTCGTAGGTGTGCGCGCCGAAATAGTCGCGCTGCGCTTGCAGCAGATTCGCCGGGAGAAATTCGCTGCGGTAGCCATCAAAATAGCATAATGCAGTAGCAAATGCCGGCGCCGGAATGCCATACGTCAGAGCAGCGGCGGTCACTCTACGCCAGCCCGCCTGCGCCGCCTCGATTTTCTCTTTGAAAAATGGCGCTAACAAGAGATTAGAGAGGAGCGGATTCTGGTCGAACGCTTCTTTGATTTTGCCGAGGAAGATCGAGCGGATAATGCAGCCGCCGCGCCACATCAGGGCGATCCCGCCATAATTCAGATTCCAGTTATATGTTTTCGCCGCCGCTTGCATCAGCGTGTAGCCTTGCGCGTAAGAGACGATTTTCGCGGCGTACAACGCCTGTTTGATGTCTTCTAAAAACGCCTGTTTATCGCCGGTGAATGTAACGGCAGGCGCGGCAAAAATTTTCGAGGCGGCGACGCGCTCGTCTTTCATGGCGGAAAGACACCGCGCAAACACCGCTTCGCCGATCAGCGTCAACGGCACACCTTCATCCAACGCGGCGACGCCCGTCCATTTGCCCGTGCCTTTTTGCCCGGCGGTATCGAGAATGCGGTTGACTAACGGCTGCCCGTCGGCGTCTTTATACGCTAAAATATCTCGCGTAATTTCAGTCAAATAGCTATTGAGTTCGCCATTATTCCAGATGTTGAACACATCGCTCATCTCGTCCGCCGACATGCCTAAAAGGTCGCGCATGATCTGGTACGCCTCGCAAATCAACTGCATGTCGCCGTATTCGATGCCATTATGCACCATTTTGACGAAATGCCCCGCGCCGTTTTCGCCAACCCAGTCGCAGCAGGGCGAGCCATCTTCGACTTTCGCGGCGATGGCTTGAAAGATCGTTTTGACATGCGGCCACGCTGCCGGAGAGCCGCCGGGCATCATGGATGGGCCGAGCAATGCGCCTTCTTCGCCGCCGGAGACGCCCGTGCCGATATAGAGCAAGCCTTTGCTTTCGACATACTGCGTGCGGCGGATCGTGTCGGGGAAATGCGAATTGCCGCCGTCAATGATGATGTCGCCCGGTTCGAGATGCGGCAGCAATTGTTCGATAAAATCGTCCACCGGCTTGCCCGCTTTGACCATCAGCATCACGCGGCGCGGGCGTTCGAGGTTTTGCGCCAACTCTGCGATGCTATGGCAGCCGATGAAATGTTTGCCCTTGCCGCGTCCATTCATGAATTCATCCACTTTTGCGACCGTGCGGTTGTAACACGCCACCGTAAATCCTTTGCTTTCCATATTCAGGACGAGGTTTTCCCCCATCACCGCCAATCCGATTAAGCCAATATCTGCGCGTTTCATAAATATTCCACCATGCGTAGGGGCGGGGTTTCCCCGCCCGCCGTAAATGGACGAGAAACCCCGACATGTTTGATTGTTCCCAGCGGTTAAAACCGCTGTCTTTATTCCAGCGCCCTTTCAGGGCGAACACCTGCCGCGAAGCGGCAACGGAATATAGGCAGGGGGTTCAACCCCTGATTTCAGATTTTACGAGGCCGGTAATTGTTTCGAAATCGAGGCCACCATCGTTTCCGGCGCGTCGGAAATATCCACCGTAATCGCGTTTGCCGGTTCTTCCAGCGCGTCGAACTGGCTTTGCAGCATTCCCGGCTTCATGTAATGTCCGGCGCGGCTTTCCATGCGCTGCTGAATCACGTCGAAACTCCCTTTCAGATAGACAAAATACGTCTCTGGATTGTTTTCCAGCAGCAAGACGCGATACCGTTCTTTCAGGGCAGAACAGGCAAACACGCCGTTTTTTCCTTCGAGAATCAATTGATGCGCCGCTTGCTGAATCGCTCGCAGCCAGGGGGCGCGGTCGTCGTCGTTCAGCGGAATGCCTTGCGACATTTTCGCGATATTCTCGGCAGGATGAAACTCGTCGCCGTCATAAAATCCGCAATTGAATTTGTCCGCCAACATCTGCCCGATGGTGCTTTTGCCGCAGCCTGATACGCCCATCACAATAAGAATCATTTGGTGTTATTAACCACGAAACATACGAAATACACGAAAAAGGAGTGCAAAAGCTTGCTT
>CAZRSF010000105.1:0-16231 GCA_964602655.1 uncultured Candidatus Moduliflexus sp.
ATCGAACTCAGTGCCATTGCCCGACAATGCCTGGATCGGCGCATCGCGAGCATGGTGGAGTTGGAACGAGAGGTGTTCGCCTGTGTCAAAGAACGGAACGAACTCCGGGTGCCCATTACGTGGCGATTCACGACCAGTGATGCCAGAACAACACTCCAACGACACTATGTGTCTATTAAAAATTAATGAATCAATGTAGTAGTATGGAACAAAATTCTAAATCGCCAAATGAAGATTATATTCTTGAGGATGCCTTGAAAAGGCAAACTAACGTTTTTGCACAATTATCCCCCCAAAAAACCCAATTCTTTCAACCATTTCAAGTGATAGAGGATTTCTTTCAGAAAATTTCAAATCAAATAAATGAGATTGATAAAACCCTGCATAATGGATTTTATCAATTTAATAACATATTTTCTATAGAAAATCCTATATTTGCAGAATTACTACAACGCCTTGAAAAAGCCTTTAATAATATTCAAGCCTATCCTGATGATCTCAAAAAAATTCAAGGACATCTTAAATCACAAGGCTGGTTTTTATCTGATGATAACATAATTAGAATTCGATTTCTCGCGACCTTGCTGGAGGCTAAAAAAATTGAGGAAATTGAGTTATATATGGAGGAAACAACCAGAGAACATTGTGATGGAATATTTTTTGTACTCATAAATATTTTTCCTGAGAGAGCGGATATCCTTAAAGATGCTTTTGAAGCCCATAAAAAAGGCCTTTTTACTCTTAGCGTCCCTGTATTATTGACCCAAGTAGATGGAATTTGTACAGAAATATTCGGTCAAGCGTTGTTCATTAATAAACATCAAGATAAAAGAGAAAAAAAGATAAATGAATATTTGGCAGACGAAGAAGGTTGGTTTCGCTTAGGATCATCACTTACGCGATTATTTCTTCAACCAATAGTAGAACCTGGTCGCATAACCAATAATACAAAGCTAAGACAATGTGACGATAAACAACGAATGAATGAGTATCCACTTAATCGAAATGGCGTATTACACGGATTACATTGTGATTATGCAACCGAAAGAAAAAGTCTAAAAATCATTTCTCAACTTGATTATTTGAACAAAGTTGTCTTCATTTTCAAAAAACAAATACTCAAAGAGTAATCAGATGATGATTTTATCTCTGAATAAGGCAAAAGAACTTTCTAAAACATTAAATAAAAGAAGTATTTTTGTGAAAGTCGATTAATTGGTTATTACTATGGATATATTGACAGAACTTTGGAAGCAATGGAAAGATTGTCAACGTTGTAAACTCCACCAAGGAAGAACTCATATTGTGTTTGGTTCTGGACATGCTCATGCTGATTTAATGATGATTGGTGAAGGCCCTGGATACCATGAAGATCGGCAAGGAGAACCATTTGTTGGAGAGGCCGGAGAGTTATTGACTCGAATTATTAAGAGTATGGGATTGTGTCGAGAGGATGTTTATCTGACCAATATTATCAAGTGTCGCCCACCACAAAATAGATACCCTGAATTAGATGAAATAGCAGTTTGCTTTTCATGTTTGGAAAAACAAATACGAATTATTCAACCACTTATTATTTGTACGTTAGGAAAATGTGCAACACAGACTTTACTTAAACTTACAACCCCGATAACTGAGCTAAGAGGACAATGGTATGATTATGATGGGATAAAATTAATGCCAACATATCATCCTGCCTATTTATTAAGGAATCCTGAAGATAAAGCACGTGCATGGCATGATTATTCATTAATTCAACATGCCTTGCAGCAAGAAAAGCCATCACAATCTCAACGTTTATTAAAAATTTGGCATGGAATAGTAGGGCGTATTAAACAGCAGTACCCTGAATTAGAAACGATCTTACTCAAAGCTATTCTCACCGAATTAAGACACGATACCCTAATAGTTCACTTCGAGAAAGAAAATTCTATAAACAGAACATTTCTCGATAATTCACAAAATTTAACAATCCTTGAACAAGCGATAGAAGAATATTTAGGATTTTATATTCAGCCTATTATTAAGCTTCAGCAACAAATTATTGTTACTAAAAATGCGACGAAAAATGAAACATCTCTTCCTCCCGATTCCGCTAAGATAGAAAAAGGAGAATATTCATCTAAGCCTTTAGAGCAAAGCCAACCAGTTTCCTCTGAAATCCCTAACACCTCTCAGCAGAATGAGAACATTCAAACCAGTATTAAAGGAAATAATTTTCGCGAACGTTTTAAGGCAGAACATCGCTGTGAAGATGGACATTATGTAAGATCAAAAGCAGAAGCATTATTAGATAATTGGCTCTATCATTCGGGAATTGTTCACGCCTATGAGAGGAAAATACCTATACGAGAAGAGATGTACTCAGATTTCTATCTGCCTAAAGGAAATGTCTATATCGAATATTGGGGGAATAATGAAGATAACCGATATTTAACAAGAAAAAAACAAAAAATAGCTCTTTACAAGAAATATAATTTGAGTTTGATCGAAATAGGTGATAAAGATATTTCTAATTTAGATGATATTTTACCCCAAAAAATTTTACGATTCGGTATCCAAATGATTTAATAGCAACCAAAATTAGTAGCTTTGCTATCTATGATCACCATAGAAAAAAGGAACGAGAATTGAATGATCTCACAAATCCGCTTGATGAATTATAAACGGTTTCGGTGTGAAAAGATTGCTTTGCAACCGATGACCGTCTTTATTGGCCCGAACGGCTCTGGTAAAAGCACGATTGCTTCCGCGTTGTATGTGATGGCGACGATTATCCGTTTGGGGTTACGTTCTGCCTTTCCGAAAGGGGTTTTTTCTTTTTCCAATCTCAGGAGTTATGACGCCGATGAATTCGGCTATCGCGTTGCGCCTATCGGACTCGGCATATCGGGTCGGATCAACTCCTTTCGGTTTGATTATGATCTTATCTTTACAGAAGATGCTGCAAGTCCATCAGGTTATGCTATCAACTATGAAGGCTTAAAAATCGAAGATGCTGATTTCAATTGTCATTATTCGACAGGCACGCCGCCGCAGTTATCGTTCGAACTCCCGACTATCGGCGGAAGTCATTGGCTCGATGGCTTCGACGCAACCCCTCAAAGAGATTGTATCTTTACAACGCTTGGAGAAATTCAGGTAGATACCGCGCTTTACGCTCGATTAAAAGAGATTCAACGCTACATGCAGCGCCTGACTAAGTATCAGTTTTCTCCCTCCGTCACAAGGATGGAGCATCCTCAATATGACGGTTCCGGGAAACAACCGTTTTTGAAAGACGATGGCGCCAATTTAGCCGAAGTCATTCAGTATCTTCAAGAGGAACGCAAAGGTTCGTTACAAAAATTTAAAAAATTGATGATCGAATATGCGGAAGGCGGGAGTAACATTATTGATGTCGGCGTCGGTGTGTATGAAGAACGGGTCTTCTTGAATTTTTATGAAAAAGGAAAAGACACCAACACCTTCGAAGTCAAAGCGCCTCTGCTTGCCGACGGTTACTGGGTCTTCGCGTCTTTCGCCTGTCTGGCGGCGTGTCAGGCATTGCCAACAATCGCGTTCTTCGAAGAGCCTGAATCCTATCTGCATCCGCATAAATTACACCTTCTTTTTCGAATTTTCGAATCAATCTCAACAAGAACGCAGGAACCTTGTCAGTCTCTCATCTCTTCGCATTCGCCGTATTTTTTGGACTTTTTCAAAAAAACCCCGGATTCGATCATTTTTCTCAATAAAGGCCGTCATAAACGGTTGATTGATATTGACGATTATCAAGAGATTTTATCGCTTTATAGTCTGGGAGAAGCCTGGTATTCGAATGTCTTCGATTGGGGCAATCCATAAATGGCATCCGACGAACTGCGAACGTATCGCATTATTTTCATGGCTGACGGCGATTCCGATTATCATTTTCTCGAAAAAATGTTCGCGGATGATCCGGACGTATCTTCTCTGCCGATCTCGATTGTGCGCCCTGAAGAGGTCAATCTTAAACGGCGGGAAGGCGGAGGACACAACACCTTGCTGAAAGAACTCGGTTTTGCTGCCATAAAAGCCGCTCAAGGCTATGCGGACGGCGTGTTCGCGCTTGTAGATAACGACGGCGATGCGCGGTTCAGATTTCCTCACGATCACGCCTGTGGAGATTGCCGCGAATGCGAGGCGTATGCGGAACTGACGAAAATCAGGTGGGGACAACCGTTCAAGAAAGGGGCTGCCATCCTGTTTCAAGCATTAGAAACCTTGCTTCTTTCTGCGCGAAACGACTTCACCCCTCAACTTGAGGAGAGCCTGCATCATGAAAATTTAAAAGTCAGGTTCTATGGCCGACATTTTACGAATACGGATGACATGGTTGCCGCGTTCCAAAAAGCGCTCTCGCATATCGCCATTCATCACATCAAAGCCAGAACCTATCCTCGCCTGAAACAACGTATCCGCGCAATGGTCGAAGATTGAACGTATAACCCAAAAACAGAGAGGCAATCAATATGCAAGCGAGAATGAAAGCGCATCAACTGACAACGCAGCAGATCGATTCGCTGCTGACCGACGAACAGGTCGGACGGCTGGCAACGCTCGATGACAACGGTTTTCCGTATATCACGCCGGTGCATTTCGCCTACATCAACGGGAAAATCTACGTGCATGGCCTGATCAAAGGGCAAAAAATCGAAAATATCCGGAGGAACGGCAAAGTTGGTTTCGAGGTGGATCGCATGGGGAAATTTCTGCTGGCGGATCAGTCCTGCAATGTGAATACGGAATATGTCAGCGTGATTATTTCGGGCGAAGCGAGCCTCATCAGCGACGAAGGAAAGAAAATCGAGGCATTGAACGCGATTGTTCGAAAATATGTGCCGTCCTTAGCCGGTCAAGCGTTTCCCGCCAAGATGCTCGCGGCCACCAGCGTCATTGAAATCGCGATTGTTACGTGCACCGGGAAATTTTATGATGAGAGTTGTCAGACACCTTGAAGGTGTCTGACAACTTGCATACTCTGCTGTTTTATGGCATAATGACTTTGTGTTCCAGTTGCCATTGCAGCGCTTCGTAAATGGCTTGAAACGAGGTGTAGCGCGGCTGATAGCCGAGGGCGCGCTTGACTTTCTGGATGCTGCAATTCTGGCTGCGGGTGATGTGATCCAGCGATGTTTTGACATCCTCTTCGGAAAATCCTTCCTTCCATTCTTCGCCGACGCCGCATTTGAGATTGGCTTCCTTGCCGAACCAGAACGCGACCATTTCCGCGTAGCCGCGCAATGTGACTGCCGCGTCGGAGACGACATGAAAATCTTCGCCGATCACGTCGCCCCAGTGCCCTAACGCTAATTCGAAGACCTGCGCCACGTCGTCAGCATGAACGTGATGCAACGTTTCCATGCCGAGCGTCGGCAGAAGAATCTCTTCGCCGCGCGCTAATTTCGTAAACACAAGGGGATTGAAATTGCCGAGCGGATTGACGGGAACCCAGCCGGGGCCGACGATATGACCGGGATGCAGCACCGTGACCGGGAACCGATTCTGACGCGCTTCTTTGAGCAGAAACGAGGTCATGCGAAGCTTTTGCAGGCCGTAGTCTCCGAACGCTTTCCGGTTTTGCTCTTCGGTGGTAGGCACTTGAATGCTGCGGCCATGAATCCAGATCGTGCCGCAGACTAAGAGATGCTGCACTCTGCCGCGTAATGCGTTGACCAGATGCTCCGCGCTTTGCGGCGTGTAGCAAATCATGTCAATGACGACATCCGGGTTGAGTTCCTGAATTTGCAGGCCGAATGTGCCTTCATGCTCGGCCAGATCGCGATGAATCGCCACCTGCTCCACTTCATTCCACGCCTGATGCGGCTGATACGGCTGACGTTTGCCGCGACTGACCGAAATGACATAATGTCCGGCATTGACTAAGCGGGGAATCAAATATGTCCCGACATGCCCTGACCCGCCGATCACCACGATACGCATACGAGCCTCCTTTTACCATGCTTTCGGACGAAATTTCTGATCATTCAAGATTTGCACAGTGTCGCCGCTTTGACCAATAACAAACAAGCCGCGTTGATAGGCATAACGGGCGGCCTGTTCGTCAATCACGATTCCGGCAACCGCGCCGAATAATTTTCGATTGCTATAATCCTGGAAAAACGTTTTGAATTGGCCAAGCGTCTCAAGAAATTCCTTCACATTGTCCTGGCTTAACGTGCTTTTGACCTCAATTGCAATCACATCTTGCGTGCCAACGACTAATACGTCAATCTCCATCGAGTCGCCGCTTTTCCGGCCTTTCGCTCGCGAATAGACATTATCAACCTGAAATCCGCGTTCTTCGAAAAGCCGTTCAGCCGCCGGAATGACCAGCCCTTCGACAAATCGCCCCCACTTGCTACTCAAGGCATCAACTTTGGCGTCGGTGCGTTCTGAAAGATACCGAAGTTCTTTGATCAGCTTATCGGTTTCCGCATATCTTCGGTCGAATTCATATCGGCTTTCATTAAACTCTCGTTCGAATTTCGCGCTGCTTTCCTTCAGCACACGTTCGTTTTCCGCCAATCTTCGGTCGAATTCCACGCTGCTTTTCTTAAACTCGCGGTCGGTTTCCGCGAATAAATCCCATATCCGTTGAAATCCCTGATCCATTTCTGCTTTTGTCATGGCTTCACCTCGGATACTTGAAACTGTCAGACACTTTTTTACGTGTCTGACAGTTGTTCTCGCTTAAAATTCCCTCAGCGACTCCTGAATCCCTTTGTGAATCTCATACCAGAAGCTCAGAGCGGCCTCCTGCTTATCTTTTTCGAAGAACTCGATCCATCTCACCAATTCGGCGTCGGTGTTATTTTCCACGACCTGCTTGCGTTTCAGAAATTGATAAACCATGTCTATACTCCGCCCGGATTCCCAGAACAGCGACGAATTCCGGCTGTTGATGCGGCTGGCGGTAATCAGATTGTTCTGCAAATATTTTTCCTTCAGGCCATAGAGCGATTCGATCAACTCCGGCACCATTTCTTCCGCCCAATTGCGGTGAAAGCGGCAGATGCCGAGATTGTCCACTAATAACTCTTTCCGCAGGCGGTCGGCGTCCTGCCGTCCGAGTTCGCGGGGCGGCAAAAATTCTTTACCGTAGTGCATGTAATATTTCCCCATCATCGCCATCGGCGAGAGCGCGCCCGGCGTCCAATACTGATTCGGCACCATCCAGCCTTTGCGGGCGTAGGCTACATACACAAACGAATCCGTCACTTTTTTCCCTTTTTCGCGGGAAAGATGGCGGGCGAATTTGCGCGCGCCTTCGGACAAATCAAGAATGCCGCGTTTTTCAATGATCGAATCGAGCAAGGCGACGCCGAGGTCGGCGTTGTGCATGGAATCGGCGACAATATCGAACCCTTTGGGCGAAAAGACCGGCACGTCTTTGACGCCGAGTTCTTCAGGAGCCAGCAGGCCGTCCGACAGGCATTCCATCAGCCACGCCACCACGCCGCCCGCCGAAATCGCATCGAAACCGTACATGTCGGCGTGATGATTGAGCTTTTCGGCGGCGCGTTGGTCAAAAATCCCGGAGAGCGGCCCCATCGTCTGATACGGCTCGTAATCTTTTTTGAATTCGCCGTTCATTTTTTTGCAGACCGCCATGCACGGCTCGCCGCAAGTGCGCTGCTTTTTGGGCTTGATTGTCTCTTCGTTGAATTGTTTGAGGTAGTGCTGCAAGACGAATTTGTCATGAATTTCCAGCCGCTCGGCCTCGTCCATGTAAATGCTGCGGTAGTTGAACGACATCATCTGGCCTTTCAGCGTGGCGTAGTTGACGCCGAACGTGCCGCCTGTCTCGAAATTCGGATCGAACCGGTATTTCGTGGTCGCTTCCATATCTTTGGCCGCTAATTTTTTCTGATAACGCTGCTCGAACCATTCATCGGCAACTTTGCGATCCCGGAAATCCTCATCAATAAACGTGCCGCCGTAAATCACCGCCGCAATGCCGTGTTCTTTCAGCATTTTCGAGCCGAATCCGCCGCGCCCGGCCCAGGTATCCACATACGTCAGCTTGCCGTTGGTAATCGGCACGGAGCCGATTGCGCCGAAATCGGTGGCGAGCGCCGCCTGACCGACCGCTAAAATACGGGGTTCGGTTTCATATTTCTGACCTAAGAGCGCGTAGGTATAATCAAAGAGGGAATAGATGCCGCCGCGCCCGTCTTTCCAGACATTTGCCACATTGACCGGCACGAGTTCGACTTCGATTTCTTCGCCGTGTACGCGGTTCAAATAGAGGATGGACGGCGTGTCCGCTTTGCCGAGAATCGAAAGCATATTGATGCCGAGGTTATCGAACACCAAGCCCGCGCCACCCATAGACGAGATGTAAAATCCGCCCCAGCATGGCGAAAATCCGGTAAACATCAACCGATTCGAACCGGGGAAAATTGACCCGGCCAATAATCCTGTGCCGATATTCAGGCTGTTATGCCGTCCGGCTAAATGCAGCCCCAAATCTACCGGGCCGAAAAAATCACCGACATGATACCGTCGCGTACGATAAAATCCGCTGTGAGCATCTACAAATAAGACCTTCAGTTGGGTTTCCATGATGCTATCCTTTTCTTTGTTCGATCCCCTGCCGCGCGTTCCGCGAGGGCAGAGTTTCTTCGTTGTCGCCGACATCGAAATGTTGAATCAATGCGCCGAGCGTGGCGGTTTCTTTGGCTAAACCTGCGGCGGATTTCGCAATTTCCTGTGTGCGCGTCGAACTTTCCTGCACCCGCGTCGTGACATTGTCCATCGCTTCGAGCACGTGCATTGTGCCGCGATTCTGCTCTGTCGTCGCGCGTTTCACCTGCTCGGAAAGATGTTGCATGCGTTCGACCGCGACAGTCACTTGCGCCGAGCCTTTTTGCTGTTCATCCGTAGCGCGCGTGATTTCTTTGACCATGCGCAGCACGCTATCCATGTGATCGTGCACTTGCTTGCTGAGAGAGGCTTGTTCTTCCGCAATTTTCGCATGTTCGGCGATAAATTCCAGGGTTTGCTGTCCGCTCATCAATATCGCCTCAAGCGCATTGCCGCCGCGATTCGCAAGCGTCACGCCAGTCTCGACAGTCTCTCGCCCTTCTTCCATCGCCCGCACCGCTTTTTGAGATTCTTTTTGAATCCCGCGAATAAGGTCGCCGATCTCTTTGGCCGCGCTGGCGGAGCGCTGGGCTAAATCCTTGACTTCCTGCGCCACGACGGCAAATCCCCGTCCATGTTCTCCGGCTTGCGCGGCAATAATGGACGCATTTAACGCTAATAATGAGGTTTGATCCGCGATTTCGCTGATCACATCCGTAATCGAACCAATCGCCTGCGAGCGGCTGCCTAAAATTTTAATCGTTTCCGCCGCTGTGGTGACACTGCGTTGAATCACGGTCATGCCGCCGATAATTTCTCGCATAGATTGCTGACCGGCGTTGGCGGAATCGGAGGCGAGTTTCGACGATTGCTCCGCTTGACTGGCGGTCGAAACAAGGCGAGCGATGGTGTCGCCGATTTGCTGGACGATCCCCGATGTATCTTGCGCGGCGAGGGATAAGCCGGTCGCATTGGATGCGATTTGTTTGATGGACATGTCCATTTCTTCGATGGAAGAGACCGATTCTTCGATGGCAAGCGAAAGCACGGACATATTGCTGGCGACTTCTTCGACGCTGGCCTGCATTTCCATCATCGAGGACGAGGTTTCTTCGGCAGACGAGAGGACTTCTTGCACCATGACGCGCTCCTCTTCGGAGCGTTTGGCCGTGATGGCGCTGGTCATGCCGACGCTCTCGACTTCCCGTTTGACTTGCCGCATCGCTGTCGCCAGATCAGATGTCATTTTTTGAAACGCCGCCCCCAATATGTCTTGCGAGGATTTCAGCACAATCGTTTCTTTCAGGTTGCCTTCGGCGATACGGTCGGCGCGTTCAGCCACTTCCCGCAGGACGTTTCCCATGAGATAAAAGGCGTTGCCGAGGGCATCCAGCGGACTATCCGGTTGAGGAATATTTTGAATGTCGCCGCGCGCGATTTGCATCGCCGTGTCGCTCATGCGTTTGAGATAGTCCGTCATTCTGGAGAACGCCTGGCTTAATTGGCCGATTTCGTCGCGTGATTGCGTATGCGCATGTTGCACGACTTCCCCGCAAGCAATCCGTTCGGCGGTTGTCGTCAGGCGCACGAGCGGCGCAGTCAGCAATTTCCCTAAAAAGAACGCGGAGAGCGATGAGACGCAGATCATGAACAAAATAAAGCCGAGATAAAACACTTGCCGCTGTTCAATCGAAATTTCGATCTCGCTGAGAAATTTCTGCTGCGTATCTTTAAGCGCGGTCATTTCAGGGATAATAGCGTTTTCATGATCAGTCTGTTGTTGAAGCAGATGAGACAAGAATGCCGCCTGTTCTCCTGAAAGCGCGGTCGCAGCCCATGCGCGCGCATCATCATAGGTCTTTTTTCGGGCGTCAACGAGCGTTGAAAGCGTTTGCATCATCGCCTGATTATGGTTTTGCGCATCCTGAAGCTGCCGCCCCTGCTTCATGCCATATTGCATGGCAAAAAGCATGGTGACAATTAAGGGGGTAATCGAAACGGCCAGAATAACCACTGCTAATTTCGTGCGTAATCCGATATGATGCGCGTTCATTCCCTGTCCTCCGAGTCCTTTCTGCTGTGAATGAGTAACTCACGTTACGCAGTGTCTCCGCGATTCCCCTCCTGGGAGGGGGAAGGGGTGGGTTGGTCTCGAACGCCAGCCTGCGCGTCATGACCCACCCCCAACCCCTCCCAGGAGGGGAATTCGCGGTCATCGTTCCGAATTTGGTGCGTAAGGTCAGTGACTAAAATAGATTATTTTTTCGTTTTTATGACAGCGACCCACTCAAGAATTTCCTTTTTGATTTCAGGATGTTTGTAAAACATCGCCAATCCATACGCCGCGCTGTTATAAATGACCACTTTTTTAGGCTCTTTCGTGAAATTGGCGAGCGTGTCGGCAGCCATCATCGAAAGACCGTCTTTGCTTTTGGCCGAGGCGCAAAATAGCACCGAGTCGGATTGAATGCCGAAAAATTTGCCATCCGTGACGGTCGAATATGATGGTGAAATGACCACAGCGACTTTTAATATTTTGGGAAATGCGCTTCGCCCCAAATACGCTAAATCGCCGCCAATTCCCGACCCAATAATCGCAATGCGCTTCATATCGGCGTGTTTTTGCGATTTCAGCCAGTTCAGGGCAGATTGAATATCTGCGACGCCAGCTTTCAGCACGTCTTCCGAGGTCGGAGGCGAGGCCGCTTCTTCGCGGCGGCTCTGACCATGTCCGCGTAAATCTATGGCTAACACGCCATAACCATGCTGAACTAAGTCGGGAATAAAAATGTTCCAGTCTCGTCGGTTCAGCCCGTAATCGTGGAGCAGCAGCGCGACAGGCACTTTTCCCGACGTTTTTGCGGCCACTTTTTCAGGAAGAATCCATGACCCCGCGATGATCATGCCATCCGGCGTCGTGAACGAAATTTCCTGCATATTCAGGTCTATGTCGGCTGCGTCAGACGGCAGCGCAGACAAGAGGAGTATCGTAAGCGCTGTCATAACAAAAGAACATGCCCATCCTCGGCGGCGGCGTAATGCGATGCGTGTGTTCATCAGAAAGCCATCCTTTGCAGTCAGGTGTGTATTCAGAGGCGAATCCTACCTTCGACGGGGTGTAATTGTCTGTATTGTTAAGAACTCTGTCAAGTTATTTTCTTCGATGTTCAGACGTTGCGTCCTGTTTTTCTTGACGAATCTTCCTGAGTATTTTATAGGATATCCTCAAAGAACGACAAGAAGAACACGTAAACGCTATTTTTTGGTGTTGGTGGCGATATGGCAAAATTTACGCAGCATGAAAGAATGGAAGACCCCATCGCGCAAGATGTCCCGGAATTAGAAGGCTATCGTCCTTTATTTCGGATCAACCGCTTGCCGGATGAGGAAAAACGCGCGATTTATGCCACATTAGCGCCGCCGCCGCTGTTGACGAGATTCGGAATCGATCCGGCCACGCTTCGGAATCAGGCCGGGGAAGAGGTTTTTCTCTGCGAAAGCAAAGCCCGCACGTCAACCGTCCGCATCGAACTTCGGCATCAGGCGGGATTTCCCGATCCGTTGTTTCTCCTTGAAATGCGGGAAACGTCGTTCGGAGATATTGAAATCTTGTTTGTCAACATCAACGATCCCTTTTCCGAACGGTTCGACATTGACCTTGACGGTTGTGGCAACCGAACGGAATTCGGCACGGTCTGCCGCAATATTCCCGAAGAAATTCGGGCGATGCGCGCAGGATTGGCGCCGGGGCAGGTGCGCAGCGGAATGCGGCTGTATCGCATATTTTTAGAGCGGGTCAAACTGTTTTGCAAGCGTTTCGGCATTACGCAAGTCAAAGCAGAGCCGTTAGCGTATCATAACGCCATCATGCAAGAGTTTTACGGGTTTCGTTACGTGACCGGACGAAGCATGATGGAAGAGATTGACCGAGGGTTTGCGCCGGGAGGCGTCCTCTTCGAACGATTGGACGCGTCCACGCCATTTCGGCAGCCCGGCGCGGAACGTTCGATCAAAGGCCGCAGTTGGGCAATTCATGACGGCATTTTAGGCGCGACGTGGAAATGTCCGCGCATGTATTACGCAATTGATGAGGCTGAAAACCGAGTGCATGATGAATTCACCTGTCACTTGCTGAAACGAGGCCGGTTGTGACAGCGTCGCCGAAATTCCTTGACATATCAGGCAGGGAATCGTTATGCGAGTGGACGCGCAGGAGCATAAACATCCTGTTGGCAAGTAACCGAGTTGTCATTACGAGAATTTTCCGCAAATAAAGGAGACGTATATGCAAAATTTTTTGAGAAATACGATTTTGGTTCTGATTCTAATGCTTATTTCGTTGGTGGTCGGCATGATTTCGCCGGGCATGTGGCTTGGAAATCGCCGTCAGGATGTGTCCATACTCTATCATAAGATGTTCGCGTTTCGGAATGTGCCGATGGCGCAAAATTTTACGGCCACCCCGTTCGATCTGCGGATTATGTATGTGAAAAGCGCCGATGGCGCGTTGGAAACGTATCTTGTGAATCCGCCTAAAAACGAAATCCTGCCGATTTATGATGTGGAAGGGACGACGCAAGTCGGCGACATTTCGCATCGCTTCAAAGGCTTGGGCGAAGAAGGGCGCGGAAAACTGGAAAAGCTGCTCGAATCCGTCAAAGAAGACGGAACCGGCGCGATAGACAATCTCTTGAAATTGTTAGGCAATTGATGTCATACCAGCCCTGTCAGGGGGTCGAACCCTGACAGGGCTGAGGAGATCGCGCGATGGAAACACAGAGACCGGGAACATTGCCGAAACGCCTGAGAACACGCTGTCGAAGCATAGCTATTCTGTTCGGAATATTGCTGATTGCGGGCAATGTGTGGTTCTTTCTTCACATGCAGCGCATGTTTCTTGACGATGTTCGCGCGCGCGGCCTTGCTCTTGTTCAGCAGCATGTCAGCGTGGCGGCGCATAGTTTGGGGCGCAACAATGGCGATTTGCTGATGCAGACCAGCGATCTTCTTCTGACGCAGCAAGGGGTTCGCTATCTTGTGATTACGAATGCCGACAATCATCCGCTCTTCTCGAAAAGTGCGTTTTCGAACGACAATTTTACTCTTCCGGAAGAATTTCGTTATCTTCCCTGTTCCAATGGCAATCTCAGCGCGAAAAACAACCTTCTGTTCGGAGAAGCGATCTTGCGCGTTGACGCAGACATCCGTTCCGGCAGTCAGCCGACAGACTGTATCGGCGCGATGTCTCTTGGCCTTTCGTTAAAAGACCCCACTCGCCGACTGTGGCACCTCCTTGCTATTTCCATCGGTTGTTCGGTCATTTTGTTCGGTGGAATTCTCGCAAGCATCACCATCTTCTTGCGCCAGACAGCAGACCTCATGCAGCGGATCGCTCATGCGCTCCTGACTGCAATCCCTGAAAATTTTCGCGAACGCCAGTCCTCGACCTCGACGCGTCAAGACGACACCATCGCCGAACATGCGGCGAGACAATTGACCGTGTATCTCTCCCAGGAGCGCGAACGGATGCATCTGACGAATTCGCAGATGCATCAGGCGGTGGATGATCTGACGAAAATGGTTGATGCGCATACGGGATACGGGAATCAGTATGCCAGCCTCACGCAAGAATATTCGATGGCAGCAACGGAGGGGCTGAAGAAGTGTTTGCAGCAGGCGTCCGACGCGCAGCAGATGAATGCGACGGCAGCGGCGGCGCTATTGTCCATGCAGGCCATTGACAGCAGCGTCGAACGATTCGCGGTCGGACTCGATGAGATGCAGAACTCTGTGGAAAGCAACATGGAACGCGTCAAAACGCTGAACGATAAAATTCGCGAAATTCGCCACGCCGTCAAAACGATTACGTCAATTGCCGATTTGACAAAATTGATTGCGTTTAACGCCAGCATCGAGGCGGCGGGCGCGGGAAAAAGCGGCGGGCGTTTTTCTATCGTGGCGACAGAGGTGCGGCGGCTTGCCAACACCGTCGTCAATTCAGTGGAAGAAATCGGGGCGCTCGTGTCCGCAATCGAGACGGCGGCGGCGGATTTGCAGCTCTCATCGGAGACAGAGCTTCACAAAGCGAACAACGAACACGCCCTCATGATCGAGCTTCGCGGCCTGCTGCAACACACGTCAACGCTGCTGCGACAGACGGCGGGTTCTGCGCAAAATCTGGTCTCGTCGTCGCAAAATCAGGAAGAACGGGAACGGCTGAATGCCGATATACAGACGCTTGCGCAGGATGCCGAGCATATCGCGCGCGACCATATCCGCCTTTCGGATGCCGTAAAAAAATTGGCGGAATTAGTCGCCGAGGGCGACACCGCGATCTTATCTATTTCGTAGAGACGCCCCGCCGGGGCATCTCTATCATGAAACCTCGAACGAGTCTCAGTCTTCCGCAATGACAATAATTCGATCCGCGTCGGTGAAGGTCAGCATCGCAGACTTATTCGGATTTACGGCGACGCCATACGCGCGGGACGCATTATTGGTATCCTGTTGCAGCTTGTAGCCAATGGCGATCTCGCCGCGCTGACGAGCGGCTTCGACGATGGTGTAGAAATTAACGGCGACGCCGGTTTGCACGTAATTATTCGCAGGTTTCAGATAAATTTCCGCGCCTTCGGGATCGAAAATATCCGCGAAAATCGCGTTTAACGCCTTGTTTTCCGCCACTTGCGTCAGCATCAAACTGATCAGATTATTGCTGACGATATAATCATCCGCCTGCGTGACTTCCGCCAGATTCCGGTTGCGAATATCCAGCATTTCACTGACAATCGCGAAGTCGTGTCCAAGTTTCTCGGACATATCGCGTAAATGCAGTAAGGTGATCAGCGTACGGGCGTCGGCTTTTTGGGCGGACGCCGTTTCATCGGACAGCACAATCACATGATTATAGCGTTCCACCTGTAAACTATTCAACGTGCGCCGATCCGTGGTATCGCCCTGCTGGAATGCGACGCGCTCATGCTGCAACTCCGCGCAGCGCTGCGCAATCTCCTGCTCCACATTTTCGGACGCGGCGACCACCATGATTTCGGAGCCGGGCGCGACATAACGATCCAATTGATTGATAATTCCCGGCGCGCGCCAATTCCAGCCCAGAATCAACGCCCGTTCCGGCGTGGGCATCGTCGCTTCGACGGCCTGAATTGCGGCCTGGTTCACCTGATAATCCGCATGACCGGACAGCGTGATTTTGTCGTCGTCCGCAGCAATAACAACGAGTCGATCTCCGGGCTGAATTCGCGTATCGAAAGGCGGTTTGAGGTTGGGCGTCTTGCCCGCAGGCTGTAAGCCGATCACCGTGGAATCTTCATACGCCAGCAAGATTTCGCCAAAGGTTTTCCCCTCTAAGGAAGGCTCGGCTTTGAAATAGATTTCATCTCCGCCGAAATCCAGCAATTCCGTATAGACCACCGATAACCCCGATTGGCGGCATGTCTGGGCGACCACGCGCTCGATCAAATCGCTGACCAAAATCAATTCCACTTCATCTTTGCCGACCATTTTGGCGACTTCCATATTTTTCGGATCGCAGATCGCAGCCACGATATGATACGGTTCCGGGCGACGTTTAGGATTGTTGGTGATCGCTAAGATCGTTTTG
>CAZRSF010000106.1:0-8638 GCA_964602655.1 uncultured Candidatus Moduliflexus sp.
CGACACCCACCCCTTGCCCCTCCCAGGAGGGGAATTGTCGGCGACGCTGCGTAACCTCATTAAATAAGAAACCGGTGAATCTGTTGGGAGGAGGACTTCCGGCAGCATTCTCGCGGCGAAAAACTCATGAAAACATTACAAATTCTTGGAACAGGCTGTCCGAAATGCAAAAAACTCGCTGAAAATACCGAAGCCGCCGCCAAAGCCCTCGGCATGGAATATCAGCTTGTCAAAGTGACTGACATCAATCAGATTATGAGTTTCGGCGTGGCGTTCACGCCAGGATTAGCGGTGGATGGCGTGGTTAAAGTCGCTGGCAAAGTGCCGAGCGTGGACGAAATCAAAACGCTGTTAACGTAACGGAGGCGAGTGAGATGGCCGGACAACTTCAGCGGGAACAGATTCCCTGGTATCCGACAATTCATGCGGAACAATGCACAGGTTGCGGCAAATGCGTAGAATTCTGCCAGCACGGCGTCTATCAGAAACAGAATGCGACATTCCTGGTCGTTAATCCGTATGGCTGCATGGTGGGCTGTTCGGAATGCACGAAAATTTGTCCGGCCAATGCGATTGAATTCCCAAATCAAGAGGAATTTCTTGTATTGTTGAAAACTTTACGTAAACAGGCTAAAGCGGGTATATGACAAAGAATAAAATGTATGTATTTACGTGCACCGGCGAACAGCCTTGTTCGCCGCCCTCGTTGAGAGGATGGCATTCGTCGTTTTCTGAACGCCATGTCACGGCGGACAAGGCTGTCCGCCGCTACGTAAATAGGTACGATAAAATTTAACAAGGAGCGTGAAGCATGGCAAAAGAACGTCAATTATCAATTTTTGAAAAATATTTGACGATCTGGGTGTTTTTGTGTATTATTGGCGGCATTGTGTTAGGCCGAATTGCCCCTGGTTTCGCTGTAAAACTGGATAAGATGTCGCTGTACGAGGTCTCGATTCCGATTGCGATTTGCCTGTTTTTCATGATGTATCCGATCATGGTGAAGATTGATTTCGCCGAAGTGGTGAAAGCTGGAAAGACACCAAAGCCCGTGCTATTGACCTTGTTTGTGAATTGGGCGATCAAGCCGTTTACGATGTACGCCATCGCCTCCTTCTTTTTGGGGTATCTGTTCAAAGGCTTCATTCCAGGCACGGAGGTGCTTAAAAGCGGCGAAACCGTCGAACTCTGGCGCAGCTACATTTCCGGCACGATTTTGCTCGGCATTGCGCCCTGCACCGCGATGGTGCTGATGTGGGGCTATCTTGCGAAAGGGAATGACGGCCTGACGCTGGTGATGGTGGCGATCAACTCGCTGACGATGTTATTCCTCTACGCGCCGCTCGGCGGCTTCCTGCTCGGCGTGAATGCCATGCCGATCCCCTGGCAGACGATTCTGCTGTCCGTCGCGATTTACGTCGCGCTGCCGCTGATTGCCGGATATTTTTCGCGCAAATGGATTATTCAGCACAAAGGGCTGGTCTGGTTCGAAACCGAATTTCTGCATGTGTTGACGCCGGTTTCGATTGCCGCGCTTTTGTTGACATTAGTCTTGCTTTTTTCCTTCAAGGG
Source organism: uncultured Candidatus Moduliflexus sp. (assembly GCA_964602655.1). Classification (GTDB taxonomy): domain Bacteria; phylum Moduliflexota; class Moduliflexia; order Moduliflexales; family Moduliflexaceae; genus Moduliflexus. The sequence goes on from CAZRSF010000106.1 coordinate 1,573, forward strand.
CGAGATCATCATGACGCAGCCGCAATCCATCGTGTTGATCGCAATTCCGCTGTTTATTCAGACCTGCTTGATTTTTGCGCTCGGCTATTGGGCCGCGAAACTGCTGAAACTGCCATACGCCGACGCCGCGCCCGCCGCGATGATCGGCGCAAGCAATCATTTCGAAGTCGCGATTGCCACGTCAACCATGCTGTTCGGCCTGTCGTCCGGCGCATCGTTAGCAACGGTCGTCGGCGTTCTGATCGAAGTGCCGGTCATGTTGATGTTAGTGAAAATTTGCCTCAAAACGCAACATTGGTTTCAACATCATCAGGGGACTCCATGATTCCAGCGATTCTTTCGAATGTGACAGTGATTTTGTATGAGCCCAAAGACCCGATCAACATCGGCACGACGCTACGGGCGATGAAAAATATGGGGCTGTTTCAACTACGGGTAATCGAGCCTGCCGCCGACGATCTCTGGCGCATCAGCGTGGCGGCGCCGCGATCCGAACAGGAGATTCAGGCGATTCAACGCTTTCCCTCAATTGAAGAGGCGTTGCGCGACATTTCCTATACGGTCGGATTGACGGCCAGAATGCGGAAAGCGAATTATACGGTCATGCCGCCGCGCGAAGCGTGTCCGGTACTGTTGGAACGAGCGGCGCAGGGCAAGATTGCGCTGTTGTTTGGCCGCGAAGATTCCGGCCTGCCGAATAGCGCGTTGACGCTCTGCGACGCCTATATCACGATTCCGACAAACCCCGATTACAGTTCGTTGAATTTGGCGCAGGCGGTGCTGCTGATGACCTACGAATTATCGCTCGCCGCGCAAGAGCAGCCGTTCCAGATTCGCGCAGGCCGGCGCACGTTTCCACCGGCGGATCATGCGCAATTAGAAGGGATGTTTCAGCAGATCGAAACGGCGTTGTGGGGGATTGAATTTTTCAAAAGCCAGACCAGCCGGGGGATTATGCGTTCGATTCGGAATATCTTCAGCCGCACCACGCTGGACGAGCGCGAAGTGCAGGTGTTTCGCGGCATGTTCAATGAAATTATCCAATTCATCACGCGCAAAGGCATCGAGCCGGGCAAGAAACCATAGAAGCGTCGGCGGTTATTTTTCTGACGTGTCTTCCAATCTGGCAAGCCGCTCGCGAGCTAATTGGCCGACGCGACTTGTCTCGCGATACTGGCTGACAATCAGCCGATACAATTCTTTGGCCTGCGCAATATCGTCTAATTCTTCGTAAGCAAAGCCCATTTTGATCTGCGTCATTCCGACATGCGCGGCGGCGGGGAATTTCTCGATGGCGAGTTGATAATATTTCAACGCTTCATCTGCGTCGCGCTGGCGTTGGCGATACACATCGCCTAACAGAACATAGGCGTCTTCGGCGTGCTGACCGGTCGGATATTTCTGGAGAAGTTCGACTATCGCGCGTTTGCCGTGTTCGAATGTTCCGAAACGAAGCTCATACGCTGCCGCGTCGTATTTCGTCTGAATTTCTTCGCGCGCCGCTTTGACTTCAGGCGATTCTTGTTTCTCTTGTTGAGCAAATGTTTCGATCTCCGGCTGCCGTTTTTCTGACAGCAGCGTATAGCCGACCGCCGCCGCCAGAAGCGCTCCTGCGATGGACGCAAAGATCACGTCGTTGGCATGACGGCGAAGAAACGACTCTTGCCGTTTGGGAAGCGATTTTTTCTGAATGTTTGATGGTGTGCGGGAGGTCGGCGGTTTTTGCGTGGCAAGAAAATCCAGCAATTCCGAACGGGACGCATCTTGCCTTTTCGAAGACGGCGGCGTTGATGTTTCCACCACGTCCGGTTGTTCGACTTCGAACGATAATATCGGGAGTTGCGGAGTTTGACGTTTTTGTAATTCCTGCTCGATGAACGGCAGATTCTTCTGAAGCAGTTTGATCCATTCTGCCGCGCGTTGCTCCAATAATCTGGTCAACACCCGTTCTTCGAAAAGACTGGCTTTTCCTTCAGCAATGCGCTGTCTCAGACTCTGAAGACGGACAGCGCGCTCATCGAGCGGTAAGGGAAGTATCTCGTCAATAGCCGCGATGACGCGAGGATTTTTCGCAAGTTTCAGGTCAAAATCAGAGATTTTGTCTATATTGATTTTGATCTGTTTCATAGAAAAAAAGAAAACCTGACAGGAATATCCTGTCAGGATTGTTTCGTTTTCACTTGAATTTCCTGGGCATGCTTCATGATCACATCAAAATACAAATGCTTGTTGCTGCCGACGATTTTTTCGATTTCGGCGATAAACGGTTGGCGAAGCATCGCCTTTCCTTCCAAGCGTTTCAAAGCGGCCAAGGCTTCATCCGGGATGCCTTCGCGCCGGATTTTCAGCAGAGAATCGGGCGTCAACTTATAACCGCGTTGTGTAAACGGTTTCTCTTCGGCTTCAACCGGAACGGCAGCGATGATTTCCGTTTTATCCTCAACGAGTTCGATGGCTTTTGCGCTCGGCTTTTTCTGGCCTTCTCCCGGATTATGATACGCATCCATTCCGGCAGCCATGCTGATACCCTGTTGGAAAAAATCTCCGCCAATGCCGCCGCCGCCAGCAGACGCCATCGGGAACGGCATAAACACTTTGGTGGCCTGCCCGTCGGCAATTTTCGCCAACGCCTCAAGATACTTGATTTTCAAAAGGTCTTCCGTCGGTCTGCCATCGTGAATGGCTTTATAGACGCGGGAGATGCGTTCCGCCTCGCCTTCCGCTTCGAGCATCGCCGCCTCTTTCTTGCCTTCTGCGGCGGTAATCGCCGCTTTCTTCGTCAATTCCGCTTCTGAAACTTTCCGCATCGCTTCCGCATAACTTGTCGGTGGCGTGACAGACTGCAATTCGATCCGGTGAATCGAGACGCCCCAATTGACGCTGGAATTCGACACATCAGACTGTAATTTTTTATTGATGCTTTCGCGTCCGCTCAGAAGTTGTTCTAAATTGGTATTTCCGATGACATCGCGCAAGACTGTGCGAATTAACTGGTTGACCGCGACAATGACATTATCAATACCGTAAATGGCGCGTTCCGGATTATCAATCTTATAATACGCGATACTGTCCACTTCCAATTGAACTTTATCGGCCGTAATGACGATCTGGGCGGGCAAATCTACCGCGCGTTCCCGCTGATCGATAAAATCCACTTCGCCTGTCGTTTCTTTGAATTTTCGTTTTTCTTCGATAAACGGCCACATAAAATTCCAGCCCGGCCCTAAGACTCGATTATATTTGCCGAACCGTTCGATAATGACCGCCTGCTGTTCTTTGACCGTAAAAATCGGCGTATGCAGAATCAAATACACCAGGATGCCGATAAAGATGATCGCAATGATAATTCCCACGATAATCATAGCACAACTCCTTCTATTGACGCGAAAGCCGCCGTCCGATGTTCATCTGACTGATGAGGTAATCCAACTCCTGAATAGAACATACGTTAGCAGAGGTTTTCGGCGTGGTCAAGAAAAAAATGCCGGTTTTCCCGGTTTTCTCCTCTCTCCGACAAATACATCGTGTATCGGCTGAACACTCTCTGCCGGTTTCGGACGCATACGCTATTGCGACGAAACCCTATCGAGATTCCAGCCGCACAGCGTTTCTAACATCCGATAATCGGTCAAATCATACTGAAGCGGCGTCAACACGGCATATTTCTCTTTCAACAGGCGATAATCAACGTCAATCTCGGCGGCGTCCAGCACTTCGACCTGTTCGAGTTTCGGCCAATAATAGACGCGCTCGAACGGGTCTGTCCGTTCTTCATACACATCGAGCGAGAAAAAACGCGCCTGCTTTGCAATGCGAACGCCTTTGATACTCGATGCGTCACATTCCGGCACGTTCAGATTCAGCAGCGTCCCGGCGGGAAGATCGCCGCGTTGCATCATTTCCTCACCAATCTTGACCGCAAGTTCTGCCGCAGGCGCGAAATCATGCTTTTTCGATTTGGTGGATAGAATATCCAATGAAACCGCCAGCGCCGGCAGGCCGAACATCGCCGCTTCTGTCGCTGCCGAGACTGTGCCGGAGTAGATGACATGATTGCCGGTATTCGCGCCGCGATTGATCCCGGAAATCACCAAATCCGGGCGCGTTTTCAGCAGCGCATTGACGGCTAATTTGACGCAATCGGCAGGCGTGCCGACCACAGCCGTGCCGGAAATTCGCGCTTCGACTTCGACCTGAAAGACCTTCAGCGGATCGGAGACGGTAATCGCATGACCGACCGCGCTGCGTTCCGTGCTCGGCGCAACCACATGCGCTTGATGCCCCGCGCGCAATAGCGCCTGATACATGGCGGCGATCCCATCGGCATAAATGCCGTCATCATTCGTCAATAAAATATTCATAGCACACAGTTTCCTGAAATGTAACTATTTACCAGACAGGAGTGCAAAAGCGACCTGAGCAAAGCGAAGTTGAACTTTTGCACCGACGCCGTCCCCGCATTTGCAAAAGCTCAACCCGCTTCGCGGGGTCGCTTTTGCACTCCTATCATGTATAGTAAACAGTTACCCTGAAATAATATATGCCGTTCCCTGCGCCTGTCGAAACATGAACAGCCCTATTTGTCAATCGAATCGTCTGGCGTGACCTCGTAAATCGTAATCAATGGGTTCTGATACACAATCGAAAAATGGGCGGCAAAGGCGTCTAAGCCTGCATTGAGATACGTCTCCCGTTCTAATGTGCCGACATAGACGTAGTTCACCCGATATTTCAGCAGCAGCGGCATGATGTCGGATTTATTGGTCGTCTCGTACATCTGTCGAATATCTTCCGTGCGTTCCGTGACCGCTTGCCACGTTGGGTCGCGCCAGAGCGCTTCATGATTCCCCCAGCCTAACACGGTCGTTCGGCCTGTCGTGGCCGCCACCCGGCCAAAAAACGAATACGGCTTGCCCGTTGCCTCAAGGATCACGGCGTTTCGATCAACATGCTGCTGAATCCACATCAGCGCTTCATACTCTTGCGGATAATTGTAGGCGATGTAGCTGATGCCGTTCAACGTGGGAACATAAAAGACGCCCCCCTGTTTTTCTCCGCGAAAATGATTGGTTTTTTCGTATGTGGCGCACACGGGGTAAATCAGGCAGACACCGCATAACGACGCAAATCCGACGCGCCATCCGAGCCGAATCCATTGCGGCAGTTTCCTCAGCATCGGCTGTGTTCGCGCAATGACGACCGGTGTGCCGAGCGCTAACAAAATCCAGGCATGATAGGTAAATTTGAAAATCGTATTCTGGCGTTCTAACGGATGCCCGTAAAAATCTTGAATATAAAACATCTCGCATCCGGCCAGGATGGCAAATGCGAGGCAGATCAGCAGTAACGGCAGATGTTCGCGAGTGTTGTTAAGAAGGTCGCGCTGCCAGAGAACGAAAAATATCACGCTGAGCGCGGCGGTCAGCAAAAGCACTCGTTCCGACACGCCAAGCCACCAGAATGTTCCGATCAGAAGAACGCAGTTGACGGCGATCAACGTCACGTCTTTCGAAGTCATCTGTCGGAGCGGCAGACGTTCCCAGAGCGTGGCAAGCGCCATCGGCAGCAGTCCGGCGAGGAAGATGGCGTAAATCATCAGGAAATCGAGGATGCCGGTGCGCTGCGCCGCAGCCACGACACGTAAAGCTTTCACGGTGATCTGCGGCGTGAAATGCTGATAAAACGGCCAGAACGCAACCCGGCTGATGACGATGACGCCGACCGCAATTCCGGCGCTGAGCAATAACTGCGCCAGCAATGCGCGGCGCGCAAGTTGCCGCGACGCACGGACGGCTGCGAATGCGCAGCACGCCGTAAGAATGGCGGCAGGCGGATAATCCCAGGTATTGATAAACGCCGCGCTTCCGAATGCCAAGCCGACGAACAGAAAGAGCGGGAGGTGAGAACGCAGCGAATCGTTTTGAGCGGCGTGATCCATCCAGGCCGACAGCAAGGCGATGAGCAGCACCAAAAACGGAATCGCCATGAAATGCGCGTGCAAATCTCCCAATAAAAAGCTGAAATACGGGAATTCGTTAATGGTGTCCGGGATGATACGCGAACTGCGCCACCAGTCGAACGGAAACACGTGACTGCGCTGAATAATTTGAATCAGGCCATCCGCATTCGCCGCAACGATGAGGAGAAACGAGGACAACAGGCTATATGTCACGCGCCGCGTCCAGTGATACACCAGCCCGAAACTCCCTGCCGCCGCTAACGCCATAATTGTGGCAAGCGCCAAATTGAAGCCAATCGGGGCGATCACTCCGGTGGCTTTCATAACGGTCGCCCAGATGACATAGCCGAAATAGTAATAATTAACGAATTCGCCTGCAAACCAGGAATCGTTGGGCGGAAAACCCTCGGTCTGCAACATGGCGTTCAATAGCATGAAATCCGGTTCTTTCTCTGCGCCGGTAATATCGGGGTTATACATCCTGATGATGACAGCGGCGAAAAAGACGAGCGCGAAGATCGCTTCGCAGAGGCAAAACAGAGGAACGCGCGTTTTCAATGTCTGCCAGATTGCGCGGCGATACAGGACGAGCAGGACGCAATTCAACACGCCGAACGCGGCAAGCACAAGAAACACTGTTGGCGTGGCATACGGCGCAACGTCGAGGCTGCCGAGCAGCCATATTGCGTAGGTGACGCACAGGAGGCCGAACGTCTTCGAGAGCGCAAAGCCGCGATCAGGAAATTGGCGAAACAACGCAAAGGTCAGAGGAAAACTTCCCCAACCCAGGAGAAATAAGAAGAGAAACCAGATCATCATAATGGCAATTGACATCGTCAAGCGGCGGGTGTAAGAACTGCCTGAAACACAACATGCCCTGGAAAAATGATTCCAGGGCATGGCGTACGACAGGTGTTAATCCTGATAAATCTTGATATTCGAGTAGATGGCGTTATCCGGGCTGACTCCGCCGACCGACATTCCCGTGCCGCCGAACATGAAGCGGACCGGATCGCCAGGCCAGAAGCCTTCGCCATAGAAGTACATGGCGCCGTCTCGAAAGCCTTCGGTATGTCCATCTTTCACAGTGACAACCCAGTGATATGT
>CAZRSF010000106.1:8648-15770 GCA_964602655.1 uncultured Candidatus Moduliflexus sp.
GCTGCTCCAACAAGGTTTCGCATTGTTGAACCAGGGAAGGCGGGGCCGACAAATAAGCCATTCGGACCTGGCGTCCAACTCCAAAGCTCGAAACCGGAGGCGCCGGCTTCACAGCCGCCCTTGATTTTCATGCCGTCCGTCGAATCGCTGCCAGGATACCAGGCCAGCTTAATCATCTGGAACAGGCAATGTGGAATCGTCTGCCACTGATTCCAGTCCGTACCTAACGGCGCATCTTGCATGAACAGCAGCGTCGCCTGATCATCGGGGTCATGATACATTTCGCCAGCAGTCAGCCCTTTCGTATCGAATTCGACCCGAAAATTCCCTTGAATTACGGTGTCATATACGATATATCCATTATCTGATGTAATGTGATAGCCTTCTGGCGTGAATTCGCCGCCGCCGATCAAGGTTGCGGCAGACGTTCCATTCTTCAAAGAATCGGAAATCAGCAGATTTTTCCCGACATTCCTCCCTCCTGAATTTATTGGCGTTGTCGCCGTGTCGTCATTATCATCGCCGCGATGGCAACTGACGAGCCCCGCAATCATTCCAAGACATACGACCGCTTTTGCAAATAACGTTCCCCATTGATGTTTCGTCATCATTTTCATCTTACTCCTCTTGCATGACTGATATTACGAGCGCTGTGACCACCACGCAACACCAGTTTGTTGTAAATTCAACCACGCCGACTCATCGAAAATACAGCGATCAGTTTCTTCATCTCCCCTGTTATCAATGAAGAAACACGAGGTACTGCCGCTGATACATCAGCATGATCTCCCCTGATATGTTGCACTTGCGTGAAGAATACACGCAAGCGACATGCCTGTCGTACCCACCGTTATTTTGTCAATCAAAAAGCATATTGCCTGTCAAAAACAGCGACAGCGTTACGGGTTGCTGTACCGCGAACATCCTCGTTCGCTCATCATGGAACATGTTTTGTAATGATATTAGAATTTTGGAAGTGATGAGAAGAGTGGAACTTTTGGTGGTCCCAACGGGACTCGAACCCGTGTTTTCGGCGTGAGAGGCCGACATCCTAGACCGCTAGATGATGGGACCATGTCTTTAGGAATGTCTGAACGCTATTGAGAAGGCGGATGTTCTGTCAAGATATTTTTATGAAAAACTCGCAGTTCCCTCAACAGAGGCTCAAGCGCTTCTTCACTCATCATGTTGATCATGACGCGTGTCATGCGCATCCCTATTTGGGCAACTGACAGGGGAGTTTCTCGTTCGACCGCATCGGAAAGGTCAGGCTGGCGACCGTTTCTCCCGACAGCATGATCGTGACCGACATTTCATAATCGTGATCCGGCCAACTCAAGATGCGAGAGAGCCAGTTGCCGCCTGGTTTCAAATGGAGGATCGTTTTGGCGTTGCCGTTCGTAATCCAGAATTGATTGTCATGGGTATGGATTTCGCCCTGAATATCCAATTTCATCCCTTTTTTATGAATTGCCACGCTGACAGGCTTATTCGTATGTTTTTCCAGAAATGCGGTCAGCTTCGACGCCTTGACGGTGGTCTGTTGATGTTTGCTCACGTTATTTTCCCCCTCGTTATGGTATTGGGTGATCATCCGAAAAATATGACATACCATAACCGTTTTTTGGAGGGAAGTCAAGCAAAAACTGCTGACGCTCAATGATTCGGCTCGTTTAAAAACAGCGGCTTCAGCAGCGTAAATCGGAACGTCGTGCCTTTGCCGACCTCGCTTTCCACCCATAGCCGTCCATGATTTTGCGCGATCAACTCTTTGCACAGCACTAATCCCAAGCCCGTCCCTTTTTCCCCGGACGTCCCGATGCGGATGAATTTGACATCGATCCGAAAGAGTTTTTCCATCTCCTCCGGTTTCATGCCGATGCCGGTATCGGTAATCGCGATCTCGACACAGTCGTCATGTTCGCGGCCTGACAGACGAATGACGCCTCCCTGCTGCGTGAATTTCAGCGCATTGGACAGCAGATTGCGAAGCACGGTATTGACCATATTCAGGTCGGCATACGCCATGATCGTTGGGGCGATGTCATTGATAATGGTGATCTGTTTATGTTCCGTATTCGCCTGAAATAGCGAAAAAATCGTCGTAACAAGGCGAGAAAGAGCAATCTCCTGGGGGAAATAATCAATCGCCCCGCGTTGTAAGCGCGACCATGTGAGCAAATTTTCTAAAAGCTCATACACCGTTTTCGATGTTTTTTGCAGGGCATCGAATCCTTTTTTCAAATCATCGAGCGTGTAGCTTTCGATATGTTCGGAAAACAATTGCGTCATGCCAATCAGTCCGTTAAATGGCGTGCGGAGGTCATGCGCGATGATGGAAAAAAATTTATCTTTACTGGCGTTGGCAAGCGCTAACTCCTGCTTTTGCGCCTCTAATTCGGCGGTGCGCACGTTCACCTGCTCCTCTAAGACGGTATTCATATTTTGCAGCAGCCGGTTTTGCTCAGCTAATTGCCGCTCATGATCATAACGGAGAAGAGCTTCTTTCACTGTCAAAATCAGGTCGGTCGCCTCCCAGGGCTTGCCAATGTAGCGATAGAGATTGGCGTGATTGATCGCCTTCGTAATCGCCTCCAAATCCGCCTGACCGGTCAGCATGATTTTCAGCGTGTTCGGCGATAACTCATGTACTTGCCGGAGCAACTCATCCCCTTTCATCTCCGGCATGATGTGGTCTGAAATCATTACGGGAATGTCCACCTGTTCCGCAAGCAATTCTTCGAAGAGTTCCAACGCTTCCTGGCCGCTTTCCGCTGTTTCGATCACAAAATCATCGCCGAACGCCTTTTTCAATTCGCGTTTCAGGCTTTTGAGCACAATATCTTCGTCATCAACGCAAAAAATCACCCGTTCCCCCATGAAATTCCTCCTTATTGTGCATAATGACAAGCCGAAATGACATGTTGTCTGTCATGGCGAGGATTGCTGTATCTCATAGAATCTGTAGCTTCTGTTTCTTAAAAAGTCAAATGGCATGGCAAGTTTTTTCAAGAATCATCGTTGATGATGGCGATATGCTGTTGTCACAAGGCGCTGGCATCCAGCATTATTCAAGGGAATTGACGCCGAGCGAGGAGTGCGAGCGCGCGTGTTTGCACTCCTCGGCGCAAACGCGATTCATATCAGGCTCTTTCGCGGTGGCGTTCATGCCTCTTCGGTAGGGCGTATGCGCTCTCTTCTTTCGTTGTGTTGCTCAAGCCACGCTAACATCGCGCGAATGCTGCCGGTGGCAAGTCCGATGCTCATATCCGCCGCGCCGTAATACAGGTGAATCGTGTCGCCGTCAGGCGCAATGGTATAGCCGCACGGAAACACGGCATATCCGACATCCCCGACGCGTTCGTAGGGTTCTTCCGGTCCGAAAATCCACTCATCGCCGCGTTGCAGGCAATGTTCCGGCGTATGCAGATCGAACAGCGCTAATCCGACGCGATACAGGCAGCCAGCAGCGTTCTGCCGCACGCCATGATAGAGCATCAGCCAGCCCTGCGGCGTTTCGATGGGCGGAGGCGAGAGGCCGATTTTATTCGCGTCCCACCAGCCGCCGCGCCGGGCTTTCAAAATTTGCTTTTGGCTGCCCCAATGCCGCAGATCGGCGGAGTAGGAAATCCAGATATGCGCGCCGGTATGCGCGCTGGGATCACTGATCGGGCGATGGATCAACGCCCAATGGTCGCCAATGCGGTGTGGCAACAGGACAGCGTCTTTATCGTCCGGCGGCATGATCAATCCATAGCGTTCGAACTGCCGGAAGTCGTCCGTCAGCGCTAACGCCACGCCCGGCCCGTCGCGGGTGTAGGCCGTATAGACGACGGCATAGCGTTCCAATTCCGGGACGTAAGTAATGCGCGGGTCTTCGATGCCCCACGCTTCTTCCGGGAAATGTTCGGGATCGGGCATGAATGTCGGCTGGGCGTCAATCTGCCAATCATCCACGCCATTGGCGGAACGCGCCGCGCAGAGGTGCGAATGCCCGCGCCGATCCTCCACGCGGCATAAGAGCAGCGTCGTGCCATCGGCCAACAGCGTCGCGCCAGGATTAAAGACGCTATGCACCGGATACGGCCAATCGGCGGCGGTCAGGATCGGATTCAGCCTATGGCGGCGCAAGAGTTCGGGATAGTGTGTGTTCATCAGGATTGTTCCTCCTTTGCTAACAGGGTATTTTCAGACAGGCGCAATTCTAACAACGCCTGCAAAAACGCGAGCGTGGACTCCGCGCCCTGGTTTTCGTTCGGGCGGTCGGGATGCAGACCGTCGCGGCAACCGCCGGTGCTTGGATCGTACAGCGGCAAGTTCAGGTCATTGCGCCCCAAAAACCACTCGAAGGCGCGGCGGGCTTCCCGACGCCAGCGCGTGTCGCCGGTAATCCGGTACGCTTCGAGGCAGGCGGAGACCATCGCTTGCGCTTCGACCGGTTGTTGATCGAATTGCGCCCGCTCGCCGTCCTGCGGATAAAAACCATTGGAACCGATGGGGACGAAATGCCCCTCATCCGAGTCCGTGTGCTGCAAATCGGTCAACCAGGAGAGCGACTCCAGACCGACCTCGGCCATCGCGCTGTCCGGCATCCATTGACCGCACACGAGCATCGCCTGCGGCAGAGCGGCATTGCAGTAGGTCAGCCCGATTTCATACCAGCGCCAGGTATCGGTATGGTGACGTTGATACAACGCCAACAGCCGCCCGGCCAATTCCTCCCGCACCTGACCGGCGCGACGGTCGCCTTCGAAGCGCCAGAGATACTCCTGAATGCCGAGAAGCGCGAACGACCAGGCGCGCGGGCTGGTCGTATCGAGAATGGCGGGCAGCGCCTGCTCGAACATGCGTCCGGCCATACTTTGGATGTTCGGCGCATTCGAGCGGCCTAATACCGTGCCTAACGCCCATAAGGCGCGGCCATGGCTGTCGTCCGAACCGGCCGCTTCGAGCCATTGACGCTGGTAATCCATAAAATTGCGAAAGCGTCCGGTTTCAGGATTGAAGGCATACCAGAGAAAGGCGAGATAGCGGGACTCCAGTTCGACCGCTTCGCTGTGTCCTAAGGCTTCCAGCAGAGCGCCTACCATCAGCGCGCGGGCGTTGTCGTCAGTGGCGTATCCTTCGGCATAGTTGGGGATCGTGAAAAACGCGTGTTGCAACATGCCGGTCTCGTCGGTCATGTGATATAAATGATTGAGTTTGAGCGGCGGCAGGTCGCCCGGATGTTTGTCCAGCGATTTGGCGGTGAAGCCGGGCGAGGTGACATGGCGGCGTTCGACGCGCGCGCGTTCGAAACTCTCCATATAGCGTTGCGCGACCTGCGGCCAGATCATCGCGCGCCCGAACAGATAGGCGCGTTTGCGCATAGCATGGCGTTGGGCTTCATTTTCCAACAGACTGATCATTTGCGTGGATAAGGCCGCCGGATCGCTGAACGGCACTAACACGCCGCGCCCGTCGGCCAGCATCTCTTCGGCGTACCAATACGGCGTCGAAATGACCGCCTTCCCCGCGCCTAACGTATAGGCCAATGTGCCGGAGGTAATCTGCGCCTGATTGAGATACGGCGTAATGTAAATATCCGCCGCGCTGATAAACTGCACGAGTTCCTCCAAACTGACAAAGCGGTTGTAGAAAACCACGTGCTCTTCCACGCTTTGCTCCTGCGCTAACCATTGCAAGGATAAGCGATAGGTTTCGCCGTCGTGCAGCAGCACCTGCGGATGCGTCGCGCCGAGGATGATATAGACGACATCCGGATAACGCGCGACAATCTCGGGCAGGGCGGAAATCACGGTTTCGATGCCTTTGTTCGCCGAGAGCAAGCCAAAGCTGAGTAACACGGTTTTGCCCTCGACGCCGAACAGGTCTTTATGGAAACTCGGATCGACAAACGGCACATCGGGGATGCCGTGCGGAATGAAATCTATTTTTTCCGGCGGCACACCATAAATGTCTTTCAAGAAGTCCACGCCGCGCGCGCTCATCACGACCAACCGATCCGACAGGGCGGCGACAGCCTTTAACACGCGCCGCTGATCGCGGTCTGGCTCGCGCAGAATCGTATGCAGCGTAGTGACGATAGGCATGCGCAATTCACGCAAAAGCGCCAGGATGTGACTGCCAGCCGACCCGCCGAAGATGCCGTATTCGAATTGCAGGCAGGCGAGGTCCACGTTGTTGATATTCAAAAAGTCGGCGGCGCGACGATACGAGTCAATATCTTTCTCCTTGATTTCGAACCGGACGCGAGGCGGATACGCGTAGCCGTCCTCGATGTCGTTCACAGGCATGGCAATACACGTGGTATCGCTGTATTCCGTGGCAATCGCCTCGCACAAGTCGGTCGTGAATGTGGCGATTCCGCACTGACGCGGCAAGTAATTCCCGATAAAGGCAATTCGTTTGATCATTGAATTGATTGAGCCATTTTCCATCATAAACCTCTCCTTCTCTATAATTGAACGTCTTCGATATCTGCCGTGTATAGCATTATTCATTACTATTGAACCTGCATCAGGAGTGTCAATACGACTGAATAATGCTGCACACGTTATCGCTGCTGCCGCGTTCGAAATACAAGGAACGGCATCTTTGTCGCCCGCTGACGCCCGAAGCGACATACATCCTGCTCCGTTAGGACTAAAGGCGTATCCCAGACTCTCGTTATTCTACGTAACGAGTCGAAAGCCCTTGTTTCTGCATCATTTCTACCAGCATGTCTTTCATGAAATGCAGCAGCGCGGGGATATTTTCATTGGACTGCACCCCGATCACTGTCCCGCATTGCACACACTGGATAAACGTGAGTTGAAATTTCGATCCTTCCGGTGTATTTTCTATCATTTCGAATGTAGTGTTATCACATCTTGCACATTTTGATTGACTCATAATCCTGACCTCCTTGTTTTACGCTTTGTTCAAGCGGTTAACTGATGTTACGCAGGGTCTCCGCAATTCCCCTCCTGGCAGCAGGGCTGTTAAGTTCTATTTTTTGCCCTGAAAGGGCGAGGTCATATTAGCCCAGGGCGAAAAGCCCTGGGAAGGAGGGCATGCGGCGGTTGCGCTCTGAAAGAGCGCCTCAATGAGACGCCCCTTCAGGGCGAATCTGCCCGATGC
>CAZRSF010000107.1:0-14435 GCA_964602655.1 uncultured Candidatus Moduliflexus sp.
GCTGGCGTTCGGTTCCAATTCCACGACAATCGAGGTGGCTTTGCCATCTTTCGACACAAGATTGTCCACCAGCACGTTCCAGAGTTCGACCTGCTCTCGGATGTGCTGCGTCTGCTCTTCCGCCTCCGGCAGTTCGTCTTCGTCCACAAAGGGATAGACTTCCATGCCGCCATCCACGCCTTCGATGTTTTTGATCGTCGCGAGGCTGGTCACGTCTTCCACGCCGTCAATGTCTTCGAAGGCGGTCGTTAATGTGGCGATTTTAGCGAGCGTTTTGGGCGTATAGACGTTGTCAGTGACAAAGCCGATATACACCACATCGTCATTGCCGAAAATTTCCTGCATTGCCTCGTTATACTGGCGTTCCTCGTCTTGCGGCGGAATGAACTCGCGGGAATCGTTATTCAATTTGATTTGAGGAATAAAATAGGCAAAAAAGAGCGTTACGCCGAGCACAACGGCGATCACGAGTTTCGGAAATCGAATCACGAATTTTCCAATCCATTTCATCATAAGTGTGGAGCGCGTACGCAGATTGAATATCAAGCCGCGCGGGCGCAAAGATTACAGAGTTCGTAAACTGGCAATGAGCAATTCCATCGTATAATCCAGCAGTTCTTTGGCCGGAATGCCGACCATCTGCTGGTGTTCTTCATCGTCTAACATCATCATGATCCCGGTTGCTGCGCCCCATAAGCTGTTCGCAGCTTTCCAGGTGTCCACCGGGCGAAACAGTCCGGACTCAATGCCGCGTTGCAGGATGTCGGCGACGACCTTGAGGCATGTTCTGGTCTGTTGATGCGAGGCCGCCCAGATGACCGGGTCTATTTTGCCTTTTATACGCCCATGATAGAGCAACGAATGGATGTAGAAATATTCGGGATATTTGTGGTAAAATGCATAGTAAATATCCCTGATTTCCAGCAACAACTCGTCCGCCCGGCGAGGGTCTTCGCGAAGCGCGGTCAATTGTTGTGTCAATATCTCGATCCCCTGAATAAAGACCGAAATATACAAATCCTCTTTGCTTTTAAAGTAGAGGTAGATCGTGCCTTTGCTCAGTTCAGCCTGTTCTGCGACATCGTCAATCGTCGCCTGATCCAGTCCTTTTGAGAAAAAGACTTCACGCGCCGCTTCCAGAATGGCGTCCTGGCGGGCTTGTTTTTCTCGTTCGCGTCGTTCCTGCACTCCCATAATTTTTATGACCTTTATTAAAGTAATGACCATTAGTCAGCGTATGAATATAAAATGTTTATTGACTCTGATTCTGTCAAGCGAAATTTTCAGAAAAATAATCATGCGTTTTTCAGGAGTTGCGAATGCTTGCAGCGTCGGGAGTTTGTCGGAGAAGAGTTGCGAAGCGATTGTTGAATTATTGATCCGATATTCGAAACAAACACACGAGGAACGTCATTGAAACACTGCTTCGGTTTCATCATGACGATATGCTTTTATGATTGACTGGCGCGGTCGTTCAGATGCCGCCGACCGCCAGCACCTACAAAAAGGCGTAGAAAGAAACGCTGCCGCAGGGGGAACAGCAATCGTTTTTGTAAAAATGAGGCCGTTATTCCGAAACGGCAGGGACTTCCTGCTGCTTCCAGGCTTGACGTATGCGGATGGAGGGGATAACTTGTTCCAAATCGCCGATATTCAGCTTGATCGCGTCGCGCAGCATCAGGCGATCTTCTTCATCGAGTCCGGCGATGTCTGCGGCGATTTTAAAATTGTTGAGATAATCGCGAAAACCTTCGGCCTGCTGTAATTCCAACGGATTGCGCGGCGCTTTGATTTTTTCGAGCACGACGGAGGAAAGTTCGTAAAACGGGAGTTTTCCGGCCTGATATTCCTCGAACAGATCGTGCGTCGGGGTGTACATGACGCCGCAAAACTGACAGATATGCGCGATAATATCGGCATGGCGCTGATCGTCCACCATATCGAACGCCATGTTGCAGCGTTGAATCATCTCCATTTCGCGCAGGCTGCTTTTCACTTCGGTGTAACTGGTGTTATCAATCAAAAAATAATCCCGCACGTCAATATGCTGCTGATTTTTGCTATACTCGATAAAGACAATCGGCAGAATCATCGCTTTATGACGTGGCTGGACGGTGACGCCTAAGACCGGATCAATCCCCTGAAGCCGCCCGAAGCGCTCGCCCCAACTCATCAGCAGTTCTTCCACCACATCATCCACATCCATCGTCTGCCCGACCGGCAGATGGCGTAAGAACATCTGTTTGATGCTGTCAATCACATGATCCGACAATTTGCCGGAACGGTAGGATTGTTTGTCTTCCCGGTCAATCAGCGCTTGAATATCGCGCACTAATTTGGTGATAAAATTCGTTTTGTTGACCGACGGCGGCAGAATGTTTTTGTTTTTGAGTTTGGTATAAAAAAACTCCACGCTGTTCGGCACATCCACGTATTTCCGGGAATCGTGCCGGGGATACCCTTCTCCCGCCATCACGACGGTTGACTGATTCCGCAGCAGGCGCGCAATGTCAATCCCGGCGCGGAAGGCGCTGTTCGGGTCTTTGCGGCTTAACATGATATGCCCGCCGAGCGTGCCGATAAACCGATAGAAATTTTGCACCAACTGGTTCAAGAAAGGGATTTTGATATAGACAAACGTGACTTCATCGGTGGCTAAGACGACATGCGGATATTGGCCGCTGATCTCTTTGGAGATTTTCATGCAATGGAGCATCATGCCCAGCGTGTGCCGCCGCGCCATCGGGTGGGACGGAATGATGATGACCGAGTATCCTTCGCCATATTTTTTGGCGACTTTGCCGATAGATTCAATGCTGTGGGCGGTGCGCTCGCCGATAATCGAACGGGTGCTCAGACGCAGAAACGGCATGACGATAAAACGATTGACAGCATAGGGAAGTGATTCTATCAATTGTTTTTTCCAGAGGGAAAAAGGTGTGCTGATCCGTTGTGCAATCGCGTCTTTTGCGGTCATGTTGTTCCACGTGTCATGAATACGTTATGCGATCATCCGGCCGTATGCGAACCTAACCTTTACGGCGCAATCGCTGATAGTCTTCCTGAAAAAATCCTTGTAGTTTATGTATAGAAAGACAAAGAGGATAGATGGAAGTTTAATCGTTGGCGCAGAACTTGTCAAGTTACAATTACGTCTTTCGTATAAAATGCGCCGTTCTCAAAATTTTATCAATTCACGGACAAGCCCTTGACAGAATTCCTCGGATTGGTTATTATAAAACAGGATTGACGCAAAACCTCTCCCCCTCTTCCGTTACGGAGGTGTCGGGGTGGGGTTATCGCATTATTCATAAGCATTGGACACGTTTCAGGAGTGCCAACGCTTCGCGTTGAGACTCCTTCCTGATTGTTCAATGGCAATAAATAGTGCTGATACACAATACGCTCCAATAAAAATGACGGAACACACGAGGTGATGTAGCAATATGAAAGATTATTACGAGATGCTCGGTGTCAAGAAAAATGTGAGTGACGCCGATTTGAAAAAAGCCTATCGCAAGTTAGCCATGCAATATCATCCGGATCGGAATCCGACTGATAAAACCGCGGAAGAAAAATTCAAAGAAATCAATGAAGCATACGCCGTGTTGAGCGATGCGGAAAAACGCAAACAATACGATATGTTCGGCGCAGACGGATTTCACCAGCGATTCAGCCAGGACGACATCTTTCGAGGCACGGATTTTTCCAGCATTTTCAACGAATTCGGCATGGGTGGTGATATGTTCGAGCGACTGTTCGGCGGACAGCGGCGCAGCGGCGGCAATCCGTTCGGCGGATTCGGCGGCGGACAGGGCTATGCGCCGCAAAAAGGCCAGGATATCGAAACCTCTGTGACGATTCCCTTCCATACCGCTTATCATGGCGGCAAACAACGCCTGAGCCTTCAGATTCCCGGCGCAGGGCGGCAGGATATCGAAATCAAAATCCCGGCAGGCATCGAAGAAGGCAAAAAGCTCCGCGTGTCTGGAAAAGGCGCGCCTGCGCCCGGCGGCGCGTCCGGCGATCTGTATGTGGTCATTAACATTGCGCCGCATCCGCTGTTCGAGCGGCATGGCGCAGACCTCGAAGCGCCGGTCACGATTGGCCTGACCGAAGCGCTGCTCGGCGCAACCATCAGCGTCCCGACGATGGCAGAAGAGCAGAAGTCATTGAAGGTTCCGGCAGGCGTCTCGCCCGGCACGAAAATGCGGATCAAAGGCTTCGGCTTTCCGAAAATGGGCAAACACGAGAAAGGCGATTTATACGTCAAAATTCAGGTCAAACTTCCAGCGTCTCTGACCGACCAACAGCGCGAACTCGTCGAAAAACTTCGCGAAACAGGGCTGTAAATAAACCCTGGCAGGGTTGAGTGTGTGTATGGAACCTACAATAATGCTATACGAAACAAAAGGACGGAAGTATAAGCAGAACCATTGGAGTGCCAAAGCTTGCTTTGGCCTGTCAAAGCAAGCTTTGACACTCCTGTTGCCTATACTCCGCTCTTATTTGTTTTCAAACGATGAATCTTTTTAAATTATGGGAAATGTCAGAGGCCGACCGCGCCAAATTGATGCAGCGGACGGCGGTGGATGCCGGGAAATTTGCCGATGTCGTCCGCCCGATTATCGAGGATGTCCGCGCCAATGGCGACGCGGCGGTCGTGAAATATACGAAACAATTCGACGGCGCAGAGGTGCCGCTCGACGGCCTGAAAGTCACGCTGGACGAAATCCAGGAAGCCTACATGCTGATTGATCCGCTGCTCTTGGATGCCTTGCAGAAATCGGCGAAAAATATCCGGGCGTTCCATCAATTGCAGAAGCCGGAAGCGTACTGGGTCAAAGAAATCGCGCCAGGCGTCTTTGCCGGAGAACAGACGACGCCGGTAGATTCGGTCGCGCTCTACGTGCCGCGCGGCAAAGGCTCGTTTCCGTCGGTCATGTTGATGCTCGGCATTCCGGCGGTCGTCGCGGGCGTGCCCAAGATTTCCGTCTTTTCGCCGCCGCTGCCGAGCGGCAAAAGCGATCCCGCCACGCTCGTCGCCGCCGACATCTGCGGCATCCGCGATGTCTATAAAGCGGGCGGAGCGCAGGCGATTGCGGCGTTGGCGTATGGCACGAACAGCATTCCGAAAGCGTTGAAAGTCCTCGGCCCCGGCAATCCGTATGTCACCGCCGCGAAACGCCTGCTGCAAGGCGTGGTTGATCCGGGTCTTCCCGCCGGACCAAGCGAAGCGCTGGTGTTAGCCGATGAACAGGCCGATCCGTATCTGACCGCGCTCGATTTGCTGAACGAAGCCGAACATGGCCCGGATTCCTCGGCATATCTCGTCACAAATTCACTGCCATTAGCGGAAGAAGCGATGAAGCATCTCCCGGCGCTGCTCGACAAGCTGCCGGCGCAGCGCAAATCGTTCTGCGAAACCGTGTTGTCCGGTTTCGGCGGCATTGTCGTCACAAAAACGTTCGACGAAGCGATTGAATTCGTCAACGATTACGCGCCGGAACATTTGTCGGTTCATGCCGCCGACCTGTTCGGCACAGCGAAAAAAATCCGCAACGCTGGCGAAATTATTCTCGGCGAATACACGCCGATTTCCGCCTGTAATTATTCGCTTGGTCCGAACGCGATTCTGCCGACGACCGGCTTCGCGAAAACCTATTCGGCGCTGTCGGTGCGGGATTTCGTCAAAGTCAGTTCCATCAGCCATCTGACGAAAGCGGCCTACGAAGAATTCAAGCCGTTCGTGACGCATTTTGCCGAATACGAAGGTTTTTCCGCGCATGCGATGGCGTTCAAGGAACGCAAATTCCGTCCGGAATCATCCGCGTCGCCTTTGCCGGAACAGCAATTAGGGCTGGGGATTCATATTCTGAACGCGAATACGAACGGCGTCCGCTGCAAGCGCATCACGCGGGAATCGGTGATTTCCATCGAGATCGACACACAGGAGCGTCACCCGGACATCAACGAAAAAATCAAGACGCCGCTCCATTTCCTGAATCACATGATCGAGCATATTTCGTGGCGGTCGTGCATGAATATCGGTGTCGAAACGAACGTCAGCCACTATCCGTTCGGGCATGTCATCTGCGAAGATGTTGGCATGACGATGGGACACGCCTTCGCGGAATTCTACCGGCAGCGCAAAGCCGACGGCATCAACGGCGAAGGCGAGGCGTCCGGCGTGTTGGATGAAGCGCTGGCGCGAGTCTTTCTCGGTTTCGAAGATCGGGCGCAATTCACGTTCAACAGCGCGGTGCGGCTGCATGAGCGCGTCGAAGATATGCTCTCCGCCGACCTGAACAATTTCTTTGCCGGATTCGTGCAAGGCGCGAAATGCACGATTCATGTCGATCTGCTGAAAGGCGACGATCCGCATCATGTCTGGGAAAGCGCGTTCCGCGCCTTCGGCTGCTGTCTGCGGTCAGCGTTCGCGCCGAACCCCTGGCGCAAAGGCACGACGCCCGGCGTCAAAGGGATTTGATTCTTCGGCTCAGCCCTGTCAGGGTTTTAAACCCTGACAGGGCGTATTAAAAAGCGGAATACACAAACGAGAGGAGACGACGATGAGCGTAGAACGGACATTGGTGATTATTAAGCCGGACGCGGTTTCGCGAGAACTGATCGGCGATATTCTGCTGCGGTTCGAACATGCCGGATTTCATATTATCGCGATGAAAATGATCCGGATCGGCAAACAGGAAGCGGAGATGTTTTACGCAGAGCATAACGGCAAGCCGTTTTTTTCCGCGTTGACCGAGATGCTCGCGGGCGAGCCGATTATTCCGGTCGTGCTTTCGTGCGAGAACGCAATTACGCGGGCGCGGGAATTGATCGGAGCGACTGATCCGGCTTTGGCAGCGGAAGGGACAATCCGCCATGATTTTGCGTTAGACAAAAGCCACAATTCGGTGCATGGGTCAGACAGCCCGGCGTCGGCGGCGCGGGAAATCCCTTTTTTCTTCGGAGAAGCGGAAATCTGCCATTCGCGCGAAGTGCTGAGTTGAGTCAATACGGCGCGACAACGACCTGATTTCTGCCTCTGGTTTTGGCTAAATACAGGGCTTTGTCCGCCGCGTTGACCACGTCCATGATCTCCTGACTGTGATCCGGAAAACTTGCCACTCCAAGCGATGCGGTGAGTGAAAAATACTGGTCGCGATAACGAATTTTCAGCTTTTCAAGCTCCTGCCGGATATATTCCGCGCGAAGGCGAGCAATCTCTAAGGTGGCGCTGATCAGGATCAGCAGAAATTCCTCGCCGCCATACCGGCAGGCAATGTCCTCGCCGCGAATCTGTAACTTCAAAAACTGCCCCAACCCTTTTAACACCGCATCGCCAGCGTCGTGAGTATATTGGTCGTTAAAGTGTTTGAAATGGTCTATGTCCAGCATCACGATGGACAGCGGCGACGGATGGCGTTTCAACCGAAATTTTTCCTGTTCCAGCACGCTTTCCATGTAGCGCCGATTATATAAGCCGGTTAAGGCGTCGTGAATAGACTCGATGCGCAATTTCTCCCTCAGGCGCAGATTGGAGAGCGAGAGCGCGTACTGCGCGACGATCCGCGCCATGAGCGCTAATTTTTCGGTCATCGCGATCCCGAATATCGCCGCCCGCCCGTCCGTTCCAGGAGAGCAGAGCATCAGAATGCCGATTTTTTCATCGTGCGCGACAATCGGCACACATAAGCACGGTTTGTCTGAAAGCGAGATTTCGCGGCAATACGAGTGCGACGGGAGCGGCAGATGTTGGAGCGCCAACGCGTCTTTCGCTAACAGTTGGCAAAGACTTTTGCGGCAGGCGCAAGACACCTCCGAAGGAAAATCGTTCCACGTCTGCGCGATATGAAGCTGTTCGTCGTCTGATTGCAACAGGAGCAATCCCCCGGCGTCTTCCGGGAAAAATTGCTGACAGATCGATGCTAACGCCGTATATGTTTCGGTTTCCGTTTGGCAAACATGCAGCATTTCATACATCTGATTCAGCCATTCCAATTCCTGGTTATGCCGTTGCAACATGTGTTGAATATGTTTTTGCTCGCTGATGTCATGGCCGATTCCGACAATGCCGATGATACGCCCTTCGTCATCGGGAAACGGAATTTTGCTGCTGAGCAGCCAGCCCTGCGTTTCGGTCTCGTGATAGAGAATCGGTTCTTCCTTGTTGATGCGGGCTTCGCCGGTTCGAACGATCTCTTGTTCATCGGCCTGAAACGCGCTGGCTAACTCGCGCGGATAGAAGTCGAAATCGGTCTTTCCGATCAGCTCGGCAGGGTGAGACACTCCCATGAAACGCGCCGTGACCGGGTTCGCCGTCAGAAACTGGCCGTGCAGATTTTTGACATAAATGTTGTCCGGGAGATGATCGATCAGCGTCCGCAGCAAGTTGCGCTCTTTATCCAACGACTTTTCGATGCGGCGACGTTCTTCGACTTCGGCCATCAGGCGATCATTCGCGAGCATAAGCGCTTCCGTTCGTTCCTCGACGCGCCGTTCCAAATCCATGTTTGTCTGTGTGACACGTTCATATAATCGCGCGTTTTCAATCGCAATCGCGGCCTGTGCGGCGATCATTTCCAACAAGCGAATGTGGTTCGTGCTGAACGCATAGCGTTTTGTCGCGCTATAGGCGTCTAACGTCCCGATGATTTTGTCCGCGATGCGCAATGGAACACTGAGGCAGGCGAGCAAGCCATCCTGAACGGGGGAGGGAATATGAAAGCGCGCATCGTTCGGCAGGTCGTTGGCGATGATCGGCTGCCCTGATTGGGCGACCTGTTCCGAGACGAAGGTGCTGATGTATTGATGCGCGTTGCGAAGCTTTGCGCCGCTCAGACCGTATGCGCCTTGAAGACGCAGTTCCTGATCGTCGTCATCGCGAAGCAGGATGACGACCGTATCGGTCGCCAATAATTCCGCCGCGCTGTGGGTAATCGTACGAAGCGCGTCTTTCAGATGCAGCGACGCGGTCATGGCATGACCAATATCGTAGAGCATGGTCAATTGCTGATTCATATTGGCGAGTTCCGCCGCTTGCTCTTCGACCTGTCCTTCTAAGGCTTTGAACGGCTCCGACGCCTGAAGGCGTTGGCGATGCCTCCGATAGAGAAGCACGCCAAGCCCGCCGCCAAACAGGAAACACCAGGGGAGGCTTCTGAGGATGATCGGAAAACCCAGCAAGACTTCTTGCACGCCAGTCAGCGCGCAACAGATCAGCGTTCCGCTCAGAAAGGCCAACAGGTCTCTTTTGTAAGGTATGCGAATCAACGTGATTGTTCCCCGCTGGCAATCGAATAGATGATAAACATAGAGTTTTCCATGATATAGAGTCAATACAGCAAAAACATTTGTGGAATGTCAATGGAAAAATGCCGATTTTTCAAATGGGGGGTGGTAGGGAAGAGAAATTCGATTGTTGACGCTGTGATACGATTATTGCGGCAGCGACAGAGGAAAACGCCGTTGCCGCAATGTGTTGACTCATCCGCTCACGGAGTTTCTCTTCGAGTTGCCAGCCACTTCATGCCTTGCGAAATTCCGACAAACAGCACGTCGCCGAGCACGGCGGATAATCGCAGCAAGACCACAATCACCAACGCGGATTCTTTGGAAAACAGCGGCGCTAAAAACATGGCTAACACGCCTTCGCGCACGCCCAATCCGCTGGGCGCAAACAGCGCTAACATGCCGATGGAGACGGACAGCGTGGCGGCGCTGACGATATATAAAAAATGCTCTGCCATATTGAAGTCAACGACGACCGCTTTGCATGTCAGGCTGAAGGGGAAGCCGCAGGCGAGGCTGAATCCGATAAACAGGAGAAACGTTTTCCAGAACGTACTGACGCGCAGCGTGTATTTCACTTCCAAATCGCGTTTTCTGAGGATTTTATACGCCAATCGAACTAACCGATTGAAGATGGGGGGATAGGTGCTGCCCAATAAGATGGCGAGCGATGTCAACGAAAAGATCACGACTTTTTGGTCCAGAACTGTCGGACTGAACACCGTCACTAACCCTAACCCTAACACTAAATTCGCCGTAATCTGAATGACGCTTTCCAACGGAGACGCTAAGGTGAGAATGGTCAAATCAAGCCCTTCTTGCGACGCAAAATAGATTTTCCCCCCGACCCATGCCACCTTTCCCGGCAGATAGCGGCCTAACCATGCCTTGGCATAGACAAAATTCAATGTCCAGTAATGACGAACCGGCTGGCCGAATTCGCGCAGCAAAAACATCCAGATCGGCGGCAGGAGAAAGCGCGTCCCGGTTTCCGCGACCAGCGCAGCGACGAGGATCGCCCAATTCACTTCCGTTTTCAGCAATTTCTCCCAGTAAATATCCTTGAAATAGCGGGCGAGCACGTATGCGACGAACAGATAGCACAAGACGGACGCGATGCGACCGAACAAGCGAGCATGTTTGCGTAAGAATTGCATGATCATAACCTCTGGTTAGGAACGACGAAGCGCATGGGCTTCGATGGTTTCGCGAATAATCTGCGTATAGGTTTTTCCGATAGCGTCCCAACTGAATTTTGCGACATGCGTCAAGGCGTTCAGTCCGAACGCTCGGCGCGCGCGTTCATCGCGAATCAGCCGCAGCAGCGCAGCGGTCAGGGCGGCAATGTCTTTCGGCGGCACAATCAGCCCGGTCTGCTCGTGAACAAGAATTTCGGACACGCCGCCGACATCCGACGCGATGCACGGCAGTCCGCTGGCGCCAGCTTCGCTCAATACAGTGGGCAAACCTTCCCGGTCGCCGTCTTTCGCAATAATAAACGGCGCGCAAAAGATGTCAGCCGAGGCATACGCCGTCGGCAATTGGCTGTGATCCAGGCTTCCTAAAAAGCGCACTCGTTCGGTCAGGCCTCGCGCCGTCACTTCGCGTTCCAACGCGTCGCGCAGCGGACCATCGCCGATAATCGCTAAGGAGGCGGTCGTGTTTGCGATTTCAGGGCTTGTCATGGCTTGCAGCAAATACGAGACGCCCTTTTTTTCCGCAAGCCTTCCGACAAACAGCAGGACAGGGCGCGTCAAGCCGTGTAACGCCGGCCATTCGTCGCGGCGAACATTCGGATGAAATCGTTCTAACGACGTTCCCATCGGCGCAATACGCACCGGGCGCGCGCCGACCGCTTCCGCAAAGCTCTGCCTGATCGTGCTTGCAAGGTCGCGCGAGACCACTGTCAGCGCGCTGGCTCGCTGAAGCGCTATTCGAATAAGCCGCTTTTTGATCGGGGACGCGCCATACGTATAAGCGTCTCCGCCATGCGATGTCAGCACATACGGCGGATGCGCGGGGCCGGAGAAAAACGCGCCTTGAATGAATCCCTGCGGAATGATCCAATGCGCATGAACACACGCGATGTTCGACGTATTCAACAGGCGACGAATGTTCGCCCATAATCCGAAAAATAATCCGGGAACGAGCGGCCAATAATGCGGATGCTTTTGTAAAATGGCATTGATGCTTCCGGGATAGGCGACGCGTTCCAATAGACGCAACGGCGCGTAACGATAGCGGATGACATGGACGCCATCAAGCCATTCTTCCATCTTCGCGCCGGGCGCAGCGGGAGCAAGCACCGTCACGTCGAATTCCGCGAGCAACTGTTTTGACAAATCCAACACGAATCTGGGTTCCGGATCATGCTCCCATCGAGGAAGAGTGGAGGTTGTCACAAGCACGTTTGGCTTCATAGATTTCAATATCCAAAGGAAACACAATAGATTCTATTGTGTCTCCTGATTCTCTCAGGAAATTGTCAAGGTCTTTCATTGAAAATATCGTTCCTTTTGCATGGCGTTGTCGGATTATATCTTGCGGCGATCATCTTCTGTCAATACGCCACGCATGAGATTTCTTCGAAATTCCCTTGACCGAATTATGGATTGGTTTCTATATTAGTGATGGAAGTTTTACGTTTATTAATTTTCAGCGGAATCGTCATGGCGAATTCGTTCGCGCATACGTTTCGCTGAGCGGCCTGATGAGCAGGCCATACGCAAACACACGTTGTTTGCTGTTGGAGTCTTGTATGTCGAAATTGCATTTCGACACCCGCGCCGCATAAACCTGCGGACGAGTGGACGAAAAAAAATTTCGTCCTACATGTACGTGGGAGAACAGACGAATGAACATTTATTTGATCAAACCTAAATTTCCTGTGACATACTGGGGCTTCGAATATTCCAATGAATTAAGCGGCGCAACCTATACGTCCGGTCCTCTTGGCCTCGCCACCATTGCCGCACTCACCCCGCCTGAGATGTCTGTCGAAATTTGCGACGAAAACATCGAACCGATTGATTATGAAAAAGCATGTGATATTGTGGGGTTGACCGGGTATTTGATGCAAGGGCCGCAAATTTTCCGCATTGCCGAGGAATTCCGCAAACGCGGCAAACTCGTCGTGCTGGGCGGGCCGATCACGGGCTTGAATCTGGAAGGCTGTCGCGGCAAAGTGGATGTCATTTTTGTCGGCGAAGCGGAATATACCTGGAAACAATTCCTCAACGATTATCAGCGCGGCGACTACCACGCGGAATATGTTCAACAAGAACCGATCAATATGGAGGATTCGCCGACGCCGCGCGTGGATTTGATGAAATTGAGCAAATACGTCCACGCCACGCTTCAGACGACGCGCGGCTGCCCGTTCGGTTGCGAATTTTGCGATATTGTCGTGCTGTTCGGGCGGAAAGTCCGCTTCAAAAAGGTCGCGCAAGTCATGGCCGAAATGCGAGCCGTCGCGAAAGAGGGCGTTGATTCGGTGTTTTTTACCGACGATAACTTTATCGGCAATAAAGCGTACGCAAAAGAACTGCTGACGGCGATTATCGAATTCAATAACACGTTGCGCAAACCGTTCGACTATATGACGCAAGTCTCCATCAACCTCGCCAAAGACGAAGAATTGATGGAGTTGATGTATCAGGCGCGGTTCCGAAAAGTCTTTATCGGCATCGAAACGCCGCGCAAAGCGAGCTTGCAGGAAGTCAACAAAGGCCAGAACGCGCGCACCGATTTGTTGGAAGACGTGCGAAAAATCCAATCCTATAATATCGCCGTGTCTGCCGGTATGATTGTCGGCTTCGATCATGACGATCAGAAGATTTTCCAGGAACAGTTGGATTTTATCATGGCCGCCAATATTCCCTGGTCTATGACGGGCATTTTGCAAGCCGTACCGGAAACGCCGCTGTATAAGCGCTTACAGCAAGAACATCGTCTCGATGTTTCTGCCGAATATTTCGAAGTGGACAACACGGCGCTCGATGTCAATATCGTGCCGAAAAACATGACCAAACACCAATTGGTCGAGGGCTATCGCTGGTTGGTCAAGCAGTTGTACAGCTATGAAAATTATACCAAGCGCGTCATCGGCGCGTTGCAGCAGTTTCAGCGCAAGCCGGATATTTCGTTTCATTTTCCGAGTCTCTGGCAATTGAAAGTGGTCTGGCGGACGTTTCGGTATCATCTGTTTACGCTGGATCGGCAGCGGCGGAAATTTTTCCTCGATATTCTCACCTATACCCTCACATATCGTCCGTATATGTTCGTCGAAGCGATGGGCTACATCGTGTCATTCAAACATCTGCATCACTATACGTACGAACATTTGGAACGGGTTCTTCGACAGAAAAACGCAATGCCGGAACATGCCCTGGTCGAGGTCAGACGCCGGTTGACAGCGGCATACGAGGAACTGCGGAAACATGCCGCGCAAGTTAGCGCGCAGGCGGCCACAGCGTATGATGAACTGAAAGAATACGCGGCGCATGTCGGCAAACAGGCCGTCGAAGAATTCGATGACTTGCACAAGCAGGCGGCGACGTTCAGCAAACAGGCGACGACTGCGTATGACGAGTTGAAAGATCAGGCGATGAATGTGGGGAAACACGCTGCCGAAGAGTACGAAGAATTGCGCGAACAAGCCATCATCGCTCGTAAACAAGCCACCGCCGCGTATGAAGAGCTTGGAAAATACGCCGCCGGATTAAGCCAACAAACGGCGCAGCGCTATGACGACCTGCGGGATCAGGCGGCGCTCAAGAGCGAACACGCCCTTGCGACGTATCGGGAACTTTGTCGGCAACTCACCGTCATCAGCGAGCAGATCACCCCGCTGTATCAGGAATTAAGCGCGCAGGCGGCGGCGATGAAAACTCGCGCTGCCGGAGTCAATACGCGCGCGGAAGAGATTTACCGCGATTTGGAAGAACAGGCGAATGCGCTGAGTCAGAAAGCCTCGTTATTACTGGAGGAACTCGGCAAGCATCTTCCCGAATTTTCGGCGTCTCCGCTTCCTCAAAAAATGTAAAAAACGTCGCAACGTCTCCGCGATTCCCCTCCTGGGAGGGGTAAGGGGTGGGTGTCGTCACGTGCGGCGTTTTCTCGTCCGCAACCCACCCCCAACC
>CAZRSF010000108.1:0-14041 GCA_964602655.1 uncultured Candidatus Moduliflexus sp.
GGCGTTGAGTCAAGGACATCGTCAAGAAGTGCATCAATGACGATTCCTGGAAGAAAAACAATGAAGAGCATGGAAAAGATGTGCGCTAATCGCTTTTTCCCTGTCTGGTGTTCGTTTCGCACAGCAAGAAAGCCGTAAATGGCTGAATACACCATGATCCCCAAAAAGATACCCCTGCTGACCACTAAATTCACCAGTTTGGTTCCTGGTGAATCCAGCACAAATCCGATTGAATTCAATGAGAAAGTCAATAACAGCAAACCCGCAATAATCACCGTTTTCATTCGCAACCGCGGCACATCAAGCAGCACATGAATAAATAAGGGCATGGTGAAGGCCGTCAACATCACGATAAATTCTATCAGAAGCTCGAAACGATGCGGTTGCAATGTCGGCAGATTGATCATCAGATAGGAAAATACGGCAGATGATGCGGATAACGCTGAAAACGAAACTGCGAAAAAAAGGTAATAACGTAAGACAGCTTCTCGCGTTTTCAGGTAGAGAAACAGCACGAATCCAATCGAAACCATGCCGATGGAAAACATGATAATCAGATAAAACAGATACAAATGTTTCATAATCTTGAATAAATTGCCTGAAAAAGAGATGTTGACAAGAAAAATATGGGAGAGACGGACTTTTTTATCACACGCCTTAATGGTGAGCAGAGCAAACAAGTTTGCGGCGGCATGAGAATGGTCTGCTGGCGCGGCATCGTAACGATCCCATTTTTATCGTATTTTCTGTTCAATCTGAATTTCGGCCAGAACCGGGCTGCAAAGCGCCATGCCAGCCGATCCGGAGATCGGGAATTTCGAACACGTTGCCGCAGCCGTCGCTAACGACAAGATCAGGCGGTTTCGATGATGTCATGCCCTGCCATTCCTCCGAAACGGCCTGATTGGTCAAGTATTTTTTGTCTGACGCCTTTTCAAAACAGCGCTAACTGCGGCGAGGCCGGTGTTACGTTCTCGGCCTTGCGCCGTTCTCGCGCATTGACCTCTTTGAGAGCGTCTTCGATGTCGTTCAAAAAGCGCGACGGCGCGTTTTCGCGGGTCTGGCCGAAGAGAAAACGTTTTTGGGCGTGCGTCAGGAACAGTTTTTCCCGCGCCCGCGTCATGCCGACATAAAACAAGCGCCGCTCTTCCTCGACATCGCATGGTTCATCGTCGCGCTGGTAGGGAATGACGCCTTCTTCGCAGCCGACGATAAACACGACCGGAAATTCCAGCCCTTTCGAGGCGTGCAGCGTCATCAGCGTCACGCGGTCTGCGCGGGGATCGTAGTCGTCCGCCTCTTTTTGCAACGTCGCGAATTCGAGAAAATCCCGCAGGCGGCAATCGAACGGTTTGGCGCGCTCGATCAGACGTTTCAGGCGTTCCGCGCCTTTGGAGTCGGCGGTGGCAGGCGCGACGCGCCGACTGATTTTCAGAACCAATTCCGCAACTGAGAGCTTTTCCGCGTCTTTTCGCAGTTCTTCAAGAAAGAGGTCACGTTCTTTCGGCTCTTTGTCGAGCATGTCGAGATGAAAACGGGCGTCGGGATTCTGCAACACCCATAAATACGCCAAAATTTCCCGCATGTCTTTGTAGGCGCAGAGCGGCGTCTGCCCGACGACCTGATACGGAATGCCGGAACGGTCGAACGCCTCGACCAGCGCGGCGCTTTGCGCGTTCAGGCGATACAGGACGGCAATGTCGCCGAACGCGCGGGTCGCGTCTTCATGCGATGCCACGCGCCCGGAATCTAATGAGAAATGCGTCGTGCCGCCAACCATTTTTTCGACCTCATGCACAACATATTCGGCTTCGGCTTTGTGTGTCGGCGCATGGTGAATTTCAAGCCGCGTCTGGCTGACGAAGTCCGACCAGACATCGAGCGGCAGGCGTTCTGCGTTTTTCGCGATGACCTGACGCGCGGCGTCGAGAATCATCTGCGTGGAGCGGTAATTCCGGCGCAGTTGCAGCAGCGCGGCGTCGGGGTAATCGCGCTGAAATTGCAGGAAATAGGAGCGATCCGCGCCGCGAAAGCCGTAAATCGCCTGATCCGGATCGCCGATGGCGCACAGGTTGACCTCCGGCGTTTTCAGCAGCTTGAGCAGCCGATACTGCGGAAAATTGACATCCTGATATTCATCCACCGAAATCCAGCGAAAACGCTGTTGATACGCCGCAAGCGCGTCTGGCGCGGTCTCGAATAATTCGACGGTTTTCGCGATCAAATCGTCGAAATCAACCGCCTGATATTCCTGTAACGCCGCTTGATACGCCTCAAATACACGCGCAACGGCGGGATCGTCCGGCGCGGCAAGCTGATTTTTCGCCGTAGAAATCTGTTCGAGATACGTCGCGATTTCTTTGTCTTTCGTCGCCGGAAAGAGCCTTTTCAGCAGCGTTTCCCGGTCTTGTTCGGTACAGATGACAAAGTTCGGATTCAGGCCGATGCGCTCGCCGTCTTGCCGCAAAATCATCGCGCAAAAGGCGTGAAACGTCTTGATCACAATCTGCCGCGTCACCGTTTCGCCGAGCAGCCGCGTCAGGCGTTGCGCCATTTCTTCGGCGGCTTTATTGGTAAATGTAATTGCTAACAACTCGCGAGAGGCGACCATTTTTTCCGCGATCAGATACGCCATGCGATGCGTCAGGGTGCGCGTTTTGCCCGTTCCCGGCCCGGCGGCAATAATCAGCGATTTATCCGTACAGAGCGCGGCTTCGCGCTGTTGCTCGTTCAATCCGTCCAGTATTCCGGGCGTTTCATTCGATGATTCGGATGGAATCGCGGCTGAGGTTGGCGCGGTGTCTTGTTTTGGGGGCGTCGAAACGGCGTTTCGCCTTACAGCAGGTTGGCGCGGCTTCTCTCCGGTGGCGGCAGTGGCAGGAAGCAGCGCGGTTTGATGGCTGAACGCTGAACGTTCTCCCGCGCGAAACAAGCGAACTACGCCGAATTCACCATCATATCCGGCGTCGGCAATCACTGCTCCGGCTCGCATCCGGCGAATGCCTTCCGCTAATAGTTCGCCGCCGATTCGTTCGATTTCTTCCAGCGGAATTTCGCGCAAAATGCCGAGTTCCGAGCCAAACCGCGTCAGCAATACCTCATACGCCTGCGCGACCTTTTTGGCGGTTGCCGAAGTTTCATAGATTTCGGCCAGGATTTCCGGCAGCGGAATCAGACTGTAAAACGGCGCGGCATTCGGCGGTTTCGCGCCGACAGGACGATCCGCCAACGCGTTGACGCGATGCAGCACGCCGACCGTGACCTTTTTACCGCATTTCGAACAGATGCCCTTGTGCAGCAGCGTGGTTTCCGGTTCCCAAGCGATTTCGCATTTGCGATGTCCGTCCAGATGATATTTTCCTTCTTCCGGGAAAAATTCGATTGTGCCTGAAAAACGCTGATTATCGCGGCTTTTTAGCGCGTCAAAAATCGCGTCGTAGGATAATTCCGTGTCGAACAGATTGGCTTCGCGGGCGAGTTTTTGCGGCGAATGCGCGTCGGAATTCGACATCAGCGCGAAGCGATCCAACGCGGAAACGCGCCAGTTCATCGCCGGATCGGACGACAGGCCGGTTTCTAATGCGAAAATATGCGGCGTCAACTCTTCGAAACATTCTTCAATCGCATCAAAGCCCGATTTCGAGCCGAACAGCGAAAACCAGGGCGTCCAGACATGCGCCGGAATCAGATACGCCTGCGGGTCAATTTCCAGCAGCGTTTCTAACAGCAATTTGGAATCCAGCCCTAAAATCGGGCGGCCATCGGAGCGGATATTGCCGATTTTTTCGAGGCGAGTCTGAATTTTCTCCACCACATCGAACGATGGCGCGAAGACGACATGATGCACTTTCCGCACCTGATCGCGCTTTTTGTAAATCGTACTGATTTCGCCGGACAGGATAAAACGCACAGGCTGCTGGCAGGCGGCGAACACGTCGGGCTGCATGGCGCGGGCGTACTCGTCTTTCAGGCGAAAGAGGCCGTCTTCTGCTGGTTCGAGCTTCTCGCGCATCTCGTTCAGCCAGCCCGGGTGCGTCAAATCGCCTGTGCCGACGACCTGCACGCCTTTCAACTGCGCCCATTTATGCAGATGCTCGAACGTCAAATCCTGGCTGGTGGCGCGGGAGTAGTGGGAATGGATGTGAAAATCAGCGATGAATTTCATAAAAATTTATTTTTAAATTTTCTGGTACGAATATATCCCTAAATAGAGAAATGGTCTGTTGCCAACATCTGATACCTCCCAGTACGGGGTCGTCTATTTTCGTTTCATATCAGGTATCACCAGAACATGTAGAGATTTTTGTCAATCCCTATATTAGGGATATATTTTTACAAAAATTTTATTTTTCTTCTTGACAGATAACTATTGTTATATTATATTTGTTATATAATATAAGTTATATCAAAGAATAACAAAAAGGAACAAACTCAATATGCCGCCGCAAATTAATTTTTCAAAAGAGATCATACTGAATGAGGCGTTCGAGCTTGTGCGTCAGGAAGGGTTTCAGGCGATGACCGCCCGCCGGATCGCGCAGCGGCTGAATTGCTCGACCCAGCCAATTTACAGCGCGTTCGCTTCGATGAAAGAATTAGAGGTTGCCGTGCTTGAAAAAGCCACGAATCATATCGTGCAGTATCTCTTGCAAGAAGAGCAAACGCCCTCTCCGTTTTTAAATATCGGTTTACGTTATCTGCAATTTGCGAGAGAAGAAAAAGAGTTATTCAAGTTACTGTATCTTTCTGGAAAAGGGGAGTTAATCCCACAGGAGATGGAGCCGTTTATCGCTGAATTCACGCAGCGCATAAAACAAGAAACCGATCTGCAAGGGCTTGAAGAGGAGCGGCTCAAGCGCATGTTCATGGTCATGTGGATTTTTACGCATGGCTTGATCATGCTTTCATTTACCGAGACCGGCGAGGATACCGCCGCAATATCAGCATTCGCGAAACAGCAGCTTTTATACATGGGGCGGACGGTGATTGAGTGGGAATTTCTTGACCAGCAGCGCCGTATTGACAGCCGACTGAACGATTGCGGCATCCCGAATTTAGAAGGACAAGCCCCGCAAATTCCGTAACAGGAAGTCGAAACTATAGTTTCGACCGACAACGCTTGAAGGAGTATCTTATGAAAATCACGGTTTTGAACGGCAGCCCGAAAGGGGAACAGAGTGTCACGATGCAGTATGTGTTCTTTTTACAGAAAAAGTTTCCGCAACACACCTTCAGCATTCAACATGTGGCGCAGCGGCTCGGCAAATTGGAGCGCGATCCGGCGGCATGGCAGGCGGTCTGCGATGATGTGGCGTCGGCAGACGGCGTTCTTTGGGCGTTTCCTGTCTATATCATGCATGTCCATGCCGGGTACAAACGCTTCATTGAATTGATTTGGGAACGGCAGGCGCAGCAAACGTTTGCGAACAAATATGCGGCGGCGCTTTCGACCTCGATCCGTTTCTACGATCACACGGCGCATAACTATATTCAAGCGATTTGCGACGATTTACGGATGCGCTACATCAATTATTACTCGGCGGACCTGAACGACTTGACGAAGGAAAAAGAACGCCAGACGTTTCTCCGCTTCGCAGAACATCTGTTTGACGCGATTGCGCAAGCAAAACCGACAGTCAAAGCCTACGCGCCGATTCGAACATCTCTGATGACGTATTTACCCGCGCCAGCGATTTCTAATGTGAACACTGGCGACCGCAAAGTGGTGATTGTGACTGACTCGACTGATGAACAGACGAATATTGGGCGCATGGTCGCGCAGTTACGGCAAACGTTCGCTGGGCAGGTCGAAGTCTTTGATTTGGCGCAGCTCGACATAAAGGGTAGTTGCTTAGGCTGCACGCGTTGCGGGTACGACAATGTCTGCGCCTGGGACGGTAAAGACGGCTATCGCCAATGGTTTGACACGTATATTAAGACCGCTGACATCCTGATTTTCGCCGGAACGATTCGAGATCGCTATCTGTCCGCGCGGTGGAAAATATTTTTTGATCGCAGTTTTTTCAATAATCATGTCCCTTGGTTGTTCGGCAAGCAGATTGGTTATCTGATTGCCGGTGCATTAAGCCAACAGCATAATTTGCGAGAGATTCTGCATGCCTACACACAATTGCAACGCGCGAATCTCGCCGGGATCGTCACGGATGAAGCCGATTCTTCGGCGGAACTCGACGCGCAGATTCACACACTTGCGACACATCTTGTTCGCTGCGCCGAACAGCACCACATCCAACCCGCGACATTTTTAGGTATTGGAGGTCATCTTCTGTTTCGCGATGTCGTCTGGGGACGCTTGCGTTTTGTCTTTCAGGCGGATCATCGTTTTTACAAGGCGAACAATTTTTATGATTTTCCGCAAAAGGAGTATAGGGTTCGCCTGCTGAATCTGCTTGCCGCAACGCTGCTGAAAATTCCCGCCTTCAGAAAGCGCTTTTATTTCAAAGAAATGATTCCCGGCATGATCCGAGGCTTGCAAAAGGTGGTGGCGGACGCGTAACGCCGCCTGTTCGAAGCGGATGACAACATCCGAAATGACGCACAAGAACACTTTTCTGTGCGGACGCTTGATGTGTGTCTGTATAGAGAACTGCTAATAATAACCTCATGTTACACAGCAGAGTTGACGCTCGTGAACTCCCCTCCTGGGAGAGGCGGGGGTGGGTTTTGCCCAATTGATTTCGCCAGAACCGGCAACCCACCCCTTGCCCCTCCCAGGAGGGGAATTGAGGAACGATCATGTTATTACAAATAGAAAATGTCAAAAAGACCTATCATCTTGGCGAAGTGCCTGTGGAAGCGCTGAAAGGCGTTTCCTTGAATATTGATCGCGGCGAGTTTATCGCGATCTGCGGGCCGTCCGGCAGCGGCAAAAGCACGCTGTTGAACATGATCGGCACGATTGACGTGCCAACTTCCGGCAACGTCTTCTACGAAGGCAAAGATGTGCTCAAAATGAATGACGACGCCCAAACCACGATGCGCAACAGCACGATTGGGTTTATTTTTCAGACGTTTAACCTCGTGCCGGTCTTGAGCGCATTGGAAAACGTGATGCTGCCGCTCCATTTCCGCCGCGCCAATGGCAATCACGCCAAAGAAAAAGCGGTAGAGCATTTGAAAGCGGTGGGGTTGGAAAAATACATGCATCACCGCCCGAACAAGCTGAGCGGCGGACAGCGGCAGCGCGTGGCGATTGCGCGGGCAATGGCGCATGAGCCGGCGCTGATTATCGCGGATGAACCGACCGCCAACCTCGATTCCGTCAATGCGCAGCAGATTCTCGAAATGATGCGCAACATGAATCGGCAGCAGCAGGTGACCTTTATTTTTTCCACGCACGATCAGCGCTTGATTGACCACGTTCAACGGACGGTATGGCTCGAAGACGGGCAGATTACGTCAGATGTCAGGAGGAATGGATAATGAATACGATTCAATTCGCATTTCGCAATGTGTTTCGCAATACCCGGCGCAGCCTGATTACGCTGCTCGCT
Source organism: uncultured Candidatus Moduliflexus sp. (assembly GCA_964602655.1). Lineage (GTDB taxonomy): Bacteria > Moduliflexota > Moduliflexia > Moduliflexales > Moduliflexaceae > Moduliflexus. The sequence continues at coordinate 7,515 of CAZRSF010000108.1, forward strand.
ATCGCCGTCGGCTTCATGGCGATTAACGTCTTCGGCGGCTATGTTGCGTTGATTTTCGATGCGATGGGCGACGCCGCGATTTACGGCGAAAGTCTCGGTCATCTGACGATTTTCAAAAAAGGCTTTTTGGTGGAAGGGAAAATCGAACCTGAAAAATACATGATTACGGCGGAAGAGATGCAGGCGATTTCCGCGCTTGTCGCTCAAAATCCCTCTGTGAAAAAGGTACTTCCGAAAATGAGCGTCTCCGGCCTGATTTCGAACGGATCAAGCTCCACCATCTTTATCGCCGACGGCATTCATCCCGACGATAAAGCGTTTTTGGATCACGGTTCGTCGTATGATTCCGAATACGACGGCGAAGGAACGCCGATTACGGCACAAGCGCCGACCGGTGTGCAACTTGGCAGCGATTTAGCCAACATGCTGAACCTGAAAGTCGGTGATACGCTTCCCGTTATGGCGAACACGCTGACCGGGCAAATGAACGCGCTTGATGTGGATGTCGTCGGCATTTATAACACCGGCTCGGACGCGACGAATGACAAATATCTGCTGATGCCGCTGGAATTGGCGCAATCACTCTATGACACTACCTCGGTTGATCGGGTGTCGCTCGCGTTGTCGAACACGAAAGAGACCGAACCGGTGCGGAAGTGGCTTGTCGAACAACTCCCCGCCATCGGATTCGACGCCGAAGTCAAAAGCTGGAACGAATTGTCGCTGTTTTACACGCAAGTCAGGGATATGTTCAGCGTGATCTTCCTGTTCATCTTCTGCATCGTGCTGATTATCGTCGTCACCAGCGTCATTAACACGATGAGCATGAGCGTGGTGGAACGGACGCAGGAAATCGGCACGCTGCGGGCGTTGGGACTGAAACGGCGCGACGTGTTGCGCATTTTTGGCGCGGAAGGTTTTGTGATCGGACTCATTGGCACAATCGCCGGATTGGCGGGGACACTTCTGATCATCTGGCTGTTCGAAACCGTTGATGTGACCTATATTCCGCCAGGTTCGACAGAACCCGTGCCGATGTTGGTCGGATTTGTGCCGTCAATGCTTGCCATCAGCGGTCTATTTTTGGCATTTTTAAGCTGGGGCGCGGCGATTTTCCCAAGTTTCAAAGCCAGCCGCTTACGTATCGTGGACGCCTTCGGGCATGTATAAAAGAATAGAACACTGATAGGACTGATTGGGCTGATTTTCAATGATTTTCTTATCAGCGTCAAACAGTCTCATCAGCCCAATCAGTGTTCCATTAATACTTTATGAAAACAAAAAATATGCTTGTTCATCTTATCGTTGTTCTTTGCATCATTCTTATGAATTTTTCGGCGGCGCAGGCGCAAGAGGCGGACGCGACCGCGATCTTGAAACAGGCCGATAAATCACGCGGTAACAGCAGCGGCCTTGAATGGACAATCAGCTTGCAATCATTCAACAAAGATAAAACCGATAGCATGAAATTGACAGTTAAAGCGCAGAACGACAATTCGGTCGCAATTTTCTTAGAACCGCAATCGTCGAAAGGTGAGAAAATGCTGATGAAGAAAAATAATATGTGGTTCATCAAGCCGGGCTTGAGCAAGCCGGTCAGCATTTCGCCGCGCCAGAAATTGATGGGCGACGCCGCCAACGCGGACATTGCTTCGACAAACTACGCCGAAGACTACGACGCCGCGATCACCGGCAGCGAAGCCGTTGACGGCGTGGAGTGCTACGTGATGGATTTGAAAGGCAAGACGAAAAAAGTCACTTACGATCAGATCACATACTGGGTCTCGAAAGACCGCAATCTCGGCGTGAAAGCCGAATTTTACAGCGTCTCCGGCAAGCTGCTGAAAACCGCGTTTTTTAAGTATGACGCGACGGTCGAGTTCGACGGTCAGCCGACGCCGTTCGTCTCGGAAATGAAAATCGCCGACGCCGTCATGAAAGACAAATACACCATCATGACCTATACCGACATCAGCATCGCCGAGATTCCGGCCTCCGAATTCAGCCTGGAAACCGTGCGGTGATTCAGGGCTGGAAAATATCTGTCATGGCGAGGAGTTCCGACGACGAAGCCATCTCGTCGGTAGCGCGGGATTGCTTTGTCGCTGACGCTCCGCGCAATGGCAGAACTTAACAGCCCAGGTTCATTATGAAAAAATCTTTTGTCGAATTCATTCTGCTTGGCTTGTTGTGCCTGCCGTGCGTCGCGTATGCCGCAGAAGAAGCTGATTCCGGGACAAACTGGGGCGCGTGGTTCGAAGAGCGCGTCATGTATGACGGGCAAATTCTGCCGATGATCACGTTGCAGCAACCCGCCGATTCGCCGCAAAATCCTGACAACGCGCTGATGAAATTAGACAGCCTGAACGCCGCCGTCCACATCCGCCCGAATTTCGCGTTTCGCGCCGGAGCAATCAGCCTCGGTATCCGCCCGCGCCTGATTGCTGAATATACCGAAATTCAGGACGGCCAATATGACGGCGAGAGCGACTCGGAGATTGATGTGTTCGTGAACGAAGGCTACGCGGAATGGCGCGTTCTGCCGTCGTTTGTCGTGTCTGCCGAACGCCGCAACCTGCAATGGGGCAGCGGCTTCATCACGTCGCCGTCGAACCCGTTTTATCGCGTCACCGGCAAATCGCGCCCGCAGCAGGAATTGCCGGGGAAAGATTTCGTGATTGCGTCGTTGATTCCGAATGATCTGTTTTCACTGACCGCGATGATCAATTTCGGCGAAGGCGAGGCGGAAACCGAAGGCAGCCGCGAGTCGTTCAAGCAAACCTACGCCCTGAAAGCGACCTTCACATTCGACGACTTTTCAATCAGCCCGGTGGCGTCGTATCAGGATGACGACCGGCTCAGAGTCGGCGGATTCGGATCATGGACAGCCACCGACGCGTTGGTGCTTTTTTTCGATGCGTCATTTGCCGAAGGCTCGAATGGCAGATATGTCGCGCCAGTTGAAAGCGATCCGTTCGGCATGGCGTTCGACACCGCCAAAGACGAGGATAGCCGCATTTACTCTGAAATTCTGATCGGCGGCGCATATACATTCGAAGGCGGCACAACGCTGACCGGCGAATATCTCTATTACGGCGAAGGCTACGATGACGATGAAGCCGACGATTATTACGCGCTGGTTGAACGTTCGGGCGAAGCGTTTGTCTATCAGGGCGACGAGCCGATGCAGCAGCAATTGCGCCAGCTTGGAGCGCGTAATCTCTCTTACTCGCTGCAAAACAATCTCGCGTTTCGCGGCCAGCATTACGCCACGCTGTACGCGAACCGCAGCGACCTCTGGGATCGGCTCGATTTGACTGGCGGCGGAACGATGAATCTCGCGGATCAATCGTTCTACGCCTTTTTCAACAGCAGCCTGAATCTTGTGGATTCGCTGGATACGTTTCTCAATCTTCTGACCTACAGCCAGCAAGACGACACGGAATATCAGGGCGTGTTCGACTATATGGCGACGTTCGGTTTCACCTGGTACTTCTGATTCCGCTGACATTTGGCTTGACAAAAACCTTCCGATTCGGCACCCTTTTCACAGACGAAGAGGGTGTCGCGCATGAGATTATCCAGCCTATTATTCATCGAACGACACCCCGCAAAAAAGGAGGGACGCATGGTATTAGCCCAACAAACCTTAGACTATTCGGATGACCTTGCAGTTCGTTTTCCTGAACTTGACGAGCGCGAATACGCGATGATCCGCGAACTGGAAGAGTTGTATCTGCCGGCAGAGGACGGAATTCCGATGGAAACGAATTGGCATCGCTTAGCGATGAATCTGCTGATCGAGTCGGTTCACGCGCATTGGCGCGACCGCAGCGATTATTTTGCCGGGGGCAACATGTTTGTCTATTTCAGCATGGATCAGGTGCGCCGGAAACATTATCGCGGGCCGGATGTGTTTGTCGTCTTGAATGTGGATGGCACGCGGGATAGGGACTCCTGGATCGTCTGGCAGGAAGATGGACGCTACCCCGACGTGATTATCGAATTAGCGTCTCCCTCCACGATTCAGACCGATTTAGGAACGAAAAAGACGTTATACGAGCAGACCTTTCGCACGTCCGAATATTTTTGTTACGATCCCGTCGAACGCGAATTGCGCGGATGGCGGCTGCATGAACGGCAATATCTGGACATTCCGCAAAACGAGCAGGGCTGGCGTTGGAGTCAGGAATTGCAGCTCTGGCTTGGAACATGGGATGGCGAATTTCAACGCCTGTCAGCGCGATGGCCGCGCTTCTACACCGATCAGCATGAATTGGTCTTGACCTTTGCCGAGTCCGAACGTCAGCTTGTCCAGCAAGAGCGGCAACGCGCCGAAGACGCGGAACGCCGCGCCGAACGGTTAGCCGCCAAACTTCGCGAACTCGGCATTGCAGAGGAATTATCGTAGGCCGAAACTGTCGTTTCGACCTACGCTACCACAGGGAAACTTATGAAACATGTTATCGCTATCATTTTGGGGATATTGTTCTGCTGCGGCGGAGCGCTTGAGGCGTCAATCGCCGATAAAATGGCGCAACCCGAACCGCAAGCGGCTGACGCCGACGCGCTGTTCGTCAGCCTTAGCTATGTCTATCGCGCAAACGGTCAGGGGGAATTCCTCCCGCTGCGTGAAGGAAGCGTCTTACATTCGGGCGATCATTACAAACTGATTTTTACCACGTCTGAAGATTGTTATGTCTATATTTTTCAAGTAGATAGCGCAAATAAACTCTATCAACTTTTCCCAATGGAATCGTTTGGCGATGTGGTGCTCAATAATCGCAACCCGGCCAAGCAGGGTGAGCCGTATTATCTCCCGTCGGAAAGCAAATCGTTCGAATTGGATCAACAAACGGGCGCGGAAAAAATTTATTTTCTGGCGTCTCGCACACGCGACGAGGCGTTAGAGTCGGCCTATCAGCGCATTGCGGACGAGCAAGCCAAAAGCTCGTTGCAGCAGCAATTAGATGCCATTGACGACTTGCTGAAATATGCCGAAGCGCTGCAACAATCGCTTGACGTAGATGAGAATGCCGAATCGGTCGCCTGGGAAGAAGGCGGACAGCGGTTCTCCACCTTCCTGCAACGTCTCGAAAATGTGCGCGACGGCGTCAGTTACGTGCTGACGTTCGAACACCGATAACCGCGAATGCGTTGCGGATCGTCCCGCTCCGAACCACAAACGATACGGTTCGGAGCGGGACGATCCGAGTGTTCACGCAGATTCTCTGCAATCGATCTCTTCATTGAAAAATCTTTAACATTCTGCTCGCATAAAAGGCATCTCTTTCATAACGCCTTTTACCTCTTGTCGCAGATACCGTCCATATAATCAACCGATAAACAGCCGATGATCACTTCTTGGGAATGGTGCGTTCGTAGAGGGGGATTGTGTTCTCGATAGAGATGTGTATCATTTTAGCGCCCGCCAAACGAACGATACGCTGATCCAGCATATCGTTCGTTTGGCAGAGCAGGAGTGGATTGTTATGAAACGTATAGCGACAATGAGTGTGCTGCTGGTCTTCTTGATCGGAGTATTGGCGAATATGGGATTCACCGCAGAGCTGCAAAAAATTGTACTGCTGGACTTACAAAATCTTAACGCGTTTATTACCCAACAAATGTTGGACGGTTTAAACGATGCCGGGCTTGTCGATCAGCACAATGTCACGATTATAAAAATAGTTGTGACCTCACAAGATGATCCGGCGCAAGTCATTGCAAAAATCAAGGAAATTGCCCCGGATGTCATCTTGGACAATACGGGGTTCAGCAATTTGCTGGCCGCCTTGAATGGAATTTCAATCCCAATGATTGCGCGCGTGAATATTGAACCGTTTATCGCGGAAGATGGCGCGCCAAAAGCCAATATTACCGGAGTGTACACCACGTTACAGGATATGATCTTTAATAGCTACAAGTTTTTGCAGAAAGTTGCGCCTCTCAAGGAGGGGCAACAGGTCGTCTTTCTGGATAACCCCGAATTCCGGATCGTTTCGAAAGAACGTGTGATTGATGCCCTCGAACGCCTTCATATTCCGCTCAAGGCGGTTGTAAATGCCGCAATCTACGAGGATTGGCAACAGGCCATTCTCCAATATAGCAGCGATCCCGAAGTGGGATGGGTTCTGCGGTCATCTCCGACGCGCAAACGTGACGGCAGCGGAGTGGACGCATTAACTGAAGTGTACCCTTGGCAGCGGGAACATCTCAAAAAGCCGACCATCACCTATTGGGATTTTCCTGTCCAGGCAGGCACGCTCTGCGCGTTTGGGATTGATATGGTTGCGGTGGGCGCGCAATGCGGAAAAATGGCTGCACGCGTCTTACACGGCGAAGACATTCGGACGATCAAAGCCGAATATCCGAACAAGATCAGCATTGCGCTCAACCGCAAAACTGCCACGAACTTAGGTCTGGTATTTTCGCTGGACGTGCTGAATTTAGCCAATACGATTTATGATGACTACTACATTAAATCATTAGTTTTTAATAGACAAAAGATTCATAAATGATTCTTC
>CAZRSF010000109.1:0-14036 GCA_964602655.1 uncultured Candidatus Moduliflexus sp.
TGCCCTGAAAGGGCAGCGGGGTACAGACAGCGGTTTCAACCGCTGGGAACAGGCTTCCTTCGCCCCTTTACCCCTTCAGGGCGCATCGGTGGCTGGCCGTGTTCCTGGGGATGACGAAGATTAAAAATTTAATTCGGCAATGACCTTTTGACCTCACCCCCTGCCCCCTCTCCGAAGGAGAGGGGGGAAACACTCTCCTCCCCTTTGAGGCAGGGCTGTTAAGTTCTCGCTGCCGCCTGGCGATCAATCGCCAGTCTCGAAGGCGAAGGACGCTGAAGCGCCCTTGAGCGGGCTTCAGCCTGCTTGAACTTTGAGACCGGCCATTTATGGCTGGGCTGGACTTAACAGCCCTGCCCCTTTGGGGAGGGGCTGGGGGTGGGGTTTGCGGCATGACCGGATTATTTTCTTGATGTTCATCATCCCCAGGCTGTATTCCCCTGCCCTTTCAGGGCACAACCCAATGAACTTGAAATCTAACAAAGAAGAAGCAAACACCTCCTTTATCGAGACCATCCGAACGTTTCCGAAATCCGCTGAAAGAACGATGAAGGCGGCTGCAACACGCGTTCGATTTCCGCAAGGATCTGCGGCGATTTTTGGGCGGATGGAACGGTTTCGAATAATTCCTGCAACAACGTTCGTTCCGGTTTTCCGATGTCGTTCGGGTTCAGTGCTTGCAGGACGATCAGCAGCATTCCCGCCTGTTTAACGGCTTTCTGAACGACGGTGGTCAACTGCGCCTGTTTTTCCTTTGGCTTTGACATCCCGAAAATTCCGGCGAGAATAACGCGCATCGCCGCGCCGCGTTTTTCCTCTGCCAGAACGGACACATCGCTGTCTAACAAGCGTTCAAAGAGGACATTATTTTTTGTCAATTCGAACATCACCGCGTCGCGCAGCAGCGTCAACGCCTGCGAAGACGGGCGCGGAAACGTTTCGACGAGTGGGAGAAATGCTTTGACGAAGTCCTTCTGCGGTTTGATCTGCGGCAAAATGCCGAGCAGCAGACCGAATAACGCGGCGTCATATTCTGGCGAATAATATTTCGGAAAGAGCGCAAGCGGCAGAAGCAGCGCGGCGGCCTCTTGCGGCACAACGGCAATGCGGGCGAGCAGCGCGTTCCAGAGTCGCGGAAACTCGAATAAAAGCGCATGATTCGCGGCCAACTCGCCGGTTCGCTTGCAGACCCACTCCGCAAAAATATCGACGCGGCGGTTGTCCGCTTGTTCGGCATAACGCCGCATCATGTCGGGCGCAGCCGACAGAACGGTCAGATCGTCGGCAGTCAGATACGGCTGAAGCTGGTCGAGCAACGTTGCGTTGCGTTGTTCGATCAGATGCGCGAGCAGGCGCGGCGCATGAAAATCGTACAGAATGCGCTGAATCTCAGCAGAAACCTGCCCGAAGCGCGACGTGAATTCGACGAAATTCGCGGCATCCGATAATGCTTCTAAGGCGTACACGGTGTTCAGGTCGCGCAGTTTTCCCGCGAAGACCAGCCCTCGAATCATTTCGAGCCGTTTCGACGGCTCCGGCATTTGAAAGGCCGCGTTACTCTGCATCGCCGCGCAGGCGAGCGTCAACGCCGGGGATAAACTCTGCCGAAATTCCGGCTGTTCCGGCAAGCCCTGAATGCGAAACGACAGCCCCGTGCCGTAAGCGTAGGTGTCGAACGAGAGTTCGCGCCGCTGCTGATAGGGCAGCAGCGGGTACAACCGTTCTAACAGATCGAGGCATTCGCGGTCGGTTCCGTAAAGCAGCAGCGGCAATTGAACGGATTGATGATTCAGGCCGATATATAGCAGTTGCTCTAATCCAGCTTGATTGATGGGCGGAACGGTCATTTTCGGCAGGCGCGACGGCGGCGCGATCTCAAGCGGCGTCAACTTGTCTTGCGGCGCGGTTGTTCGAAAAAGCCCCTGCTGTTCGATAGCGCGAATCAGCGCCGCCGGATTCAGGTCGAATTCCCGTTGCAAATCGTCATAACCGAATACGAGATTATGGAAAAAATAATTGCCGGGACGCCCCATGCTGTCTTTCCCGGCATAGACCGCTTTGCCGACCACACCGCGCTTGCTGTTGAGCGGGTAAAAGACGTATTTCACCGGCGTGATAACGCCGTCCTGATACATCAGCGCGGTCGGCAGCAAATAGAGCGAATGCTGTTCGAGCGCAATGCGTTCTTCGCGGCTCAGGCCGTCGGTGATGGCAACCGTGACGAATTCCGGCTTGCCGCTGGTAAACATCTGCTGTTCTACGTTCATAGATCAATCCTAAATCAGTTATTGCGTCATTGCGAGGAGCGTCAGCGACGAATCCATCTCGCCGAAATCACGGGATTGCTTTGCTTCGCTCGCAATGACAGGTGACATGTGCTATAATAACCCCTCAAGTTCCAATAAATTCAAGAGCGGGTCGAAGATGTTGCTGGGCGCGAGGTTCAGGATTTTGCCGTCCTGCGTCGGCTGCGCTCCGAGCGAAGACATCGAGGTGAAGCGAACGCTGCCGAAATTATTGACGAGCGTGTTGTAAAATTGGCGATACTCCGACTCGACATGATCTTTGATAATGCTGGAATCAGTGCGGCAGGCGTCGAAATACTCCGCGAAATCGTCGGCATACGGAATCGGATGGGAAAAGCGCATGGAGAGCGGCCCGTAGAGCAGATTGTCCCGATCCCACATTTCATCGCCCATCGTGAAACAGATTTGAATATTTTTTTCCTGCTTCTGCCCGAGGTCGCGCATCGCAATCACCAGCGTATTCAGCAGCTTATGCAGACGTTGCACGACGGAAATGTCGCCGTTATCCGATTGGCTGCTCAGGAGCTGCGGCAGACTGACGAGAAAAATCAGCGTGGAGATTTCGCGCAATACCGGGATATTTTGGCGGATTTTTTCGTCCACGTCGAACGTGCCGCCGCCGATGTCGTAAAAAATCACAATCAGTTCGCGCTGCTCGATCTCTTGATGTTTGAGGTGTTTTTTATACCAGTTTTTGACTTTCAGCGGGATGCGCTGGAATTTCAGAATCAGCGGCGTGGGGAACATGATCGGCGTTTTCGGCGGCAGATCGCCGTGATCGAGGATCGTCACGAATTCATGATGAATGCGGTTCAGCGTCTCCATCGTCAGGCCGATAAAGGAAAATCCCGGCCATTTTTCCGAAACGGAATCATGATACAGCGAATGAAACAGGCTGCTGAGAAAGCAGGTTTTGCCGTGACCGCTGTAGCCGATGGTCAGCATGACGACGACCGGGACGCCGTGTTTGACATCCTCGGCATAAACGGACGGAATACGGATTTCTTTTTCAGGGCAAACCGTTGTTGCGGCGGTATGACGATTCATGCAAAACGGACACAGCATATTTGATATTTACCTCATGGAGCATTCGCGCTCTATTCAGGGCGCAGTAAGGCACAGGGAATACGTCAATGTCGCGTCGTTGACCTGCGCGTCAAGTATGATTGGCGGCAGCGCGTTAAATGCGAACAGTGCCAGCGGAAGCGACGCATAGAACTGCGGATGCTTCTTTTTCGGCATGAGGATCGCAAATGTAGGCGTCTGCGCCAAATTTTTCAGCAAGTCGGCGAATTGCGGCGGCTGAATGACGATATGTGCGACAGCGCCACGTTCGGCGGTCATGCGATAGGGCGGCGCTTGTTCCAACACAAATAACCGATCCATCTCGCGCTTGAGCGTTTTCGACGACGCGCTCAGCACGCCGATTCCGTTCGTTTGCGACGGAACCACGCCATACGCGAAGAGTTCCTGAAACAGCAGCGCGACCTTGACCATCGCGGCGTTGCGATACGTTTCGACGGACTGTTTCACCATGTTGCGCTGCCCCGACGGGAGGTTCTGATCGAGTACACTCGTCAGCGTCCGCTGCATCGCCGCCATCGCAATGTCCGGCGACGCGCGAAACGCTGTCAGACACGATACATCAGGCATCGCGTACACCACGCCCGCGACGTGCGAGGAAGATTGACATTCGATACGCTCATCGGTCATCGTCTGCAATTCGGCGATTTCCGGCAGCAGGACAGGCCGTTCCATCTTCGGGAAAATCATCAGTAATTGTTCCAACATGCGCGTGATCTCGCTCTGATTCAGCCCGACGAAAATTGCAGTATCCTGTTCGATATTTGTCGAAATGCCCAGGCGGGGCGTCTCTGTCATCTCATCCTGCGTCAAGACGCCCTGCCAGGGCGTCTTGACCGAAGACAATGCAGCCTCAAGCCTGATTTCATCCGGGAACGCATCGAGCGACAGGGCAAATTCCGCGTCCGGCGAGATGGCCGGGAGCGCGTCTTGATCGATTTCGAATAACGGAGAACGGGCAAGCGTCCGCAGGAATTCGGCAGGCTGAATTTTTACGGAAAGAAGCGGCGTTTCCCCGCCAGGATGTGCCCTCGTTGTGATCGCCTTCTTCACCGTCTTGTTCAGAAGAGGCAGCGAGGTTGACAGGAAAAATACGTCGTCAATGACCGTATAGTAGAGCGGAAAGAGCATGTCGTTCTGCTGGAATTGATAGATAGCAAAGCGCGAACCGGGCTGCGCGACCGTGATTGTCCGTTTCCACGAAAACGTGTCGTACGCATAAAATAGCTGTTCTGTTTTTCGGGCGACCCAATCCACACGGCTCAGGAGCAACGTGGGGGGAATGTCCTCATTGCCGCTATTTTCATGAATACTGACGATCACATCTTCTCCAATCAGACGCATCGGGTTCAGCAAGAATTTTTCGGGAAACGACGCGGCGAATTCCTTCCATTCCGGCGTCTGCTGAAGCTGCTGAAATGCGGGCGCTGTCAGGATGTGACGATACGGTGCGCTGTCCGACAATTGCGGCAAACGCGCGCTCAACGACGCGATGTGTATGGAGGCCAGCGGCGCGTCCGGGAGAAGCGCGGATAATTCGGCTTCCACGCGAAGCCGCTGGAAATAACTCATGATACCGGCCAGCATCAGCAAGATCGCCGCCACAAGCAGCGGAACCGCCCAAATCGTCCAGATATTCGTTTTTTTCATTATAGCGCTCCCTCAATAATACCGGCTCACGATCTCGCATAGTTCGTCATGCACGCCCGGAACGCCCGTGATGAACACGCGATCCGCAAACATGTCGTACGGTTTGCCGCCCAATGTGGAATAGCGGCAGCCGCATTCCGAAAGGATGCAGAGCGCGGCGGCGACATCATACGCCTGTAAATCCTGTTCCCAGAAGCCCTGCAAATATCCGGCGGCAACGTAAGACAAATCGAGCGCCGCCGAGCCAGGCCGCCGGATGTCGCGGCAGACGCGCATCACGTCTTTGACGCAGGCGAAAAAACTCTCGACCAAATCGGGCGACCGAAACGGCGAGCCTGTGCCGATCAGCGCCTTCGACAGCGGCATGGTCGGACGTTTCGGCAGCGGTTTGCCGTTTTTCCGCGCGCCCTGTCCGCGTATCGCGCTGAAACAGTCGCCGGTGAACGGGCGATAAACCACACCGAGCGCCGGTTCGCCCTGCTGCGCAAGCCCGATGGAAATCGTAAAGACTTCATAGCCGCTCAGATAATTGGTCGTGCCGTCGAGCGGGTCAACGATCCATTCCAGTGCGTCGTTCCGAATCCGCTCGCCCTCTTCGCCGTAAAAACCGGCGTCCGGGCAGAGGGCGAGCAATCCCTTTTTCAACATTCGTTCGGTTTCCACATCAATATACGAGACGTAATTTTTTTCCTCTTTTTCGTCGCCCCAACCCGGCTCGCGTTCGCGGAAATGCTGCATCTGAAACGCGCCAGCCTCTTTGCACAGGGCTTCGATCTTCGCGATCCATGTCCAATCGAATTCTTTCACGTTGTTCCCCTCTGATATAGCGAACCTAAGATTGATGGGTCGAACCCTGACTGGGTTTTTGCCATTTTCGCGTCGTCAGCGTTCTATTCGGATACGGCAAGGGATTTTTGTCAACCGATCTTTCTCCGATTCGCAAGAAACTTGACAAATCTACGCGGGCACGGCATTTGAGCCGCTATGCCGAACATTGTCCTGATTTATCCGCCGACCTGCGATCCGACCGCGCCGTATCTCGCGCTGCCGACCCTGACGGCGTATCTGCGAACGCACGGCGTCGAGGTGTTGCCGATTGACGCCAATATCGAGGCATATTGCCGCATGCTGCGCCGCGATGCGCTGGAAACATTGGCGGAACGAGTAGAACGCCGCCGCGTTCGTTTAGAACGCAAGCGCGTCTTGACGCATGTCGAACAATTGGCATTCGCCGATCTCTGGGAAGCGCGGCAGATCGCGCAGAGCGTTCCGGCGCAGATTGACGACGCCGTCGCCGTGCTGCGCGACCGTTCCGGCGTTCGCTTTTTCGATCCGGCACAATATGCGGCGGCGATTGCGACGGTGGACGACGCGCTGCGCCTCATCAGCGCGGCCTATTCGCCGTTGACGCTCGATTTTCTGTCGTATCGCACGCCGTTTTCGCTGCTGACGCTCGACACGATTCGCGCCGACGCGCAGCCGGATCGCAACCCGTTTTACGAGTATGTCGAACAGGATTTATGCGAGCGTCTCGCCGCAGCGCAGGTCAGCTTTATCGGATTGTCAGTCGCCTTCCCCGGCCAGGTTCAACCCGCGTACGCCTTTGCGCTGCATCTGCGCCGCCGTTTTCCGCAGATGTATATCACGGTCGGCGGCCCGGCGATGACGCAACTGCTGCTGCGTCTGCCGGATACGTTACAGAAAAAAGCGTTGACGCCGTTCGATTCCGCTGTCGTGTTCGAAGGCGAAACGGCGTTGTTGGAGTTAGCGCAAGCGGTGGAGCGCGGCGAACGCCCGACCGGATTGATACGCGGCACATGCGCCGCCGATCTCGCCGTGCTGCCTGCGCCCGATTTCGATGGCCTGCCACTTGACAAGTATCTCGCGCCCGCGCCGGTGTTGCCGTATGACCCGACACGCGGCTGTTACTGGGGCAAATGCGCGTTTTGCCACTACGGGCTTGCGGAACATGGCACGGCACGCTATCGCCAGCGCCCGCCGGACATCGTGGCGCAACAGGTCGCGCAGCTTGCGCAACGTCACGCCTGCCGCGTCTTCTACTTTTCGCAAGACGCCATGTCGCCGGTTTTTGCGGAACAGGTCGCCGAACAGATTCAGCGTTCCGGCGCGGCGATCCGCTGGGGCACGGATATGCGCCCCGAAGCCGCGCTGACTGCCGAACGCTGCCGCGTTTTGGCGTCAGGCGGAGCGTTGAGCGCAGCGTTGGGCATCGAATCCGCCGCGCCGCGTGTCCTGGAATTGATCAACAAAGGGATCGGAGTGGAAACCATGACCGCTGCCGCAAAGAATCTGTCAGACGCCGGAATCGCGGTCGAAGCGATGACCTTCACCGATTTTCCGACCGAAACCGCGCCGGAAGCCCGGCGCACGTTGCAATGGCTTGAGGCCAATCGCGACGCGTTGGCGTTGTTTATCTGCGGGCGCTTCGATTTGACGGATGGGGCGCAAGTGGCGCTGCAACCTGAGAAATATGGCATCAGCGAACTCTGGCGCGTGGCCGGGGATGAATTTTTCAGCGGCTTGTTTTATGAAGAAACGCGGCCAGCAAAAAACGGACGGGAACAGGCGAGCCTTGACGCGGCGCTCGACCGGTTGGCGGAGATATGGTGGCTGCATCGTTATCCCTGGGCGGGATCGCTTTCCACCGCCCACACACTGCTCTGGTACGACCATTTCGGCGCGGACGTGTTTCGGCGTTTGGCCGGACATGCGCCGAAACATCGCCGCCGCGTTACGGCGCTGCCTGCTGCTGTCGCTCGCATCGCCGAACGCGCCCGGCAAAATGAAGCCGACATCTGGCAGACCATGATCTACGAACGCCGTGCCGTCTCGCCCGATCTCTACCGCAAACTCGCCGCCGCCCTGCGCCCTGTTCGCAATGCCTCATTCGAACGTCTGCCGTAGAAACGCGCTTACAATAGGAGTGCCAAAGCACCGCTTTCGCAGAAAAATTTTTCGATTCTGGCATTTTTTTCTTGCATTTACGATGCGACAACCTATTTTGATGTTTGGTAATCGGAACGTGGTGAGTGAACTATGAGCGAACGAAAAAATATTTGCGTCAATAAAGAAGCGTCACACTTGTATTTTATCGAAGAACGCTTCGAGGCCGGGATCGTTTTGCGCGGCACGGAAGTAAAGGCGTTGCGTGAAGGTCGGTCGAATTTGAAGGAAAGCTACGCCAGGGTTCAAGGTAATGAAATTTTTTTGGTCAATTGCCATATCAGCCCGTATTCGCATGGCAATCAATTGAATCACGATCCGTTGCGTTCCCGAAAACTTCTGTTGCATAAACGGGAAATTCGGAAATTAATCGGCAAAGTGTCTGAAAAAGGGTTTACGCTCGTGCCGATCAGTATGTATTTCTCCGATGGCAAAGCCAAATTGGAACTTGGATTGGGCAAAGGCAAAAAGCTCCACGATAAACGCGAAAGCATGAAAGAGCGCGTGGAAAATCGGGAAATGGAACGCGAATTCAAAAACCGGCAGTTTAAGTAACCACTTCCCCTTCTATGAAGGGGAAAAGTTGGGTAATTTTTTTGTCAGTTCGTTCTTTGAGATACCTCAAGTTTGGGGGCGATATGGTTTCGACGGGGTTAATTGAGGTTTCAGTTGCATGCCGAGGCGTCGGGCACTCGTAAAAACGACAACAACACAAATGCAGACGAATATCATACTGCACCTCTCGCAATGGCTGCGTAAGCCAACGTGTGAGGACAACCGGTTGCTTTAAACCAACCGGCGTTCAATCTGTTCCTGCCTGTGGGGCAGTGCGAACGTCATCTACACAGGATAGTTGCCGATCACGCGCAGGGATAGGCGGCGAACTCTCAACTGCGCTAACGCGGACATGATCCTGTCTGTGGGAGCATGAACGCGTGACATCAAAACATAGACTACGCATGTAGACGCTGACTGCTGAAGAGCTTCGGACCGGGGTTCGATTCCCCGCGCCTCCACCATTTAAAACGCCTGTTTTGACCTGAATACGGTTAAAACAGGCGTTTTTTTATCGAAAACCCTTCTTTCTAAATAATTGAAGCCAATTGGGAATGCTGAATGAAGCCATCAAACGCGGCGCGGTTGATAAAATCTTGCCATTCGGCGAGATTGCGAAAGCCGTAATTGACGCCGTCTCAAAATAAGCGGATGCGAGAGATCGCATCCGCTTCATTCTTCAAAAGAGCCTCTTCAATTGTTCGGGCGGACTGGAATGCAAATGTCCACCAGATGTTTTTTCTCAGGATGCGCATCGGAATCGTTTTTCTTCACTTCGAAACCATATCCTTCTGCGACAGAATAATTCTGTCGTGAAATCCATTCATACAGATATCCCCAGGCACCGCCGAACTCTTGCGCCGATAATTCGAATGTTCCCACAGCATACGTGGCGCGGGGAAGCGTCAATTTTCGAATGCCGTCGGGCGTTGACGTGTCTTCAGGCACAGTAATTCCTAACCACAGGCGTTGTTGGTCTTTGGGCGTCGTCGCGGGATCATCAGGATATACAAGAATCATTTTTGTGGTCTCCGGAAAATCCCAGAGGTTTTTTGGCAGCGCCCACGCCACGAGTCGTTCAATCAGCACATCGTAAATTTCGCCATTTCCCTCAAAATCGCCGACATGCTCCACATACGCGAGAAGGTATTCTGGAAGCTCTTTTACCGCAAGAGTGGCGTTGCTGAGGAACTCTTGTGCCTGCCCAAATGATGCGCTGACGGTACACGCACATACTGCCATTAAAAGAATAGTCAATTGTCGTATCATGCAAATCTCCTGATGTTGAGCGTGAAAAATGAACGGTGTCCAGAAGCAGTCACGCTGATAATCTGCGTCTGGAAGGCGTATCTATTCGTAACAACAGAGATAATATCGGTTTCTATCGAATTTTTGTCTTGATGCCGCTTGCTGAAATTTCGACGAAAAAATGCCATTTTGAACGGAGAATTGATGATTTTTGCGATAGGGCGCGAATCTGCATCGCGTTCCATTTCGATAATTGCTATTTTTGAACACGTTCAATATGAAGGTTTTCAAAAAATGAGAATAATTCTTTAAAATTTTCACTGAGCATAAACCGTTTATATTCAAATAGATAAAAGAAAATAATTCTTCAGATATCGTATGAGTTATTTTTACGATTATTTTTCTTGACAGGTAAGCACGAATGAATTTTTTAATCAAATATTGAACATGTTCAATATAAATATTGTTGAACGTGTTCAAAAGCGTCCTCGCGTTTTTTCAATATTAACAGTTTCACAGGAGGAAGGTTATGAAAATCAGAACTATGTTGGGATTAGCAGTTACGATGTCGTTGATGTTCAGCGCAGTCGCGTTTGCGGCAGACCCGGTCACGATCACGGTCTGGGATTTTAAGTATGGCGACGCTACCAGCGGTGTGCAGGCCGCAATGCAGGCCGTTGACAACTTGATTATGCAGCAAAACCCAAACATCAAAATTGAGCATGTTGCTCAGCCCAATAATGAATATTATCAACTTGTGCGAGCCGCCGTGCAATCTGGCGAAGGCCCGGACGTGGTCATGTTTCATGGTGGGGTGCAAGCATACGAATTCGATGAGTTCACGCTCGAATTGGATACATATATCAAGCCCTGGCGCGATGAAATCTCGGAATTCAGTTGGGCGTTCTGTTCCGTTGGCGGCGATGGACAAAAACCGGTGCACATGGTGCCGATTACGATGCAAGGCATGGGAATTTATTACAACAAAGCCTTGTTCAAGCAAGCGGGACTTGATCCGGAAAAAGCGCCGACTGACTTAGCCGCCTTTTTGGAAGCCTGCGAGAAACTGAAACAAGCCGGGATCGTTCCGATTACCGCAGGATTGCAGGGTGCGCCATTTACGGTTGATTTCCTCTTCCGCACGTTAGTCGCCAATATTTATGGCGCTGACACATCAGCGCTCATCACCGGCGAACAGAGTTTCAAAGACAATGCGGGCTTTAAGAAAGCCACCGAAATCGTCAAGGAACTGTTCGACAAAGGGTATATGGATCCGAATGGCTCTTCGACGCCGTATTTTATGGATGCCGCCAATAATTTTGCGGCAGGCAAAGGGGCGATGTTTGTTGGGTTATTATCCGATGTGTGCCACTGGAAGGTCTTTAGCGATGGGCTGGGCAAAGAAAATGTCGGCTATTTCCCGACCATCAATTTCCCGGAAGCCCAATATAAAGATCAACAATCCGGACAGCCTGCCGGGATTGGGTATAGCATTATGAAATGGTCGAAGAATCCCGAAGCCGCGATGAAAGTGATCGAAGGCTACGCTCGCGGCGAAGGCGCAACAATCTGGATGGGACAGACCGGCGCGTTATCGCCTAATAAAAACCTGGATATTAACAAGCTGGGCTATCCGTTGGTCGGCGAAATCCTGAAACGGTCATTCAATCGTGATTTCGTGACCTTGCTGACGAATGAAGACGCCAACCAGAATTTTGACCGCTATTGCGCGCAGGCGTATGTTTCCAACGAAATGACGCTTGAGAAGTTCATCGAAGCCGCGCAAACGATGTTAGAGAACGCGAAAAACAACAAATAGGTAGTGAATCGAATCCTGCCAGGGTTTCGAACCCTGGCAGGATTGCATGCACAGCGGAGGAGCCAGTGAACACAAAAGTCTGGAAGACCAATCGCGAAGCGCGGGATGCATATCTTTTGATTGCGCCATTGGTGTTGCTGCTGCTGATATTTATTTTCTATCCTGTTCTGTCCAATTTTTATTATAGCTTCACCAAATGGAAAGGGATGGGGACGGCGCAATTTATCGGTTGGAACAATTATAAAACGTTATGGCAGGATGAACGTTTTTGGATTTCATTAAAAAATACCGCGATTTTGCTGCTCTATATTCCGTTAGGAACGCTGGTTCCGGTGCTGATTGCCGCCATTCTCCGCATGGGGTTGAAAGGGTGGTCATTTTTCCGGGCGCTGATTTATTTACCCAACGTGTTAGGGTATGTCATCATCGGGTTAATTTTCAGCATTCTATTTAGAAAAATCGGCCCGCTGAATGCGCTCTTAACCGCTGTCGGGCTGGAGAATTATGCCTTAGATTGGTTGAATAAATCGGTGCTGGCAATTAATATTTTAGGGCTTATCTATGGCGTCTGGATTAAATTAGGGTTTGGCTGCATCTACTTTCTGGCTGCGATGAGCGCCGTAGATGAGAGCCTGTATGAAGCGGCGATCATTGATGGCGCAGGGTGGTGGGCATCTTTCTGGAATGTGACGGTTCCTTCGATTCATTTTGCGATTGAATTCTGGGTTGTCCTTTCCTTTACCGAAACCCTGGCCAGAGCGTTTCCGTTTATTTACACCTTCACCCGCGGGGGGCCTGGTTTTGGCACGTTCACGCTGGAATACGGCATCTATAATGCAGGCTTTGTCGCCTTTAACATGGGCTACGCCTGCACCTGGGCGAGCGTATTATTTGTCTTTTGCGCTCTGATCGCCATCATGCAAGTGCGTTTAATGCAGAGGAATACCAATGAATAAATCTGTGACGAAAATCATCATGTATATCGTGTTACTCATCTTTACGTTATGCGCGATCTATCCCATTCTTTTTACGTTTCAGACCAGTCTGAAAACAGCGCATGAGTATATGGATAACAAGCTGTCCTGGCCGAAGCAGCTCACGCTGGAAAATTACACGACCGTTCTGATCAAAGGCCGTTTGTTGAATTATTTTCTGAATAACTGCCTTCTCATGCCTGCGGCGATGTTAGTGTATCTGTGCGTCTGCATTATGGCCGGATTCGCATTTGGCCGATTGCGTTTCCCGTTCCGGCTGCCGATTTTTTTAGCGATGCTCTTTCTCATGATCTTTCCGCAAATGCTCCTCTCCATTCAGATTTTTCAGGTCTGCCGAGCATTACATCTCGTGAACACCCGCATCGGCATTATTCTCGTCTGGGTTGCGTATTTTGCGCCGTTCGGCACGTATATTATGACGACATTTTATGCCAGCGTCCCGATGGAATTGATTGAATCTGCCCGCTTAGATGGTGCGAGCACTTGGCAATTATTACTCCGCATCATGGTCCCGATTGCGCGACCGATGGTCGGGATTATTGTGATTATCGGCTTTCAATCCATGTGGAATGAATTGCCCTTTTCGATGCTGCTGCTGCAAAAAGATACGCTGCGGACAGTGACGCAGGGCATTGCGATGCTGCAAGGCCAATATGGGGTAGATGACACTATCTTGACTGCTGCAATTATGACAGCCTCCGCCATTCCCTTAGCGTTATTTCTGTTTTTCCAAAAAAACATCTCAATGGGCGCGTATGCCGGCGCAGTGAAAGGTTAAATAATTCGCGTAACGGTTATGGCGCGTATTGCTTACGGCGAATATTTATTTGAAATCATGCGCTCTGTTGCCCTGAAAGGGCATGTTATATTAGCCCAGGGCGGCAGCCCTGGGAAAATTGGGATTTTAGAGATTGCGCTCTGAAAGAGCGCATCAATGAAACGCTCTTTCAGAGCGAATTCATTTGTTTTTATTTCACGCTTCCCCAGGGCTTCGCCCTGGGCTAATATGACTCGCGCCGTTGGCGCGTAAAAAATTATGAACAATTTATGGAAAACCAATTGGGCTGAAACGAAATTGCATTTCGAACAGTGGTGGCGTCGCGAAGGATTAGTACTCGGCAGTTGGGGAACTGGATTAAAAAGCCCGCGCGCCCCGCATGTGAATGTCACGCCGCCGCCCGCCCCAGCAACGCCGGAGAAGCGCCACACTGACCCGCAATTCGTGGCGCAAAATATTCGCTATGAGATGGCGCAAAAAATCTGGCCGGCGGACATCCTGCCGCTCTGCTGGCCGGACATCGGCACGGTCTCGCTTGCCCCATATCTCGGCGCAACGCAGGAGTTCGCCGACACGAACATCTGGTATCATGAATGTATCGCCGATCCCGATACGCATCCGCCGCTGCGCTTTGATGCGGC
>CAZRSF010000110.1:0-13320 GCA_964602655.1 uncultured Candidatus Moduliflexus sp.
TTCCGGCCACGCTGACCGACCCGCCGGAGTTAGCGGACGCGTTCGACATTTTAGAACAGCACGCCTGGACGCGGGAGGAAGTCGAGATTTACGACTACTGGGCGCTGCAAGAGGCCGGGCATCAGGACGCGCTCGACACCGCCAAACGCGACGGAATGAAGGAAGGGCATTATGAGGTTGCGCGGGAGATGCTGCGCGACAACGCCCCGGTCGAGATGGTGATGAAATGGACAGGACTTAGCCGGGAAGAGATTGAACGCCTATGAAAGAAAATCTTGGGGTTATTGTCGTTGTATGTATCATAATCATAGTAGGATTTTATTTCTATGGTACACGAAAAACATATCAGAAAACGATCAACGCCCTGACATCAATAGATTCTTCACAGGTCATTAAACTCAGAATCTATCCTAAAGTAAATAGGCCGTTTGGAATACCGATAACATTCAAGACGCCGGATACGATCATTGATGAGTTTTTCCAATCATTGACAGATGTGCGACCTTATCCGACAAGCCGTGATACCGTATCCCAAAATCAAAGCTGGTTTTTGGAAGTCGTTACAAAGGAGTGTATGTTTCAAATTGCCTTTTACATTCCTTATCAAAAAGGCAATATTGTTGTTGGGGGAGTTGGGAAATTTAGCCCCAGTGGAGGCAATTATACTACCGAGTTCCAAAGCCGCCAGTTGTATCAGTGGTATCAGACCTACAGCCACCGCTGGCTGACGCCGGAGGGGACGCCGCCTGCGCCGCAGCCGTGAATCCGTCCATTTTTCGCGTGACACATTCGCGCGACGCGCTATGATCACGCCGACGGCATGGGGAGCATTCGCGGCTTGAGCGACGCGGCGGGGAACATTACTGACAGTTACGCCTACGACGCCTACGGCATAACGCTGCACCAGACCGGCGCGACGGCGAACCCGTATTTGTATCGCGGCGAGCAATTCGACGCCGACCTGAGCGCGGACTATCGGTATATGTATGGGAATAACGATCCGACTAATACTCTTGATCCATCAGGTGAAATAAGTTTACCAGAAATACTTATAACCGCAGGAATCACGGGAACATTATCTAATATTGGAATCTCGGAATTGGGGCGAACCGAGTGGGGACGAAATGCCATGTATCCTTACCTTGCGGAGCACATCTATCCAGAAGGATTTATTAGATGAGATCGCTACACTCACATCATCAAGCAGGGAGTTTGTTGACGCTCCTCATAATTTTAAGCTTTGTTGCTTTACGTTTCTATACGGGTAGTCTCACGAAAGAGACGCAGCAAAACGCAAGAGAGACATTAACATCAATTCAGCCTCAAAAAGTAACATCATTCAAGATTCTTACGTCTGGAACATATACGGAAGATTATCGCAATGCAATAGAATTCAAGCAAGAAAAGGTATTAGCGAATGCCTTTTTTAAGGCTGTCGCCGATGGTCAGCCTTATCATCCACAACATGACAGGGCGTTATCAGAATGGTGGGAAATTCAGATTCTTACCAATACTACACAGGTTAGAATCGGATGTTATATTCCTGACCTCACGCCAGACGTTATGGTTGGAACGATTCGTTCAGGCTCAAGTATGGGGTATTTTCAAAGCCAGTCATTACTCCGATGGTATCAAAAATATGGACATTACTTTGTAGTTGACAGCTATCATAAACGACAATATAGCAAAGTGGTATCTATAATTAGCTCTATTAGTTCGGAGAGCGTCACGTCATTTAAAATTGTTGCTGATATGCCGGATTCATTCCTGGACCAAAAGATGGAAGAATTTACCCAAGAAACAGCGATGATGATGGGATTCTTTCAAGCCATTGAGGATATGCAGTTCTCTGCTCCGAAATATAAAGAGTTTCTTGCGCAATGGAAAATAGAGATTCATGCTGGGGCAACTCTTGTTACGGTGGAGTGTTCGATTCCTGCCGACGATCCGACACTGGTGATTGGTTTGATTGATTCTCCGGTAGGATACACGTATTTCCAAAGCCGCCAGTTGTATCAGTGGTATCAGACCTACAGTCACCGCTGGCTGACGCCGGGCGCTTCCTGACGACTGATAGCAAGTATTTTCTTATACAGACTGCTTATAATGACTGAGTATATTTCATACGGTGAGGGACTGATGAACTTTCTTGTTCTGATGAGTATTATTCTCTCAGTGTTATCGCTTCTACACTTGTATTCATTTATGAATATGCTATGGCAAATGATGATTTGTCACCCACAAGCAGGCGATCATTCTCCTCATACATGGTATAAGATCATACATCAAGCTGGCGGATTCCTTGTGGTTTTCGGATTCTGTTTAGGTTTCTGGCAACTGGGAATAGCCCCGCCGATTCCCACACAGGCCAATACGTTTCTACTACATGGTAGGTACGGAGTTGATAAATTTGTAAACCCTTACTGGTTCATTTTCGCTTGGGTTCTTGTCCTATTTGGCGTACTTTGCGTTATTTTCGTAGAACATTGGGGAAAACAGGATAAATAGACGTTTTCAAAATCAAAACGTTATACGCTTGGCATCATCCTTACAGCAGCCACCGCTGGCTGACGCCGGAGGGGTCGCCGCCCGCGCCGCAGCCGTGACGCCGGTCATCTTTCGCTTGACAAATTCGTCGGCGAGATATTTCGTATCAGCAGGAGGAACACATCATGCACTTTGCCGATCCCACAAGCGATATTGCCTTTAAAAAAGTTTTTGGCAGCGATCAGCACACCGCGATTCTCATCAGCTTTCTGAACGCCGTCCTCGATTTGCAGGGGGACAAAGCGATCGCGGAATTGACGATTCTGAACCCGTATCAGGCGCCGAAAATCAGCCTGCTGAAGGAAACGAATCTCGATGTCCGCGCCACGACGAACGGCGGCGTCACCTTTATCGTGGAAATGCAGGTGGAAAAACAGGACTATTTTGCGAAACGCGCGTTGTATTATACCGCAAAAGCCTATGTCTCGCAGATCGCGAAAGCGGAACAGTACCCGACACTGAATCAGGTGATTTTCGTCGGGATTATGGATTTCACGCTCTTCGAAACGCCGGACTATCTGTCCAGACATCTGCTCTTGAACGAAAAGACTCACGCGCAGGAGATTCGCGACCTCGAACTGAATGTTATCGAACTCCCCAAATTTACCCTGACTGAGCGCGAGCTTCGCACGGTCATCGAAAAATGGGTCTATTTTTTCAAACATGCCGGCGATCTGACGATGATTCCGGCCACGCTGACCGACCCGCCGGAGTTAGCGGACGCGTTCGACATTTTAGAACAGCACGCCTGGACGCGGGAGGAAGTCGAGATTTACGACTACTGGGCGCTGCAAGAGGCCGGGCATCAGGACGCGCTCGACACCGCCAAACGCGACGGAATGAAGGAAGGGCATTATGAGGTTGCGCGGGAGATGCTGCGCGACAACGCCCCGGTCGAGATGGTGATGAAATGGACAGGACTTAGCCGGGAAGAGATTGAACGCCTATGAAAGAAAATCTTGGGGTTATTGTCGTTGTATGTATCATAATCATAGTAGGATTTTATTTCTATGGTACACGAAAAACATATCAGAAAACGATCAACGCCCTGACATCAATAGATTCTTCACAGGTCATTAAACTCAGAATCTATCCTAAAGTAAATAGGCCGTTTGGAATACCGATAACATTCAAGACGCCGGATACGATCATTGATGAGTTTTTCCAATCATTGACAGATGTGCGACCTTATCCGACAAGCCGTGATACCGTATCCCAAAATCAAAGCTGGTTTTTGGAAGTCGTTACAAAGGAGTGTATGTTTCAAATTGCCTTTTACATTCCTTATCAAAAAGGCAATATTGTTGTTGGGGGAGTTGGGAAATTTAGCCCCAGTGGAGGCAATTATACTACCGAGTTCCAAAGCCGCCAGTTGTATCAGTGGTATCAGACCTACAGCCACCGCTGGCTGACGCCGGAGGGGACGCCGCCTGCGCCGCAGCCGTGAATCCGTCCATTTTTCGCGTGACACATTCGCGCGACGCGCTATGATCACGCCGACGGCATGGGGAGCATTCGCGGCTTGAGCGACGCGGCGGGGAACATTACTGACAGTTACGCCTACGACGCCTACGGCATAACGCTGCACCAGACCGGCGCGACGGCGAACCCGTATTTGTATCGCGGCGAGCAATTCGACGCCGACCTGAGCGCGGACTATCGGTATATGTATGGGAATAACGATCCGACTAATACTCTTGATCCATCAGGTGAAATAAGTTTACCAGAAATACTTATAACCGCAGGAATCACGGGAACATTATCTAATATTGGAATCTCGGAATTGGGGCGAACCGAGTGGGGACGAAATGCCATGTATCCTTACCTTGCGGAGCACATCTATCCAGAAGGATTTATTAGATGAGATCGCTACACTCACATCATCAAGCAGGGAGTTTGTTGACGCTCCTCATAATTTTAAGCTTTGTTGCTTTACGTTTCTATACGGGTAGTCTCACGAAAGAGACGCAGCAAAACGCAAGAGAGACATTAACATCAATTCAGCCTCAAAAAGTAACATCATTCAAGATTCTTACGTCTGGAACATATACGGAAGATTATCGCAATGCAATAGAATTCAAGCAAGAAAAGGTATTAGCGAATGCCTTTTTTAAGGCTGTCGCCGATGGTCAGCCTTATCATCCACAACATGACAGGGCGTTATCAGAATGGTGGGAAATTCAGATTCTTACCAATACTACACAGGTTAGAATCGGATGTTATATTCCTGACCTCACGCCAGACGTTATGGTTGGAACGATTCGTTCAGGCTCAAGTATGGGGTATTTTCAAAGCCAGTCATTACTCCGATGGTATCAAAAATATGGACATTACTTTGTAGTTGACAGCTATCATAAACGACAATATAGCAAAGTGGTATCTATAATTAGCTCTATTAGTTCGGAGAGCGTCACGTCATTTAAAATTGTTGCTGATATGCCGGATTCATTCCTGGACCAAAAGATGGAAGAATTTACCCAAGAAACAGCGATGATGATGGGATTCTTTCAAGCCATTGAGGATATGCAGTTCTCTGCTCCGAAATATAAAGAGTTTCTTGCGCAATGGAAAATAGAGATTCATGCTGGGGCAACTCTTGTTACGGTGGAGTGTTCGATTCCTGCCGACGATCCGACACTGGTGATTGGTTTGATTGATTCTCCGGTAGGATACACGTATTTCCAAAGCCGCCAGTTGTATCAGTGGTATCAGACCTACAGTCACCGCTGGCTGACGCCGGGCGCTTCCTGACGACTGATAGCAAGTATTTTCTTATACAGACTGCTTATAATGACTGAGTATATTTCATACGGTGAGGGACTGATGAACTTTCTTGTTCTGATGAGTATTATTCTCTCAGTG
This sequence comes from uncultured Candidatus Moduliflexus sp., assembly GCA_964602655.1. Lineage (GTDB taxonomy): Bacteria > Moduliflexota > Moduliflexia > Moduliflexales > Moduliflexaceae > Moduliflexus. The sequence goes on from CAZRSF010000110.1 coordinate 5,410, forward strand.
TTATCGCTTCTACACTTGTATTCATTTATGAATATGCTATGGCAAATGATGATTTGTCACCCACAAGCAGGCGATCATTCTCCTCATACATGGTATAAGATCATACATCAAGCTGGCGGATTCCTTGTGGTTTTCGGATTCTGTTTAGGTTTCTGGCAACTGGGAATAGCCCCGCCGATTCCCACACAGGCCAATACGTTTCTACTACATGGTAGGTACGGAGTTGATAAATTTGTAAACCCTTACTGGTTCATTTTCGCTTGGGTTCTTGTCCTATTTGGCGTACTTTGCGTTATTTTCGTAGAACATTGGGGAAAACAGGATAAATAGACGTTTTCAAAATCAAAACGTTATACGCCTATTATCATACGAACAGCCACCGCTGGCTGACGCCGGAGGGGACGCCGCCCGCGCGGCAGCCGTGACAGGGGGCGGCAAGCCTGCCGCTCGCCCTGAGCTTGTCGAAGGGTTCGCCCCACACCTCGAATCCAGCCGCCTTGCCAATCCTGCCTGACCGTTTGAGCGCCGCGATTTTCTTACATGGGCAAAAATAGATTGACGAAATTACCGTTGCCGGCATAGAGATAATCGGCGAGTTGTTTTGCGGAATTGCCAATAAAAAACCTTATGACGGACACGAAAAAAATCGCATGTCGAACGAATTGATCGAATCAGGAAGCGGCACGACAGAAGAACGCATTTTAGACGCCGCAATGCAGGTGTTTGCCGAAGTCGGCTTCGACGGGGCGCGGGTGGACGAAATCGCGCGCCGCGCTAACGCGAACAAAGCCGCGATTTATTACCATATCGGCGACAAAGAGGCGGTTTATACCGTTGTGTTGCAGCGCGTGTTCACCGGATTTGTCCGGCATGTCATCGAAACGGTCGAAGCCGAACGCTCGCCGGAAGAGCGCTTGCGGGCGTATATCCGCACGATTGCGAAGAACATCCGCCAACACCCGTATCTGCCGACGATTATGATGCGAGAATTCGCGTCCGGGGCCAAACATTTGCCCGGCGCAATCGTGGCGGAAATGACCAGGATGATCGGCCTGCTCGCCAGCATTCTGCATGACGGCGAAGCGCAGGGCGTTTTCGTGCATGTCACGCCGCTGCTGATCCATATTCTATTGGTCGGCGGCCATGTGTTTTCCAATTCGATTGACCTGATTATGCTCAAGCATCAGCAGGTGATTCCGCCGCAATTGCTCGCCGCGCATCAGCATTTTCCCGAAACATTCCCGCAAGAAATCGAAGAAACCATCCTTCGCGCGGTCAAAAAAGCATCCGCATAAATCCCTTTTCGTTCCGCTCTGCAAAAAGACGTTTCTTGATACGAAATCTATCATAAGCGTTGCGCGATATCCCTGACAGGGTTCGAAGCCCTGCCAGGGTTTTTCGCCTGATGAGAACGCATTCTAAAAATTTTAGATTTTTTTCTTGACAAACATGTTTTCGTTTTGCGATATGAAACATCATTCCGCATTAAGAAACATTATCATTCAAAAGGCTGTGAAATTCAATGGACATCATAACGCCAGCGCAACGCGTCAAACCGAAAAATCTGATTCAGACCATCGAGCGCGTCACCGCGATTCTCGATATGTTAGCGCAAACGTCGAAAGGCGTGAACTTGGGAGACATTGCGGCAGCGGTTGATCTGCCGAAAGGGACAACGCATCGCCTCCTCTCCTCGCTCATGTATTTCGATTTTATCCGTCAGGACGACGAATCGCGCAAATATTCGTTAGGTTTCAAACTCGCCGAACTCGGCGGCATTTTGCTGGAACAGATCGACCTGCGGCGCGAGGCCGAACCATTTTTGCATGCCCTGTCCAATCGCGTGGGGGAAACGGTCTATTTAGTGATTCTCGACGGCGTCGAAGTGGTCTATATCGAAAAAATCGAGCCTGAAGATTCTTCGATAGTGTTACGCGCCACTTCGAAAGTCGGACAGCGCAACGCCGTGAACAGTTGCTCGCTTGGCAAAGTGTTGTTAGCGCACTTATCAGAACAAGAATTAGAAAGTCTCTTGAAAAAAATTCCCTTCGTTCGCAAAACCGCGAATACGATTACCAATCCCAATCAACTCAAAGAACACCTCCAGAGCGTTCGAGCGCAGGGATATGCGATTGACGACGAAGAGAGCGAAGAAGGCATTCGGTGTGTCGCCGCGCCGGTGTTTAACGACCGTAAAACGGCGGTCGCGGCCATCAGTATCTCTGGCGCGGCGATCCGCATGACGCGTCAAAAAATCGAAGAGACGCTGAAAGACGAGGTCATGCAGACCGCGCTGCAAATTTCGCATAAATTAGGATTTCGTGAACGATAAACATCAGGAATATAAATAACGATCCGTAGGGGCGTTCAATTGAACGCCCCTACGAAATAACCTCAGCAAGGAGGAACATCTCATGGACGTTCGGTATCCGATTCACCCGGAAGATATTAAAATGTACACAACCGAAGAACTTCGACAGGAATGTTTGATTGACCCTGTCTTCGAAGCCGGAAATATCTGTTCGGTCTATAGTCATATTGATCGCATTATGGTCTTAGGCGTCTGCCCGACCTCGTCGGCGCTCGCGCTGGAAGGCGGCAAAGAATTGGGCAGCGAATATTTTCTCGAACGCCGCGAAATCGGCATTATCAACGTCGGCGCCGCCGGAACGGTCACGGTGGACGGCACGGCGTATGCCTTGAATACGCAAGATGCGCTGTATATCGGCAAAGGCGCAAAAGAGGTCTCATTCGCCAGCGCCAACGCTAACCAGCCTGCCAAATTCTACTGCAACAGCGCCCCGGCGCATCACGCCTACCCGACCACGCATATCACGATTGATAAGGCGAAACAGGTCAAAATGGGCTCGCGCAAAGAATCGAATCAGCGCATCATTTATCAATACGTGCATCCCGCCGTGCTGCAAAGCTGCCAGTTGGTCATGGGCTTGACCATTCTTGAGCCGGAAAATGTCTGGAATACCATGCCATGCCATACGCATGAACGCCGCATGGAAGTCTATTTTTATTTCAATTTGCCGGACGACGCCGTCGTGTTCCATCTGATGGGCGAACCGTCGGAAACGCGCCATATCGTCGTGCGTAACGAACAGGCCGTGATTTCGCCGAGTTACTCCATTCACTCCGGCGTTGGCACGACGAATTACACCTTCATCTGGGGCATGGTCGGCGAAAATCAGACCTTTACCGATATGGATGCCGTGCCAATGAAAGCATTGATGTAGTTTCGCGATATAACCCTGCCAGGGTTTGAAGCCCTGGCAGGGTTGGATATGATCAATTAATGTATGCGTTATTCTGCGCAAGATACTTTACAATAGGGCGTTTTGCGCAGAAAAACGCCGCAAAAGAATATGATTTTAGATAATTTTAAATTAAATGGCAAAGTGGCAATCGTGACCGGCGGAAGCACGGGATTGGGCGAAGGCATCGCCATCGGATTGGCGGAAGCCGGCGCAGATATTGTCGCCGTAGATTATGTCGGCGGCCCGTATAACGCCAAAAGCATCATCGAAGGGATGGGGCGGAAATATCTTGAAATTCAGGCGAATTTGGCGACGATTGCGCCGATTCAGGGGATTGTTGACCAGACGGTCGCCACGTTCGGCAGGGTTGATATTCTCGTGAATAACGCCGGAATCATCCGCCGCGCCGACGCCATCGAGTTTTCCGAAAAAGATTGGGACGATGTTATGAATATCAACGTCAAAACCGTCTTTTTCTTCAGCCAGGCCGTCGCCAAGCAATACATCAAACAGGGAACGGGCGGCAAAATTATCAATATTGCCTCGATGTTATCATTCCAGGGCGGCATCCGCGTCCCATCCTACACCGCCAGCAAAAGCGGCGTCATGGGCATTACGCGCTTGATGGCGAACGAATGGGCGAAGCATAACATCAATGTGAATGCGATTGCGCCGGGCTATATGGCAACAAATAACACCGCGCAATTGCGTTCGGACGAAAACCGCAGCCAGGAAATTTTAGGCCGCATTCCGGCAGGCCGCTGGGGTACGCCCGACGATGTGCGCGGTCCGGCGGTCTTTCTTGCTTCGGACGCAGCGAACTACATCAATGGTTATACCGTTGCTGTTGACGGTGGTTGGTTAGCGCGGTAAGAGGAGTGCAAGCTTTAGCTTGCCCCTGGCAAACTGAAGTTTGTACTCCTTGTTTGTAGGCAATTAGCGAAACGGCGTTTCGTATAAAGAAACATATTTGTTTCAAGCAGGCATCAGAGCCAGCGCGGCTCGTCCTCCTCAGCGAAACAGACATGACGCTGAAAATGGCTCTGGATCAGGACTCAGGAGGTCGAGCATCGAACGTTCATCAGTAGTATATCGGCACATCGGTCAGAAGTTGCGGAGAAAAATCATCTTCGCGTTCTGCCCCAAATCAATGGAGGACAATGGTATGAAAGTCAAATTCATGTTGGCAAGTCTTATCATGATGGCAATGCTGATGGGAATGAGTTCCTCGACAATGGCGGCGATGGAGTTGAAGTTAGGTCATTACGGCGCGGAATCGCATCCGTCGCAGGCGGCAGCGCTCATGTTTGCCAAAGGGGTGGAAGAACGGACGAAAGGCGAAATCACAGTGGCAGTATTCCCGAATAACGCGCTCGGCGCTCCGCCGGAAGTGTTGGAACAGGTCGTGCTTGGCGTGACGGATATGGCGCTGCCGACGCAAGGACAGTTAGATAAATACGCCAAACCGTTTGCCGCCGTTATGATGCCGTTTTTATTCGACGACTACGATCATGTCTATCGTGTGTTGGATGGTCCGTTTGCCGAATGGGTCGCGCCGATGCTGGAAAAGGAAAAGCTGGTCTATCTTTCCAGTTGGGAATGGGGCTTCCGCAACGTGACGAATAACATGAAACCGGTGAAAACGCCTGAAGATTTGAAAGGGCTGAAACTCCGCGTTCCGCCGGAAATGCAGTTGCAAGCCACGTTCGAAGCGTGCGGCACGGTCGTGACGAAAATCGCGTTCCCGGAATTGTACATGGCGTTGAAGCAGAATGTCGTGGACGGCCAGGAAAACCCGATTTCCGTTATCCATTCGAACAAGCTGTACGAAGCGCAGAAATACCTCTCCATCACGAAACATTCGTACAATTCGATGGTGCATGTCATCGGCAAACCGACCTGGGATAAATTGACGCCGGAACAACAGCAAATCATCAAAGAAGAAAGCGAAAAAGCCCGCGACTTCTTCCGCAAAACTGTGCGGGAACAAGAAGCGTCGCAATTAGAAGAACTGAAAAAACTCGGCATGGAAGTAAATACGGACGTGGACATCGCCGCCTTCCGCAAAGCGATGGAACCGGCCTACAAGAAGATCGAAGAGTATGCTGGCGCGGAAAACGTGAAAAAATTCATGGAATTGGTTGAAGCTGCCAAATAAGAAGCGTTCCGGTTGGGTAATCCGTAGAGACGTTCCGGCGGAACGTCTTTACGCCGGAACGTCTCTACGTTGATAACGAATCGTCTTGACGCCATCGTCATAGGGGGCGAAGATGCTCACGCTGATTATTTTTGCAATCTTATTTGCGTTCATGTTTTTGGGCGTGCCGGTCGCGGTGTGCATGGGTCTGACGACGGTCGTCATGTTTATCGCGTTAGGTCAGGGATTCGTGCTGCCGATGGTGGCGCAGCGGATGTATGCGTCCACGACCTCGTTTACGCTGCTGGCGATTCCGTTTTTTATTTTAGCCGGAAATCTCATGAATACCGGCGGGATTACGATGCGGCTGTTTCGGTTGGCGTCAGCGCTGGTCGGTCGCATACAGGGCGGACTCGGCCACGCAAACATTTTAGGGAGCATGATTTTCGCTGGAATGTCAGGCTCGGCGGTGGCTGATGCGGCGGGCTTAGGATTGATTGAAATCGAGGCGATGGATCGCGCCGGATATGACCGGAAATTCAGCGCCGCCGTGACGGCAGCTTCCTCCACTATTGGTCCGATTATTCCTCCCAGCATTCCATTCGTCATTTACGGTAGCTTGACCGGCGTGTCAGTCGGAAAGCTCTTTTTAGCAGGCTTTACCCCCGGCGTCGCGATGGGAATCGGCATGATGATCGCCGTCTATTTTGTCGCCAAGCGCCGCAATTATCCGAAAGAAGCCCCTATCACGCTCAAGGAATTCGGCGTCATCGTCAAAGAGGCATTCCTCCCGCTGCTCACGCCAGTCATCATTATCGGCGGCATTTTAAGCGGCATGTTTACGCCGACCGAAGCCTCGGTCGTCGCAGCCGTGTACGCCCTGATACTTGGGCTGTTCGTCTATCGGGAATATACGTTCAAGGATTTGCCGAAAATCTTCTGGGAAACGTTGCAGCATACGATCCGCGTGATGTTTATCATTGCGGCCTCCGGGTTTTTCGGATGGTTCATGATTCATCAGCGCGTGCCGGAACAGGTAATTCGCGGCTTGTCGGCGCTCGCCTCGTCCGATTGGTCGCTGCTGCTGATTATCATCGTGATTCTGACGATCCTCGGCTGCTTTCTGGAAGGGATCACGATCTTTTTGATTACCGTGCCGGTCTTTATGCCGCTGCTCAATCAATACGGCGTTGATCCGCTGCACTTCGGCGTCATCATCACGCTCTGCACGATGGTTGCGCTGCTGACGCCGCCGGTCGGCATGAGCCTGTACGCCGTGATCAGCATCAGCGGCGTGCCGATGGGGCCGCTCTGCAAAGAAATCTGGCCGTATCTTGCCGCCGTGTTTGCGGTGATTCTGCTGGTCACGTTTTTTCCGCAGTTCAGCCTGTGGCTGCCGAATCTTGTGATGGGCAAATAGGAGATGACATCATGCTTGTAAAACTCGATCATTTCATTGCCGTGTTCACCAAAAGCATTGCCATCGCCTGTTTTGCCGGCTTGATGATCCTCTTATCGCTTGTCGTCTTTGCTCGATTCGTCCCGGTAATGTCAACCGGCTGGAGCGACGAGGTCATCGAATGGCTGTTTGCCTGGATGGTCTTTATGGGCGCGGCGCGAATGTGGCGGGACAGCGAGCATTTTCGGATCACGTTTTTAGAAGATCATTTCAAGGGAACTTCGAAAGAAATCATCGTGAATTCGGTCGTGCAAATCTTGTCGCTCATTTTTTTAGGCGTGATGACCTATTATGGCGGCATGTTGACGCTGCGGGCGCACGATACGTCTCCTGTGCTTGTGCTGCCGCGTTCGTTGTGGTATCTCTGCGTTCCGCTCTCCGGCGCGATAATGATCGGCTATTCCATTCGGAATTTGCTGCGGAATTTCAAAAGCGCCCGAATGCCGGGAAGCAGCGCGAAAACGCAAGCAGGACAAAACGAGACGACTGGTTGGTAATCATGAAGCGTAACGATAACTCCTAAGTAACTGACCTTACGCAGCCCGATCTGACAGGCAACTGTAGATTCCCCTCCTGGGAGGGGTTAGGGGTGGGTTGCTGACGTGGAGTATCGTTGAACGACGAACCCACCCCTTGCCCCTCCCAGGAGGGGAATTGTCGGCGACGCTGCATAACATCAGTAAGTAAGAAGGAAAAGAGCAACTATGATTGTTAAATATGATGATATAATTGGAAAAGACCTCGGCGGAGGAGTTATCAGAAAAATCCTCGCGTCCGGTGGGAAAATGATGACAGTAGAATTCACGTTTGCCAAAGGCTCGATTGGCGCGTTGCATTCGCATCCACACGAGCAGGTGGGGTATGTCGCGAAAGGGCGCTTCGAGGCGACGCTTGGCGATCAGAAAACGATGATTCAAGAAGGCGATACGTATTATGTTGCGCCGAATGTCATGCATGGTGTTGTCGCATTAGAAGATGGCGTGTTGATTGATGTTTTCACCCCTCAACGCGAGGATTTTTTAGGATAAGGAGAAAAACCCTGCCAGGGT
>CAZRSF010000111.1:0-12226 GCA_964602655.1 uncultured Candidatus Moduliflexus sp.
CCCTTGAGCGGGCTTCAGCCTGCTTGAACGTTGAGACCGGCCATTTATGGCTGGGATGGGCTGGATGGCATATTTTAGAACTTAACAGCCCTGCCCTGCCAGGGTTTTAAACTCTGGCAGGGTTCTTGTGTGAAAATGCTGTAGCGGGCGAGGAGGGTAGGATTCAATCTTTCGCATACAACTCAAGAAACCGCTGAATTTCCTCGATGCGGAAATCGGCGGCCAGGTCATACACCTGACCGGCAAAAGCGGCATATTCCGGGAACTGCGTTTTTAAGGCCGTCGCGCGTTCTTGCAATCCATCCACATCGCCCATCATGGCAAAGTGACGCAATGCCTCTAACTCGCGCGCAGGCGGCGGAACCAATACATCCTGCTCCTGAAGAGGCGATGACAACGGTTCTTCCTCCTCGCGCAGCAGCATGTATGCGTTCGGTTCCATCACCGGCAGCGTCACGTCGAACCGGAAGACGCTGCCCTGATTCACCACGCTTTCGACAGAGAGCGCGCTTCCCATGAGCTGCAATAAGCGTTGGCTCAGAGATAACCCGATGCCGATGCCTTCGCTATACAAACGCTGCGTATCAACAATGTGAAACGCCTCGAAAATCTGTTCGACATGCTCCGGGGGAATGCCGACGCCGGTATCATGAATTTCGAAACGAATCGTCGCGGATTGATCCGCGATTCGACATGTCACAAGGAATGTCACGCCGCCCTGATTCGTAAATTTGATCGCGTTGCTCAACAGGTTGCGCAGCACCTGGCGCAGCCGACGTTCATCGCCAGACACGAGAAGAGGGAGATTCGGCTCAGGTTGATAGTCGAATGTCAGATGTTTTTCTCTGGCATACAACTGGTGGATGCTCACTAATTTTTTCAGCATACTGGGAAGATGAAACTCGGTTGGTTCCAACATGATTTTCTGCGCTTCGATCCTGATCAGGTCTAAAATATCATTGATCATGAGCAGCAGATGTTCCCCGTTTTGCTGGATAATCTGCACCGCTTGCGTATGCTGTCCTTTGAGTTCCGCAGATTGCAGCAGGATTTGCGCATACCCTAACACGGCGTTCAATGGCGTGCGGAGTTCGTGGCTCATATTCGCTAAAAACGCGCTTTTCGCCCGGCTGGCTTCTTCAGCGGCATCTTTCGCGACCTGAAGCTCCGCCGCAATCCGTTGAACTTCTTCCATGATCGCCTGGCGCTCTTTCATTTCCCGCTGCAACTGTTCGTTGGCCTCGCTCAATTCTTTGGTGCGGGCGGAGACTAACTCCTCAAGATGATCGCGGTGTGCGCTCAATTCATGCTGCGAACGTTCTAATGCGTGCAGCGTGTCATTGACCGTCACGCCTAACTGCGTCAATTCATCGTTACCGACCACCTCCACGCGCCGCGACAGGTCAGCGCCGCCGCGAATTTGCCTCAAGCCGTGTTCGAGGCGTCCTAAGCGCGACAGCACCACGCGCTCTAATTGAATGAGGATAATCACTCCGAATACGAGACTGACGAAAAAGAGCGAACCTAAAAAATAGCGCAGACTGAGTCGGCCTTGTTGAGAGATCGAACGCGGCCGCTCGACGCGCGCGACGACGCATGGATTTCCGTACAGATCGTTGATGACAGCGTACCCGACAATCGTGTCGGCGTCAACCATATTGATAAACATCGGCCTCTCAGGCGGCATCATCTCCAACGCCAGCCGGACGTCTTGCGGAAGCGCGGCATCTTTCACAGGATACATCGCGAGCTTCAATTGCGTGGTTTCAGCGAGCATGTCAATTTCCGCGCGATTCAGAAACCGTCCGATCATCAAGATGCCATGCACCGGTCCCTCCCGCTCCGAGGTCAAAATCGGGTAGGAGGCAATCAATATCGGGCCTTCCGGCAGTTGAATCAGACCGGATATTTTGCCGGAGGGATCGAGCAGCGACAGCAGCGGCATATCCGGTAAATAGTCGGCAATCCCTTTCGAGACTGCGATTTCTTCCTTGCTGCCCAAATCGAATGCTTTGGCAAACACGATTCGGTCAGGGATATGAACATAGACAAACAGATTCACCTGGAGATTCTCAAACGTGGTGTTGTTCATATTGCTTTCGATAAATTTTTCATTTTCATCCTGCATGTATTGATACGCGTCATCCCAGGCGGCATAATCGCCCACGATGCTGGCGACTTCGGCAATCTCATTGTTGAGCGCGGCCAGCACGCGGTCAATATGCTGCGACATATTGTCGCGTTCCAACGCCACGAAACTTTTCATGACGATCAGGTGCGCGGCGGCGTAGAGCAGCGCGATCATCACAATGCCTGACGCGGCAATAATTCCTAATGTTTTCTTGCGAAGTGTCATCGGACGAAACCAACCCTGCCAGGGTTCGAAGCCCTGCCAGGGTTTTTACGCTGGCGTTGATACGAATGGCTCTTTATCGCCGCAATGTTTCGGAAATCTCATGCGGAACGTCGTGCCTGTTCCGAGCGTACTTTCCACCGAAATACTGCCGCCGTTTTTTTCGACGAATTCTTTGCAGACATTCAATCCTAAACCCGTGCCTTTTTCTCCGGCGGTGCCGAGTTGATCGTAGCGCACATCCATCCGAAACAAATTGGCGAGCGTGTCGGCGTCCATCCCGACCCCGGTGTCGGAAATCGCGACTTCGAGCGCGTCGTCCTGCTGGGACGCGGAAATAGTAATCGTCCCCTGCGCATCGGTAAATTTCAACGCATTCGACAGCACGTTGCGAATAACCGCATCAATCATCGGGCGGTCGGCGCAGATGAGCATCGGTTCGGTGACGGTTTGACGGAGAGCAATCCGCTTTTGTCCGGCATTGGACGCAAAGAGCCTGGCATTCTGTTCAAGCAGCAGACGAATATCGAGCGGGCGCGGCGCGAATTCCATCAAACCGCGCTGAATCCGCGACCAGACCAGCAGGTTTTCAAGCAAATCGTACAGGCGTTCCGTCGTGTCGCGCGCATCGCGGATGACATCCTCTTTGTCTTCGCCTGACAGACCGCTTTCGGGGTCGGTCAACATGCGCAGGCCGACCAGCACGGCGGATAACGGGCTGCGTAAATCATGCGAAATAATCGAGAAAAATTTATCTTTGCTGGCGTTGATGGCCTGTAATTGCGCGTGTTTTTCTTGCAGCAGCAGATGCTGTTCCTGCAATTGCTGCTGCAAACGACGCATGGTCAGATGCGTGGCGACTCGCGCCAGCACTTCTTCATGTTGCAGCGGCTTCGTCACATAATCCACGCCCCCGGCCTGGAACCCTTTGATTTTATCGGCGGTTTCCGTCAGCGCCGTCATAAAAATGACGGGAATCTCTTTGAACGCGTCACGGGTTTTTAACCTGCGGCAGGTTTCGAAGCCATCCATGCCCGGCATCATCACATCCAGCAGAATCAAATCCGGCTTGCCGTATTCGGCCTGTTGAATCGCGCTTTCGCCACTGCGAGCCACCAGAATTTTGGAACCGGTCTGTTTGAGCGATTCCAACAACACTTGCAAATTCGTCGGATTATCATCAACGACCAATACTGTCGGCTTTGTAAGTTCTTGAGTTGACATTGTTCCTCTCAAAGGAGCGCCAATATCCCTGTCAGGGTTTCGAACCCTGGCAGGGATGAATGACCGCGACATCATATCGGCGGCTGAAACACGACAACACGGTTTTTCCCCTGTTCTTTGCCCTGATACAGCGCTTGATCCGCGTGTATCAGGCAGGCGTGCATCCCTGCGTCTGCCTGATACATACTCACGCCGAACGTCATGCTGATCGCGAGCGAGTGTTCGTGGTAGGTATATGTCGCGCCAGCCACCGTCTCGCGGATGCGCTCGGTCAACCTCTCGGCCCCGCCCTCATCGGTATCGGCGAGCAACAGCAAAAACTCCTCGCCGCCCCAGCGCGCCACGTGATCCTGCCCTCTGAGATTGTCCCGCAGCAGTTTGGCGACCGACACCAACACGACATCCCCGCAATCATGCCCATAGTTATCGTTCACTCGTTTGAAGTCGTCAATATCGCACAATACCACCGCAAACGTCGAAGCCGAGCGCGCGCTGCGCAGCTTTTCCTGCTCCAGGCGTTCCAACATGTCGCGCCGATTGGCAAGCTCTGTCAGCGGGTCTATTCGCGCCATGCGTTCAAGCTGCTCCTGAGACTGCCGCAATTTTTCATTGATGTCCTGTAATTCCTGATTGGCGTGTTTCAGGGCTTCTCGCGCCTGTGTCAATTCCAGATGCACATTGACTCTGGCAAGCAGTTCAACGACATTGAAGGGCTTGGTGATGTAATCCACGCCGCCAGCCTGAAAGCCTCTGAGTTTGTCAACCGTTTCGGACAGCGCGGTCATAAAGATCACCGGAATATCTTGCGTATTCGGCTGCTGTTTCAACCGGCGGCAGGTCTCGAATCCATCCATGCCGGGCATCATCACATCTAAGATGATCATCTCCGGCTTGGCGAAATCGGCCTGCCGAATCGCGCTTTCGCCATTGATCGCAATGAGCGCTTTATAACCGGCGTCTTTCAACGACTCAAGCAGCACATGCAAATTCGCGGGATAATCATCCACCACAAGAATGGTCGGTTTATGACTGGAGAGTGAGATCATAGGTATCATACACGGCCTGAATCAGAACATCCTGCATCTCTTCGATCAGGAAATTCGAGGCCAGATGTTCGACCGTCTGCGCGAACGGCGTCAGCGCGGCATCGCGTTCGACAAAGAGCCGAAGGGCGTCTTGAACGCCGAGGACATCGCCTTGCCACGCCATTCTCAGCAAGTGGCCCAAGTCGTCCAGCGACGGATACACCATCGGGGGCGCGGATGACGACGTTCCTGCGCGAGGCGGCGGCGCAGATTGCCATTCGAGATGAAGATACTCTTGCAATTTTTGGAAGAGCGCCGCCATGCGAATCGGTTTCATCAAATAATCATTGCATCCCGCAGCAAGGCTCAGTTCGCGGGTATGATTCTGCGCGCTGGCCGAGAGCGCAATCACCACCGTTTCCGCCAGATCGGGATGTTCGCGAATCTGCCTGACCGCCGTCATGCCATCCAACACCGGCATGACAATATCCATCAAAATGGCATCCGGACGAAATGCGATGGTCTGCTCAAGCGCCTCTTTCCCATTCGCGGCTTCTTCGACGATGAAGCCCAATGGCGTCAGCATGTCTCGCAGCAACACGCGATTGCTCGCGGCATCGTCAACGATCAAAATGCGCCGCGTCGCGCCAATAATTCCGAACGGCGACAGCCCGACGGCATCCGGCGAATGGTCACGCATCGTTTCCTCAACAGGGAATTCCAACTCGAACGAGAACACGCTCCCTTCGCCGAGGACACTGACAACGTCGATCTCTCCCCCCATCAATCGCACTAACTCCTGGCAGATGGACAGCCCTAAACCCGTGCCTTCCTCTTGTCTGATCCGGCTGTCTTTCACCTGATGAAACGGCGCGAAAATCTTCTCGATTTGCTCCGGCGGAATGCCGACGCCCGTATCTCGAACCTCGAATCGGAGCCGACAGGAGAGACAGGAGAGGTCGGATGTCGCGACGCTGAAGGTGATCGAGCCGGACAGCGTAAACTTAATCGCATTGCTGAGCAGATTCAGCAAAATCTGGCGCAGGCGTTTTTCGTCGGCGACGATCCAGCGTGGAAGATTCTCTGCAAGTTCGGCCTGAAATGTCAAGTCTTTTTGTTGAGCGCGCACGCGCACGATCTCAATCACATTGGCTAAAAATTTCGGCAGAAAAATCGGAGCCGGCGCGAGTTCCATTCGCCGCGCTTCGATTTTCGACAGGTCTAATATCTCATTAATCAACAGCAGCAGATGCTCGCCGCTCTGATGAATCACGTCAATCGCCCGGCGTTGTTCGTCGTCCAGGCGATGATCGCGCTGCAAAATCTGCGTATAGCCTAAAATGCCGTTGAGCGGCGTCCGTAGTTCATGGCTGATCCCGGCCAGAAAATCGCGTCGCGCGCGATTGGCGTCATCGGCAAGTTTTTTGGCGTCTTTGATTCTGATGTCGGCCTGTTTGCGTTCGGTAATGTCTTCGGCCACCTTCACCCAGTGCGTCATCTCTCCGGCGTGATTTCGGATCGGCGAAATAGAGGCTGATTCCCAATACAGCGCGCCATTCTTTTTCTTGTTGCAGAATTCCCCATGCCACTCCTCGCCAGCGCGAATCGTCTGCCAGAGCGTACGATAGAATGCGTCGGAATGCTTGCCGGATTTGAAAATGCGCGGTGTTTTGCCGACAATCTCATCGGCACGATAGCCTGTCAGCTTCGCGCATTTGGGATTGATGTATTCGATGCGCCCCTCAAGATCGGTGATTACGATGGTGCCGGGACTCTGCTCGACCGCTTGCGAGAGTTTTTGCAATTCATGACGAATGCGCTGCTGCTGCTCATCTGCGGCGATGGCTTGACGAATTTTGACCTCTAATACATCCATTTCGAACGGTTTTTGCACGAAATCCGTGCCCCCGGCTTTCAGAAATGCGACGGCTAATTCGATGGAAGAATAGGCGCTCATCATGATGACTGGCGGAGGCGATGGCAGCAGCGCTTTGATTCGAAGGAACACGTCCGAACCAGAGCAATCCGGCATCATCTGGTCTAACAGGATGAGCGCCACCGACGCAGTGCGCAGCGTGGCAAGCGCCTGTTCGCCGGTTTCGGCTTCCAGAACGACGTATTGCCATTTTTGCAGATGATGCGTCAGCGTAAATCGCACATGGAAATCGTCATCTACGATTAAGATGGTCGGCATGCTCATCTTGCGTTCCTTCTGAGGCTGGGATCGTTGAGAATAGGACTATTCAGGAAGGATGACACATTTTGCGGTCTTTTGTAAAGAAAAATATGTCGAAAAATCTGCCAGCGGATCATGCGAAATAACGCTGCCAGAGGGTAGAAATTGTTCGGATCACGGCTGTTGAAGCGTCGGCAGCGGAATGTGACGGGGAGAATCGTGTGGAGAGATGGCAGGATCGGTCTTCTGCGGCGTGTATTCCGGGACGATTTCGAACAATAACTGCTTGATCTTCGACGCATCATACGTGTGACATGCAGCGACTAACGGTTCGATTTTCTGTTCCAATTCGTTCCAATCATAGGTATCACCGCAGAGCACCATAATTTTTTTATGCCCAGTATGCACAATGCCTTCTCCATGCGTAATCAATTCCTCATAGAGTTTTTCTCCAGGGCGCAATCCGGTATATTCGATTTTGATGTCGCACTCTGGTTCATAACCATATAATCGGATTAAGTCATGGGCAAGATCGACAATTTTGATCGGATTTCCCATATCTAAAATAAAGATTTCCTGACCGTTTCCCATTGAACCAGCTTGTAAAATCAACTGCGCGGCTTCAGGAATCGTCATAAAAAATCGGGTAATTTCGGGATGTGTAATCGTGATTGGCCCACCCGCAACGATTTGTTGCTGAAAAATCGGCACGACTGAACCGGAACTTCCTAACACATTTCCAAAACGCACCACCATAAAGCGCGTCTGACATTCAGCCGGACAGATAGAGGTGACCAATTTTTCGGCAATGCGTTTCGTCGTTCCCATGACGTTGGTCGGTCGTACCGCTTTGTCGGTCGAAACCAGCACAAAACGATCAACACGAAACTCTTTGGCAAGCTCTATAAGATTCTTCGTGCCGACGACATTATTCATGACCGCTTCCCAGGGATGCAATTCCTGCATCGGCACATGTTTATAGGCAGCAGTATGGAAAACGACTCGCGGAGCGTATTGCTGGAAAATTCGCCGCAGAGCGGATTGATTGCGAATATCAACAAGCACTCCGACACACTCAATGGTTCGAAACTCTTTTTTCGTGCGCAGTTCAATCTGAAACAGGTTGTATTCGCTGATATCTAACAACACAACTCGCGCCGGATGGAACTGGCAGACCTGCCGCACCAATTCGCTTCCAATCGAGCCGCCTGCGCCAGTAATCATCACGCATTTCCCGGAGAGATATTCTGCAATATGCTCGCGTTCCAGCACGATTTCATCGCGCCGCAGCAAATCTTGCATGGAGACCTTCCGCACGACCTGGAGCGAAACATTTCCATGAATCAATTCCGCTAAGGATGGCAACGTGCGAAACGGTTTTCCGGTTTTTTCGCAGAATGCCGTAATCCGACGCATTTGTTCGCCGGTTGCCGACGGGATCGCAATCAAGATGTTATCGTAACTATCCTGAAATTCCTCCAATTGTTCGATTCTTCCCAGAATACCGATATTATGAAGCGTTTTGCCGATTTTTTGAGGATCATCGTCAAGAAACCCCACCACTTCGATATGGCGGGTTGAATGTTCATCCACTTCCCGCACCACTTTTTCTGCCGCGCTCCCTGCTCCGATAATCATCAGGCGCATCGGCTGATGGATTGGCGTCTTTGTGAGTTCTCGCCGCAAAATAAGACGCGAGGCGGTTCGCGCGCTTGCCAACAGCAAAAACGTCAAGATCATATCCAGCACAAACACGCCGCGCGAAAAGGTTTTTAAGTGTGTCAAAATCGCCGCGCTCATCAAAAACATGCCGGAACCCAGCAAGACCGCTTTAAGCAGATTGAGCAGATCATGAATCCCGATATATCGCCAGATGCGACGATAGACATGCAGGAAAAAAAAGACGGGAATTTTCGCGCCGAGCGCGACCGGAAGGAAGATGAAAAACATCTCTCTTTGGTTGAGTGGCAAGGAAAATTCGAACCGAAGACCATACGCCAACGTTAACGAAAGGCCAATCAAAACTGCGTCAATAAGGATTTTGAGATAGAATGTTCGATGACGAAAGACTCTAAGCATGAAAAAAACCTCAGAAAAACGTCAAAGCGAGGAGCAAGAGTGTTCCTTTCACAAACATGCCCATGAGAATCATGCCATTCCGCCCCCCCGTCGAAACAGCATATTCAGCGATGAAATCCCCAGATTACTCCAGGCTTTTTCGCGTTTTCATTTAACGATAAATTAGATTTTTACAACTGCTGCCGCACACATGAAATCACGCGCTCCTGATCTTCCTCTGTCAAACTTGAGCCAGAAGGGAGGCAGATGCCCGTTTCGAATAATTGCGCACTGATGTCGGTGTCAGACGCATGGGTATAATAACGACAATTTTTGAAGACTGGCTGAAGATGCATCGGTTTCCAGACCGGGCGCGCCTCGATATTTTCCGCTGCGAGCGCCTGAATCAAGTCATTGGCCGTAACGCCGCACCGCTGCGGGTTCACGGACATCACTGTCAGCCAGCGGTTCGCTCGTCCGAACGACGCTTCCGGCATGAATTCGATGCCATCCTGACTGGCAAACGCCTCAACGTATCGATCAAAAATACGCCGCCGCGCAGCGACCCGATCTTCAAGGACACGCAATTGCCCGCGGCCGATAGCGGCCAGCACATTGCTTAAACGGTAATTGTAGCCGATCTCGCTATGCTGATAATGCGGCGCGGGGTCGCGCGCCTGCGTGGACCAGAAACGGCATTTTTCAATCGCCTCGACATTGTCGGAAATCAGCATCCCGCCGCCGGATGTGGTGATAATTTTATTGCCGTTAAATGAATAGACGCCGAACGCCCCAAATGTTCCGCTCTTTTTTTCGAAAAAAGTCGCGCCGAGCGATTCTGCCGCATCCTCAAGCACCGGAATGCCATATTTCCGGCATAATGCCAGCAGCGGCGTCATATTCGCGCTTTGACCATACAAATTGACAATAATAACCGCTTTCGGCAGTTTGCCGAGGCGTTCCGCATCAATCAATGCGCATTCCAACGCCGCAGGCGACATATTCCAGGATTCCGGCTCCGCATCAATAAAGACCGGCTCCGCGTCTTCGTACATGACCGGATTGATGCTGCCAATGAAGGTCAGCGATGAGCAAAAGACCGTGTCGCCGCGCGTCACGCCCCAATAGCGCAAGGCGAGATGAATCGCCGCCGTGCCGGAATTCAGGGCTAATGCGCCGCGAATGCCGACATATTCGGCAATCTCTTTTTCAAATGCATCTACATGCGGACCAAGCGGCGCGATCCAGTTGGTTGCGAACGCGTCCGCCACGAATTGCTGCTCAAATTCCCCGATATGCGGAGGGGAAAGATAAATACGTTTTAATGATTTCATAATAAATGAATTCCTTTACCAACAATACCAATTGTGCTCAAATAGATTATCTATTTATTTGTACCGCGCTATACGTCACAACAAATTCTTGCCGATCCGGCGTCAGCGCGAATTCGCAACGAATTCCGGCGTCGGCGCACGATCCGATCATGCGCAAAATGCCTTTTCCGCGCCGTTCCATGTACCCGTAACCGCTTAAAAACGACGCGATCATCTGGTTGCGCGTAAACTGGCGATAGCGGATGCTGTCAAGTGTCATCGTATTCGGCAGGCCGCCTGGGGAGCGAATCTCCAACCGGTCGCGAAAGAGGAATACCCGGATCGCCGAGCCGCTGATGGCGTAATCCCGGTGACAGACTGCGTTCACCAGCCCTTCCCGCAGCGCTTCGATGGGATAGGCATACAAGACCTTCTGCCGCAATTCGCCTTCGAAAGAAGAGGTCTGCGGCATCGTCAATTTCAAAAACGCTAATGCGTCTTCGATGAGATTGTCTAACGAGCCAGTCAGTTCCTTCTCGCGAATGCAATCGGAAAGAAAATCATTTCCCTGATACGCCCCGCACAAAATCGTATAGGATGGAAAATACGTTTGCGGATGTTTGCCGAACAGCAGCAACCCGGCTAGCGTCGGATAGTGCGTTCCATCGAGTTCCACAAGAATCGAAAGATTCAGCAGTTCGCGAATGACCGCTTCTTCACTCTCTTCATTTAATAGGCTTTGTTGAAGTTCCGCGAAATACGCATTGATTTTTTTCACATCCAGGCTTTCGACTGACGCCTTCAGCACTGGCGTTTCATCGAATTGAAGCATATCTTTTTGTTGAAAGAGCCTCAGCAGTTCTTGCTGGGTCGGCACCTGTTTCGTCGAACCGACCCGGATATAATAGACGCCTCGATTCGTAGCATAGGCCGTTTCTCCGCGAGGAATCGTCACGGCAAGAATCAGTTTTTCCGCAATGCGAATCTTTTCGATCAATGGGATCATGGCAGGCCGGACATTATTGCGGCAGACATTAATCACGGCTTCTTCGAGATCAGGCCGCGTACACCCGACCGGCTCACCCGCGTCATTCACGCCTAACAGGATGACGCCGCCGTCAAAATTCGCGAACGCGACAATTTCTTCCGCCAGCGAATTCGGATGCACATCCTGCGTCTTGAATTCGACATGCGACGATTCGCCATTCCGAAGCATTTCGCGTAAAGTGTCGAGTGTCATGCTGTAAGAAACCTCATGTCAAAATTTTTACAATCCGGGCAGGCGTGCCAAGCGCCGTGACGCCGTCAGGAATATCGCAGACCACCGTCGCGCCTGCGCCAATAACCACATCCGAACCGATGCGCACATTGGGAATCACTGTCGCGCCCGCGCCAATCAATGTCCGTTCTCCAACAGTAATTCCGCCGCACAAGTGCGCCCCTGGCGCGATGTGCGCAGCACGGCCAATCACGCAATCATGATCCACTGTAGCGCCGGTATTGAGAATCGCATGCTCGCCAATGCGCGTATCCGCATTCACCGCCACTCCCGCCATGACAACTGTCCCCGCGCCAATCGTCACGCCGCGAGAGATGGCTGCGCGGGGGTGAATCGCCAGTCCGAATGTCATCGAACGCGCTGAGAATTCCTGCGCAATCGCATGACGAATGCGATTATGTCCGATAGAAATGATTACAGGCAATGGCTGCTGCCATAACGCATCTTTCCCGCCAAGCACAGGATAGCCAAAGACCGTTGTTCCCCATAATGTAGAATTATCGTCCAGCAACCCATGAACACGGCCTTGCCCTGCCTGCTCGACAAGATCAAGAATCACTTTGGCATGGCCGCTTGCGCCAAATAAATAGAACAATGACTTCGAAGCATTATCCATGAATAGTTCCCTGAAATTCCTGCATCGTCGCCTCTCCCTGCTGCGAAATACCTTCTCGATGCAGAACTTTCCAGACCGTTAACGCCAGAATTTTCAAATCGAGCCAGCACGATTGATGATCCACATACCAGACATCCAGCGCGAATTTTTCTTCCCAGGAAATCGCGTTCCGCCCATTCACC
>CAZRSF010000112.1:0-12202 GCA_964602655.1 uncultured Candidatus Moduliflexus sp.
TCCGCGTAGAATGCGGCTTCTTGGACGCTCCGCGTCCCGTCTCGCCGCAGAGCGGAGGTTTTCGGGCATTCCACGCAGAGCGTGGAACGAGAACTTAACAGCGACGCCCTGCCAGGGCGTCGCAAACATCAACGCTCGTATCAATAATTACAAAATTTGGTCACTGTTTATGTACCGGCGGACAGCCTTGTCCGCCGACACCGTAGCGAGCAAGCACCTGCTGGAGGTGTCTCCATGCGGCGTGTTCGACGAACAAGGCTGTTCGTCGGTACGTAAATAATGACAAAATTTGTTGACAAACCACGTAACCGGCAGTGTCATACATTGTGACGATCCTATGAATGTAACGGCATAAACCCATTTTTTCAACCGGCAGACGCGATTATGGCCAATACGCAACATCTTGACATACTTCAACAAGGCGGGAAAGCCTGGAACAGATGGCGGGAAACAGCGTCCGAACTCGAACCGGATCTCAGCGGCGCAAATTTGAAAGGCGCAGACCTGCGAAATTTCGATTTACGTTGCGTCAATCTGATGGAAGCCAATCTGCGCGATGTGAAATTTCATTGGGCGTCGCTGCATCAGGCGCATTTGAGAAAAGCCGATCTGAAAGGCGCAATGTTTGTCGAAACGGATTTGAGCAAAGCCAATTTCTGTTGGGCTGATCTGCGGGAAGCGTCGTTCAAGCGCGTCAATCTCAGGAATGCCGATCTGAGTTGGGCGAATTTGAAAGATGCGTCGTTGCGGGAAGTCAATTTACAACAGGCCAATTTACGGAATACGGATTTCCGCTGCGCGACATTACGCGAGGTGGATTTGAATCATGTGGATTTACGCGAAGCGTACCTGAGCAGCGCCGAATTTATTGATGTCAATCTGGAAGGGGCGGACTTGCGCGAAGCTGACCTGCGGGGCGCGCATCTGCTGAAAGCCGTTTTGAAACATGCCGACCTTTCCGAATGCCATATCTACGGCATTTCTGCCTGGGAATTGACGATAGACGACACTACGAATCAGCGCGACCTTGTCCTGACCGATTGGGACGAACCGACCGTGACGATTGACGGCTTCAATGTCGCGCAATTCATGTACCTGTTTCTGCATACGCCGCAAATTCCGAGTATTTTCGAGGCGGTCACGTCGCAAATCGTCCTGATTATCGGGCGCTTCGGAACGGAACGGAAAGCGGCGCTGGACACGTTGCGCGCAGCGTTGCGGGACAGGCATTATCTCCCGTTGCTGTTGGATTTCAAGAAACCGGATAGTCGAAATTTTCTGAGTATGCTGAAGATTTTAGGGCATGTCTCACGGTATATTCTTGCGGATTTTACTCAGCCTCAAACGATGCTTGACGCGGCGGAATATCTTGTGACGACCACACGTATTCCGTTTCTGCCGCTGCTTGCGGCTGAAGAACTTCAGGAACCGCCTCTGCTGCCGCGCCTTCGCGCTCAATATTCGAACATTCTTCCGACATTCATTTATGCGAATACTGCTGAACTGTCAGCCCTGTTCGATCAGCAGATTCTCTCCCCGCTTCAGGCGCGATTTCAAGCCGGACTATCCGTTTCCGGCGACTAATTTGCACAGTTCGGGCGTCATCCAGTGATGCGGTTTGCGCTTATGGTGGCAGAGGTGGTGTAAATACGTATTGAGAACCTCTGCCGGAGCAGGTTCTTCGAAAAGAATCGTCGTTGATCCTGTGTGAATAATTTGAGACTGGGGCTGAACGCGTTCGTATGTCCCTTGTTCGATTGCAGCCATCCGAATCATCTCTGAATGCGTTTGCATGTTGGAACCTCCGTTGTCATGCGGGCGAATCACTCTCTTCATATACTTGAGACCGTATCAATTCGATCTGCGAACATTGCGTCGAATCCATGTTCACCCTCACCAAATTTGAGTATATACATTTTTCGACACGTATGCAAGAAAAAAGATGCAACATGTCAGCCAATTTTCGTGCGCGGTTGACAAGACATCATTGCCGGTCAACCCCGGCATATCAATGGCGTTACAATACAAAAAATAAGAAGTGGCGTTTCTTCTGAGGAGGTACGATATGGCAACCATCGAGCGAATTTGTGTGTACTGCGGATCGAATTCGGGTGCTCAGCCAGTATATCTTGAAATGGCTGCGGCTCTCGGAAAAGGGTTGGCCGAGCGTCGGATCGATATCGTGTATGGCGGCGCAAACGTCGGACTGATGGGGGCGATGGCCGATGCCGCGCTGCTGCATGGCGGCAGAGTGATCGGCGTCATCCCGAAAAGCTTTGCCGATAAAGTCGCGCATACCGATATTACGGAACTGCATATCGTGGAAACCATGCACGAACGCAAAACGCGCATGTTCGAGCTTGCCGACGCATTTATCGCGCTGCCTGGCGGCTTAGGAACGATAGAGGAATTGTTCGAAGTGCTGACCTGGGCGCAGTTAGGTTTTCACGGCAAACCGTGCGGCCTGCTCAATATTTGCGGGTATTTCGACAAATTGCTGGGATTTCTCGATGATGCCGTCATGCAACTCTTTATCAAACCGGTTCACCGCGAGATGCTCCTGATGGCAGACACGCCGGACGCCTTGCTTGCCATGTTCGAACACTATTGCGCCCCGCATGTCGAAAAATGGATCGATCTGTAATTTGAACAACAGTACGCGCTCATGCCCTGTTTCCTGTCCCCGCAAGCCCTGCTCTCAAACGTAGATGGATTGCGATGAACGGTGGCGTCGTGATATGAGTGCGTACTGTTGATACATTGTGGCTGTGTAAAAAATACGCAGATGTCTTCAGCGTTGACAATCTTCCTGAATCAGTTGTTATTGACGGGCAGAAGCCGTGCGTTTCCTTCTTCAGCATTGAGGCGGAAGCGGTCAACCGCATGCAGCAGTACGGCAGCTTGTGACGTGAGTTCGTTGGCGGTCAGATCGATCTGCTGGGAACTCCCTCTGTTCTTCTCAATCAGCGTATTGACGGTATTCGCATGCGTCATCGCCTGCTCGACAGTCTCTAATTGTTCCCCTGCCATGTTTTGTACCCGTGACGCCATCTCATTGATCTTCGTAATCGCCGCGTAAATGTCACTGGTATCTCCTTCTTGCGCCACTGTCGCAGCCGTAATCTGCTGCGCCATCGTATTGACCCCTTCCATCGCTGAAAAAATTCGGTTGCTGGTTGTCATCAATTGATGTAAGGCATCGGCAATCATCGTCACTTCCGAGGAGGAATACTGAGAGCTTTCGCTGATTTTTCGGAGAGCTTTTTGCGCCTGATGCGTTCGTGTCATGCCATGTTCGACGTTTGCAGCGCCTTCATGAACCGTCTGTGCCACTCTGGACGTATCTTGTTGAACGCTTTGCAGAATGACAGCAATGTCTTTTGTCGAGGCGTTCACGCCATTGGCAAGATTTTTCATTTCCTCTGCCACGACTGCAAAGCCACGCCCATGGCCGCCGGCTTGCGCGGCGATAATCGAGGCGTTCAATGCCAGCAAAGAGGTGCGTTCGGTAATTTCGCGAATGACATCGAGAATCGTATCGACTTCACGAGAACGAGAGGCGAATTGGTTGATCGCATCTACGGCGATGGTCATCGTTTCCTGAATCATCTCCATGCTGCGCGTCACCTGTTCCACCGCCTGCTGCCCTTCAAGCGCGTCTTCGATTGCCGCGCGCGCGAATTCCTGAGATCGGTCGGTGCGTTCGACAATCTCTTCCAGTAAATGGCTGCTTTGTCCGATTAACGCCATCACGTCATGGGTATGTTGCGTCAAATGTGTCGTATTAGTCGCAATTTGCGTAATCGAGGTCGCCATCGTCGAGATCGAATTCATGGTATCCGTTACAAATGAAAATAACATCTCCATATTATGCGAAACGACTGATACGCTTCCTCCCGTAGCGTTCATACTTGAAGTCATCTCTTGCACGGAGGCATGGATATGATTGACAAGCTCAATATTCTGGCCGACGAAAGTGACAATCTCCGCTTCGGTCGCGCGGATTTGATTGGCGCTATGTTTGATTTGGGCGATCAGGGTGCGAAGTCCTTCAGTCATCGCCTGAATCGATCCCCCGAGCAGATCATCCTTCGAGCGCGGAGAAAGCTGTTTTGTCAGATCTCCTTGCGCAACAGTTTCCGCCATTGACGCCATCTCATTCAAATAATTCGACATCTTTTGCAGCGCATGTCCCAGGACGTCCTGATCCGAGCGCGGTGTCACTCTGTAATGCAGATTGCCTGTGGCGATAGATTCGGAGGTCGCGGAAATCTCTCGGAAGGAATGCACCATTGCGCTCAAACTCTCGCCTAATTCACCAATTTCGCCATGAGATTCGAGCCGAATACCCTCCGCAAGATCGCCTTTTGCAAGCCGCTGCGCCTGGAGAGAAAGCGTCTTTATCGGTTTGACGATCATTGTCGCGATTCCCCATGAGGCAAGGGCAAAGAAACCCGATATGAGTACGCCGATTCCCCAAATCCAGTATTGAATGTCGCGCTGATTTTCCATGCCGGATAAGAGGATTTTTTGCTGCGCTTCGGCAATCGGCGCCGCCGGAAATCCGAAACATAACACGCCAAGCGACTCACCGGCAAAAGAGGTCAGCGGGGAGCAGCAGGCCAGATACGCTGTCCCGGCCAGTGAGATTTCACGATCCGTGTGTTCGGCAGAACGCATGCTTTCCGCATATAAATCGGCGTCTAAAGAAAATTCGGACGTGTCAACAGCAGCAGGAAGACCCGAAGAGGCAATTGGTACGCGGTCGAGAAAAATTGCGCTGGCATAGCCAGCAATCGCATTCAGACGCTCCAATGGCTTATTGTCCCCATTCAATACTTTGCCGATCACGCAAATCGCCAGCGGTTCCTGAAAACCATTTCGAACAATGCTTGCGGCCACAAGACTGAGCGCGCCTTTGCCGGCAATGTCGCGGTCGCCTAATCCCAGCACCTGCAAGCCAGTCGTGTCATGGCGCATGAAACTCGCCACGATCTGCGGGCTTGTTTCCTCCGCGTGTTCGATCAATCCGAGTATTTCCGGGGTAAATGTCCAGGATTGCAGGTAGTCTTGCACGGCAAATTCATTCAAATTTTGGGGAAACGACGCCTGCAACTGTCCTTTGAGGTTCAAGAGAAGCGCGACATCGAAATTATCTTTTTTCGCCGCGAATGTGAGTTCAGCATCCATTGCTCGAAGGCGATTCGCCTCGACATTCGCGATGAAAATCGGATTCTGGCAAAGATCGCCGATGCTGCGCTGGATATCCTCTTTAATCAGCACATTAAATGTTTGATGCGGCAAATTGAGCGTTTCGTACGTTCGAGTTGCCGTGTCTGCGGCAAATTTTTCGGCCTGGCTGGTAATATTTTTGCTAATTTTTTGAGAAATAATTGTCGCCAACGTCGCAATGCTCAACACAGCAATCGTGCAAAAACTCACGATCATATACGTTTTGATGCTCTTCATAGTGTTTATTGGTATCCTCGGTAAATCTCAGAATAATCACTGATGCTCCCCACTACACGTTCTTTATCTATACAGCATGACCGCTCACGCTGATCACGCCTGTTACGAAGCAAAGAACATGCCATCATTCGTCTTTCATTGATTAACGGGCTAAGATACACTTATTTAAGCCAGCCCGGAAAATAAGAGATTGGGACAGATGATCTCATAAATCAGTAAATAGCCTTCATAGCGGGGTAATCAATTTTGAGTCATTATGAGACAAAAGGTATCGTTTTGCGATAAGCCAGCCTATCATTCGACCGATTTACCGCGAACGCGATGACATACTCTACTCTGGCGAAACACAACAGAATAATATGAGCGCAGATGTTTTTAGCAAGAAGAATTTCGATTATTTTTCTGAGAGCATCCGCTCCTTGCCCTCTCCGATTTATAGTAATGCCTGCAAAACAGTGTTCTCATTGCCAATATCGCATCCGTCAGCGAAAATTCCTGATATATCACCTCGTGTTTATGAGCAAACTCTCAGCGCATCCTTTCGTGAATCCTACCTATGTAGTTCTCAGAAAATTTTATTTGACAAACTTTCCCGCTTCTATGTAACGATATTCTGGAATTTGTCATCGTGTTCTTTCAAGATTGAAATGATGACGAGTAGCTGCGAACAGCCTTGTTCGTAGAGTGCTGACACGGCTGTCGGCATGTACAACGGTCAACGACATCTTCGAAGAGCAAAAGTGCGTCACAGAAAGGAATCAATCTCCGATTCGGATGCTCTGTTCCTTTCACGAAGATTCGAACGAATCTTCGAATATCAACTGACATTGCAGTATGGGGAGGTTTCACATGGCTACAAAATGGGTCTATTTTTTTGGCGGCGGTCAGGCCGATGGTCAGGCTGACATGAAGAATTTGCTTGGCGGCAAGGGCGCAAACCTGGCTGAAATGGTCAATATCGGGCTGCCCGTTCCGGCAGGTTTCACGATTACGACTGAAGTCTGTACCGCGTATTATGAAAATAATAAGCAATATCCGAAAGAATTAGAAGCGCAGGTCTTAGAAGCGCTCCGCAAAACCGAAGCCAATATGGGCGCGAAATTCGGCGACAAAGAAAATCCCTTATTGATGTCAGTGCGTTCCGGCGCGCGCGCCTCGATGCCCGGCATGATGGAAACCGTCCTGAATGTCGGCTTGAATAACACCACCCGCGAAGGGTTGATCAAAAAGACCGGCAACCCGCGTTTCGTGTACGATTCGCAACGCCGCTTGATCCAGATGTACTCCGACGTCGTGATGGAAAAAGCCGCCGGAATCGAACCCGCCGAAGGCAAAGGCGTCCGCCATCAGTTGGAAAAAGAATTGGAAAAAATGAAACATGCCAAAGGCTATAAGTACGACACGGATTTGACGGCTGACGACTTGAAAGCCTTGGTGGAAATTTACAAAGCCAAAGTGCTGGAAGTGCTCGGCAAACCGTTCCCGGAAGATGCGATGGAACAGTTGTGGGGCGGCATCGGCGCTGTGTTCCAAAGCTGGAATGGCCGTCGCGCGATCCTGTATCGGAAGTTCGAAGGGATTCCTGATGATTGGGGCACTGCCGTCAACGTGCAGTCTATGGTCTTCGGCAACATGGGCGATTCTTCCGCCACCGGCGTGGCGTTCACCCGCAACCCGGCCACCGGCGAAAATTATTTCTACGGCGAATGGCTCGTCAATGCCCAGGGCGAAGATGTCGTCGCCGGCATCCGCACCCCGAACCCGATCAACGAAGTCGGCAAATCCGAACATACCGAACATCTCGTCTCCCTCGAAAGCAGCATGCCTTCGGTTTATAAAGAATTGCACGACATCGAACTCAAATTAGAACAGCATTACAAAGACATGCTGGACATCGAGTTTA
Organism: uncultured Candidatus Moduliflexus sp.; assembly: GCA_964602655.1. Taxonomy (GTDB): domain Bacteria; phylum Moduliflexota; class Moduliflexia; order Moduliflexales; family Moduliflexaceae; genus Moduliflexus. Next base: position 7,373 of record CAZRSF010000112.1, read on the forward strand.
CCATTCAGGACAGCAAACTCTACATGCTGCAATGCCGCGTCGGCAAACGGAATGGCCCGGCAGCGTTGAAGATGGCACTCGATATGCTGCATGAAGGTCTGATTGATAAGAAAACCGCCGTTTCCCGCATGAAGCCGGAACAGTTGGATGAATTGCTGCATCCGATTCTTGACCCGAAAGCTGAAAAAACCGCAAGCGTCGTTGGCAAAGGTTTGCCAGCAGGCCCGGGCGGCGCAACCGGTCAGATCGTGTTTACCTCGGCTGCCGCTGTCGCATGGGCAAAAGAAGGCAAGCAGGTCATTCTCGTGCGCGAAGAAACCAACCCGGAAGACATTGACGGCATGAGAGCAGCGCAGGCCATTTTGACGGCGCGCGGCGGCATGACCAGCCATGCGGCGCTTGTGGCTCGCGGCTGGGGCAAATGCTGTATCGTCGGCGCAGGCATGATGAAGATTGACGCCCATGCCAAAACATTGACCGCTGGCGATAAAGTCCTGAAAGAAGGGGATTGGATTTCGCTGAACGGCTCGAAAGGTCTGACATACGTCGGTCAGTTGCCGATGGTGAAAGCGACCGAAGACAAAGAAAAAAGCGCCTATATTCAGGAATTACTGAGTTTATGCGACGAATTCCGCCGCCTGAAAGTCCGCACCAATGCCGACACGCCCGATGATGCCGCCAAAGCCCGTGAATTCGGCGCTGAAGGCATCGGCCTGTTCCGCATCGAACACATGTTCTATGGCACCGGCTCTGAAAAAGCGCTGTTCATCCTCCGTAAGATGATCGCCTCGAAAACCGTCGAGGAACGGAAAGCTGCGTTGAATGAACTCTTCCCGTTCATGAAAAACGACATCAAAGGGACATTGCAGGCGATGGACGGCTTCCCGGTGACGATCCGCACGATTGATCCGCCGTTGCATGAATTCGTGCCGCAGCAGCAAGCCGAACGCGATAAACTCGCCGTCAGTCTCGGCATTAGCGCCGAAGAGTTCAACAAACGCGCTGACGGATTGCACGAAAACAACCCGATGATGGGACATCGCGGCGTGCGCCTCGGCGTCACGTATCCTGAAGTGACGGAAACCCAGGTGCGGGCAATTTTCGAAGCCGCCGCCGAATTGATCAAAGATGGCAAGAAGCCCTATCCTGAAATCATGATTCCGGTGACCTGCGTGAATACCGAATTAAAAGATCAGTACGAACTGATTAAGCGCGTGTATCAGGAAGTGTGCGCCAAATTCAGCCTGAAAGAAATTCCGCACATGACCGGCACGATGATCGAAATTCCGCGCGCCGCGTTGACCGCTGACAAAATGGCCGAAGTCGCGCAGTTCTTCTCTTTCGGCACGAACGATTTGACGCAGATGACCTTCGGCTTCTCCCGCGATGACATCGGCGCGTTCCTGCCGGATTACCTCGACAAGAAAATTCTGCCGATTGATCCGTTCCAGCAGATTGACCGCGACTCCGTCGGCGAATTGATGAAGATCGCCTGCGAACGCGGCCGCAAGACCCGCCCGGACATCAAACTCGGCATCTGCGGCGAGCATGGCGGCGAGCCGAATTCGGTCGAGTTCTGCCATCAGATCGGCCTGACCTACGTGAGCTGCTCCCCGTTCCGCGTGCCGATTGCGCGGTTAGCCGCAGCCCAGGCCGCGATCAAAGACATGAAGTAAGCAGTAACCTTCCTGTCCATACCGCGCCCCGCGAAAGCCATTTCGCGGGGCGTTTTAGTTTTCTCGTCATTTTGTTTACCGCAGAGACGCAGAGGAACGCAGAGTTTTTTTATATTAGAGTTGTTGCTTAATAACGGATGTGCCGAGAGATGAACCGTTCGCGGTGAGCCTGTCGAACCGCAATCTGTCCTTCGACAGGCTCAGGACGAACGGGGAACGCTTATTGAGCAACAAATCTATTGTTTTTCTCTGCGTCTCTGCGGTGAAAAATTCGTATGCCACTGACGCCGAACACCATCGTACAAGGGGTCTTATTCCCCGAACCGGTCAAAATCGAAATGATTCAAGAGATCGGCGAAAACATCAAGTTGATCGTGCAGGGCACGCGCACTGGCCGATTTTATCACCCGACGCTGACGCGCGAACAGGCGGCGCTGCTGGAACAAGTCATCGAGGCGTCGTATGAAGGCGATCCGCTTAAATTCAAACTCGGCGTCGAAGCGCTGCGCCTGAAACTGGCCTATGAATACGATCCATATTTTTCGCTCTCCATCACCCGCATTGACCCGCTGCCGCATCAACTCGAAGCCGTGTACGAATATTTCATGAAACAACGCCCCATTCGCTATGTATTGGCGGACGATCCCGGCGCGGGCAAAACCATCATGGCGGGGCTGCTCATCAAAAAACTCAAACTGCGCGGCATCGTCAAACGCATCTTGATCGTCACCCCGGCCAATCTGACGTTTCAATGGAAACGGGAAATGGAGGAGAAATTTCAGGAAAAATTCGAGATTATTCGCGGCGCGGTGTTGCGCGAAAGCTACGGCCTCAATCCCTGGCAGGAACGCTCGCAGGTCATCACCTCGATTTCCTGGATTTCCCGAATTACCGACGTGAAAGAGAGCCTGCTGCGCACGACATGGGACTTGATTATCGTTGACGAAGCTCATAAAATGAGAGCCTACAGCGACGAGAAAAAAACGCTGGCTTACCAGATATGCGAAGCGCTGTCGCAAAATCACGCATGACACGCTGGAAGGATTGGCAAAAAAGAACCTGAATCTTGCCGTTATTTTAGGAAAACAGGCGAAAGCCAAAGAACGCCACCTTGTGCCGGAAGCGATTGAGCGCTTTTTCGTGGAGGCCGCGATCTTGACCGGATTGACGCCGAAAGAAACCAAAAAAGATTCCCACATCTACCGGATCGGTCGCGCTCCGCGCGCGTTGAAAGAGATCAGCAGCCGTCAGGAAGACCGCTTCGGGCGGTTGGGCGCGGAATATAAGAGGAGGCGGTCATCGTTCCAAGAAAATAGCCAAGCGCCAGGATCGTCTGGCAGAGCGAATTGAACACGTGGCGTTGCGTGGCAATCCCGATATGTCCAGCAATGCGCTGCTGGCGCTGATAGCGCAAGAGAAGCAGGTGAAAGATCAACGAGACATACACCTGGAGATAGACCCCATTTTCGGAATAGCTGAAAAAATGCGTGATCTGCAAAGAGGACTTCAGCCACTTAAAAAAACACTCGATCTGCCAACGATACCGATAGAGGTCGGTGATCTCCTCGGGGGCGAGATCAAACCGATTGGGCAGAAAATACAAGGGCGTTGGGGGAACGGTGGTGTCGTTGATCGCCGTGATCAATCGAAAATAGACTGACAATGCCCGAGTCCCCGTGCCGAGACGGACGGTTTGATCATGACGGATGTGCAACGCCCCGTGTTGAACGGGTTCGTACAGACGTTCCTGAACCACCGTGACATGGGTGCCGTGATGCAGACGGGTGAGAAAGAAATTGCCACTGTCATGGAGGTGCGCCAACGTGTTGAGGGTACGAAAGCCTCGGTCGAACAGATACGTGATGCCCTGCTTCGTCCAGTCGATCAGCGACGCGAAGTGCGTATTGTCATTGCGAATCTGCGCATCCAGATTGACCACATCGGGAATCCAGGCCGCGCGGTCCAACCGGACGGCGCATGTGAGTTGGCCTTTCTGGGCGCGTTGATTCTGGCGGTTTCCCCAGGGCATTAATTTTAATGCCAACTGGAAATGGGTGCAGTCAAATATTTTGAACTCGCCAAAGCGCTCAGACACCTGCGTCCAGGAGAGCGCCGAGGCCATGCCGGACGAGAGCGACTGATAGAGGCGTTGAAAGACGACAAAGGAGATGCGCTGGTTCGCATCCGAGAGCCCCTGAAGCGACCAGGTCGAGAGGCCGACAAACAGGCGGCAGGTCGTATTGTCTTTCAAGCTGACCATCCCCCGCAAGGAATGACACATCGTGCCGGGGAGCATCGCGGCAAAGAGATAGAGCCGCAGCATCCGCTCGACCGTGTAGCATGTGACGCGAGGGGTATCCACCCCGGCCGCCGTGATCATGTGTTGAGCGTCAGGAGTCTGTAATGGCGCTAAAAAGGTGTCCTGATCCGCTAACAGGGCGTGATAGGCCAATGGAACACGAGGTTGACGCATACGAAACCTCCTTGCGATTGAGGTGAGTGTTGGTGTTCTGTCGTATGAATTGATCTTCTTGACGATAGATGCCTCCTCACTCAAACGCAAGGATTATTTAACGGACACTACTGCCTCTATGGGGGTGCGGTGCGGCATCAAGACGTTTTATGATCGCCTCAAGACGCGTCTGGCACTCGAGCATTTTACAGGAACGACGGTGGAGGCGGTGACACAAGATTTCTTCGCCACCATCTTGCTCAGTGGCCTGGAATCGATCCTCATTCAGGACGCCTAACAGCACCTCGACGACAAAACACCTCACAATCGGTCTCCCCAGCAGGTCAATTACCTGGTGGCCTCCCATGCCATCAAACGACAGGCGATTGACCTGCTGTTATCTGACCGTGATCCCCAGACGCTCGTGTCTCAACTCACCCAGCTCTTTTTGACGAATCCCACGATGGTCCGTCCAGGCCGGAAGGTCACACGGCGAACACGGGCGGTCAGGTAATTGGTTCACTATTATCAATGCATCAAGAACATATGTTTCTAAATAGACCAGACCTCTTAACTTATAGATGCGAGGATTGATTTTTAATAACCCCTGTCAGGGTTTCAAACCCTGACAGGGGTGGTGTTTATATAATAGACATCTTTCCTGAATAAACTTTTTACTTATCATGATGAAGAAAAAATGCT
>CAZRSF010000113.1:0-11436 GCA_964602655.1 uncultured Candidatus Moduliflexus sp.
ATTTCTCCTCATCCGTCCGGTCATTCGCCGGGGGCGGCGTCGGCGAGAGCGCGGAGAGCCGGGCGTACAGTTCGGGCGTCATCGTAAATTCGGCGGCGGCAAGCTGAAGGTTCAATTGATCCACGCTGCGCGCTCCGATAATCGGCGCGGTTACGGCGGGATGATGCGCGACCCAGGCAATCGCTAAACAGGCCGGATGCGCGCCGCATTCTTGCGCCACTTCAGTAAATTGACGCGCCACGTCATACATCCAATCTTCGCCGTACCGACGTTGATAGGCCGGATTCGCCGCGAAACGACCATTCGAATATTGATGATTCGCCGGATATTTGCCGGTCAGCAAGCCGCCGCCCAACGGGCTATACGTCACCACGCCGAGCATTTCGGCCTGCGCCATCGGCAAAATCTCCACTTCGGCCTGCCGCTTGACCAAATTATACATCGGCTGCAAACAGGAAAACGGCTGCCAGTCGTGCTGCGTGGAGAGGCTTAACGCTTTCATGACCTGCCACGCGGCAAAATTGCTCGCTCCGAGATACAGGACTTTCCCCTGACGCACAAGATCGTCGAGTGTGCGTAACGTCTCTTCCAACGCCGTTTCCGGATCGAAATGATGCAGGAAATAGAGATCGAGATACTCGGTGTTCATCCGTCGCAGGCTGGCTTCGACGGCGCCCATAATATGGCGGCGCGAGCTGCCTTTGGCGTTGATGTCTGTGCCGATTTTCCCGGATACTTTGCTTGAAACGATCACCTCATCGCGGCAACCGGCAATCAATTGCCCTAACGTGCGTTCGGCTTCGCCCTCGGCATAGACGTCCGCGCAGTCGAAAAAATTGACGCCCGCTTCCCGGCAGCGCTGAAAGATGGCCGTAGAAGTCGCGAGATCGGCTTCTTTGCCGAATGTCATGGTTCCCATGCACAATGATGAGACTTTGATGCCGCTATCGCCTAACCTGCGATATTTCATGGTTCATCCTCCTGTTGCCAAAATCTTCCCTTTTTCCGCGACGCTTTTGCGCGTCCAGCTATCGGCTTGCGACAAATCAATCAGGTCAACCGGAAATTCGCCGATGCGTTTGAGATGCGCGAGCGCGTTACCGAATGCGCCTGCCGGAATGCCTTCCGCCGCAAGCTCAAGCGTCATGCCGTCCTGATACTGGCCGTATGTCAACGGCCCAACCAGATAGGCCGTTTTCACGCCGAATTCGGCGCACAATATCTGCGCGAGCCGCTGCGCTTCCCGCATGGCGGCGGCCTGGCGCTGCTGGGTCCCTGCCTGCTGTTCCTGCCGTTTCAACAGCAGGTCTCTTTTATGAAAACTATGACTGATTTTCGCGTGCATGATAATATGGAAGGTGTCGGATACGTTTAGGATCATTGCAAAAATAACGTGTAAAAATTGTACGCCGAAACTGTGTTTCGGCGAGGGCGAAACAACAGTTTCGCCTTACAACAGCGATCCTTAAAGTGTCTGACACCTTATTGCTCAGGATACAACATCTGCTGCAATTCCTCAACCCCTTGCGCATAGCGAAATGTCGGGCTGGAAATCAGTTTTTCGCTGATGATGAACACTCTGCCCTGCCGAATCGCTTTGATCGTCTGAAATCCGGGACGTGTCGCCACATCATCAACCGAATTGACCGGATTCATCGCACCGCTCTGCACGACATACACATCAATCGTGTCCGCCTGTTGCAGCAGTTTTTCCACGCCATACGCCGCAATCGAACTACCGGGTTTGACTGGCGCGGCGTCCTGCGCGATATTCACGCCGCCAGCGAACGTAATCGCCCGCGCCGGAAGCGAATCCGGCGTCACGGTTTTGTAACCGTCTTGCGACGCCTCGAAATAGACGCGGACTTTGGGAGAAACAGCGGCGGCGTTCGCCTGAATCGCCGCGATCTGCGCGTGAAATTCCTTCAATCGCGTTTCGGCCTGCGTTTCTGCGCCGGTGAGTCGCGCTAAGGCTCTGATGTAGCTGTCGAAATCGTCGAAGGATTCGGGATACAACGCCGCGACCGTGACGCCAGCGCGTTCCAATATCTCCACGAATTGCGGGTGAGCGCGGGCGATAAACGGCCTGATAATCACTAAATCAGGCTCGACCGCCAGGATTTTTTCCGGATCGGAACGATAATCGAAACGCGGTTTGTGCGCGGCTTCCGGCGGAAAATCGTCGTTCAGCCCGACGCCGACAATCTGTTCCGCTAATCCCAACGCAAACAGGTTTTCCGTGTGCGCGGAATAGAGCGAGACGATGCGCTTCGTAGGCGCGACCAGCCGGATCGTCTTGCCGAGATCGTCGGTCAGCGCGATGTCGGCGGCGAATGCGCCCGGCGAGATCGCAAGCAAAGCGAACAACAGCATTTTTACCACAGATTTCACGGATTTCACAGATTTTTTTATTGCCATTGAACGTGAAAAAGGAGTCTCAAAGCGAAGCTTTGACCGCAAAAGCTGCGCTTCTGCACTCCTGGATTCGGTGTTAATGCTCGTGAATAATGCTGCATTGTAAATTTTTTGCCTTTATTTCGTGTCTTTCGTGGTTCATTCTGTTAATTCGACTGATGTTCAAGGCGAGCCACCAATTCCGGCAGCAGGCCGATATGTTCGATGGATTCGAATGCGCTGCGATCCGCGTTCTCGACATGCTCGTGAATCCAGGTGTCGGCGCAGTGGATATACACGGCGCGTCCGCCGATGGCGACGACGGGCAGAATATCCGACTTCAACGAATTGCCGACCATCAGAAAGCGTTCCGGCGCAATTCGATGCGCGTTCAACAGTTTGCGATATGTCTCTTCGCATTTGTCGCTGACGATCTCGATAAACGTAAAAAATTCCGCCAATCCCGACCGCCGAATCCGTCGTTCCTGTTCGAACAAATCGCCTTTCGTCAGCAGCATCAGCGGTTTTCGCACCGAAAGCAGACGCAACGTGTCGCGCACATGCTCGAAAATGTCCATCGGAACGGTCAACATGCGCTTGCCTTCCAGCAAGATTTCATTGAGTTCTCCGGCAGAAATCTGGCCTTCAGACGCTTCGATGGCCGCTTCCAGCATGGACAGGATAAACGCTTTGACGCCATAGCCATAAGTCGTAATATTTTTCACATCAATATCATGCAAACATTGCGCGATACGTTCAGCGGGGGCATACGGCGCTAACGCCGCCGATAGCCTGGCGCGCACGGCGATAAAACGCGGTTCGTTGACCCACAGTGTATCATCGGCGTCAAACGCAATCAGATCAATTGGCTCGGACATGCTTCGTGGTTCTCACTCCTGATGTTAAATATCGGTCTCTATTATCGAAATCAGAATACTCTCTCCCGCATCACATGTTTCGTGTCAAGAGAGAAACTTCTTGACCGATTTTATCGGTTCGGAGATGGTGCGAATCATGTGGAAGCGCGGGCTGAAATGGTATCATCGTTTGCCGGAAACCGCTCGATTGACGTTGACGGCGATGCTTGGCGCAGGCGTCGGCTGGGCGACTTACGAACTCGTGTACTGGCTGAATCCTCTGACGCAGTATCGGGCGACGACGACCTGGAGCCTCAGCTTTCTGATCGGCGTCTCGCGGCAGCACGCGCTGCACCGGACGTTGACGTTTACGCATGAGTCTCCCTATTGGAGCAGCCTGATCCGGGCGTATGCGTTTTATGCGATCAGCGGGCTGCTTGGCGCAGGCGTAAACTATTGGTTGACAGAACACTGGCATGTCCATCATCGTCTCGCCTGGCTCTGCTGCCTTGCGATCACGGCGGCGCTCAGCATTCTTTGCCTGAAACGGTGTGTCTTTGTCGCGCCTGAAGCCGGGCAGCAGCAGATTGAGGAATAATATGAACACCACGATTTTTACGCTGCCGAATATCATCACGCTCTCCCGATTAGCCGCGATTCCGCTGGTGTGGGTCTGGGCGTTTCAAGACAAGCCGACGTGGGTCGGCATCGCGACGTTCACGCTGCTGCTGACCGATATTTTGGACGGCTGGCTGGCGCGCCGCCTGAATTCAGTCACGGAGTTCGGCGGCAAGCTCGATTCGCTGGCCGATAACCTGCTGCTGCCTTCCGGGCTGATCTGGCTTTTTATGCTGCGTCGAGAACTGCTGCATGGACATTACGCCGTGATTTCCGCTATTGCGGTCTGTTCGTATGTTGCCGCTATCGCTGTCATCTACGTTCGTTTTCAGCGTTTTCCGCCGAATTTGCACCTCTATTCCGCCAAAGCGAGCGGCGTGTTCGGCGCGATCTTTGCCTGCGCGGCCTTAACGTTCGGCGTCTATCCGCCGATGCTGTATCTGGCTGGCGGACTCTTTCTCTGTTCGAATCTCGAAGAAATCGCGGTGGCGTTAACGCGCTCGGACGTGCACGATCATATCGGCTCGATCTTCCGCAAATCGCCGGACTGACCGAATGAAATGGCTGGCAATCATCAATCCGGTCAGCGGCGGAAACAACACGCGCGCGCAGTTAACGAGCCTTCTGTTCGAACTCAAACGCTTGATGTCGGTCTGCTGCGTGACCGAATACCCTGGACACGCGCGGGAATTGGCGGCAGCGTCCGCTGAATTCGACGGCATTGCGGTGGTCGGCGGCGACGGCACGATGTTCGATGTGCTGCGCGGCATGGACGTGTCCCGGCAGCATTTCGCCATTATCCCGGCAGGTACGGGTAATTCGTTTGCAAGAGATTTGTGTTTGACGACGGTTCGCGACGGACTTGATGCGCTCCGACACGGTCGCCTTATCGGCGTCGATCTGCTGCGCGTCACGTTAACGCAGCAACGCGGAAACGTGACGAGTTGTCTCGCGGGCAGCACGATTGGCGTGGGCTATCCTGCCAATACGGTCAACATCGGTAATCAACATTCGAAACGATTCGGCAGGTTCTGCTATCCGGTCGCCGCGACCATCGAAACGTTTTTTCAGCAGCCGGTCGCGCTTCGCATCGCTTACGATGGCGGCGTGGCCGAACAGAAACGCCTGACCGGTCTGTTGATCAATAACACGCGCCATGCGGGCAATTTTCAGGCGTTTCCGCAGGCGTCATTTTGCGACGGCCAGCTTGACATCATGGAATTGCGGGCGGGCTGGATCGGGCAAAATTTGCACAATCTTTCCGTGCTGTCGCAACGTTATTTTTACGCGCCCGCCGCCTTAAATCGAGCCAAAATGGTCGGCGTCGCCTTAGAACGACCCGGCGTATTGATGATAGACGGCGAATTATTTTTCGATGTGACTGACGTGTTTGTGGAGGTCGCGCCGCAAGCCTTGACCTGTTATGCCAAACGATAGACTGACGGGTCGTAGGAGTGTCAAAGCTTGCTTTGACTGCCAAAGCAAGCTTTGGCACTCCTGAAGACTTTTAAAAATTAACGTTCCGATATGTTATGATGATCGTATTCGGATGGGTTGCGCTCGGTTTTCTGTTGGGCGGATTCGCGATGTGGCAGGCGAATCTGAAGGTGGATACGCTGACGGCGAAACGTCGCTGGACGAAGTTCGGCGTGTACGTTGCGATTGTCTATACTGTGATGCTCTGCGCATGGGCTGGAACGCCGTATTTTTTCGCGCTCGCCGCCATGATTGCGACGCTCGGCGGCGTGGAAATCGCCCGCGTGTGTCGCTCGCAATGGCGGCTCGCGCTGTTCGCTTATGGCATCTATTTGCCGATTGTCAGCGGTTTCCTGCTGTTTGCCGCACAGACTGCGCCGGAAACCGTGTTGTTCGTGTATGTCACGGTCGCCGCGTTCGACGGCTTCAGTCAGGCGACCGGGCAATTATTCGGAAAGCATCGGCTCGCGCCGCATATCAGCCCGAATAAAACCATCGAGGGCATGATCGGCGGCATGGTCATTGCGCTCGTGATTGCAGCCTTACTGCGAACGCTGCCCGAGTATTCCATCACACAGGCCGTTTTGCTCGGCACGGGCATCTGCGCTGCCGGATTAGGCGGCGACCTGTTAGCGTCGCGGTGCAAGCGCGCGGCAGGCGCGAAAGATTTCGGACGCCTGCTCCCCGGTCATGGCGGCATCCTGGACAGATTCGACAGCGTTCTGGCTGCTGGATGCGCGTTCTGGCTGCTTCGAATTATTTTCATCGCTTAATAGAATCCGTCAGACACGTTCAACGTGTCTGACAGGTTGTTCCGAAAAATTATGCTTGACGCCAATCCTAAAAACGATATAATAGGATTCGAGAATTCGCAATACGTAATTTATTGACAGACAGAAGGATAGGTAAAATTTTTATGAACGAGACAATGCCTGAAATGACTGCGCCTGAGCAGAAAAGCCGCCCGAAAAAACGTTCCTGGTTTCGCCGTGTGTTGAGCGTATTGTGGGGGATGTGGCTTCTGTTTTTGATTATCGTCGCGATTGGCAGCGGCATCGCCGGAGGCGCGCTGTACAGTTTTTATACCGAACTCCCGGACATCAATCGCCTCGAAAATTTCCGCCCCAGCTTAGTGACGAAAGTCTATGATCGCAATCAAGAATTGATTGGAGAGTTTTTCATCGAAAAACGCGAACCGATTACCTTCGACGAGCTGCCGAAAGATTTTCTCAATGCGGTATTGGCAACGGAAGATAAACGCTTCTGGGAGCATGAAGGCATTGATTTGATCCGCTTTAGCCGGGCGCTTCTGACCAATATTCAGAACCGAAATTTCAGTGAAGGCGCCAGCACGATTACGCAGCAGTTGACCCGCCTGCTCTTTTTAAGCCCGGAGAAAAAGATTTCGCGCAAAATCAAAGAGATGATGCTGGCGATCAAAATCGAGCAAAAATACCGGAAATTGCTGCCGGATAAAGAGTCCGCCAAAAAGAAAATTTTCGAACTGTATGCGAATCAGTACTACTGGGGGCACGGCGCGTATGGCCTGCGCTCCGCCGCGAAAGTCTATTTCGGCAAAGACGTGGATCAAATTGATTTAGGGGAATGCGCGATGCTGGCCGGCATTCTTCAGCGTCCGAACGCGCTTTCGCCGCTGCGCAACCCGGAATTAGCGAAACAGCGTCAGAAACATGTGTTGAATCGCATGGTCGTCGAAGGTTTTATCTCGCCGGAACAGGCCGACATCGCCTTGCAGAAACCGTTCGAAAAGCAGCAAATCCCGGAACGGCAGATCAATAAAGCGCCCTATTTTGTGGAGTATGTGCGCCAGTATTTGGAGGAGGCATACGGCTATCGCGTCTATCAGGAAGGCTTAGAAGTGCATACCAGCGTAGATTTGCGCTTGCAGGACGCGGCGCAGAACGTGCTGCAAAAACACTTACGCAATTTGCAAAAACGGTATGGCTTCAAATTGTATGATCGCGACGAATCGCCGGAAAAACGCAAAGAACGCATCGCCGTCTTTCAAGAATTGGAATGGCGCACGCCGCCGAAAAAAGGCGATCTGCTGCACGGAATCGTCACAGAGGTGTTGGCCGACAGAATTATCGTCCGATTAGGCGAATATACCGGAACCATTGCGACGAAAGAACCCTCCAAACTCGTCAAAGCGGAGGATATTATCCTGACGCATGTCAAAGAGGTGGACGAAGAAAAGCTGACCGCGCAGTTGACGCTCGATCTTGAACCGATTGTCGAGGGGGCGGTCATCGCAATCGATCCGCGCAACGGGCATGTGTTGGCGATGGTCGGCGGCTACGATTTTTATCGCAGCAAATTCAATCGGGCGGTTCAGGCGCTGCGGCAGCCCGGTTCATCCTTCAAACCGTTTGTGTATCTGACAGCCTTAGAACGCGGTTTTACGCCTGCCAGCGTCATCAACGACGAACCGTTCGAAGTGTTGCTGGATAAGCAAAGCGGCAAGACCTGGCGCCCCAATAGCCTGTCTAAATTCAAAGGCCCGGTGACGCTGCGACAAGCGCTTGCAAGTTCTCTCAATATCGTGTCCGCCAAACTGATCATGCAAGTCGGCCCGCGTGCGGTCGTGGATACGGCGCGGCGGTTGGGCATCAGTTCGTATCTCAATGCGTATCCGTCCTTAGCGCTCGGCGCGTCGGATGTGTATTTGGAAGAAATGGTGTCCGCCTATTGCGCCTTTGCGAATCGCGGCTATCACGTCGAACCGGTCTTTGTAACCAAAGTGCTCGATCACGATGGCAATGTGCTGGAAGAAAACGTGCCGCGCGCGCGTCAGGTCATTTCCGAAGATATCAATTATTTGATCATGTCCATGATGAAAGGGGTTGTCGAAGAAGGCACGGCAGGCGCGGCCAAAGAATTAGGCCGCCCGCTCGCCGGGAAAACCGGCACGACCAATGACAGCACCGATGCCTGGTTTGTCGGTTATTCGCCGTCGGTCGTTGCTGGGGTATGGATCGGCTATGACGAAAACCGCAAATCGCTCGGCCAGAAAGAGACCGGCGGTAAGGTCGCGCTTCCGATTTGGATGGATATTATGCGCGAAGCCCATAAAGACCTTCCGATCGAGGATTTCCCCGTTCCGTCCGGCATCAGCGTGGTGGAGATTGACGCGAATACCGGCCTGCTCGCTGCGCCTGGATGCTCGGGGGAAACAATCCGAGAATCCTTTAAAAAAGGGACAGAGCCGCGCGAATATTGCTATCAATACCGGGGGCCGTTGATGTAACGTCTTCTTCACCCCCGTCAGGCACTTCGGAAGTGCCTGACGGGGGTTTTTTATCATTCCAGCACGGACGTGGCTTGAATATCTGCGCTGGCTTTCCAAAAATTCTCCGGGCGGCGCACTTGCAGCGAAAAGCTGCCGGTTTCGCCGACAGCGAGTTTCTCCGGGCGCACAGCCCCTAATACGGTCAACAATTTCTGCCCCTGCTTATCCTGAAGCGTCACGCTGACTTTCACCGCTGTGACCGGAAACTCGGCATTGTTCGACACCTCGCCGGAAATCGTCAATTCCGTCTGATCTTCTGACGGCGTAATCTCGAAATTCTCGATGGACAAGCCCGACTGCCGAACCGCAGGTTTTTGCGGCGACGCAACGTCTTGAATCGGCGTGCGGCTCGTATCAATTCGCGACAGATCAATGGTCAAATAGACGGTATCGCCCATTCTCGCAATCTCATCGACTTCCAATGTCGTGCCGTCGGTAAAATACACCGTAATTGCCGCCGCCGTCGAACTCATTCCCCCTACGAACACGGCAAGACAGACGAATACGATGCTCCAGTATTGTTGTGCGGTCATCTTTTTCTTTTTCATTGACATTCGCCACAGACTTCACGGCGCTCACAGTTCGAACGGGACGTTAACACGATCTTCGTTCTGTGACATCCGAAATCATTGGCTTCTCCTGCAAACGTATTAGTTTTCCGCGATGAACAAAGAGGCCGTTCACCGTCGCTCCACAACACAACCATTTTCCCATATTCCCTGTTCTCTGTCAAATGTTCTGTGAGAAATCTCAGTCAGATTCTTCGATTCTTTTGCATCCGCAATCTTTTTTATTTTTTTCTTGACCGAGGAGATTTTGATTTATATAAGGCTTGTGGAAAGAGATGTGCGGGCATGAGACGAATTGTATGCCAGGAGATGAATTGTGATTTCGGGGGAGGAATATTATGTCGGTTGTCGAACAGGGCTTAGTGGTGACAGGGGATATTTTCGGAGAAGTTGATTTTACGGTTCGCGGAATTATTCGAGGATCGGTATTTTTGCAGAATGCCAATTTACATATCGATCAGACTGGATACGTCCAGGGAGAAATTCGGGCTGATAAGATTGTGATCGCCGGAGAAGTGGTCGGAGACGTCATTGCAGAAACGGCGCTTCAAGTCGCGTCAACGGCAAAAATCCATGGAAATATTCGGACATCGAAATTAGCGATGTCAGAAAATGCGCAGTTTTCGGGCGGCCTCGAAATTCGAGAACCGGAACCGGTCGAATTGGAAATTCGCGATTTTAAAACACTGACAGAAGACGATTATACGAAACTCAGACGTTGGCGCATGCAGAATCATGTCGAATAGCGATGTGCTGATGATGGCGATGCAAAGGAGGAACGTATGAAATATTCACCTGGAGATCTATTGTATACAGGCAAATTAACGCGCCGGGATTTTTTATGGCTTGCAACGGTTTCGACTGCCGGAGTCGTCACTGGGTGCGCAATGAATCCCGTCACCGGCGAACGCCAATTGATGCTTGTCAGCGAGGGGCAGGAAATTGCCATGGATGAAGAAAATTCGCCGCATCAATTTTCTTCGGACTACGGACCGATACAGGACCAACAACTGAACGCGTATGTCGAGCAAGTTGGCAAGGCGTTATCCGTCAATTCTCATCGCCCCGATATGCCCTACTCTTTTCGTGTGGTGAACGCCACGTATGTAAATGCGTACGCGTTCCCCGGCGGCAGCATTGCCGCGACGCGAGGGATTTTATTGGAATTGCAAAACGAAGCGGAACTCGCCGGATTACTCGGCCATGAAATCGGCCATGTCAGCGCGCGCCATACAGCGGAACGCATGACGAAAGGTCTGGTGTTGAGCGGTCTCTTGACCGGAGCTGCGGTATATGCCCAAACCCAGGGAAGCGATGATTGGGCGGAGATCATCAATGTCGGCGGACAGTTTGCCGCAGGCGCATTATTAGCGCATTACAGCCGCGACGACGAACGTCAGGCAGATGCGCTCGGCATGGAATACATGACCCGAGGAGGTTACAATTCGCAAGGAATGGTCGGATTGATGGAAATTCTGGTCGGCCTCTCCGATGAAAAACCGTCGGCGCTGGAAATGATGTTCGCCACACATCCGATGAGCGACGAACGCCTGCAAACCGCCAAAGATCGGACGGGCATCGAATATCAGTCCGTCGCGGATTTGCCGTTTTACGAAGAACGTTATATGGACAGCACCGCCAATTTACGGGCGATGCGGGAAACCATCGAAAGTCTTCAGAAAGGCGAGGAAGCGCTGATGACGAAAAAATTTTCGCAAGCGCAGACGTATTTTGCCGATGCGCTGCACCAAACGCCGGACGATTACACCGGGCTTGTGTTAATGGCAAAATGCCAGATGGCTTTGGATAATCCGGGCGAAGCAAAATTTTACGCCGAAAAAGCCAAAGAAATTTATCCCGAAGAAGCGCAGGCGATTCACCTGTTAGGCGTCGCGAATTTAGGCTTGAATAAGCCGGATGCGGCCTACGAAGAGTTCGATCAATACGAGCGTCTGCTGCCAGGCAATCCGAATACCATTTTCTTAAAAGGCGTCACGTTGGAACGAATGCAAGACAAACAGGGAGCCTCCGAAGAATATTATCGGTATCTGCAAACCGT
The DNA here is from genome assembly GCA_964602655.1 of uncultured Candidatus Moduliflexus sp. Taxonomy (GTDB): domain Bacteria; phylum Moduliflexota; class Moduliflexia; order Moduliflexales; family Moduliflexaceae; genus Moduliflexus. The sequence continues at coordinate 11,284 of CAZRSF010000113.1, forward strand.
AAATGAAGGCGAAAATGCGGAATACGCGTACCAACGGTTGGTCAACTGGGGCGTCATCAAGCCGTAATCAGGGAGCGCCAGCATCCTGTCGGCAAGCCAGAAAAAAACTCCGAACATCGTCATGATGTTCGGAGTTTTTTTTCTGGAGGCAGA
>CAZRSF010000114.1:0-3206 GCA_964602655.1 uncultured Candidatus Moduliflexus sp.
GGTTGGGGGTGGGTTGCGGACGAGAAAACGCCGCACGTGACGACACCCACCCCTTGCCCCTCCCAGGAGGGGAATCACAGAGATGCTGCGTAACATCAGTGATGCATTCGCGTTGGCGTGAAACGCATCGCTGAATATACCAAAATCGCCTGTCATTGCAATTGATCTGTCGCGCTTTTTCTCTTGACTTTTCCCGGCGCATCTTTAATGAATGCGATTGTCGTAATCGAAACACCATATTTTTTCAGGCCGCCCACTGATATGTTCGTGATGTTGACGATACGTTCAGCAGGCGGCGCAAACAAGGAGGCTGACACATGCGAAAACGTTTTTTCAATATCCTGAGTCTGGTTCTGTTGGTTGTTCTGAGCGCAGCGACGGTTTCTGCTGCCGAAAGCGTCACCGTGTACACCACGTTGGATGAGCCGACCGCCCGCGATGTCTTCCAGGCGTTTACCGCCGAGAGCGGGATTGACGTGAATTGGGTGCGCCTGTCAACCGGCGAAGCGGTCGCCCGACTGGAAGCGGAAAAAGAGAATCCGCAGGCGAGCGTCTGGTTCGGCGGCGTGGGGCTTGGGCATATTCAGGCGAAAAACAAAGGCTTGACCACGCCCTATGATTCCCCGGCGGCGGCCAATATCGCTGATAATTTCAAAGATAAAGATAAATTCTGGACAGGGATTTATGCCGGGCCGCTCTGTTTCGAAAGCAATACCTTGATGCTGGAAAAATATAAACTGACTGCGCCGAAATCATGGGAAGAAATCATGGATCCGAAATATGAGGGACATGTCGCCATGGCGAATCCGGGGTCTTCCGGCACGGCCTACAACGTCTTAGCCACATTAGCGCAGATTTTCGGCGAAGACAAAGCGTTCGACATGTTGAAAAAATTAGACGCCAATATCACGCAATATACGCGCTCCGGTTCTGCGCCGGGCAAGCAGGCGAGTATCGGCGAAGTCACGATTGCGATTGGCTACGCCCATGACGGCGTCAAATTGATCAATGAAGGTTTCCCGTTGGAAATCACCTTCCCATCGGAAGGAACAGGCTATGAAGTCGCCTCGATTTCCATGATTAAAAATGGCCCGGCCAAAGAGCAAGAGGCCGCGAAAAAGCTGTATGACTGGGCGTTAGGAGCGAAAGCCGCCGAAGCGTACGCCAAGAATTTCGTCGTGCCGTTCGTGGATGTGCCGCTGGCAAAAGGCGCGATCCCGATCTCGCAAGTGAAGACCATTATGCAGGATGATGAATGGGCGGCAGACAATAAAGATCGGTTAGTGGAAAAGTGGAATTCGATTGTCGGCAGCGGCAAAATCGAACCGGAGAAAAAATAATCCAGCAGGAAAACAGGGCGGGCTGAACAAGCCTGCCCTCTTTTTTTCATTAATTATGTACCGCGAACGTCCCCGTTCGCCCGAAAACGCCGACGAGGACGTCGGCGGTACGGCTAAATAATCCACTTTTTGAGAGACATCGCATCATGAACGCAGCCGCATTATCCTTCAGAAACGTCCGCAACGACATCCGGCAATTAACGAATGAACCGGTCTTATTCGGCGCGGTCGTCGCGATTTTTTTGCTGTTACTGATCTTCATCGTCTATCCGATCTTCGTCATGGTTAAGCTGAGTTTTACCTCAGCGGACGGGCATTTCACGACAGATGCCTATCGTTTTATTTTTACCCACGCCCGTTTTCGAACAGCCATTCTGAATAGCATGATTTTAGGCGCGGTTGTCGCCACGCTTGCAACGATCATCGGCTTCCTCTTCGCGTACACGCTCACCCGCACCCGCGTGCCCGGCCAGAAAATCTTGAACCAACTCGCCTTATTGCCGATGATTTCGCCGCCGTTTATGTTTGCGCTCTCCGTTATTCTGCTGTTCGGGCGCAACGGCCTGATTACCGCCGGATTATTGGGAATTGACCGGTATAACATTTACGGCTTGAAAGGGCTGGCAATCGTCCAGACGATCAACCTGTTTCCGGTGGCCTATCTCACGTTGACCGGCATTTTGCAGGGGATTGACCCGGATTTGGAAACCTGCGCCATGAATTTGGGCGCGAAACCGTTCAGAACCTTTCTGACCGTCACGCTGCCGTTAGCGCTGCCGGGGATTTTGGCATCCTGGATGTTGGTGTTTGTCGGCTCGTTGACCGATTTCGGCAATCCGATGGTGGTGGGCGGCGAATTCGACGTGCTGTCGGTGCAGGCGTATTTGGAATTTACCGGCATGTCGAACCTGCCGCGCGGCGCGGGCTTAGCGATTCTGCTGCTGATTCCGACCGCGCTGATTTTCTTGCTGCAAAAGTTTCTGTTAGGAAAAAAATCGTATGCCACGATTACCGGCAAATCGAGCCGCCGCGCCGCGCTGAACACGCATCCGGTGACAGACACGATCCTTTTCCTCCTCTGCATCGTTGTCAGTCTGTTTATCTTGATGTTTTATGCCGTGATTGTGGTGGGAAGCTGCATAAAATTATGGGGGCTGGATTATTCGCTGACCTTGCAGCATTTCAGGTATAGCTTCGATGTCGGCCTGGAAACGCTCTACAAAACGCTGCTTTTAGCGGTGATTGCTACGCCGATTACGTCGCTCTTAGGCATGGTGATCGCATTTTTCGTGGTGCGCAAACGCTTTCCGGGTAAACACCTGTTGGAATTTCTCTCGCTACTGAGCTACGCCATTCCCGGAACGGCCATCGGCATCGGCTACATCCTCGCGTTTAACAAGCCGCCGCTGCTCCTTTCCGGCACGGCGCTGATTTTAGTCATCTGCCACGTCTTTCGCAATATTCCAATTGGCGTTGAAGCCGGGATCGCCGCGCTCAAGCAGATTTCGAAGGATATTGAGGAATCTTCCACGAATCTCGGCGCGACCAGCGCGTACACCTTCAAAAAGATCACGCTGCCGCTGATTACGCCATCGTTTTTCGCCGGGGCGGCGTATAGCTTCGTCCGCTGCATGACCGCGATCAGCGCCATCGTTTTTCTCGTCTCGGCGAAATGGAATCACATCACCGTCCTGATTTTGGCGCAGACGGAAATCATGCGTCTCGGCGCGGCGTCGGCGTTATCCGTCATTTTGATTATTGTGATCATGCTCTTTAACCTCCTGCTGAAAAGGGCAACGGGGCTTGGCAAGGAACGAATTTTCGGAGAGCCTATTGGTTGACGTACCGCGAACGTCCCCGTTCGCG
>CAZRSF010000114.1:3216-11355 GCA_964602655.1 uncultured Candidatus Moduliflexus sp.
ATGGCAGATGAGATGTGAAAGGCCGACGAGGACGTCGGCGGTACTACGCAATTCGAGGAGACAAATTTATGATGCAGCAACCACAGACAGACATACAAGAAACGGTTCATTGGGATGCGGAAGATTTGATTTTGACCGATTTGGTCAAAACCTTTCATGATGGACGCGGCGGCACGTTTAACGCGGTCAATCACGTTTCGCTCACCATTCCCAAAGGAAAAATCGTGACATTATTAGGGCCGTCGGGCTGCGGCAAAACGACGACGCTGCGGATGGTGGCCGGATTCGAGCATCCTGACGCCGGGGAGATTTATCTCGGCGAGCGCAAAATGAACGGCGTGCCGGCGTTTGATCGCAATATGCCGATGGTGTTTCAGAGCTATGCCCTGTTTCCGCATTTGACGATTTTCGAAAATGTCGCATACGGCCTGCGCGTCCGTAAAATGCCGAATGACGCGATCAAACAGAATGTGGAGGCGGCGTTGCAATTAGTGAATTTGGAAAACGTCGCCAATCGTTACCCCGGCGAAATTTCGGGTGGGCAGCAGCAGCGCGTCGCGCTTGCGCGGGCGTTGGTGCTGAAACCGAAAATCATTTTATTCGACGAGCCGCTCTCCAATCTCGACGCCAAACTCCGCGTGCAGACGCGCATGGAAATCCGCCGGGTGCAGCAGCGCTTGCGGATTACCTCGCTCTACGTCACGCATGATCAAAGCGAAGCGCTCAGCCTTTCCGACCTGATTGTGGTCATGAACAAGGGCGAAATCGAGCAGATGGGAACGCCGGAAGAGATTTACAATCATCCCAACAGTCTGTTTGTCGCTGATTTTTTAGGCAACGCCAATTTTATCGAAGCGACCATCGCAGAAGTTCACCCCAAAGAGATCGGGGTGCGTGTGCAAGATCAGGCGATCCGCGTCGCCGTAGATCGCGCGAAAGACACGCTGCGTCAAGGCGAATCCGCGCTGTTAGTGATTAAACCCGAAGCGATCCGCCTGAGCAAAAATGGCGGTGGGTTTCGCGGCATTCTGCGCAGCAAGTTTTTCGAAGGCTCGCAAATCGAATACGAAGTCGAATTCGAACAGAAAATCATCCGAGCGATTCACCAAAACACCGAAGATGCTGACATCAGCTTCGAACCGGGCGAATCGGTGACGATCCAATTCAACCCCATTTTCTTCCACCTTTTCAAAAAGCCGACAGACAGCGGGCGTTAAGGAAAAATAATATGACATCAACATTTTATGCGCCTGATGATGCGCTCAAAACATGGGTCAACACCTGGCAGCACGCCGGAAAGGCATTGGAAGAGGTGCGGCGGCAAGAGTTGGAATCGTATGACTATGCCGCGCATTTCGCCGCATTGGATGAAATGCTGCAATGGGCGTGCGATCATCCGGTCGAACGCCCGCTTACCGGCCTGATCGAGCAGCAATACTGGTTTATGAAATGGCGAAAGCAGTTATGTGAGACTGGAACGCCGGAGGGCGCATGATGAATGGATTGTTTTCTGCCGCAAAAGAAATGCAGGAATTCCTCCAATCAAACGGTTGGCGCTTTTGTTTTATTGGCGGGTTGGCGGTTATTCGCTGGGGAGAGCCTCGCATGACGCAGGATATTGATTTAAGTTTGTTAACAGGATTCGGTTCGGAAGAAGCATATATCGCCGCTCTGCTTTCTCGTTTTCCGGCGCGTATCCCTGACGCTGAAGCCTTCGCGTTACGCCACAGAGTGTTGTTGTTGAACGCATCGAACGGAACGGCTGTTGATTTCTCGTTAGCCGGTTTGCCCTTCGAAGAGGAGATGATCGAACGCGCCACGCCATACGCATTTACCCCGAATGACAGATTAATCACCTGTTCTGCCGAAGATTTGATTGTACTGAAAGCATTTGCAGATCGGCCAAAAGACTGGATGGATATTCACAGCATTGAGACACGCCAAAAAGGGCAGATAGACAAGACATATATTTTCCGACAACTTGCCCCATTATGCGAACTGAAAGCTGCTCCACATATTCTTCAACAACTTCGATTGATACTGAAGTAGTCGGTTTATGTACCGCGAACGTCCCCGTTCGCCGGAAAAGGAACTCATGCTATGAAACGATTGATTATCGCGATTGACGGCCCGGCGGGATCGGGCAAAAGCAGCATCGGCGACATGCTCGCCGAACGTTTAGGGTACGTGCATATCAGCACCGGCTCGATCTACCGGGCGCTCGGCTGGAAAGCGCATCAGCGCGGCATTCCGTTTGCGGATGTTCCGGCCTTGATGCGCCTGATTGAAGAGACAACGATTGAATTTCGGCGCAATGAGGACGGCAGCGTCGTGGTCATGCTGGACGGCAGCGACGTGTCCCGCGCGATCACGACGAACGAGGCCGGGATGTTAGCGTCGGCGGTCGCCGCGATTCCTGAAGTGCGGGCAGGCTTACTCGCGTTGCAACGGCAGGCGGGCAAAGATGGCGGCGTGATTCTTGATGGCCGCGACATCGGCACGGTTGTGTTTCCCGACGCGGACGCGAAATTTTATCTCGACGCTTCGGCGGAAGCCCGCGCCGAACGGCGTTTTCTGCAACTGCGGGAACAGGGGCGCGAGGCGAATCTTGAGCAACTGATTCACGACATCAAAAAGCGTGATTTCGATGATACGAATCGCGCCGCTGCGCCGCTGCGCAAGGCGGCTGACGCCATCCTGATCGATTCGACTGAGATGAGCCGGGACGAGGTCGTGAATGTCATGTTCGAGAAAATTGTCATGATTTTTCGACAGGATTGACGTGAAGGCGTATCTGCTGACAGTCTGCGAACAAGGCTGTTCACAGCTACATGCCACCCGTCTAATCTATGTCGGAGAACCGGAAAGACGGCGCAAATTTTGCTCATGCCTTATTTCTCACAACAATTCTCTTGACGAAAATATCGGGGCATTCATAAGCGTATGAGCGCGTTAAACGCGCATAATTCTATCTCAGGAGGACATTATTCATGTCAGCAGAAGAAGTAAAAGACCTACAATTATCAAGTGAAGAGTTGGAATCTGCGGAATCATTCAGTGATCCGGAGGTGGCCAAACTCTTAGAACGTTCCTTTCAGAATGTCGAAGAAGGCCGGATTGTCAGAGGGACAATTGTCCAGATTCATGACAGCGACGCGCTGATTGACATCGGTTACAAATCAGAAGGAACCATTTCGCTGCGCGAGTTTAAGAATGCGAATGGCGAGCAAGTTGAAGTGCATGTCGGGGATGAAGTGGATGTATTTCTCGAAAGCACGGAAGACGAAAACGGCTTAGTGGTGCTGTCGAAAGAGAAAGCCGACCGTATCCAAATCTGGGAAGACATCACCAAATCGTTCGAAGAGGAACGCGTGGTGGAAGGCAAAGTCTGCGAACGCATCAAAGGCGGCTTGTCGGTGGACATCGGCGTCAAAGCGTTCTTGCCTGGTTCTCAGGTAGATTTGCGCCCGATTCGCAACTTAGAAAGCCTGATCGGTCAGACGATTCGCACCAAAATCATCAAATTGAACCGGCGGCGCGGAAATATCGTGTTGTCACGCCGTTCAATCCTGGAAGCAGAGCGCGAATCCGCGCGTCAGGATACGTTGGAGAATCTCGCAGAAGGCAAAATCATCAAAGGGATCGTCAAAAATATTACCGATTACGGTGTCTTTGTTGATCTTGGCGGCATTGACGGCTTACTGCACATCACGGATATTTCGTGGGGCCGCGTCAATCATCCTTCCGAATTGTTCCAACTTGGCGATGAAATCGAAGTCATCGTGCTGCAATACGATAAAGAACACGAAAAAGTGTCGCTCGGTTTGAAACAAAAATCCGAAGACCCCTGGGCCACCGCCGAACAGAAATATCAGGGCGGAACGCGGGTCAAAGGCAAAGTTGTCAGCATTACCGATTACGGCGCCTTTATCGAATTGGAAACTGGTGTAGAAGGTCTGGTACACATTTCTGAAATGTCCTGGACAAAACGGGTCAAACATCCGTCGAAAGTCGTGTCGTTGAACGACATGGTGGAAGCGATTGTGTTAGACCTCGACAAGCAGAATCGCCGCATTTCGTTGGGTCTGAAACAGATCGAGTCGAATCCGTGGGCGGTTGTGGCTGAGAAATATCCTCCAGGCAGCATTGTGACCGGTATTGTTCGCAATCTGACCGACTTTGGCGCATTCATCGAATTGGCCGAAGGCATTGATGGTCTGGTGCATATCTCTGACATGTCCTGGACGACGCGCGTCAAACACCCGTCCGAAATCCTCAAAAAAGGGGAACAGGTACAGGCCGTGCTGCTTAGTATTGACGTGGAACATGAACGTCTGTCACTTGGCATCAAACAACTTCAGCCGAATCCCTGGGAAGGCATCGGGGACTCGATTGCTGTCGGGAATAATGTGACTGGTAAAATCGTGCGCTTGACCGATTTCGGCGCGTTTGTCGAGTTGACGAACGGCGTAGAAGGCTTGCTGCATGTGTCGGAAATTTCACAGCAGCATGTGAAAAAACCGGAAGATGTGCTGACAATCGGGCAGGAAATCACGGCAAAAGTGATCAAACTCGACGAAGACAACCGGCGCATCGGTTTAAGTATCAAAGCGTATGAAGATGAAGTGCGCGGCCCGCTTCAGGAACAGGAAGAAGGCCAGGAAGCAGTTTCGGCTGAAGGTGACGCTCCAGTGAGTGAAGAGACGCAAGCCTCTGAGCCTGCTGCCGACACTGAAGCTCCGCAAGAAAACGCATAAGCTGTGGTTCTTCGCGCAACAGGCCAGACATGTTCGACATGTCTGGCCTGTTTTTTTTCTGCCTACCACTCTGTCGGTTTGGTCTGCTCCCATGCGTTTTTAATCGCGTCTTTCATTTCCTCGATTGACATATCAGCATGAAGTTTCGCCTCTTCTTTAAAAATTACAGAGACGACGGCGCGCAGATCTTCACGAAATAATTTCTGCCGTGAGGACTCTTTGTCCGGTTCTGCAAACATCTCATCTTGCCCGCCATATTTTTGCAGTAAGACGGTAAGAATATCTATTTTTTCATGAGCATTCATAAGTATTTGCGCTGACGCCTCTGGCGGAGCAGTGCGCCATGATGGCGGCAGCGCGTCATAAAGAGGAATTATATTGACCTGAAACATCCGACCTGCCAGCAAAAGAATACGCTCACGATTGCGGTCGAATTGTCAATCTTTTGTTACGCCGCTTCATTCTTTTTGCCGCAACATTTCCGGGACTTGCCAGTAGTCGCTCATCTTTAACCGCACATTATTCTCGTACCGGCGGACAAGGCTGTCCGCCGGTACGTAAACAGTTACAAAAATAATAAATTTTCACAGAGAGTTGCAAATGCCGCAGGATTGTTAAGTTCTCGCCAAACGTTGTCATTGCGCGGAATGACAACGACGAAGCGATCTCGCTGGAATCAGGGATGGCGTTATCGCTGACACTCCGCGCAATGACAGAACTTAACAGCCCTTCGACAGGCTCAGGACGAGCGGCAGAGAATATTATTTATGGTTGATATGCCTAATGCGCTCCCCCTACAAGAATAGAAGAAGCGCTGCACGCTGCAAAAAACGAGAGAACTGAAACAGGCTGATTAAAAAACGAGGGTCAGTGAAGGTAGCAATGTTTTCAGATTATTGAGCACTTGCGGCTGCCAGTAGAGCTTTTGATTCCCTAAAATCCGCAGATGCGTCTGCTGTTCTTCCGCAAGAAGCATCACGAATTTCGACAGGATGTTAATCGCGGAACTATTGACGAATTGCAACTCCTGCACGTCCAATGTGAGCGTTGCGGGATGCTTATACACGACATCTACCAGGAGTTTCATAATTGAAGAATACCCGCCGATGGAGACTGATTGAGGCGTTGATGACGTCGGGGAGGCAGGGCGGTTTCGCGGTTCGTCATTTAATGCAATGTATCCATCAGTACCATATAATCTCAACACTCCGCGAATCGAAATCATTTGCGCGTCAACGTCATACGTCACATGATAATTGCTTCCGGCAATTTCTATCATAATTTTACGGCTCCTTTTTCGCATCAATCATAATGGCAAACCCGACGCAATGATACACAACACGATGCTTCCGTCAACAAATTTATATGCAACCTGAAAATTTTTCTGATACCTGCCATTTTTTTAGAAATTATTTATTGACTCATTTCAGCCTGCTCACATGCAACTCCTGTAATATGAATCATATACGCAAACAATCATCCGAGCCGAAACGACAACTTGCCGCCAATTTCGGATACGGATATATTTTAGCCGCGTCCGTATTTTGGGGCACGACCGGCACGGCGCAAGCCTTTGCGCCGGAGGGAGCGCAGCCTGCTGTTGTTGGCGCGATTCGCATGTTGATTGGCGGCAGCGCGATGCTGCTCATGGCGATCAGCCTCAAGGCGTTTCAGGCCGCCCCGCCCTGGCCTAAAAAAGCGACATTTCTTGCGGCATGCGGCGTGGCGATCTACCAACTCTGCTTTTTTGCAGGCGTGGCAAAAACCGGCGTCGCCCTTGGAACGATTGTCACGATGGGAAGTTCACCCGTTTTTGCCGGATTATTGGGATGGTGGCTCTTGCGCGAGCGTCCGGGCGCGCGCTGGGGCGTGGCAACGGTGTTTGCCGTTTCAGGATGTGGGCTATTTGTCGCTGCCGGAGGCAAATTACATCTCGATCCGCTTGGCATTCTTGCGGCATTAGGAGCAGGCGGCGGATACGCATTGTATTCGGTGTGCAGCAAAGATGTGTTGCACAAGCGTTCGTCGCTCGCCGGAACTTCGGTGATCTGTTCGCTGGCTGCGATGCTTTTGCTGCCCGTGTTATTGCTCGGCGACGCGCATTGGCTGACGCAACCTCGCGGCATGTTGGTCGCGCTGCATTTGGGTCTGATTGCCACTGCAACGCCCTATCTTCTCTTTGCGCGGGGCTTATTGACGACGCCCGTCGCAACTGCGGTCACATTAACGCTCGCCGAGCCGCTGACAGCCGGTACATTGGGACTGCTCGTGCTTGGCGAGCGTTTTACGCCGCTCACCATACTTGGAATCGCCTGCATTCTGAGTGGTTTACTCATTTTATTCGTGAAAAAACGCGGCTAAATAAAAGAGTCAGACACGTTTTACATGTCTGAATCCTGCTTTCAAGCAAGCTTATTGGCGCCGGTTTGCGCGACAAGATTATTGGCGTGGAGCAACGACTCGAACGTCCCGGCATCCGTCCACCAGCCATCGAGAATGGCATACGTCATTTGCCCGCGTTCGATGTACGCGTTGTTCACATCCGTAATTTCCAACTCTCCGCGTCCCGATGGTCTCAATTTTTCGACGATGTCATAGACCGTCGCGTCATAGAGATAAATGCCGATCACGGCATAGTTCGATTTCGGATGCGCCGGTTTTTCTTCGATCCGAACGATACGTTCGCCATCCAATTCCGGCACGCCAAAACGCTGCGGATCAGTTACTTCTTTCAACAAGATTTTTGCGCCGCGTTGCTGTTGTTCGAATGCCTTGACCGCGTCAGCAATATTATTCTCGATAATATTATCGCCAAGCACGACGCAAATCGAATCATCATCCGCAAAATGCCGGGTGAGTCCGAGCGCTTCGGCGATGCCGCCATGCCCTTCCTGGTAGGTGTAATGCACGTGCTCCAATCCGAATTCGCGCCCATCCCCTAACAGACAGAGAAAATCTCCGGCGTTATTTCCGCCGGTCACGACCATAATATCACGAATCCCCGCATTCACAAGCGTCTGAATCGGATAGTAAATCATCGGCTTATCATACACCGGCAGCAAATGCTTATTGGTCACTTTCGTCAGCGGGTTCAGCCGCGTTCCCAGCCCTCCGGCCAGCACAATCCCTTTCATCTCGTTTCTCCCATGTAAGACGAAACTGTGTTTCGTTCATGCGAATATCAGCCTATGTATCAGGCGTTTGCGTCGAAATAAAATTTCGACCTACAAGACTCGTTATCCATCCTTCCGATCCCAATCATAAGGAATCTCATTTTCATGCGGATGGACGCGGAATTCATCCGGCTCTTTATAGTCATACGGCATCGTCGGGATATTGATCACAATCGCCTCGTAGTCGCTCACCGCTTTGAAGCCATGAA
>CAZRSF010000115.1:0-11082 GCA_964602655.1 uncultured Candidatus Moduliflexus sp.
GAGGTAATCCGTTTCGCGACTGTCGTCGGAATATACATTTTGGTCTCTTCGCCCATCTCTCCGAGAACTTTCAGCGCGGTTGAACGCACAGAGGCATCTTCGTCGCGCAAGAGAATCACAATCTGCTGCAAGGTGATCTGACAAATTTGAGATCGCGATTTCGCCTCGTTGCCTAAAAAGCCTAACGCCACCGCCGCCGCCGACCGCACCGCCGGGTCTTCATCCTCCAGGCGTTCGGCGATTTGAGGAATATACGCCTTTGCCACATCGCCGAAATTGCCTAATGTCCAATTTGCAGAAGAACGAACCGATGGATCGTCATGATCCAATTGCGACGCAAGTTGGCGAGCGGCAAGCTGCGGGATGTAAATCGTGGCAATTTCGCCTAATTTTCCCAGCGCTTCGACTGCGGCAAAACGGACACGAACATCCGGGTCATCCATCAACCTGAGAATCTGCGGGATATACTCCTCAGCGTCCAATTCCGCCAACACTTCGAGTGCATCGAAACGAATATCCCAGGCAGGGTGTTGCAGCAAATTCGCAATAGAGGGAATCGCATCTTTTGCGGTCTGTCCTAATCGTCCCAATGCTTCCATCGCCGCGAAATGCACAAAGCGGTCAGTATCGGTCAATAAGTCCACTAAATCGAGCACATGCGCTTGCGCCGCCTGCCCAAGCCGACCGACAATCGCCGCCGCCGTATAGCGCACTTCGCGATGACTATGTCGGAAAAATGACAGAATTTCGGTAATGAAATTCGAGTCGCGCTGGCAAAGTAGTTCCAACGTTTGCAGTCGGAGAAACGCGGCGCCGCATGTGTCTTCTACCAGCATCGGTTTAGCAGTATCGTTCATAGCAAGCATATCCATTTTGCCCTTTGCATTCTGGTCAAGCAGAATCTTTCCGGCCTCTCGTTTTTTATTGAGCGATATATTATTAAGTGACATCGGAAGCCGTTTTCTCGCGCGGAACGTGTTTTTTCCCTTGACTTTCCCAAGGCGGGTCAAAAAAAGAAGGCATGATCGAACAACCTTCCGTCACATTTTATACACTGGGCTGCCGCTTGAATCAAGCGGAAACCGCAACATTATCCGACGCGTTCCGTCAAGAAGGGTACGCGATCAAAGAATTCGGCGAGCAGACCGATGTCTGCGTCATCAACACCTGCTCTGTCACGGGGCAGAGCGAAGCCCATTGCCGGAACATGATTCGCAGCGTGCTGCGCAAACATCCCGACACGTTTATGGCGGTGGTCGGCTGTTATGCGCAGGTCGGACTGGACATGCTGCGCGGCATTCCCGGCATTGACATGATTATCGGGACAGAGCAGAAATTTCAGGCCGCCCGGCTCGTCAATTCCGTGCTGGAAACGCAGGGCATCCGCCCCTATCTCCCCAAACAGGCCGAACCGTTGATCTTTCATTCTGCCGACATCGCCGCCGCCGATTTCACGATGCAATCGGCAGGGAATTTCACCGCCCGCACCAGAGCCAATATCAAAATTCAGGACGGCTGCGACTTTTTCTGCTCGTATTGCATCGTGCCGTACACCAGAGGCCGCGACCGCAGCCGCGAATTCGACGATATTCGCCGCGAAGCCGAGGAACTCGCCGCGCGCGGACATCAGGAAATCGTCATCACCGGCGTCAACATCGGCACATATTCGTATCAAGGCAAGGGTATTCTCGATGTATTGCGCCTGTTGGAAGAGATTGACGGCATTCGGCGGATTCGGCTCACCTCCATCGAACCGATGACCGTGCCGGATGGGATGATTGATTATATCGCCGCGTCGCGCAAGCTGTGCCATTTTTTTCATATTCCGTTGCAGAGCGGCAGCAATGCGGTGTTGACGTTGATGAATCGCCGGTATCGGCGGGAGGAATTCGCGGAATTTGTGCTGAAATTGTCGGATACCGTGCCAGAGGTGAATATCGGCACGGATATTATCGTCGGCTTTCCCGGCGAAGGTGAGGCCGAATTCGAGGAATCGCGGGAATTGCTTGCGACGCTCCCGCTGAATTACGCGCACGTCTTCAGCTTTTCGGCGCGGCAGGGAACGAAAGCTGCTGCGCTGCCGCATCCCGTCGCGCCGGAGATCATCGCTGAACGCAGCGAGACGTTACGCGCCCTGTCGAAACAAAAACGGCGGGCATTTTACGAGCGCCAGATCGGCAAAACCGTCTCGGTTCTATTCGAGCGTAAACAGCGCAACGGTGTGTTCACGGGCTATACAGGTAATTACATCAAGGTTGGCGTGACTTCGGATGAGTCGCTGTCGAATCAGATGCGCGACGCGCTGATTACCGGCGTGACCGACGACAATATTGCGGTCGGGCGGCTTCACCACCCCCCCAACCCCCTCCTAAATTAGCAGGGCTGTTAGGTTCTGTCATTGCGAGGAGCGTCAGCGACGAAGCAATCCCGTAATTTCGGCGAGATTGCTTCGTCGCTGACGCTCCTCGCAATGACAGTTTTTCGTAAGAACTTAACAGCCCTGCCTCCTAAATTAGGAGGGGGCGAGGGGGTGGTGAACTTATTCCAGCAGAAACATCTGTTTGATATGAATGCGGACGCCGGGCGGGAGTTCCACGCCCTTTGCGCTAAAGACTTTGAGCTTCATCTCTTGCAGCGTCAGCGGTTTCGGAAAGCGTAATGTCGTGTAGTAATCATGCCCTTCATACGTCAGGCCATCTTCCGTTTTCAGTTGCCATGAGCGGAAAATCGCGGCGCGGTCGTGCGCTAAACTGCTTTTCAAATATGGATGATCCGCGACGAGTTCCGCAGTATCTTTTCCAGCCTTCAGCGTAAAGGTTTCGAAATGCTGATCCGTTGTCTGAATCGTCAGATTCAGCAATCGTTTTTGCTGTGGAAGCGTGACGCTGTTGGTCAGGGTCGAAACCACGATCATTCCCCGGCTTTTTATCGTCGAAAGCGACGTGTCGAGCAGAAAGATTTCTTCGTGCGGGCTGTCCTTCGTAAACTCCAATTGGCCCCTCAGCGGGACGGCATACAAGCGCGGGCTGACGCTCGAAAGCCATGCGCTGATCGCGAACATCGCCAGAATGCCGAGCGGGAGAATGCTTTCGAACACGGAAAATCGCGAGAAACCGCGCTGATGCTTCCCCCGGAACGCAGTAAATGATCGCGTCCGGCAGTAACAGCCGATTCCAGCCAGCAGCAGGATGGCGCTCACGCATACCCACAATGCCAGCGAATTCCGTTGAAAACTGAGTGACAGGCATTCATAATTGATATCCTGCCGCGAGAATTCCACGAGCCATCGCTGCCATTCGCCGAATTTTCCGGCAATCGTAAACATATCGGGAAACAACGTCAGCAGCAGGCCGGTATTGACACATGTTATCGTGCCGAGCAGAAAGACGCCGAATCTGAAGAGGCCGAAGCGTTCGAAGCGATGATGCGCAATCGCTAATAAGACCGCGAAAATCGGCAGAAACGGCACGCTGCTGGATGCCTCGCTGGTTTTACCGAGAATGCCGTAGTTGGCCAGATGATAGGCGCTGTATAACATGCCGCCGGAAAACAGCAGCAATACGCCGTCCCAGATGCCGAAATAGCAGAGATAGACCGCGCCGCAGCAGGCCAGCCAAAAGATCGGCGACATTGCCAGCAAGCCGGACTGGCTGTCGAACAACGTTGCGATGGCGGTTTCATACGCCCGTTCTTCGTGAATATTGAAGCCGGGGCGGACGTTGCTCCAATAAATCAACACGGCAGCGACAATAATCGTTGTAAATATTGCGAATTTGACGCCGATCATCATACTGGTCGGCTCCATCAATCCTCCAATCAACTCGCGCGTGTCTAACCGGGAAATAATCAGGCGCAAGATAAAAACGATCAGGAGTCCGGCCAGCAAATACGACGTTTTCGGGGAACTCAACAACGGAAACGAACAGGTCGCCCAGGCATACGCGAACACAGCCCCGCGCGTCGAAGAAATCATCGTGAGGCTCAGCCGATAGACTTCCAGCGCCGCTAACGCCTGAATCATCGCTTTGACGATCAAAATCGCGACATGCGTCATGACGGGAAGATTCAGCGCATCATGCAACAGCAGCGCGGGAGAGAGTTGGATAAAAGGGATGGACAGCAGGTGCAAGCCGACACTGACGATGAAGAGCATGGTTGTTGACGGTTGGCGGGAAGACGCGCCGATCCCGCGCAGCAAGTGCAACGTTTTGACGAGCAGCAGCAGAAAGACCCAGACGTTGATCGCTGTCAACGACGCGGAAAACAGCGTCGGAAACATTAGAATGCCCCAAAACGGAATGAAACCGGCATACGTGAGCAGATCGCCGAGGATGTCGGCAGTGCGCAGCGAACGCTCTTTGCGCGCGAGCAGCCACCACATCGCGCTGAAAAATCCGTAGATCGCTGGCAGCCAGATCGCGCAAATCGTCGGAAACAGCCGAATCTGCCCATCCCAGGCGTCCGCGTCAGGCAGGCGAATCATCCCGGTCTGTCCCCATAAAAACGAGGTCAACCCTACGGCAATCAGCAGAAAAAGCCCACGCAATCCACATCCGAGAATCGTCATACGTTATTCGAATACCACCTTCACATAGTCGCGCTGCTGTTCGATTTGCTTGCTGAAATCGTTCGTCCAGCCGGTTTTCAAAAAGACGAAATACAGCGTATTTCCGGGTAATTCCTTCACAATCGTCATCTGCTTCTGTCCGCCGTGCATAACCTGCGTAATCAGCCGACGACAGATCAACTGGCCATCTTTCGGGATAATGTCGTTGAAACGATGCTCATCATCATTTTTATAATACCAGTAATGCGGCGAATCTTTCGACAGAATCAATAACGTTTTCGGGTTGAATGATTCCTCCGCCATGCCGAGATTCGTGAAGCCGGGAATCGTCTCCAGCGTCGCGCCGGATTGGGCCGGATCGAACGATTCAGGCGTCAACGACGCATTCACGAGAATATCATCCGGCTGCCTGAAAAATACGACCACCGTGAATGACTTCTTTTCCAGCGTGACCTGATGGTCTTTTACCGGAATAAACCGCCCATTCTGCTCGAAACCGATAGCAAACGATTCCGTGACCACCGGCAATTCGGTTGCTGCTGTAAAACCTGCTGCATTCATCACAATTGCCACAAACAAGGCAACACGCCATATCTTTTTCATTGCTCGTTCTCCCTTGTAGCGTAGGGGCGTTCAATTGAACGCCCCTACGCGCTATCAAATCGTATAAACGCGGCTCGCCTCCATGATTTTAATACCGTTTTTCTGCATCAATTCGATGGCGCGGTCGTTATCGTCGAAACGGAAGACCATAATCGCCTTGTCCACCGAATCGCGCTCCGGGAAGGCGTAGAGATATTCGACGTTGACGCTGTTCTGATATAACAATTCCAACACGCCCGCCAATCCGCCCGGCTGGTCGGCGACTTCCAGCGTGACGACTTCGGTTTCCTGCACGGTGTAATGCCGTTCTTTCAATTCCATATACGCCTGGTCGGGATGGTCTATAATCATGCGCAAAATCCCGAAATCCGACGTATCCGCCAATGACAGCGCGCGAATATTCAAGCCTTTGTCCCCAAGCACGCGTGTCACTTCCGCCAGTCTGCCGCTGCGGTTTTCCAAAAACACGGAAATCTGTTTGACTTTCATAGTAAGGTTGTGGTCAGGAAAAGCTGTCAGACACCTTAAAGGTGTCTGACAGCTATCTCCAGAACGTAACGTTTTGTGTCAACACACTATTGATAGAGTTCGCGGTTATCAATCACCCGGACGGCCTTGCCCATGCTCCGTTCGATGGTGCGCGGTTCGACGAGTTTGACGCTGACAACGATGTTCAGCGTACTTTCGATCTCCCGCTGAATGCGGCTGCGTAACTGTTCTAATTGCTTGATTTCGTCCGAAAAAACCTTTTCGTTCATTTCGACCCGCACTTCAAGCTGATCCAACGAGCCGACGCGATCCACGACCAACAGATAATGCGGCTCGGCTTCTTCGATTTGCAGCAGGACGCTTTCAATTTGCGACGGGAAGACGTTGACACCGCGAATGATCAGCATATCATCCGTGCGTCCGCGCACTTTACTGATGCGGGGCGACGTTCTGCCACAATGGGGGCATGGCGTTTCGGTCATCGAGACGATGTCGCCGGTGCGGTAGCGGATAAGCGGAATGCCCTCTTTCGTGAGCGTCGTAATGACGAGTTCGCCGGTTTCGCCAACTTGCGCGGGAATATCCGTGCCGGGCTTGATGATTTCCGGATAGAAATGATCCGAGAAGAGATGCAGGCCGTCCTGCCCTTCCACGCACTCAATCGCGACGCCGGGGCCGATGATTTCGGAGAGGCCGTAAATATCCACCGCTTTCACATTCCAGCGGGCTTCGATCTCTTTGCGCATGTTGTGCGTCCAGGGTTCTGCGCCGTAAATGCCGACTTTCAACTTGAATTTCTTCGGGTCAAGCCCCATTTCCACCGCTTCTTCCGCCATGAAGAGCGCATAGGATGGCGTGCAGGTGATGACGGTCGAGCCGAAATCTTCCATCAGTTTCAACTGGCGTTTCGTCGCGCCGGACGACACCGGCACGACCGCCGCGCCGATTTCCAAACAGCCGTAGTGCACGCCGAGTCCGCCCGTGAATAAACCGTAGCCGTAAGCGTTCTGCACGATGTCGTCTTTGGTCGCGCCCGCCGCCGCCAACGCCCGCGCCATCACTTCGCCCCAGGTTTTGATGTCGTTTTTGGTATAAGCCACAACCGTCGGATTCCCTGTCGTGCCGCTGGAGGCGTGGATTTCCGCGATCTCGCTCATCGGCACGGCGAAGAGCTTGAACGGGTAATTGTCCCGCAAATCGGTCTTTTTCGTGAACGGAAGCCGCTGAATATCATCAATCGTTTTGATGTCCGACGGTGTTAATCCTTTTTGCTGAAATGCCGCCTGATAGAACGGCACACGGTTATACACCCACTGCACAAGTTTGACCAGTCGCTGCGATTGCAGTTCGCGCAGCGCCGCCTGCTCCATACACTCGATTTCTGGCTGCCAAATCATATTTCCCTCCTTCGTGTTGTCTGGTTACGATAACAACATCGAATTCAAGAATGGAACGAATTCGAATAGAGTTGCTCGTTTATTCGTTCCGTTCTTCGATTCGATGTTCTTCCGAGAATAGATTACTCGAACGGTTTCATCAATTCGAACAGAAGTTTCCCGATCCGTTTGATCTCATCGTTATATTCGTAAATTTGCAGCACCGAACCACGCGCCGCAAAACCGTACATCGTCTGACAGATGCCGTTTTCGCCCGTTTCGCAAAGCATGTCAATCGGCATGAATTCGACAAAATCGAACAAGAGGCTGTATTGGAATTGTTTTCCATTCCAATCGGCGTTCTGGCCGTCGAAACGATAGACGTTGCCCGCCTCGTCTTTATATTCGCCGGAAATAACCAAACCTGTCAAATAGGCGTCGAGCGTCTGGTGAAAATCTGAAATGTCTGACGCAATTTTGACAAAGGTTGCGGTGATGGCTTCGCCCTGATAATCCGCATATTCAAGCCGGATTTTGTTGTCGTTTTCAAGAAACACGAGTGATTTGATGTCCGACTGAGGTTCGACCAACGTGACAAGACCGGACGCATCCACCGACGTAATTGCGAATTCCGGCATTTCATGGAATTGATACACCATGCCGACGGTTTTCTGCGCCATGTCAACAATCAGCGCCGGAATCTGCGACGCAGCAAACGCCGCTTTGGGCGAATTCGAATTTTTCAATACTCGTAAATACGCTTCATCGCACCAGATGCCCTGCCAGTCGGCGGCGCTGGCTGCAAATGCGTGAAACACGCCGAATAATAAGGCAATTCCCCAACATAGTTTTTTCATACAATATTCCTTTTCATGAACTCCACATTATTTAGAAAGCCGAATCAATGGCAACCTGACGAGCCTGTCTGTCACAACGAAAATTGTAAAGGAAAAACTCTTTTTGAGAGAAAAAACAACACGGGCGCGAGGAAATCGAGATGGTTCTGGTCATCTGCTAAAAAAACCGAGTTTTTCCTTGACGCCTCCTCTTTGCCTCAGATACATTTCTTAAATATCGGCGCATTTATAGCCCTGACAGGGTTCTAAACCCTTTCAGGGCTTGTTATCCTTGCTCAAAAAAACCTCTATCGCGATATGGAACAAACACAACCAGAAATCTTCTCCGTTACCACGCTGACGCAAACGATCAAACGCGACTTAGAAGGCGAATTCGCCAACATCTGGGTCGAAGGCGAAATCTCGAATCTTGCCCTGCCACGCTCCGGGCATATCTATTTCACCCTGAAAGACGCCGGGGCGCAGCTCAAGGCGGTGATCTTCAAATTTGCCGGACGCGGCGTCAAGTTTCAATTGGAAAATGGGATGCAAGTCCTGCTGCGCGGGTCGCTTTCGGTGTATGAGCCGCGCGGCGAATATCAGTTGATCGTCAGCGCCGCCGAGCCGCGTGGCGCAGGCGCATTACAGGCGGCGTTCGAGCAATTGAAACGGCGGCTTCACGCGGAAGGTTTGTTCGATTCGGCGCATAAACAGCCGATTCCGATCCTGCCGAAAAAAATCGGCGTGGTCACGTCCGCGACCGGCGCGGCGATCCGCGATATTCTGAATGTCGTCAACCGGCGCTTTGCGAACGTGCGTATTCTGATCGCGCCAGTGCGGGTGCAGGGCGCGGAAGCGCCTGGGGAAATCGCCGCCGCGATTGCGATGCTGAACCGCCTGCCGGATGTGGATGTGTTGATTGTCGGGCGCGGCGGCGGTTCGATGGAAGATTTGTGGGCGTTCAACGAAGAGGTCGTGGCGCGGGCGATTTTCGCGTCGCGCATTCCGGTGATTTCCGCCGTCGGGCATGAAATTGATTTCACTATTGCCGATTTCGTCGCCGATCTGCGCGCTCCGACGCCATCCGCTGCCGCTGAACTCGTCGTGCAGAACAAGGCAAACCTCGTGCATACGGTCAACGTGTTGATTGCTCGTTTGCGGCAAAGTTTTTCCCACGAATTCCAGCATCAAAAAGATGCCGTCGCACAGTTGCGCCGCCGCCTGCCAGACCCGAAACGGCGCGTCAACGAATCGCAGCAGCGGATTGACGACCTGTTCCAGCGATTAGCGCGGGCGTGGCAATTCATGTTCGAAAAAAAAGCCGCACAGCGCAACACGCTGATCGCGAAACTCGACACGCTCAGCCCGCTCGGCTTATTCGCCAAAGGTTACGCAATCTGCCGCAACATGGAGACGCAGCAGCCGATCAAAAGCATCCACGACGCGCGAATCGGCGATCACTTGTTAGTGCGCGTGTCGGATGGGGAATTACAATGCGAAGTGCGTGAACGATTGGGAGTTCAGCCCGAATTTTCCTCTTTATAAACAAGGGAGATAAAAAATATGCCAGAAGTTACTGTGAAGTTATCCGTCAAACATCTTGCTCGAATGATTCGAATGATGAACGCGCAAGAATTGGAAACCCTCTATCTTTTATTGACAAAAGAAGGAAAAGAGCTCGTTAAACGGAAGAAAGAGGTCGAACAACGCTCGGTTCGATTGTTAACGCGAGACGAGGTGTTCGATGTATAACGATGAATATCATCCGCAAGTCAAGCATGACGTCAAGAAACTTTCCGGTCAATTACGAGAACAGATTAAGCTGGAACATATTCCGACAATTCTTGAACATCCGGAAGAAGGCGAGATGCTTGTCGGCGATCTGAAAGGAATTTGGTCATATCATTTTTCGTTCAACAGTCAACAATATCGCCTTGCATATATGATTGATCAAACCTTGAATACGGTGATTATTCTGATGATTGGGAAGCGGGGAGAATTTTATCAATTGTTGAAACGAAGAATAAAGGGTAAATAGAGGGCAATACGTATGAATGAGATGACATTCGAAGAAGCATTGATGCAATTGGAAAAAGCGGTCGAGCAGTTGGAATCCGGCGAACTGCCATTAGAGCAGGCGCTTGAGGTGTTCGAAACCGGCGTGAAAATGTCGCGGCTCTGTTCGACCAAATTGAACGAAGTCGAAAAAAAGGTGGAACTGCTCCTGAACGTCAACGACGGCGAACCGGAAACGGCGGAGTTCGACATGGATACGCTGCAAGATGAGGAGTAAATTCGTCATATTTCCAAATTTTCAGGGGTTGAAACCCCTGTCTTTATTCCAACGCCCTTTCAGGGCGGCATTCTACCGCGAAGCGGCAACGGGATACAGCATGAGGTTTTTAACCTCATGAAAACAATAAATCGCGCCTTTCGCCCTGAAAGCGGCGCAGGACGCCAACGCCCGCTATGGCGCGGCGGAAGCGGTGCGCTTTGCGAAGATGGGCCTGGAAGCATTGGAAACGCGGAAAGCCGCGCTGCCGCCGAATGAATACGCCGAGACGAAAATCCGGCTGCTTTTGGAATTGGCGAAAGCGGAGGAAAATGGCGGTAATCCACAAGAAGAAAAAGATCATATTCAGGTAGGAATTGAGTATCTTGAAAATAATCTTTGCCTATTAGATAGTGTGAGTGACAAGCTTGATGCTGAAGTTTACTATCAATTAGGAAAATTATATTATGTTTGGCATGGAAAAAATCAGGAGGCAAAAGAATATTTAGAAAAAGCAATAGAATTTTACAGCCAATATAATGATCAAAAAAATATTGGTGAAATCCTTTTTATATTATCAGAGGCTTATGTTTATCTGCCCCCCTCAGAAAGGGAACAAAATCGATTTGATAAAGCCAATGAAGCAGCTAAAAAATCCTTAATCGTTGCAGAACAGCTTGAAGATATTGCTTTACAAGTAAAGTGTCTGAGACGTTTAGCTGGACGTTATAATAGCACAAATTTCATATATGCTCAACAATGTCGAGAGCGAGCTATGAAGTTAATTGAGGCATCTTCTATTAAAAAAGATAGACGGTTAAACATAGAATATGTAAATACAATGGCTGATATACAAAGGCAATCAAAATTCAAAACTGCGATAGAATAGACATCTTTCCTGAATAAACTTTTTACTTATCATGATGAAGAAAAAATGCT
>CAZRSF010000116.1:0-10883 GCA_964602655.1 uncultured Candidatus Moduliflexus sp.
TGGCGGGCGTCCCTGCCGGGACGGATGCGGCGGCAGAAACGCCATGTCGCCCGGCCATAAACAAAAAAACGCAGGCGGGTCTTCGGCTGACGCCTACCAAACCACCTGCGGTCGTTGTATATTCGGACAGCGTCGCCGCTGTCGCCGGAACAGGTCTGGACTCTCCCTGCACGCTCGACGCAATCCCTTGCGCCGACTCTGGCGTTGAAGAGTGCTCACCGCGCCGCAACAACCACCACGCGAAACCCGACGTCGTAGCTCTGATAAGCAGGTACGCTCCTGTCACGGGGCGCACTACGCAGACCGCCGGGCCGATCGCTCCATCCCCCACCGCGCAGCATTTTCGCCTTTCATTCACCTAAACTCTTTTCTATTTCATCAAACGACGGTTCGCCGTCGGCGTAGTTATACTCCTGATTCAAGCACCATTCCCAGACATTGCCCGCCATCTCCTCGCAACCGAACGCGCTTTTGCCTTGCGGAAAACAACCGACCGCGCTCGTCGCGCCGAGGTTCCCGTCATAATTCGCATGTTCCGGCGTGATCTCATCGCCCCAGGGATAACGTTCATATTTCCCCTCCTGGGAGGGGTTTGGGGTGGGTTTTCCTCGCGCCGCATATTCCCATTCGGCCTCGGTCGGCAGGCGATATTGTAGAGACGCACGGCCGTGCGTCTCTCCGTGGGGGCGCGATATTCCGGGTAGAGACGCACGGCCGTGCGTCTCTACCCCGTGCGTCTCTACGGCGCGGGATCGTTCGGTCAACCATGCGCAAAATGCGACGGCGTCATTCCAGGTCACGCCCACGACCGGATGATTCGGCAGATCGAACGCGCCGCCATATTTTTCATTTCCTCGTCCGCCTGCCTTCACAAACGCCTGATACTGCGCGTTCGTAATCGGATAACGACTCATCCGAAACGGCTCGCGGAACGTGACGCGGTGGCGCGGCTGTTCATCGCCATACGCATTGCTATCAAGCGTTTTATCGCTTCCCATCCAGAATTCGCCCGCTGGAATTTCGATCCATTCGATGTCCGGCACAACCCACCCCTTCCCCCTCCCAGGAGGGGAATTGTCCGATATATCCCCTCCTGGGAGGGGGAAGGGGTGGGTCATCGAAATCACGCCAACACCGGGGCGGTTATCGCCGAACACGGCAAGCAGGTTTCCCGCCAATGCCCGTTCTACGGCTGGCAGCGGTTCGCAACCCTGCCAGGGTTTCACACCCTGGCAGGGTTCAGCAGTGTATTCGGTCAGAATCGCGATTAACCATTCCTTCAGCCGCTCGATCTTTTTGCGATTGCGGTCGCTGAGATGGTCGAAATCGGCGTTTTCCGCCACCGCCTGCGCCGCGAAGAGGGCGGCGTAGGCGTTCTCCTGCTCAAGAAAGGCATCCACGACATCCCAGAGGATTCTGGCGGAACCGCGCATCGCTTTGGCAGCGGAAAGCAGCGCCACTTCGCGCCAACGGTTCGGCGCAGCGGCGGCGAGTGCGGCGATATTGTCGGGATAATCGTCACAATCCGCGATATGGCAGGCCGCAAGATATTCCTGAAACGTGCGATGCGGAAAGGTATAGACTTTCACGCCGCGTGGCACAAGCAGCCCGGCGCGGTCGCTGAGATGTTCCACCAATCGTTTCGGGCGCACATCCTTATTGGAATCGGAGATGTTCAGCAACGCAGTCACGAGGTCGCCTTCCGCAATGTCAGCGGTGCGGCGGTCGTCGGTTTGCGCGTCGTGCGCCTCGAACGCTAAGCGGCTGATGACGCGGCGCACGCGCTCGATGCCAACGTTGAGGAGTTCGGTCAGGCTTTTCCGTTCCACTAAAATCTTGCCGGCGCGGTCTTTGACGATTTTGGGCTGTTCCCACCAGTCCAACAAGAGTTCCACCGCGTCGTTGTAGAGTTCTTCGCGCCGCTCCGGCAGGCTGCCGCCGCGCCAGGCGTGGAGGCTCGCCATGAGGGTCAGCAGCAGCGGGCGCTCCGCGAGACTGTAGATGCGGTCGTTCTTGAGAATGGCGCGTTTCAACGTCTCGGCGCGGCCTTGCGCGTCGTCCGGGTGCAGGTTGCGCAGCCGCCCGATATGGGCGTACCAGTGATCCACAAAGCGCCGAATCTGCCCCTGCGAAAAGGAGGAGAGCACGGTTTCGGCGAAATTCGTCAGCCGCCATGCCTGCTGCTGATAGGCATACGTGCGGCTGGTGACGATGATCCGGCATTGGGGAAACGCTTTGGCCGCCGCTTCCACGATCTGCGTGATCTGCGTTCGCCGCGCCTCAGCTTCCGGCACTTCGTCGAGGCCATCGAACAGCAGCAGACCGCCCTGTGTCTGCAAATGCGCTTTCAACGCCGGCACGACACCCCGCAAACCAACGTTATCAAATTCCTGCGTCACAAATTCCCAGAGATGCGCCACCGTCGCGTCTGCGCCCGCGTCCGGCAAGCCCCGCGCCGCGAAGTCCCGCAGAATGATGCGCAGCGGCAGTAACGCGCCATGCGTCCAGGGCTGATATTTTTTCTTCTGTTCTTTTTCCTTCTTTTTATCGCGTTTATCGTCATCTTCGACTTCGTCGTTGCCGTCATAGTCCGGCAGCGGAGCGGTAAGCAGCGCGAGATTCGGAAGGCACTCCGCATATTCTTCTAACCCACCCCCTGCCCCTCCCAGGAGGGGAGTTCTCCGATCTTTCCCCTCCTGGGAGGGGTTAGGGGTGGGTTTGGCGGATTGCAGCGATTCTCCGGCGAGGCAGAGGGCGACGAAATTGACGAAGGTGCTTTTGCCGCTGCCGGGGTCGCCGAGCAGCACGAGATGGCGCTGCGCGTTCGCCTGCGCCACGGCAGAGAGCCGCCGCTCGCCGCGTTCTTGCGGCATGTCGCGTTCGGCCTGTTGCGTCAGCAAGGCGGTATAAATCGCGCCGAGATTCAGGCAGGCTTCCGCGTCGCGGCTGGCCGCCTTTTTGTCTATTCCGGCCAACGAGACGACGCTGACCTGCTCCATCAGCCAGCGCAGATAATGCTCGCGCCAGTTCGGATCAGGCGGTGGATCGCTGTTGTGTTGCGGACGCCCGTCCATCGGCGCGACGCCCTTGATACCGCATTCTAACCGCCAGAGCGCGTCGTCGTCATCCAACGCTTTGCCGCGAAAATCTACCCAGACATTATCCGCGAGAAAGTCGGGGAGTTCCGGTTGTTCCTCTGCATCAGGCAGCAACACCGGAATCACGCGAAATCCTGATTGTTTGACCTGCAGTGAGATCGCCTGCCGGATTTCCCGGTCTTGCCAGGGTCCTTCGCCGCTTTTCCCGACAAAGACGGCGCAGGAATCGGCCTGTTTCATCGCAGCATATAATTTCGACACGGACGATTCTCCCGGAATCAGTTCGTATTCGTCAAAAAACGGGCGCAAGCCGATGCGCGTGAGATACTCGGCCATTTGCCGCACAGCATCGCGGTCGTCGCTGTTAAAGCTCAAAAAAACCGCATATTTATTTTCGACAGATTCCATGTGTCATGTCTCCATTCACTTGTATTGGATCGAACTGAGGAGCGCGAACACACAGCGTTTCGCGGTTAACGCTGCGCGTTGAGACTCCTTCTTCACGCTCAATGGCAATGAACAATACTGTAAGTTTTGATTCTGAGAGGGGAGCCAGACGCCCCTCGTTCCACGCTCTGCGTCCCGCTTCGTCGCAGAGCGGCGGGTTGTGGGCATTCCACGCGGAGCGACAGCGACAAAGCCATCCCTTGATTCCGCGCTCCAGAGATGTCAACGGCTACGCTGCCGCCGAAAAAATGTAAAGCAAATTTTATGTTTTTCTCCATTTTCATCGTTCCGGAATGCGCCGAAAAATGCGTCTCAACGTAAATTCTCTTGACGAACTTTCCCCGCCGATGAATCAGTGAGCGAATATGTCGAAACACGTAAAAATCCTGCTGCTTTATCTGTTGGGCGCAATCGGTTGGCTCGCGGCGACACGCATCCTGTCCGAGATGGCTGACGATCCTGTCGTCATGCTCCGTGTGCGTAATTATGCTGATGTACTGCTGATTTTCAGCACCGCCCTGTTCTTTTGGTTCGAGCGGGCACGCGCTGAACGGCGGCACGCGCAAGTCGAAGAGCAGTTTCGGATGATGGCGGATTTTACGTATGACTGGGAATACTGGATCGATCCGCAGGGCGAACTCAGGTATGTTTCCCCGTCGTGCGAGCGGATCACCGGCTATGCGGCGCAGGAATTTCTCGCGCGCCCGGAATTGCTGCTGCTGATCATGCGACCCGGCGATTTAGCGCAGTTTCCGAATCTGCACAATCCGCCCGCCGGAGAAGAGGGGATGTCAGCGGAATTTCGGATCGTGACCAAAGCGGGCGACGAATGCTGGATCGGCCATGTCTGTCGGCGCGTGTGCGATTCGCAGCGCCAGCCGATGGGGATTCGCGTCAGCAATCGCGATATTACGACCCGCAAACGCTATGAAGAATTGGAGCGCAACCGGGCGGAAGAACTGTATCAAACCGATAAAATGATTACGCTCGGCACGCTCGTCTCCGGCGTGGCGCACGAAATCAATAACCCGACGAATTTTATTACGCTGAACACGCCGCTGCTGCAAGAAGCGTGGCAGGGCGCGAGCGCGGTGTTGGAAGAACATTATCAGACTGAAGGCGACTTCTACGTCGGGCGCTTCAAATATTCCGTGATGCGCGAGCGAATCAATCAACTGTTCGACGGCGTCTTCGAAGGCGCGAACCGCATCAAGCGCATCGTGGCGAGCCTGAAAGATTTTGCGCGTCCCGACCCGTCGGACATGAATCAGCAGGTCAACGTGAATGAGGTCATGCGCAACGCGATTGCGCTGCTCAAAAATCCGATAGAAAAGCGAACGCGGCATTTTTCGGTGGAGTGCGATGACGCCGCGCCGCTGCTCATCGGCAGCGCGCAGAAATTGGAGCAGGTCATGATTAATTTGATTCAAAACGGCCTCGAATCGCTGCAATCTGAGGACAAGGCCGTGAGTGTTCGCTCGAAATACGAACCGGAGAATCGGCAGATTATCATCGAAGTGCGCGACGAGGGCGGCGGCATTGCGCCTGACGTGCTGCCGCGCATTTTCGACCCATTTTTTACGACCAAGCGCAACTCCGGAGGCACGGGACTTGGGCTGTCGATTTCTGCGCGCATCATCAAAGAGCATGGCGGCAAAATGACCTTTGAATCGGAACTCGGCAAAGGAACTGTTGCGCGAATCGTCCTGCCGGTCAATGTGTAGAATGAAAAGAGAAGGAGTGCGAAAGCGTAGCTTTCGCCGTCAAAGCTGCACGTTGACACCCCTCGTTCCACGCTCCGCGTGGAATGCCAACGATTCGGACGCTCTGCGTCCCGTACGAGCCGCAGAGCGGCGGTCTGCCTGCATTCCACGCAGAGCGTGGAACGAGATTAAAGCGTAGCTTTCGCGATCAAAGCGCTTTGATACTCCTGATGTTCGTTGTTCGGAAAAGAAATTTATGAATCCAGAGGTTTTTATTTCGCCGGACAGTCCGGCGGTTTTGTTGGTAGATGACGAAATCCACGCTTTGCAGAGCTATGAAATGCAGTTGCTTGGCGAAGGGTTGACGAACTGCGTCTGCTGCGTGAATGGCAAACAGGCGCTCGAAGTCCTGCAAGCGCAGCCGGTTGCGCTGATGTTGCTCGATCTGCGGATGCCGGAAATGTCGGGCGAAGAGGTTTTGGCGTTCGTCGCCCATCAATACCCGCAGATTCCGGTTTTAATCATCAGCGCGATTGACGACATTGACACCGCTGTGCGCTGCATGAAAGCCGGAGCGTTCAACTATTTGTTGAAACCGCTGGATCACACGCGACTGATGACGGAAGTCAAACGCGCCTTAGAATTCCGGGAATTGCGGCAGGAAAACGAGATGTTGAAAGAAAGCGTTCTGGAGCGACGTATCAGGCGGCCAGAGGCGTTTTCCCACATCATTACCAACAATGAGCAGATGCGGGCGTTGTTTCAATATATCGAATCCATCGCGCCGTCATCGCAGCCGGTGTTAGTGACCGGCGAAACCGGCGCGGGCAAGGAATTGATCGTGCAGGCGATTCACGCCTTGAGTCAGCGGAAAGGGCAGTTTATCGCCGTGAACGTGGCCGGGCTGGACGACACGACCTTTTCCGATACGCTTTTTGGCCATAAACGCGGCGCATTCACCGGCGCGAACACGCAACGCGACGGCTTAATCGAACGCGCGGCGCAGGGAACGCTCTTTCTTGATGAAATTGGCGATTTGTCTATGCAATCGCAAGTCAAATTGCTGCGACTGCTTCAGGAGCGGGAATATTACCCGCTTGGCGCGGACATGCCGAAACCGACATCTGCACGGATTATCGTGGCGACCAACTGTAATTTGCTGGAATTGCAGGAGAAGGGGACATTTCGCGCTGATTTGTATTACCGTTTAGCGCTGCACCGCATCCACGTCCCGCCGCTGCGAGAACGAAAGGACGATATTCCGCTCTTAGTCGAGCATTTTGTCGAAGAAGCGACGAACGAATTGCAGAAAGGTCACCCGGCGATTCCGAAAGAATTGTTTCAATTGATGGCGCAATACCAATTCCCTGGCAATGTGCGGGAATTGCGCGGCATGGTCTTCGATGCCATGAGTCATCATCAGGCCGGAACGCTGTCATTGCGGATTTTCAAAGAGACAATGCAGCAGCAGGCCGCACGGAAAAAGCCGGATGAACCGATGGTCGAACGCCGCCCGTTGGCCTCGGTCTTTGCCGCGCTGGATCGGCTGCCGAATTTCGAAGAAGTGGAAAATTGCCTGATTGAAGAGGCGTTGCGCCGCACTGACGGCAATCAAAGTCTGACCGCCGCGCTGCTCGGCATCACACGCCAGACGCTCCATCGGCGTCTTCGCCTTCAGGCGCAGAAAGAAGAATAAAGGAATACACCTCACAGGTTTTTAAAACCTGTGAGGTGTACGAATGAACACATGACTCGTATTGATATTATCGGAGCAGGCATCAGCGGGCTTTCGACGGCCTATTATCTTTCCCGCGCTTTCGAAGCGGAACAAGGGCGGAAGATTGAGATTCATGTCTGGGAAAAAGACGCGACGCCCGGCGGATTGGCCGGAACGTTTACGACGCCGGATTTTACGGTAGAAAAATTTTATCATCATATTTTCAAACGCGACCGCGCTTTGCAGGAATTGATCGCCGATGTCGGCTTAGGAAATGAGATGGTTTGGCGACCTGCGGCGACCGGCGCATATTATTTCCGCCAGCCGTACCGCCTGTCGTCGCCGCTCGATCTGCTGCGCTTCAAGCCGCTGCCGTTTTTCGACAGGCTGCGGCTCGGCTGGATGGCAGTTCACGCCCGCACCGTGAAAGATTGGCGGAAACTTGATGACATCTCGTGTAAGGAATACATTCACAATGTCGCTGGGAAAAATGTGTATCGCGTGGTCTGGGAGCCGCTCTTTCGCGGCAAATTCGGCGCGTATGCCGATTCCGTGTCCGCTGCCTGGCTCTGGTCGAAATTAGTGGATCGCGGCGGCTCGCGCAATTCGCAGGGACATGAGCTTTTGGGCTACTTGCGCGGCGGCATGGGGCGGATGTTCGACGCGATTGTCGCGACGCTGCAACGCAACGGGCATCACGTCCATTTCGGCCAGACGGTCAAGCGCTTACAGGGAACGACAGAACAGATTAGCGCCATCGAAACCAGCGCGGGAACATTTCAGACCGATGCGGTCATCGGCTGCGCCCAGTTGCCGGAATTGGCCGCGATGTTGCCGGAACAGGCCGCCGCGTATCGCCAATCGCTTGAAAAAGTCGGTTTTTTATCCAATGTATGTCTTGTGCTGACGCTGAATCAATCGCTGTCGGATTTTTACTGGACGAACGTCACCGAGCCGGACGCGCCGTTCATCGGAATCATCGAGCAGACGAACTGGGCGGAAGGGGCGGATTTTCGCGGCAAACATGTCGTCTATATTTCGGCCTACGTGTCGCCGGACGATCCGCGTTTGCAGATGGACGGCAGCGCCTTGCTGACGCAGTATCTTCCGGCGATTCGCAAGATGTTTCCGCAGTTTTCGGAAGCGATGGTCGAAGCCGCCGCCGTGTGGAAGGCGCAATATGCGCAGCCGATTGTGACGGTCGGGTATCGCCATCTCGTGCCGGAGATTCAGTCGCCGCTGCGGAATCTGTTCGTCTGCACGATGGCGCAGATTTATCCGCACGACCGCCAGATGTCGAACGGCGTGGCGCTCGCCCGCAAAACCGCTGAGACTGCGCGGCAGGCGCTTCAATTGTGATCGCTTTTGTAGAGACGCACGGCCGTGCGTCTCTACCGTGAGAAATAACATGAACGTACTGGTTGAACAACCCCGCCCCAAAAAACATTGGGGCATCGCATTGATCTCGTCGAATTCGACGTTGTACGCGACGTTTTTGATTTCCGTCGCGCTGCATCTCGCGCTGCTTTACGGCATGCCGTCGGTCGTGATCTTTTCCGAAGGCGGGCGGGCGGAAAACACCGAGCCGATTGAGGTCGCCTTATTATCGTCGGAGGAAAGCTCCGAACTGCCGGATTTGTCGGCTGCCGATTCCAATCAATTCGTGACGGATATTCCCTCGCCGCTGCTGGAAGGCGAACAACTCGCGTTGGATGACGAGATTGCGCCGTTAGACGACGCGGTGACGCTGTTGTCGCGGCTTGAGCAAGACGCGCCGGAATTGTCGCTGCCGGATGCGCCGTTGCCGGAACGAACGCCGCCGTCGCTTGATCTGGCTGCGCCGGAGCGTTTGCCGCGTCTGCTGGAAAAACCGTTGCCGGGCGAGCGCGAACTTTCGAAACCGCGAATCGCCGCGCCGGAAAAACTTGAGGCCGCGACTGAACGGAAGCTGCTGCCGCCGTCGCGGCTTGAGGAAACGCTGACGACGCTGCCGTCGGATCGCCCGGCGTCGTTCGGAATGCCAAAGGAAAACCCCGAAGATCGCGCCGGATTCGGCGTCTATGCCGGGCCGAGGTTTGATAAGCCCCAGGCGCAAGAAGACGCGCAAATCATCCCGTCGAAAAAGCCGGGGCGCGTCGAGGACAATGAGACCGTGACCGCGCCGGCCTTTTTGCCGGAACAGCAGATCGAAGGCCCGGTCAAAGGGCGGTCGGTCGTCTCTCGCCCCGCGCTGCCGTCGGCCAATATCACCATCAATATCGAACTCCGCTTTCGTTTCTGGGTGATGCCGGACGGCTCAATCGGCGAAGTGATTCCCGTAAAGCGCGGGAATGCCGATTTAGAACAGATCGCCATTTCTTATCTGAAGCAATGGCGTTTTGAGCCGCTGCCGCCGAATGTCCTACAGAAACAGATGTGGGGCACGATTCCGATTAAATTTATTGCGCAATAAGCGCGTGATGCATGATGAAAACGATGCGACCGATTGGCTGGATCATGGGGGTGTTGCTGTGTCTGAATTTTGCTGGTTGCCCTCAACCGGGCGAAGGCGGGGACGCTGAACGAGGTTATGACGCCTGCCGTCCGATTATCGAGGCATTAGCGCGGCATCATACCGATCTGTCACACTATCCCGAAGAACTCGCCGTTTTGATCCCGGCATATCTTTCAGAAATACCTGCCAGCGTGAATGACTATCCTATAGAATACAAACGGACTGAGACAAGCTATCAACTCGAATTCAGCTACGTGGGGCCGGGGATGAATCATTGCCGATACGCGCCTGAAACTGACTGGGTGTGTCGTGGATATTTTTAGGAAAAAAGATCAAAAATAGGACCGATATTTTATGGAACAACATTACGTGCTGTATATGTTTTCGACGCTGGCTGTCAGCCTGTTTACGTTAGGGCTGGCAGCCGTCGTGTATCGCAAAACGCGCGACCCGCTTGTCGGATCGTATCTCGCGGTACATCTGACATTCGGCCTGTGCATCTTAGGGCAATTTTTCGACGGATTCCATGACAGCAGCCGCTTGCCGACGCCGCCAGTTCTTGTTGACGTGAATGCCTACGTGCAAGGCTTTATTTTGCCATTTTTCGTCATCGTCACGCTGCCGCGCTTTATCCATCAATTGTTTGCCATGTCTCATGCCAAACGGCGCAATATGATTTTTTTCGGTATCGCCATGTTCACCTATAGCATCGGCCAGTTCTTCGAATTTGCCGTGAAGGACGAGAGCTTGCGCCATCTGCATCCCGGCATTACCAGCGTGGTGGTATCGTTCGTGTTGCTGTACAGCGTCGTGTGGGGATTACGCTATCTTCCCGCCATTCAGGATGAATCGCGTCGGGCGCTGGCACGAAAAACGCTGATCTTGCTTGCCATCACGATTCCGGTGATGTGGCTGGACCTGTTTCATATCGTTCCACAGCCGCTGCATCCGATGATTTATATGGCGCTGTGCATGATTGTCCCGCATCATTTCCTGAAATATAATTTGTCACCGTCCGTTCACCCCATAGTTCCTTCGATTGCCGCTGCTGTTGACCTTCCGGAACCGCTGCCGGCAGTCGCCGATCCTGACGCTGTCGAAATCGCCGCAGAACGCTCCTTGACCGCGCTGTTGACGGCAGACCTGTACCAACGCTACAACATTTCCCCGCGCGAACAGGAACTTGTGCCGTTATTGCTGCAAGGAAACAGTAATCAGCAAATCGGCGAAACGTTGTTTATCTCTTTAAGCACCGTCAAAACGCATCTCCGCAATATTTACTCCAAATTGGGCGTGAAAAACCGGTATGAATTGATCGCCTTTCTGCAAAAGCTTTCCAGATAATACCGATTGCCTTTTGAAAGATCATCTTCGCGGTGTACGTCGAAACTACAGTTTCGACGTACAATTTGCGTTGCATCTTT
>CAZRSF010000117.1:0-10526 GCA_964602655.1 uncultured Candidatus Moduliflexus sp.
CGGCACGTTTTTAGCTGGACGATACCTGTTTCGCGACGGATTTGCGACGACAGGCTGGTCAAAAGGCAGTGGGCGATCTTATGCCATCGTGTTCGGCCTGATCTGCCTGCTCTGGATTGCGCCAGCCTATTTGATTGACCTTCTGTCACCATATAACGTGTCAGAACGGTGGATCGGATGGGGCGTATTGCTTTCGGTGCTAACGCTTGTTCCGGGATTTGGTGAGGAATTCGGCTGGCGCGGTTATATGCTGCCGCATATGATGCAGCAGATGAGCGCGCGGAAGGCTCTGAATCTGCATGCCATTATCTGGTGGGCATGGCATCTTC
Source organism: uncultured Candidatus Moduliflexus sp. (assembly GCA_964602655.1). Lineage (GTDB taxonomy): Bacteria > Moduliflexota > Moduliflexia > Moduliflexales > Moduliflexaceae > Moduliflexus. The sequence goes on from CAZRSF010000117.1 coordinate 330, forward strand.
CCGTGCTGGCCGGCGCAGCCATTCAGAATGGCCTTGCTGCCGCACACCAACAAAGCGCGACCGACCATTCAACGGCAGTGATGGCCGTTACATCGCTCGCGGTTCTCCTGTTCGGCATGATTCCAGCCGCCGCACACGCGATTGTAATCGCCTTTATCTGGTATCGCAGCCGGAGTATTTGGGTGGCTACAACGTATCATGCCTTATATGATGGCGTGCGCGACGCATTTGGCGTTGCTGGCAGCCTGCATCCAGGCGTAATGTTATGGGTGAATCTCTTGTTCGTCGCGCTGGCCGGCGTGATTTTATGGAAAGAACGATGGAAGGTGGAAAGAATGCCTGCCGAAACCTCTAAAAACATGGGACATGCCTGAGAGCATTGGTGGTTATGAAAACCGCGTTTATTTATTCCGATGAATTTGAAGAATTTATCTACACGCCTGACCACCCGCTCAAACCGGCGCGGTTCAAATTAGCTTACGAATTAGCCAAAGCCTACGGTCTGTTCGGCCCATTCCATCACCGCGTCATCAAAGCCAAACCGTGCGCCGTGGAAGATTTGCTGTTAGCGCATTCGGTGGAATACGTCGAAGCGGTGGAACATGCGACTGATCCGCGCCCGGAGTGGGATGCGCAGATGTTCGGTTTGGGTACGAAAGACACGCCGCTTCCGTCGCACATCTATGAGTGGTCGCGCTTGAGCGTCGGCGCGAGCCTGCAAGCCGCAAAGCTTGTGGAATCCGGCGAGGCGGAAGTGGCGTTCAATATCGCGGGCGGCCAGCATCACGCCTTTCGCAATCGCGCTTCCGGTTTTTGTTATTTCAACGATGCCGCCGTGATTATTCAATGGTTTTTAAATAAGGGATATGAGCGAGTTGCCTATGTCGATATTGACGCGCATCATGGCGACGGCGTTCAGCAGATTTTTTATCGAACTGACAAGGTATTGACAATTTCACTGCACGAAACCGGCTTTTCGGCGTTTCCCGGGACGGGTTTCGAACGGGAAATCGGCGAAGAAGAAGGCACGGGCTATTCGATCAATGTGCCGCTGCTGCCGGGCAGCGACGACGATGTCTTCTGGTATGCGTTCAACGAAGTCGTGCCGCCGCTGCTGGAAACGTTCCAGCCCGACGTGCTGATCACCCAAATCGGCGTGGATACCTTTTGCTCCGATCCGTTAGCGAAACTGAGCGTCACCACGCACGGCTATTGCCGCGTCATCGAGGAATTCAAGCGCTTATCGCCGGGCAAATGGGTGGCACTCGGCGGCGGCGGTTACAATACGCTGAACGTGCCGCGCGCCTGGACGCTCGCCTGGGCGATTATGTGCGACGTCGGCCTGCCGAATCATCTGCCGCGCCATTACCAGAAATTACTGAAAAAATACCGGATTATCGGCGAAAACGACGAGCCGCCGCAGGAATTGCGCGATCTACGCTATCGCACCGATTTGGCGGCGAAAATCCATTTTTTGATCGAATTGGAAAAAACGGTCAGTTACATCAAAACCCATCAGATGAAGCAAATCCAGCCTCGCACATAACATCAGCCTGTCTATAACAAGAAAGCATGTTGAATGAATGTATTTCTTGGATAATCAAAAATTGTCGAATTTTTCCTTGACAATAGTTTGATATAAAACTTTGATGTCAAACTAATGAAAATTATATAAAACATTTCTTGATTTTGATCAGGAAAAATAAGGAGGCTCTTATGGAATGCCGCGTAAAAGATATGCAGGTTCATTATGAAGAAGTGGGATCGGGGAAACCGATTCTGATGCTGCACGGCTGGCCGCTGGATCATCGCCACATCATGAGCGCGATGGAGCCATTGTTCGAACATCGTCCAGGTTGGCGGCGGATTTATCCCGACGCGCCCGGTATGGGACAAACGCGGGCGGCGGACTGGGTGACGACGCACGACCATGTCCTTGAAACGATGTTGACGCTGCTCGATACGCTTGCGCCCGGCGAACGTTTTGCCGTCGCCGGAATTTCCTATGGCGGCTATTTGGCGCGCGGCATCGTGCATCAGCGCGGGGCACAGATGGATGGCGTCATGCTCGACGTGCCGCTGATCGAAACGGACGAGCGGAAAAAACGGCTGCCACCGCGTACCGTTCTGCGGGAAGACCCGGAATTTTTAGCGGCATTGGCGCCAGAGGACGAGGGCGCGCTTGAAGTGCAGGTGATTCAAAGCATGGCGATTCTGCAAGAGTATCGCGAGATCATTACCCCGGCGATGAAGATGGCGGATCAGGCTGTGCTGAATCGTATCAAACCAAACCATTTCACGACATTCGACGTGGATACGTTAGCGACGCCATTTCCTGCGCCCGCGTTGTTTTTGACCGGCAGATTCGACCAATGGTGCGGATATGACAATGCGTATCAGGTGTTGGACAACTATCCTCGCGCCACATTCGCCGTGTTAGATGGCGCAGGGCATAACCTGAGTATCGAGCAGAAACCGCTGTTCGAGGCGCTTGCGGGTGACTGGCTGGATCGCGTCGAAACATGGCAGGCGGGAAGATAACATCGCAACATCCAGCCAGGGTTCGAACCCTGGCTGGCTGGATTATTTTCAAACTACTTTTTCTTCTGTTCGGCCTGTTCGATTCGCGCCCAGGAATCTTTGAGCGAGACGGTGCGGTTGAAAACGAGCTTGTCCGCCGTCGAATCCGAATCAACACAGAAATAGCCCTGCCGCTCGAATTGATAGCGGCTGCCTGCGGTCGCATTAGCGACACACGGCTCGATCTTGGCGTCGTTCAGCACGATCAGCGATTCTGGATTCAGGCAGGCGCGAAAATCCTCGGCTGCTGCGGGGTCTGGCACGCTGAACAGGCGGTCGTAAAGCCGCACTTCGGCGCTCAGGGCGTGTTTCGCGGAAACCCAATGAATCGTGGCCTGCACTTTGCGCCCGTCGGACGACCAGCCGCCTTTCGTCGCCGGATCGTAGGTACAACGGAGTTCGGTAATTTCCCCCTGCTCGTTTTTCACCACGCCGGTGCAGGTGACATAATAGGCGTAGCGCAGCCGCACTTCGCGGCCTGGCGCAAGCCGGAAAAACTTCTTCGGCGGGTCTTCGCGGAAATCGTCGCGCTCGATGTAGAGCACTTTCGAAAACGCAACTTTGCGCGTCCCCATGCGTTCGTCTTCCGGGTTATTGATCGCGTCCATTTCTTCCACCAAATCGTCGGGATAATTCTCGATGACGACTTTGAGCGGATTCAGTACCGCCATTACGCGCGGCGCGGTGCGGTTCAACTCCTCGCGAATGCTGAATTCCAGCATCGCGACATCCACCATGCTGTTCCGTTTCGCTAAGCCGATCCGGTCGCAGAAATTCCGAATCGCTTCCGCCGTGTAGCCGCGCCGCCGCAGGCCGCTTAAGGTCGGCATACGCGGGTCGTCCCAGCCGGAGACGAGCTTTTCCTGCACCAATTGCAGCAGCTTGCGCTTGCTCATCATCGTGTAAGTCAGATTGAGCCGCGCAAATTCATATTGATGCGGATGACACGGCACCGGCAGATTATCCAGCACCCAGTCGTAGAGTTCGCGGTTATTTTCGAATTCCAGCGTGCAGATCGAATGCGTGACGCCTTCGATCATATCCGACAGGCAGTGCGTAAAATCGTACATCGGATAAATGCGCCAGGCGTCGCCCGTGCGATGATGCGAGAATTTGCGAATGCGGTAGAGCGTGGGGTCGCGCATGGTCATGTTCGGCGACGCCATGTCTATTTTGGCGCGAAGCACTCGCGAACCGTCCTCGAATTCGCCGTTTTTCATTCGCTCGAACAGGTCGAGATTCTCCTCGACGGAACGATTGCGATACGGGCTTTCTTTGCCCGGTTCGGTCAACGTGCCGCGCATCTGGCGGATTTCCTCGGCGGTCGAGTCGTCCACATATGCCTTGCCTGCTTTAATCAGCATGACGGCGTATTCGTACAATTTCGGAAAATAATCCGAGGCGTAATACAGATGTGTGCCCCAATCAAAGCCGAGCCAGTGGACATCTTCCTGAATCGAATCCACATATTCGACATCCTCTTTGGTCGGGTTGGTGTCATCGAAACGCAGATGGCAGCGCCCGCCGTATTCTTTGGCGACGCCGAAATCGGTGCAGATCGCTTTCGCATGGCCGATATGCAGGTAGCCGTTCGGCTCCGGGGGAAAGCGTGTGACGATTTCTTTATGCTTTCCGGCGCGTAAATCTTCTTCGACGATGGTACGGATAAAATTGAGCGAACCCGTTTCTTCAGCGGGATTCGCGACTGTTGTGTTCGTTGTATTGGTCAAATCGCTCATGAACGTCTCCGTTTCCGGGCAGACAAAACGCTCCCTCCGTCGTTTCGCTGCCGCAGGGTTGTTGTCCGCGCATGTTATATGCGCGGCTTGTGTCTATTTGGGCTGTTCTTTATAAGATCGGGCAAATCTGTCAACAGATTATTACAGGAATGATCTGAGGAAAAATTGTCGCCCAGCCATAAATGGCCGATCTGAAAGACGATTTTGTTTACTGGACTGCTTCCGCCGGATCGCCCGCAAACCAGACCTTCAGAATCGGCACGAGCGTTTCTTGTGTGATGTGGAACGGCGGTTCGTCTTCTTTGGCATTTTCATTGCGTTCGATCAAAACTTTTCTGGCCTGCCACAGCCCATCATTCTGCTGCAAATCTTCAAGCAGCGCCGAATTATCGGCGTCATTGCATCCATAGAGCGCAACTTCTTTGATTGGCGGCAGTGTGCCGGTAAATGGCTCACACGCGACGCCGTCAGCCAATTCGATGCGCCAGGGGTGGGGCTTCACATCGGTCTTATCGGGTTCTGGCAGCGGCTCAGTGAGTTTCAGCGCAAATTCTTCATCTGGCACGCCACAGACAAGTGTTGTGCCATCCTTGGCAGTCAAGCATGGATCGTAAATAAAATCTCCCACCATACAGCGCCAGGCAGACGGCGAATAATACGCGGCAATCGAAGATGTCCAGCAGTTGCCTTCGACAGCGTTGGATGGAACGGCGGGAACATAGTGAATGATTTCGATCTTTTCGGGTAACGGCATCGTCCGGGCAGTCAGCGGCAGAATACAAAGCAGCATCGGAAGAACAGCAAGCATTCGTTTTAACATCGTTATTCTTGTTCTGTTGAAAAGTTGCGTTGACTGACAACATTCTCGCCAGCGAAACCTTGACAGAACATTCCGTTGATTTGATAGCGGTGAATCTTATTGGGATATACGTTGCGAGTCATCATATTTTTTATGAATGCGTAAAGAAAATTTGTCAATAGATTCCATTCTCGGAATTCAGGCTTCTCGGAATTCTTGTCGTTACTTATCAAAGGAGGTTGCATGAATATCTACAAAAAATGGCACTATCAATGCGTGGCAAAAGACATGGTGGACACATTGCGGACATATCACTATGATGCGCATTACGCTGAAAATCTCGAAGAGGCGAGAACTCTGACGTTGAGCATGATCCCGGCAGGCGCGAGCGTGGCGCTCGGCGGATCGGAGACGTTGAGCGCTATGAATATCCTTGAGACGCTGCGCAGCGACACATATCGCCTGTTCGACCGCTATCAGAATTTGCCGCACGAAGAGATTGTGGAAATTATGCGGCAATCGCTGTTAGCGGATGTGCTGCTGACCGGAACCAACGCCATTACGCGCAACGGCGAATTGGTCAATCTTGATTGTTCGGGCAATCGCGTCGCCGGGATGATTTTCGGCCCCAAAAAAGTGATCATCGTCGCCGGGGCGAATAAAGTGGTGGATACGCTTGATGACGCGATGAAACGGGTCAAGCAGATTGCGCCGCTCAACGCCAAACGGATTCAGCACAAAACGCCCTGCGCGGAAACCGGACGCTGCGTGGATTGCCACATCCAGCAACGCCTCTGCAATTATCTTTCAGTGATGTATCACGGCATGAAATTCGAGGGGAGGCTGACGGTTATTTTGATTGCCGAAGATATTGGTTTTTAGGCTGCGCCATCGCATCGGGGTATTCGATCAGAGCGCCGGACTGGACATAAGTTCCAGTCCGGGCTGAAGTCCAGCGAGGAGTACAAACGCGCAGCTTTTGCCGTCAACGCTTCGCGTTGTGAGACTCCATCGTGATGTTCGATAGCATGTAGAAGCGTCGTTCATGCGGCAACGACGTTAAAAACCGTAAGGCGTACACCCTGCCAACAGGAAAAGCGTCGCCAGGAAAATCAACAGAAGGATTATCCGTATCATACAATTATCATTCCTTATTATAGATGCATTTCTCACGGTGAAAATGCCGGACGCCTGATACGGAGCGCGACGTTTCCGTCTGCGGCAACTCCCAAAGGCAAAGATGTGCTCTCACCCAACCCGGCATTTCCACACGAACTGCCGCCGTTTGTCAAAAGACGCCGGGAAACCGGTGTTTCTCCTGTCGCAGTCTTTTTCAGCGGTACAGTCGAGACGCTATGCTGAAAACATCAAGCACCCGTAACCCGAACCCTCGATGCACGTTTTTAATTGATGCCAGGGGGATGGGTGGCCTGTCTGCGGTCATTTGCCAGCAGACACGCATTGATGTGTATTTGTTGTTTGTTTACATGATATAGGATAACGAACGTATCAGGATTTGTCAATAAAAAATTAACGTTTATTAACTTTTGTTATAACTCAAAGTTACTAACAAATGTTAAGCATTGATAAAATAACGAGAAACAACGATGGCAGGGGAAAATTATTCTGACGCCCAATTCTGTTCGAATCGGCATTCTACTCAATCAGGCGAATCTCTTCTGGTGTCAGGGCAAACAGGGCATACACCTGACGATTGAGTTCGGTTTCGAGTTCGTCAAGGGTATGGGAAAAATCGGCGATCTTTGTGCGTTCGGCGGCGAGCCATTGTTCCCATTCATTCCGCGCTGCGAGCGGAATCTCGGCTTTGAAGCATTTTTTGATTTCAGCGCGGAAGGCGGCGAAATCGAGCGTCCACCAGTTCGTCAGTTTGGTGTTGAGTTCCGCGTTCCGTTCCGGCGAACAGAGATCGGGAATGCGGCGGCGCACCGCTTCTTGCGCGGCGTAGCGGGCTTCGGCGGTCTGCTGGCAGCGTTGCGCGAGGTCGGCGATGGCGGCTTTCTGGGCGTCGGTGGCGTCGGGGATGGGAAGCTTTTCAATATTTTGAGTGGTTGCTTCATAAAATCCGCCACGCATCATTGTTGTCAAACTCGTAAAAATAAACCATATCACATGACTTTGCAATATTCCCAATTCGAAATAGCCCGTATTAGGGAAAATATAACATTTATTATTCGTAAAAAGATTTTGTGTATCAAATGAAAACAAGGGGGCTGGCTGAAAATGTCCATAAATAATTTTCGGTTCTTGAAAACGATTATAATAGGCGCAAGCTCTCAATTCCCACCAGAAATCACCTTTATCGCCACGTTTTTTCGCGTTCTCCGCAAACGGCTCTAAATGTTTTGTTATTTGTGGAAAGCGTTCGTTCAATTTTGCCCAGGCTTCTTGTTCTGTGACACTTCCAAAATGCTTGAGCGTCCAGCCTTTTGGAAACAAAATCAACCATAAGTTTCGTGATTCGACATGCCAGGGCTTTAAATCTTTTCCTTCCAAAAACGGTTTCAGGATGTCTTTGGCTTGCGGTTCGTTGGCGATAATGGCGTCATAGGTTGATTGGTCTATAACAAACGCTTCATTTAATCCTGTCAGGATTCCTCGATATGGCGAACCATACAATTCTTTCAGCGTTTTCTTCCCTTCAATAATCCTTTTTCGGAGTTGTGCAAATCCATCACCTTCTAAACGCCAACTTTCCTCATTTAGCAGGGTTTGCGGCATGGTGGCTGCATGAGCATTAAACGCTTTGAACAAATCGTCTTCGGGAGTCTTTTGGAAGGCGAGAAAGCGCACGTCATGCTGGTTGTCCGGTGTCGCGTTCGTCAGAATCAGAATCGCCGGATAGGTCGTCACGCCCTCGAACACTTGCATATCGCCGAAATCCACGATCTGTTCAATCGTCGCGTTCGCGGCAAGATAGCGGCGCAGATTCTGGCCGCTGCCGGTTTTGAAAAAGGTGCTGGAGGAGATGTAGCCGAGTTTGCCGTTCGGCTTGAGCAGGCGCAGGCCGCGTTCGAAAAAGTAGGTGTAGAGGTCTGCCACGCCGTTATACACCTCGTACCGTTTCTGCAACAATGGCTTCAGATGCGAAAAGAACTCCTGCCGCACGTATGGCGGATTACCAAGCACCACGTCGAACCCGCCCTGCTCGAAGACTTCGGGAAACGCGGTTTTCCATCGGAAGGAAGCCCGGCCATCAATGGCCGGGCTAAAAGCTAAAGCAGGCTGAAGCCCGCTCAAGGGCGCTTCAGCGTCCTTCGTTTTTGAGCCAAGCGATTGATCGTTAGGCTCAAGCAAGCTGTCGCCGACTAAAGCAGGCTGAAGCCCGCTCAAGGGCGCTTCAGCGTCCTTCATTTTTGAGCCTGGCGATTGATCGCCAGGTTCAAGCAAACTGTCGCCGACGCGCAGATTGTGATCCAGCGAGTTCAGCACTTTGCCGTATTTCGCGGTTTTCAGCCAGAGCGAAAGTTTCGTGATTTCGATGGATTCGGCGTTGATGTCCACGCCGTACAGATTTTGCGTCAGAATTTCGCGGTCAGGGTCGAACAGCCCGAACTGAGCCGCCTTCAATTCCGCCAACGTGCCGTTGACGCGGTTATATTCGTCGAGCAGAAATTCGAACGCCGCCACCAAAAACGCGCCGGAGCCGCAGGCCGGATCAACCACTTTCAGGCGGCGCAGCCGCTCCTGATAGTCGCGCCAGAAGGCGATTTCTTCTTTCTGGCTTTTCCATTCTCCGGCGCGGTCGCCCGCCTTGATGCGCCGGTCGGCGGAAGCGTTCCACAGGGCGTCGAATTGCTCGCGCAAATAGCCTCCGAGCGCCTTTTCGACGATAAAACGGGTGATGGCGTCGGGCGTATAAACTACGCCCTCTTTTTTGCGCTTCCCCGCGCCGTCGAGTTCCTGGCCGCTCGCTTCGGCCTGCAACGCTTCGAGATCGGTGATGGATTGCTCGAAAATATGCCCCAGAATCGTGACGCTGACTTCGCTGGCGAAATCGTACTCGCCGAGCTGCTTGAACGCCTGACAGACGGCGTCGCTGACGCGCAGCGTCTCCGGCAGCGCGTCGGGGCGAAACAGGCCACCGTTATACGCCGGAATATTCAGCGCCTTGTTCCCTTCGTTGACCGACCGAAACAGCCCCTTGAAATTTTCCCAGATCGGGCGCGGATTGTACGGATCGCGGTGCGTGTATGCCTGCGCCAGCGACTGATTCGGCAGCAGCCCTTTGTCCTCGGCAAACGCGATAAACAATATCCGATCTAAAATCGTCTGCGCGTGGGCAATCAATTCGAATTGCGCGATGTCGGGGTTTTCGGCGGCAAGCGTGGTGATTAATTTTTTACGCAGGGCTTTATAATCCTGATAGAGCGCGTTGGTAATCTCTTTCTCCCGTTTCGCGCTCTCTTCCAGCAGATCGCGGGTGTAGCCGCCCAACAGATGCTCGGCGGAGAGGAGCAGCATAAAGGTCGCGTATTGCTGCGGATCGGTCAGTTGGTCGAGTTTCCAGACTTCATACGCCTGCCGGCCATATCCGACGGCATAGAGGCGCACTTCGACATAGTTCGACACCAAGACCCATTTCGCCCCCGGCGCATCCATCGCGTATTCCCACGCCTGCTGCACCGGGCTTTTATGGCGTCCCGGCATAATCGCGTCAAGGTCTTTGGTCTTCGCCCCTTTCAATTCGAACGGCGCGATTACGTCGGACTGATGGGCGCTGAAGCGTCCGAGCGCGACATCCACGCTCCCTTTGCCGATCTGCTGCTCCTGTTGCAGATTCCATTCCAGCGCCGCGCCGAAACCGGTATAACCGAGCAGCTCAATCAATATCGAGTGGATGAAATGCCCATGCAGCGCGGTTTCCTTCTGCGTCAGGATCGCGCCGGAAACGATGCTCTCGCGCCAGGCGTTCAGCAGAGGCAGATGTTTCTCCGGGATCGCCTGCGCGTGCTGCGCAACGGCCTTTTTGATGATCTGCGGGTGAAAAAGATTCATAAGCGTTTTGCTGGCATCGAACGGAAACCTCACAGGTCTCTAAGACCTGTGAGGTTTTGATCC
>CAZRSF010000118.1:0-5529 GCA_964602655.1 uncultured Candidatus Moduliflexus sp.
CCTGCTCATTTTAGATGTCAGCGAAAATACGGAGTATCAGGAAGAGCATCTGAACTTGCTGGCAAAATGGGGCGTGAGCGGAATTATCGTCGCCGGAACGAAACTGTCGGCGGAATATCTCGTAGAACTGCGCGACCAATGCCAAATCCCCATCGTGTTATCGCGCGCCAAAGAGATTCCCGGTTTCCCCTGTATCATCCCCGATTACACCACCTCCACCTATCGCGCGGCGCAATATTTGATGAGCCTCAATCACAAACGCCTGGCCTATATCTCCGGCCCGCCAGATTGGGCCTCTTCGAAGATGCGCCAGGAGAGCATTGAACGCGCTCTGAGCGAAGCCGGCCTCACGTTGCCGCCGGAACGCATTCGCTGGGGATATGTCAACGTGGAAGAAAGCGCGCAGGCGACCGCCAGCCTGTTACAATTACCGGAATGCGACAGGCCGACCGCCATTATTGCCTTTGATGATATTGTGGCCATCGGGGTCTTGCGTACGCTTCATACGGCGGGTTTGCGCGTTCCACAGGATATTTCGGTGGTGGGATACAATGACATTCCATTGGCGGCATATACGGTACCGTCGTTGACCACAATTTCCCAACCGACCTATCGAATTGGGCAATTAGCTGTCAAAAAATTGTTAGAAACGATGCTTACCGGAAAACAGACGAATGACGGTTCGATCCGCCTGGAATGCCCGTTAATTTTGCGCGAATCAACGGGACCCTGCATCGAGTCAGCGGGATAGATATTTTCTTCATTTTCGAAAATCAATCTTGACAAATTCTTCATCTATTTTTAGTTCTGAATCATTCACGTTGAACGGTAACAGGGAAGGTATTGTGACGTGTTCGAACGACACGAATAGGGATAACACGAAGGATATTTATGTTGGTTTATCGCCATTCTTGTTGTTTCAGGGAGGTGATTGATGGGAAAATGGATACGTTGTGAATGCATAAAAATCACGTCATGGAGCAAAATGTCATGGTAATGTTATCAGTTATGTGAACATGTACGGCGCAAAATATCCTATCGGTTTTCTACCCGGCAGGATGTAAGCCTGTGCCTTTAATCAAAATGAGGAGACATTATGCGAAAGAGAATCTGTACCGTTAGTATAGTCACATTGGCGCTGGTAGGTCTGATGATGCATCCGGTCTTGGCTGCGGCGTATAAAGAATCACCGCTGCTGGCAGAGCAGGTCAAAGCTGGCACGCTGCCGCCGATAGAACAGCGGCTGCCTGAAAATCCACTCGTCGTGACGCCTGCTGAAAAAAATGGCAAGTTCGGCGGCACATGGCGTATGGGCATGACGGCCGGAACCGATGATGTGTCCTTTTATCGAATCTTCTCGTATGAACCGTTAGTGCGCTGGAATGTGGCATGGACGGACATTATCCCGAACGTGGCGGAAAAATGGGAAACCAACGCGGATGCGACCGAATACACCTTCTATCTCCGTAAAGGCATCAAATGGTCTGATGGTCAGCCGTTAACCGTAGATGACATTTTATTCTGGTGGGAAGATGTGGCATCGAATACGGAACTGACGCCTGCTCCGCCAACCTGGATGTCTGCGGGCGGAGAACCTGGCACCGTGACCAAAGTTGATGATCTGACGGTCAAATTCACGTTCGCCAAACCGAATGGATTGTTCCTGTCGAACATCGCGGGAGCAAACAGTCGCGCCATGCTCATTTGCCCGAAACATTTTGCTCAGCAATATCACGCCAAATATCAGGATAAGGCCAAATTAGAGCAGATGATGAAGGATGGCGGCTATACGACGTGGAAAGATATGTTCATTGCGAGAGTGACGCAGTGGGATGGCGGCGGATATGGGCAATACAGCGTGGCAGGGCGTCCGACTCTGGCTGCCTGGGTGGTAGAACAGCCGATTTCCGGGTCAGCGACGCAGGTGACATTCGTGCGGAATCCGTACTATTGGAAAGTCGATCCTGATGGTCAGCAATATCCATATATTGATCGTCTGGTCTATACGATTTTCCAGGATACGGCGGCCATGCTGCTGAAAGCGACCAATGGCGAAATTGACTTCCAGATGCGGCATTTCAACAATTTAGCGAACAAAGCCGTGTTGTTCGACAACCAGCAGAAAGGCGATTACCGCTTCTTCGATCTGGTGAGCGCCGGAAGTAACAGCATTGTGTACCATCTGAATCTGACGCACAAAAATCCCGCCTTGCGAAGCGTTTTCCAAAACAAAGATTTCCGGATCGGTCTCTCGTATGCGATTAACCGCCAGGAGATCATTGACACCGTCTTTATGGGACAGGGGACGCCTGCGCAGCCTGCGGCGTTGGAAGGAAGCCCGCTCTATAACAAACAATTAGCCACCCAGTACACCGAGTACGATGTGGCGAAAGCCAATGAGTACCTTGACAAGGTGTTGCCCAAAAAAGATGCGAACGGGATGCGGTTGCTCGCGGATGGTAATCCGTTGAGTTTTGCCATTGAAATTTCGAACGCCTATAAAGAACAGGTTGACGCTGGCATGATGGTCGCGAAATACTGGCAGGCAGTCGGCGTGAATGCGCAGGCCAAACCGGAAGATCGCGCCTTGATGTATGAACGGAAGAACAATAACGATCTGGATGCCATGACCTGGGGCGGAGAAGCCGGCATGGGAACGATTCTCGATCCGCGCAACTTCTTCCCGAATTCGAATGAAGCGGCATGGGCGATTGCCTGGGCAAGTTGGTATCAACCGGATGTCGCGAAAGCCGAAGAACCGCCAGCCGAGATCAAAAAGATGATGGCGTTATATGATCAAGCCAAGGCCACAGCGACCGTAGAAGGCCAGAATAAGGTCATGGCGGAACTGTTACAGCTTTCGGCAGACTACTTCCCCTGCATCGGCATCAGCACCGCGCCCATGCTCTATGGCATCGTCAAAAACACGATGGAGAATGTACCGGCAAGCATGATCAATAGCTGGCAGTATCCGACTCCGGCTCCGGTCAATACATTCACATTCTCGTTCAAATAAACCTCACATAATCCCCAGCCCCTCCCCCAAATGGGGAGGGGCGAAGCGCAGAGGAGATTCTCCATGTTACAATATATTCTGCGGCGTTTGTTGCTGATGATCCCGACGTTTTTCGTGATCTCATTAGTGGCGTTTGCTATTATTCAATTGCCGCCGGGCGATTTTGCGACGTCGTATATCGCCGGTCTGGCAGCCCAGGGCAATCAGGTGAGTCAGGATGCCACCGAAGCGTTGCGCCAGATGTACGGCTTAGGCGATCCGCTGCCGGTGCAATATTTCAAATGGATGAAAGGGATTCTCACTCGCGGCGATTTCGGCCTTGCGTTCGATCTGCGCGAGCCAGTCTCGCAAGTCATCTGGGAGCGCGTCTGGCTGACAGTTGCCCTTTCGTTGGGAAGCGTCGTGATTACCTGGATGATCGCGTTTCCGATTGGGATTTTTTCGGCGGTCAGGCAATATTCTCTCGGCGATTATTTCTTCACGCTGTTAGGCTTCATCGGGATCGCCGTGCCGAGTTTTCTATTAGCGTTGGTGCTGATGTATCTCCAATTCAAATATTTCAGCAAGACGACAGGCGGCCTGTTTTCCGATCATTTCGTGAACGTTCCCTGGAGTGTCGCGCGTGTGTGGGATTTGATCCAACATCTCTGGATTCCCATGCTGCTGTTAGCGTTCGGTGGCACGGCGGAATTGATTCGAATCATGCGGGCGAATTTGCTCGATGAAATGCGTAAGCCCTACGTCGTCACGGCGCGTTCCAAAGGCTTGCCGGAGTGGAAAGTGTTGTTCAAATATCCGGTGCGGCTCGCGCTCAACCCATTTGTCAGCACGATTGGCTGGACATTGCCATATTTGGTGTCCGGTTCGATTATTCTGTCGGTCGTGATGAATCTGCCGACGACCGGGCCGATGCTGCTGCGGGCGCTGCAAGTGCAAGACATGTATTTAGCAGGCGCAATCATCATGATTTTAAGTCTCTTGACCATTATCGGCACGCTGGTATCCGATGTGTTGCTGGCCTGGCTCGATCCCCGAATTCGCTTCAATAAGTAGAGGTGATTATGACAGCCACCGTTGAAAAAGACACGCAAGTCTATGTTGCGCCGCAATGGAAATTAGTATGGTGGAAATTTCGTAAGCATAAATTCGCGCTGATGAGCGGCGTGATCGTGCTTCTTATTTATCTTGTTGCGCTCTTTGCAGATGTTCTCGCGCTCTTTCCTCCGGATCAAACCAATTCCAAGTTTTTGTACGCTCCGCCCCAAACATTACATCTGTTCGACACGCAAGGCAAGTTTGGACTGTGCGTCAATGGCTACACTTCGAAAATCGAACCGGTGGCGTTGCGCCGCGTGTTTGTGGTTGACCCGACGACCAGCATTCCGATTGATTTTTTCGTGAAGGGGTATCCATATAAATTATTCGGATTGATTCCGACGAATCTCCATCTGATTGGCCCGCGCGACCCGAATCAGCCGATTTATCTGCTCGGCGCCGACCGGTTAGGCCGCGATCTTCTGAGCCGCCTGATCTTAGGAACGCGCATTTCGATGTCAATCGGCTTGATCGGCGTTTTTTTGAGTCTGGTATTGGGAATTCTGCTCGGCGGGATTTCCGGATATTACGGCGGAATCGTGGACGAGTTCATTCAGCGAATGATTGAATTTCTACGGTCAATCCCGTCAATTCCGCTCTGGATGGGATTAGCTGCGGCCTTACCGCTATATTGGCCGCCGCTGCGGGTCTATTTCGGCATTACGGTGATTCTGTCGTTGATTGGCTGGACA
Source organism: uncultured Candidatus Moduliflexus sp. (assembly GCA_964602655.1). Classification (GTDB taxonomy): domain Bacteria; phylum Moduliflexota; class Moduliflexia; order Moduliflexales; family Moduliflexaceae; genus Moduliflexus. The sequence continues at coordinate 4,804 of CAZRSF010000118.1, forward strand.
GGGTTGGCGCGAGTCGTGCGCGGGAAATTCTTGTCGCTGCGCGAAGAAGATTTTATTATGTCCGCCCGTTTGGATGGGCAGCATGAATTCGGCATCATCCTGTTTCAGATGCTGCCCGCCTTTACCAGTCACATTATCGCGTCCATCACTCTCGCGATTCCCAGCATGATTTTGTCGGAAACGGCGTTGAGTTTTTTAGGGTTAGGATTGCGCGAACCGGTTGTGAGTTGGGGCGTGCTGCTGCAAGACGCGCAGGAAATTCGCGCCATCGCCACCGCGCCCTGGCTGCTGATTCCGGCGTTAGCCGTCGTGTTGGCGGTGTTGACCTTAAACTTTTTGGGAGACGGCTTGCGCGACGCGGCTGATCCGTATGCGCGATAACAGGAAGAACCCACCCCTTGCCCCTCCCAGGAGGGGAATTCAGGCGCAGTGACCGCATGAAGATTCCCCTCCTGGGAGGGGCAAGGGGTGGGTAAGACCGAATGACACAACAACCGTTACTACAAGTCAAAGGACTGAAAACGCATTTTTTTCTGGATGAAGGCACGGTCAAATCCGTTGACGGCGCCGACTTCGCCATCATGCCCGGTTCGACCGTCGGCGTGGTGGGGGAAAGCGGCTGCGGCAAGAGCGTCACCGCCTTTTCGATTTTGCAATTAGTGAGTCATCCGGGACGCATTGTGGAGGGGGAAATCCTCTGGCGGCGGAATGGGCAGAACGGCTCGG
>CAZRSF010000118.1:5539-10522 GCA_964602655.1 uncultured Candidatus Moduliflexus sp.
GCCAAATTAAAACCGAATAGCCGCGCCATGCGAGCCGTGCGGGGTGGCGAAATCTCCATGATTTTTCAGGAGCCGATGGTCTCCCTGAGTCCGGTGCATACGGTGGGCGATCAGATTACCGAAGTGTTGCGCCAGCATCGCAACCTCAATAAAAAGGATGCGCGAGATCGGGCGATTGATATGCTGCGAAAAGTCGGCATTCCGCAGCCGGAACGCCGGATTGACACCTATCCGTTTCAGATGAGCGGCGGCATGCGGCAGCGCACCATGATTGCGATGGCGCTCGCCTGCCATCCGACGTTATTGATTGCCGATGAGCCGACGACCGCCCTGGATGTCACGACGCAGGCGCAAATCCTCGAATTGATGTTAGGGCTGCAACGCGAGTTCGATATGGCGATTATGATGATTACGCATAATTTAGGCGTGGTCGCCGAGATTTGCAATCATGTGATTGTGATGTACTTAGGCGAAGTGGTGGAGCAGGCTCCTGTGGATGCGCTGTTTCACGACGCCCGGCATCCCTACACCCAAGCGTTGCTCCGTTCGATCCCGGTATTAGGTCAGAGTAAAATCGGACGGCTTGATCCGATCAAAGGCATGGTTCCCGATCCGTATAATCGCCCGCAGGGCTGCGCGTTTCATCCCCGATGCGCCCAAAAAATCGCGGGGAAATGCGATCAGGAACGCATCCCGTTAACCACATTGCCGGATGGCCGCACCGTGCGATGCGCGCTCTATCAATGAGATTTATCGGAAATAGAACACTGATTGGACTGATTAACATGATCATTACTGATTCGAAAAAATCAGTGAAAACCAGTCTCATCAGTCCAATCAGTGTTCTATTCTTTTCATGACAGGACAAGCAAATCAACACGTTCAACTCTCCGTGCAAAATTTGAAAATGCACTTTCCGATCCAGCGCGGATTTGTCCGCCGAACCGTCGGGCATGTGAAGGCCGTTGATGATGTCAGTCTGCACGTTCACAGCGGCGAAACCCTCGGATTGGTCGGCGAGAGCGGCTGCGGCAAAACAACGGTCGGGCGCTGTATTGCCCGCGCCTACACGCCTACCGGCGGCAATATTTTGTATCAGAACAAACAGGGCGCTCAGGTGAATCTGGCAACGCTGCCGAAAAACGACCTTCAGCCCTATCGTCGCGAAGTGCGCATGATTTTTCAAGACCCGTATGCCTCGCTGAACCCCCGCATGAATGTGCTGAACATCGTCGGGCAGCCGCTTAAAATTCATGGACTGGCTCGCGGCCAAGAATTGGAGGATCGCGTGGCGACCCTGCTGAAACGGGTCGGATTGCAGCCCGAATACATGCGGCGCTATCCCCATGCGTTCAGCGGCGGGCAGCGGCAGCGCATCAGCATTGCGCGGGCATTGGCGCTTGAGCCGCGCTTCGTTATCGGCGATGAACCGGTGTCTGCGCTGGATGTGTCGGTGCAGGCGCAGATTCTCAATCTGCTGCAGGATTTGCAGGCCGAATTCGAATTGACCTATCTGTTCATCTCGCACGACTTGAGCGTGGTCGAGTATATTGCGAATCGCGTGGCCGTGATGTATGTCGGGAAATTAGTGGAAGTTGCCCCGACCGACAAATTATTTGCCACGCCGCAGCATCCCTATACCGAAGCCCTGCTCTCCGCCGTTCCCAAACCCGATCCGCGCTTGCGGTCGCAGCGGATTATTTTGGAAGGCGACATCGCCGATCCGGCCAATCCGCCGGACGGCTGCTATTTTCACCCGCGTTGCCGCTATGTCGCCAAAGTCTGTAAAGAAAAAACGCCGGAACTGCGCGAGTTGTCTCCAGGGCATTCGGTCGCTTGCCATTTGGCCGAAACATTACATTTACAAGGTGTGACGTATCAACATTGATTGTTTTTCACCGCAGAGACGCAAAGGCGTAGAGAACAGCTTTACTTATCCAATTGGATCATATTCGCGGTGTACGTCGAAACTGTAGTTTCGACGTACAATTTGCGCTCTATTCAACGGCAATTGGTATTATTTATTTTGCTCTTGGCGTCTTTGCGTCTCTGCGGTGAAAAATGTTAGAAATTACGGAGTTTTCTTATGTCCACAACCGAACATGCTGCAAATTTGATTGAACACATTCACAGCGAGACGTATGCCGTTCGCTATAATCGCCAGAATTCGAATCATGCCACCATGATCTGTGTGGCCGGGCGCGCGCGCGAACAACTGAACGGGCGCTGGTTTTTTACCGTAGATCCGTATGATACCGGCTTGCGCGTGGGGTGGAATCAGCCGCCGGAAACGGATGCGCAGGGCAATCGTCTTCCCTGGGATTATGACGCCGACGACGGCGAAACGATTCAGGTTCCGTCTTGCTGGAACGTACACCGCCCGGAATATTTTTATTATGAAGGCAGCGCGTGGTATGCCCGCGAATTTACCTATCTGCCCGAACAACCGGATGAACGGGTGTTTCTCCGAATCGGCGCGGCGAATTACGATACGATGGTGTTCTTGAATCATCAATATCTCGGCAATCACTACGGCGGTTCCACGCCGTTTTTCGTCGAATTGACCGGCCAATTGCGACAGAAGAATCTGATTCAGGTCTGCGTCAATAACGACAGAACGCTCGACCGCGTGCCGAGCCGGAATACCGATTGGTTCAATTATGGCGGCATCTATCGCGATATTGAATTCATTCGCGTCCCGACAGATTTTATCAAAACGTTCCAGATGTATCTTGTGCCGGATAATTCGTTGACCAAGATCGCCGTGAAGGTCGAGGTATCGGACGCGTCCGCGCAGGACAGCGTGTTCATCCGCGTTCCCGAACTCGGAATCGAGCAGACGTTGACGCTCAAGAACGGCAGTGCCGAGGGCATCATTCAGGCTGCGCCGGAACTCTGGTCGCCGGAGCATCCGAAACGGTACGCGGTGGAAGTCTCCTTCAGGCAAGATCGCCTTGCGGATACGGTCGGCTTTCGACAGATCAGCGTCAACGGAACGACGATCCTGCTGAACGGGAAACCGATTTTTCTGCGCGGCATCTGCGTCCATGAGGACGACCCGGAAACCGGTAAAGCGTCGAGCCGCGAAGATATTCTGCGGCGCTTTCGACATGCGAAAGAGTTGGGCTGTAATTTCCTGCGATTGGCGCATTATCCGCATCACGAACTCGCCGCCGAACTCGCCGATGAAGTCGGGCTAATGCTCTGGGAAGAAGTGCCGGTCTATTGGGCGATTGATTTTCCCAATCCGGCCACTTACAAAGATGCTGAAAATCAACTGCTCGAACTCATCAAACGGGACTTTAACCGCGCCAGCGTCATCATTTGGTCGGTCGGCAACGAAAATGCGGATACCGACGCGCGGTTAGCGTTTATGAGCGGATTGGCGAAAACCGCGAAAGCGTATGATCCGTCACGCTTAGTGTCGGCGGCCTGTTTAGTCAATCATCAAAAAATCAAAATCGAAGATCGACTTGCGGAATTCCTCGATGTGATTGGTCTGAACGAATATTATGGCTGGTACAATCCCAATTACGACGAATTAGTGCAATTAGGGCAGAATTCCAATCCCGACAAGCCGGTCATCATCACCGAAACCGGCGCAGATGCCCGCGCTGGAGAGCATGGCAGCCGCTCCGACAAATTTACGGAAGAGTACATGGAAGCGGTCTATCAACGCCAGATCGCCGTGATTCGCACCTTAGATTACGTGAAAGGGATGTCCCCCTGGCTTCTCTATGATTTCAGGGCGTCTCGCCGTTTTAACCGGTTTCAGCAAGGTTACAATCGCAAAGGCTTGATCGCGGCAGATAAACAAACCAAAAAACTCGCGTTTTACGTGCTACAGCAGTTTTACCGGGAAAAAGCGAATTCCTGAAGTTTCAGACGAATAAACATTTAACGCGGCATTCGTAGGGGCGAGGTTTCCTCGCCCACTTCGGGCGGGAACTCGCATCAGGGCGAGGAAACCTCGCCCCTACGAATGCCGCAACAATTCTTGGGTTATATGGCAATTATCGAACAGGAATTTTTGACATTGACCGCCGCGCTCGACGTGGAGATATTCTGGCAGGAAAACGCTATCTGCGAGGCATTCACCACGCAAAAACCACGCTGCGCCGTCTCATTTGCGCCGGACGATCATTGGGTGTTCGAATTCATGCGCGTCCCTTCTACATTGCGCTATTATCAGGACAAAGCCTATCGCGACGCGCTGCATCGCGAGGTCAACCAGATCACCCGTCAGTATGTCGGCAAGGCGTTTTTTGATGAAGATAGTTTCCAATTCAGCCCGAAACGGATCGAAAATCTGTTTGGCTGCGAATTCGATTATCACGAAGGCGGCACGCCCTGGTTCGTACCTGTCACGGACGATCCCTCGGAATTTGCGAGAATTTTAGACCGCGCAGAAGCCGCCGATATGCGCGTCTGGACTCTGCCAGAACCGTTTTTGGCGGAGTGGGAAGCCCGAAAACGCGCAGGGAAAACCTTGCCCGCGTTAGGCACTGGCAGCCGCGGGCCGGCCACCATTATGAGTTCGGTGTTGAAACCGGAAACGCTGTTTCTCTGGATGTACGATTATCCCGACCTGATGAGCCGTTTCCGCGACATTTTAGCCGCCAAAATGGTCGAACTCAACACCGTTTTGCGCGAATTCAGCGGAAATACGACGCATGGCTGGTGGATTACGGACGACAACTGCGCGTTGTTCAATCGCAAGCTCTATCAGCAGTATTGTTATCCCGTGTTGGAAACGGTGCTGAATGCCATGGCGCCGGGCAATGCCAGCCGTTATCAGCATTCGGACAGCGCGATGGGGCATCTGCTCGATTTCCAGTATGCGTTAGGCATTCGTTCGGTGAACTACGGCCCAACCGTTGATGCGGCGCTGATCCGTGAGAAAATGCCGGAAGCCATCATCAACGGCCATCTGCCGCCATTTCTGCTGCGCAATGGTAGCCCGAATGAGATTCGCCAGCGCAT
>CAZRSF010000119.1:0-10499 GCA_964602655.1 uncultured Candidatus Moduliflexus sp.
TAACTCACGTTACGTAGTGTCTCCGCGATTCCCCTCCTGGGAGGGGCAAGGGGTGGGTGGCTGAAACCTAACAATTTCTCAACGCCACCCACCCCCAACCCCTCCCAGGAGGGGAGTTCGTGGTCTTCTGATCAAAATCTACTGCGTAACATGAGTTATTAATTTTTTATGCTCATATTAATAAGGTGTCTGGCGGCTCTGTCCATAACCTTCTGTGTCAATACAACGGCGCATCCATCAAAGCGCTGGATGAAGAGGATGTCGAATTCGCGTTTGGGATGTAAATATGGAGGGAGAAAATGCCGACTCTATCTACTCAAGCTCAGGTTTCTTACAACGAACTGCTGAAAGCGGTCGGGCAACTCAATCCGCCCGATCTTGAACGTTTCGTAGCGGAGGCGCTTCGTCTGCAAGCCGCCCAAAAAGCACCGAGCCTTTCAAAATCGGAATCCGAATTATTGATGAAAATCAATCAACAGATTCCTGCTGCGATGAGTCAACGATATGCCGAACTCATCTCGAAACGCCGCGCCGAAACGCTGACTTCGGATGAATACGCCGAATTATTGGCTGTCGGCGAACGCATCGAGCAATTAGAAACGCAGCGCATGGAAGCCCTTGCGGAATTGGCTCGTTTGCGTAAAACAACCTTGACCGCGTTAATGAAAAATTTAGGGATTCGGACGCCCGATTATGCGTGAAGATCGCGTCACCGCGCAATTGAAAAAGCTTGTCGCAGAAAGAGCGAAAGAAAATTGCGAGTATTGCCGCAGTCAATCTCGCTTCGGGATGCAGCCCTTTTCCATCGAGCATATTATTCCTCGCAGTCGCAGCGGGGCAACGACGGCTGAGAATCTCGCGCTATCATGTCAGGGATGCAATAACTGCAAATACAATAAAACGGACGCTATAGACCCGCTGAGTGGAGAGCTTGCAACGCTGTATCATCCTCGGCAAGAGCAATGGGAAGAGCATTTTATCTGGAATGATGACTTTTCCTTGATTATTGGAATCACTCCGACAGGTAGGGCAAGCGTTGAGGCATTGAAACTGAACAGAGAAAGTCTTGTCAATCTGCGCAAGATATTGTATTCGTTTGGCGAACATCCTCCCGTGTGAATGTCGAGATTGACAGAACAATTATGAAACACACCACCAAACTCTATAAACTGAAAGACACCTTAGAAACGGTCGAAGATGCCTCGAAATGGGCGTCCGGGAAATTTACCTGTGCGTCATGCCGCAAGACCGAAGACGCGGCGAAATTTCCGACGCCGGTCGGCGATCTCTGCGTCAACTGCGTCGAAATCGAACTCAAGCGGCAGGCGCGCGCCGTTGATCTGCTGAGTTGGTCGCTGCCGCAATACAAGGCGGCGTTGGAATCGGCGGACAAATTGCGCGACCGACTGGCGGCGCTCTGGCGGTTTCACGACATTCTGCGGGTCGCGGCGCTGAAATATCCGAACGACGTGGACGATCTGCGAAAACTCGTGATTCAGAGCCTCGGATTTCTCAGCGATCATCCGCTCTCGGCAGTTGTCAGGCAGGCCGCGTATCAAACCTGCCTCAGTTTCGACAAGACGCTTGTGCCGCTGCTGATCGCCGAAAGCAAGCCGACGCCCTGGCAATTTTACGCCAATATTTTGATGGCGCTCAGCCATATCGCGCCCGAAAATCATGACGTTCGCGCCTTTATTCAGAAGGCCGCAGAGGACGAGAATCTCGATATTCGCAAACGGGCGCAAGCGATTTTGCTGAAACTCGGCGTACCGTCGCAACAGGCCGCCGTATTCGCGAAACCGCCGTCGCGCCAGGAATTGCTGCACGACGCGTTGAATATGCTGCCCGGCGAATTGCGCAATCTTGTGCAATTCGGCATGGTTGAGGACGATGCGCTGCCAGAGCCTGCCGCTCCCAAACCGATTGAAAGAACAGCGCCGCCGCAAAGGATGACGCAGCTTGTGGAGCAGCATTATTCGGCGGACGCGTTGAAACGGATTTATAAAACGTACCTGCACGGCCAGTTTTTCGACGAGGACGATTTTCCGCAAAACGGCAATTGGTCAATCAATAAGCTCAAAAAAAGCGAGACGGTTCACGCATTGGCGCAAGTGTTTTCGCAGCGCGACCTGTTTCTTCGGCTCTTTGCGCGGCTGCCGAAAGAGGCGCAGCAGATGTTTCAGCAATTCGTCTGGGAAGGGGAAGAACGGGAAGTCAATACATTGGAGGCGGCGTATAAGGTCAAAATCGTCAAAGATCGCGAAAAGAAGGGGCAATACGGCTATGGCGGCGGCATGGGCAACGCGCAGGACATCGAAGACCCGTATGTCATTTTTCAGATTCGAACGCATTATAACTGGTATGCTTATGACGACCGCTACGCCTACTATTTTTCGATTGCCGACGAATTGCGCAGCGTCTTCAAAGCGTATCTGCCCCATCCGCAAGGCTACGACATCATGCCGATTCCCGCGCTGCCGCAGACCGATTTTCAATACGAAGACCGCGATCGGATTTTGCGCCAGATTCACCTGTACGACACGTATGTCAGGCAGGGCAACCTGAAATACTCCGAAAGTACCGGCAAGCTGCTGAAAGCGTCATTAGCGCAGATGACGAAATATTGCGGGATCCAGGAATTTTACCTCCATGATAAAGATTTGGCGTTTCTCAAAACGACGCTGATTATGGATGCGCTTCAGGGAAACTCCCTGAAAGCCGATAAAGAGCCGGAAGTCTATCTGAAAACCCTGTTCGTCGCGTTTTTTCAAGCCCCTGAGCCGAAAGGAAAACGGCTGCACGAATTTTTGTATCATCTCAAAGGCGGATACTACGATCACGATCTCGACCGCCGCGACCGGCGCGTCAGACAGGCGTTGTCGGAACTGCTGAAACTCCTGCCGCCGGGACAATGGGTTCCGTTCGATAATATACGGAAAGCGGCGGCGTATCGCGCGCTCGACTTCGAAATCGTGGCGCGCAAAGACTACGGCAACGACCTGTTTTTTACGCAACGGTATAAGGCTCAGTACGGCCCGCGCGACGAGCGGATTTACGTGCGGGATCGGGAATATAAAAACGCGGTGGTCGTGCCGTTTTTGAAAGCGATGTTTTTTCTCTTCGCCGCCTTCGGCATTGTGGATATTGCCTACGACTTGCCGAAAAATCAGGAAGTTCGGGATCGCGACAAGCCCTATCTTTCGATGTTCGACGGCCTGCGATTCGCACGGTTGACGCCGCTCGGCGCGTACGTGCTCGGCTTGCAAGACACGTATCAGGCCGCTGCGCCGCAGGAAACCGGCACGATCATTCTGGATGACAAACGGCTGCTGCTGACATTGGAAGGCCGCGATCCGCTCAAAACGATGGTAGTGGAAAAACTCGCGGAGAAAATCAGCGAGACCTGCTACAAAGTGACGTATCAATCGTTTTTGAAAGAATGCGTCACCCGCCAGGACATCACGCAGAAAGTGAAGATGTTCACGGAGCATATCGTTGCGACCCCGCCGCGCATCTGGCAGGAGTTTCTCGATGATGTGGCCGGGAAGATCAACCCGCTGGCCGCCGCCGACAAAATGGCGGTGTTCAAACTTCAGCCTCAAAAAGACCTGATCGCCCTGTTAGCGCGGGATGATGTCTTGAAAAAATACATTTTGAAAGCTGAAGATTATCATGTGGTCATTGCGCAAAAAGATGTCAGCAAGGTGAAAAAACGTTTAGAGGAATTCGGTTATTTTATTGATAACTTTTGAAGAAGTTACATTCTTGTTCCACGCTCCGCGCGGAACGAAAACAATAAGGATGTCTCGGTTTTTCGTAGGGGCGTTCAATTGAACGCCCCTACGAATCGTATCGGAAATTTTTATGAGCAGTAAACACAAAAAACCGCAGACGACAGCGATTCAACCAACAGAACCAACGCCGGAAGCAGCGCCTCAAGCGCTCGAGCTGCCGCAAGAACCGAAGCAAACACTCCAACTGTCGGTGGCGCATGGACATTATTTCCTCTTTTTTCTGATGTTTGTCGGCCTGTTCGCCTGCTATCTGCTGATTCAGCCCTATATTCATCCCATTTTATTGGCGATCATCCTATCGCTGATCGTCTATCCGTTCTACCGGCAGATTCTCAGCGTATGCGGCAACCGGCGAAGTCTTGCCGCGTTTCTGACTTCGGCCTTATTGACGCTGGTGGTGCTGATTCCGTTGATTTTCGTCACATTTTCGTTATTCCAGCAGGGCGTGCAGGTTTTCAACGCCATTTATGACTGGATCGCTACCGGAGAGTATAAAACGTTATTACAGCATCCCTGGGCGGTAAAAGTCCTGGCGCTGCTCAATCAGTATTTGCCTGATATTCAGAAGTATTTCCCGAATTTCAATTTGGAGCAACTGCAATTGGATAAAATCTTGCTGCAAGCCAGTTCGGCCGTCGGGAAGAATCTGCTGGATCAAGGGAAAAATCTGTTCGGCAATTTGACGACGCTGATCGTGCAGTTCGTGATGATGTTGTTTACGTTTTTCTTCATGGTGCGGGATCAAGACCGCATGTTTTCAGGCATTCTCCATTTGATTCCGCTCTCCAGAAGTCAGGAAATGCAGATTATCGCGAAAGTCCGGGAAGTCGCGAAATCCGTGTTTTTAGGGACGATCATCACGGCATTGCTGCAAGGGCTGTCTGGCGGGATTGCGTTTCATATCTGCCATCTTCCGGCGTTATTCTGGGGGACGATGATGGCGTTTTGTTCCTTGATTCCGATGATCGGCACGACGTTGATTTGGGTGCCGGCCTCGCTCTATCTCTTGCTCTCCGGGCATTGGGGCTACGCGATTTTCATGGCCTGCTGGTGCATTTTATTCGTCAGTTCGATTGACAATATCGTGCGCCCGATGTTCATGCAAGGCGGCAATCAAAGCATGAGCATGATGGTGATCTTTTTTTCGTTGCTGGGCGGAATTAATTATTTCGGTCTACTCGGCATCTTATACGGTCCGATGATTGTCGGCCTGACAATGGTCTTTTTGTACATTTACAGCCTCGAATACCGCGACTTTTTGACGCAGCAAGACCTGCGATAACTGTGTCAGTAGGTCGAAACTATAGTTTCGACCTACGTTTTCGAAAAGGATACTATGAGCCAGAAACAGCCAAAACCGATGGAGTACACTTCAGACGCGCTCTTGAGCATGGATATTCCTCCAATGGCCTCGGAACGCATGCACCGCCTGCCGCCGTATCTGTTCGGGCGGATTAACGCCATCCGCAGCTCGCTGCGTCAGAAAGGCGTGGATATTATTGACCTCGCGATGGGCAATCCGAACGATCCCACGCCGGATCGGATCGTGGACAAACTCTGCGAAGCGGCGCGACTGAAACGCAATCAACGCTATTCCTCGTCGCAAGGGGTGTTCAACCTGCGCCGCGAATTGGCGCTGTTTTACGAACGCCGCTGGAACGTCTCGCTGGCGCCGGATTCGGAAGTGATCGCCACGATCGGCTCGAAAGAAGGCTTCAGCCATCTTTGCCTCGCCACGCTTGGGCCGGGCGATGTGGCGTTAACGCCGACGCCGTCGTTTCCGATTCATATTTACAGCCCGATTATCGCCGGAGCGAACGTGATCGGCGTCTCGATGAACGACGGTGAAGAGGCGTTGCTGCGGAATCTCGATGACATGTGCCGGGTCGTGTCGCCGCGCCCGAAAATCGTCATTCTGAATTTCCCGCATAATCCGACCGCGCGAACGGTCGAACTCGGCTTTTTCGAGGAAATCGTCAAACTGGCGAAAAAATTTCAATTTTATGTGATTCAGGATTTCGCGTACGGTTTGACCACGTTCGACGGCTATATCGCCCCAAGTTTTCTGCAAGCGCCGGGCGCGAAAGAGGTCGGCGTGGAAATGATCACGATGTCCAAAGGTTTCAACATGGCGGGCTGGCGGATCGGCTTTGTCGTCGGCAATCGCGATATGATCAAGCTGCTCGCCAGCATCAAAGGCTACTACGATTACGGCATTTTCCAGGCGATTCAAATCGCTTCGATTATTGCCTTGCGGCATTGCGAAAAAGATATGTTAGCGCAGGCGAAAATCTATGAAGAACGCCGCGATTGCCTGCTCGAAGGGTTGACGCAGGCCGGTTGGGATGTGGAGAAACCGCGCGCCAGCATGTTCGTCTGGGCGAAAATGCCCGCCAAATACCGCGAAATGGGATCCATCGAATTCGCGATCCAATGTATGCAGAAAGCGGAAGTCGCCGTTTCGCCAGGACGCGGTTTCGGCGAAGACGGCGAAGGCTACCTGCGCATCGCGCTCGTCGAGAATGAAAATCGTTTGCGGCAGGCCGTCCGCCAGATCAAACACTCGTTTCCGGTCTGAATCTCTGGGATCGCCGGCATCCTGTACGAATAGCCCGCCGATTCATCGCGGGAAACTGAACATCGGCTATTCGCGGGCGTCCCTTTGTGGCATCGCTGTCTCAGTGAATTAGTTAAGGCCGCCTTTGATCGAGGTCATCATGCGTGTCAAGCAAGGCGGTCTGGTATCAAATTTTCCTGGAACGTTTTCGCAACGGCAATCCGGCGAGTCATCCGTCTCTCTGAGATATAGCAGTCCTCAATCAGTCGTATCATCGCCTGTCAACCCCGTCTCTGCGTACCAATCCCGGTTGTCGCGTTTTGGCGACGCCGGGTGTTTACGCTTGCGCTACGAATATTCGCTGTGCCATCAGTCATCGAAGTTCGATCCATTTGCAGCGGATACGGCGTTACGCGCCCTGTTCTTTCGCCTGTGGCGTCCAGGTCAGGATGTAGCGCTCTCCTAAAATCAGGTGGGTGATATAGAGAATCTGGCCGACATGCAGATTCAGGTGAGTCAGCGTGCCGTAAATGGCGTTGAGCACATTCCGTTCAACGCCTTGAATCCGGCGAGGGGCAGTCAACTCTTCGGACGTGAGATGTTGAATAATCGTCCGGCATTCTGCGATCAGCGCAGTGAATTGCGTGAGCGCCTCCATTTGAGAAAAATGCTCGCCCTCGTTGAATTCTTGCGCTCGTTGGCGGATGTCTTCCGCGCCGCCGATGCCCGACACAATCCATTGCCGTAAATTGCCGCGAAGATGCTGCAAAATAATGCCGATGCTGTTGACATGCGGCGTCGGGCGCAGCCAGAGTTGTTCGTCGTTCAGTTGATTGAGACAATGCGTAATCGAGTGGCAAGCGCGTTCGAAACGCGTGTCGGTTTCCTGGAGGAATTCTTGTTCAGCATTCATAAGCGATGACCAAAAACTATTTCAAATTTCTCGCGCTAAGACACCGGAGCACAAAGAGTTAAAGAACACCAGCAAGCACATCGTTAGACATTTCCATAATTGCACCACATAAACCTATACCGTCTATTGTATTTCATTGGTTGGTTTCAGTGTCGCCAACCGCTCTTTTACTTTGGGAATTATGGAATCGCGCCAAATAGTCATTTGTTCAATCGTTGGACTTGTTTCTATCTGAAATATTTTGCCATTTGGCATTTTACGTTCTACTGCAACTGATAAAGGAATACCCATAATTTGATAGCCTTTCTTAACCTCTCCGTCCAAGATTGTTAGAATAGCGTCTAACGCAATATCGCACATCCGATAAGAAGCAGGTAAGCTTCCTGGAATATTCGGAACCGACCAGCGATGATCGTAGATTTGAGTATTCCAATCCAAAAACGGGGTTAATAGTGTCAAAATATCACGATCTCGAGTTAACGAAAGATCGCGAACATCCATTGCCCAATGCTCTAACCGCTTTATTGCAATTAATTCATCGGGCGTTAACTTCAGAAACATCCCACGCCGTTCTAATAAAACAGCAGATAAACGATGTGTAATCGTACTATTATCGTTCCAATCCTCACTATGCCTTGCTAATACTGCTAACGCTTTGAATGGGGGGCTTTTTGTATCTTGTTCATGCATTATTATAAGTGGTTCTATAAACGTAGCATCCCATATCTTTTGTGAATGTAATAAATCATCACATACTCGAGTATCCATACGATTCAATCGAAGATGATAAGAATCAATGATTTTCTTTCGTTCAAAATTTCTTGTTTCTAAATATTCGATCAAATCTTCACGCCCATCAAAACCACCGTGGCGCAGATCAATTGCAGCCGATATCTCCTCAATGGAAAGATCGTTAGAAATTTCTGGAATCTTCAGGAGCGTTCCAAGTACGTAACTATGACAATGATGCGCTTTGGATTCAGGCTGCTGTAAGAGTGACATTAACCGTTGTTTCAGATATATAAAGTCATTTGCGTCAGGATATTGCCACATAAACGTAAAAGGTATTCCCTTGGATGATAAAGAAAGACGTTTCTTCTTTGCCAGTTCGATATCAATGAAGAATAATGCTTTTACTACTAATCCTTCCTTTAGCGGCAATCCGAGTAATGCAGATGAATATCGACTGAGATGTTCTGTTACAGTATAGGTGCTTCCTGGCAAAATCACAATATCTGAAACTGGTGTTGTTTCCCAGGCATAAGGGAAAAGGTCATATGTATTCCCTGAAGCAAGTCCTCCAGAACTTAGTTGCGTTTTTCCATCAGGACTAAAACGTATACTATCAATACGATAATTCGCATTCGTAATCTGAATCGATTCATTGCCTTTATTTTTGAACTCTAACTGCATCCACTCTTCATCAGCGAGTGAGGCCATCGAGCGATACAGTAATCGAATTTCAAGATTGTCAATCGTTCCAACGGGAATATCTTCCCAATTTTTGTTTGTTTCTGCTGCCTGCCCTACACATGAAATCACCAAAAAAGAAATGAGTATACTTATTATTCGTTTCATAATAAATGCCTAACAATGATTTACTTGGTGTCTTTACATCTTAGCACGAGATAAAAAAATAACGATACGCCCTGCCAGAGTTTCGAACTCTGGCAGGGCGTACATCAATACGGCAGGTACGAGCGACGCAGCGGGTCAACATGATCGCGCTGCGGCAGAGACGGCGTTTGCCACGGACGATTCAGTTTGCCTGCCAAAATCTGCAAATACAAATACGGATCGCTGTCTAACGTGGACGGTTCGATCTGCGAGCCTTCATGCCATTCGTTCCAGCCCTGAATGAAGAGAAAGCGCGGCCTATTTTTTATCGCCGTCTCAAGTTGCGCGCTCCAGGGTTGTCCGTTATTGCGCGGCGCAGTCGGCGCGGGCGAATCGCCAGGCCGCCAGGCGTCGTCCTCGAATCCGGGCATCACGGGGATCATGGCGTCTTTCTGCCACTTTTTCGAATCTTTGATATTGAACTGCACGGCTTTATCGCGAGTTTTCTGCGAGGCGGTAATCATGCCGTTCGGCGTCCAATGCGTAAACGAACTGACCCCCGTCTCCGCCCATTCCTTCGTAATTCCCGTACCAAGCACGGCTTCGGGAGCGTAATACCAGTACACCTTCGGGACAATCGCGACGACATAGAGCGATTCTCCGACTCGCTGTGTCACGGTGTCAAGCAATTGTTTGAATTCGGCGGCAGTCAATTCTTCGACCATATATGGAATCACGACCAATGGCTTGCCGTCAATGCGCAGGTAGGCCGGATGCCCCTTCCATTGCTGCATCATGCCAGCCACCCGATCTGCCGCGCCGGACAGCGCTTCCGGCGACACGCTGCGCGAACGTGTCGTCGGCGCAGGGCGTTCGTACTCGGATTGGCTCGAAGGAATCGGCAGGCCGAGCCGTTCGGCATGACGCCGATTGATGTCGTTATAACCGAGATACTTTTGCGGTAAGATCGGCTGCGGACGCCCATCGAGCCGCCGCGCGCCGAGAAAACTGTGATGCTCGATAAACCCGATCTTAAAATTCTCCTGCTGCGCCACCGTCAGCAATAAATCCGTCTGGGCGCGTTCTTCTTGCCAATCGTTGACATAGAGAAGGAAGGCTGTAATTCCGGCAGCTTTCGCCAACCGAATATGCCAGCGCATAATTTCGGCATCCTGCATATTGTTATAAATGCCGATATACGGATAATCGCCCGAACGCCCGACCCAGATGTCGCGCCGCCAGTCTTCCGGCCCTAAAATGTTCGTCGGATATTTGCCTTGAATCCACCATTGATTAAAATCCTGGGGACCAGCCTGGAAATAATGAAAATACGTGCAAAAGACTTCCATCGGCTTGGACGACGGTTTTGGCGTCGGGGTCGGCGTTGACGTGGCGTTCGGCTTCGGAGTCGGTGTCGGCTTATTCGGATTCGGAGTGGGCGTCGGTGTTGTTTCGCTACCAACAGGCGGTTTCAGCGCGATCAATTCCTCGACCATTTTCGCGAGTTCCGAGCATCCGCTGATCAGGCCGATACATATCACAGTCATTACCATCAGAAGGAGATTGTTCCCGTTTTTTTTCATAGTCATTGTTCCTTTACATGCTGAAAATTCCTGCTTATACTTCAAGGCTGGATACATTTATAAACATTGCCCGGAGTGTCAAAGCAAGCTTTGAC
>CAZRSF010000120.1:0-10147 GCA_964602655.1 uncultured Candidatus Moduliflexus sp.
TAAAAGCCAGAATCGCCGCCCTGCCCGACATTGTTGACGCGAAACTCATTCAGCAGACCGCCGCGCGGCTTGAGGAAATTCATTTCACGCCGACGCTGATGCTGCCAGTCGAACGCTTTCTTGATCTTGCAAAAGCCGACGCGCTCGCCGAAATCGCCCGGATCGCCGCCCTGACCGACTCAGACCTCCGGGCGCAGGGCATCGCGCTTCCGCAGGAGGCGAACGAGATCAAATTGGAGCAGATCGGCCTGTTAGTCTATCATTTCGAACTGCTGACCGAACTGAGGCAGGATACGCCCGAAGCGTGGGATAAAATTGATGAATTGTATGCTGAGGATTGATTCAGGCCGCTCGCGTGCAATCAAGCCGCAGACAAATCGGCGTGCGATGGACGTTCAGAGGCATTTTCCTCTGAAAGGTCTAAAACTAAAAAATGATTCCACTCCGATGTTGTCTCGATCAACTCAATCAGTTCAGTCACGGTTTTGAGTTCCGCTTCGCGTTTATACATGCTGTGCCGCAGATTGATCAGCCCCATTTCCGGAATCTTGCCGCACAAATTGTCATGCGCCTGCTGCTGTCCGGCGATTTCGCGAATCGCAAAGTCGCGGCGCAGGCGTAAGGTTTGCAGGGCGACATCTTTCGGCAGATGACACAAAAACAACATCGTCACATCAAATTCTGAAACGATGCGCTCATGTTCGCGCAGATGCGCTAAGAGGGTGCGTTCTAACACCTGCCGCCCCTCAGGGGTAATCGTATAAATCGTTTTTTCCGGCATATTGCCGGAGCGGGCTTTCGTTCCGGCAATATAGCCGTTTTTGACTAACATTTTGATCGCGGCATACATGGAAGAATCTGCCATGGGAAACCAACGCGCAAGATTCAAGTGTCCGAAAATTTTCTTGAGTTGATACGGATTGAGCGGTTTTTCAGCGATGCAGCTGAGAACAAGCAACGCGATTTTCGAAAGCATAATGATACCGTAAATTCTCATATTACGCGGCAAATTCGAGGCCAATGACCGCGAAATCCCTTCCCAGTAGGGAAATTTTCTGCGACGCTGCGTAACATGAGTTACTGATGTTACATTGATGCGCGGCTCTCATTCTTCTTCACAAAGACTTGCATGTAGAAATATTCCCCGACCTTGACAAGCAATGCAGGAGAGAGGCTGATAATCTGCCGCAACTCTTCCGGCGAGACTCTCATGCGTTGCGGCGGGCCGAACGGCGTTTCGCGCTTTTCGATTTCGACAATCGCTAACGCGCCGTTTGGCTTCAATAGCCGTTTCGCCTCATGTTGAAAGGCGTTTCGTTGCTCGTCTGAAAAGATATGAAATACCGTTGACAGGTACATGAGATCAATAGATGCATCGGGAAGCGCGACGGTTTGCGTGATATCTCCTTCAAAAGGAATGATATTGGTATGCGCGGCCTCGTTTTTCAGGCGTTCGACCGCCTCTGCCGCCCGGTCTAACGCATAGACTGTTCCGGTCATTTTCAGCGCATGCGCGAAGGCGTTCGCCATGTATCCATTCCCGCATCCCACATCAAGAATCGCGTGTCCGGGAAGAATGGGCAGCGCGTTCAGAATCGCGTCCTTATCAAGCAATTGTTCCGTTGAGTTCCCTTGATGATGACCAGTGCGTTGGTTTTTCATCTCATTTTTCCTGTTTTATCGAGGCATTCAATTGAACGCCTCGATGAATTATGTATGATTCGTTCAAAGGCAAGCAGCCGACGCTCACGCTAATTATAACGCGCCATGATGTCTTGATCTTCTTCGAATAATGGCCTTGCCAATGCTTCCATATTCATCTCTTTCCAGGATGACAGTTGCTGATGCGTTGTATAATATGTCAGCGGGATCGGATGCGTGCCAACCACGACGGGAATGCGATATTTATTTTCGATAAATTCTTTGAATTGTCGAATAGACGGGCACGGGGGATATCCAACAACCATGCCTGTAGCAAAGTGAATGACATCCACTCCATTTTTGATCATTTCCTGAGGAACGTATTCGATATTTCCTCCCGGACATCCGCCGCATGTCGTATAGCCCACCAGGCTTAATTCCTCCTCTTTGGGATATTTCGCAAAGCCCCCGACATGTTCCCGCAACGAGCGCAGACATTTTCCGCCGCCGCATGTATGGTACCGCCCGCAGATAATAATTCCGATATGTGTCATAGCTGCTCCTTTTCGAAGTGTTCTGTATGCTCTTATGCTTGAGGTATTCGTCAAATCAAAGCGAAATATTTTCTTATTTTTTTGTCAATCATTTTGAAGGAACAGAGACATTCGGTCAGAGCGATTGAATGCCGAGGTCTAAAAAGCTCGAATAGACTGTCCATTTCATTTGCGGCAGCGTTCGCAACATTTCTTGCAATTCCGACGGCGTATAACTCGCAGCAATTGACGATTTCCAGTATTTTGCCATTCTTCCGACAAACAGCCATCCAATTACATTTACAAATAATTTCGCGCCAACTCCCAAATCGCGGCGGCTGTCGCGAATATAAACCTGCCCATCTGGTTTGACGACTCTGGCGATTTCGCGGAAGCCCGCAAGCGGATCATCCCAATGATGCAGGGAGTCGCGCGAAATGACCAGATCATACGACGCATCCGAGAGCGATTCCATGCGTTCAACCACTCCCGACAGATAGCGGACACGCTCCGCCACGCCCTCTGACTCAGCGTTCATCTGCGCCACGCGGCGCATGTCCGGCGAAGCTTCCAGGCCGTCGAGCCGAATGTCCGGACGCGCTTTAGCAAGCCAGATGCCGACCCAACCCGGCCCAGGCCCGATTTCTAAGACTGCCGCGCCATGCGGCGGCGGCGTCTGCCGTGTTACATTCTCAATAAACCGGCGATATTCATGCCCAAGCCTCTTTTTCATGACGGCGCTGTACTGCTCCATCGTCATGTCTGACGAATCGTGAATCGCGCCCCCTTCTGGCGTTCTTGACGATAAGCGCTGCATAGAACCTCCTGGTTAATGGGATAATACTAAACTACTCTATTATTAGAGTAGTTTAGTATTGTATAAGTTTCTGTCAAGAAGTTTTTATAAAAATTCATTCGACGAGTGCAGGCGAATGCGTATGCATTCCTTATTTTCAGCGCTTTTGGAAGACTGCTGATTCATCTCAAATAGCTGTGTTCAATGGTTTGTTTTGTTTGGCATAAATAAAAAACCCCTGCCAGG
Source organism: uncultured Candidatus Moduliflexus sp. (assembly GCA_964602655.1). Taxonomy (GTDB): domain Bacteria; phylum Moduliflexota; class Moduliflexia; order Moduliflexales; family Moduliflexaceae; genus Moduliflexus. The sequence continues at coordinate 3,217 of CAZRSF010000120.1, forward strand.
GGTTTCAACCCTGGCAGGGTTCGATCACGATGTTGCCGTCTGCGTGGCGGGATGACGCTCCTCTCCTAATGCGAGCAAGAACAACTGCCGCCGCAGGTATCCGCTGCGCGAGTCCGCCGCCGTTGCCACGTTGCGAAAAAGCTGCGCCCGATCAGGAGCAGCAGTCCGATAGCGGCTACGACGCTGAACCAGTGCGGAATGAGTTCGCCCGCGCTGCCGACCGTTGATTGCGCTGCGATGTTCAACCAGCCGTAAATCTTGTCTAACAGCAATCCCATCAGAATCGAACAGGCCGCAATACTGCTCAAATAGATCGCGATGGCGCGTTTCCCCAACAGGCCGTACACGACGGAAATCGTGGCGGCATTGGTGGCTGGCCCGGCGAGCAGAAAGACGAACGCCGCGCCCGGACTCATGCCTTTCATAATGAGCGCTGCCGCAATCGGCGTCGAGCCGGTGGCGCAGATGTAGAGCGGAATCCCGACCGCCAGCATAATCAGCATGGAAGAAAAACCGCCGCCGAGATACGCTTCGAAAAACGTGTCGGGAATCAGGACGCTGATCGCTCCGGCAATCAGCAGGCCGACCACCAGCCATCCGGCAATATCATCAAGAATTTCGCCGAAGCCGTATTTGACTGCCGCCATGAATTTTTCGCCAGACGAATGATGCTTGCGGTGCGCATCCGGCGGGCAGTCTTCGCCGTCGCAGCAGTGATCCACTTTGCACGAACGATCCATCCGGATTTGCTCAAGCGCCTGCTCGTTATACGAATTGCCGAACAGATTTTGCGTCACGCCAGCCGCAAACGCGGTCACAAACGCGGCCAGCGGACGAAAGACGGTCATAATCGGGTCTAACAGCGCATACGTCACCGCGATGGAATCCACGCCACTTTCCGGCGTGGCGATGAGGAAGGCCATCGTCGCGCCGTCGTTCGCGCCCTGCTTCCGCAACGCCGCCGCTGTCGGCAAGACGCCGCACGAACAGAGCGGCAGCGGCACGCCTAACAACGTGGCGTAGAGGACGGAGCGGATGCGCCCTTTGCCGAGATATTTGGCAATTGTTTGCGGATTGACTAAAATATGCAGCAGCCCTGCGATCAAAAATCCGAACAAAATATAGGGCGCCATTTCCACCAGCATCTCCCAGCAGGCAGAAAGATAGGCGCTGATATAGGCAGACAGTTTCGCGATCATCATTGATTTCCTTGCGACGGTTGCAGGGGGGGCGCGTCGGCCTCTCCCGCGTCTCGTCGTCCCTGAGCGTATCGAGGTTCGGAGACATGTTCCATGCCTTGCGTGATAATCTGCGTCACATGCTCGTCCGCCAGCGCGTAAAAGACGAATTTCCTGTCTTTGCGGTATTTCGCCAACCCCGCCTGCTTCAGAATGCGCAACTGATGCGAAATCGCAGATTGGGTCATGTTCAGCGCTTCCGACAGGTCTTGCACGCACATTTCCGAGGCGCAGAGCGCGTACAGAATTTTGATGCGCGTCGAATCGCCGAACACCTTGAAAAAGTCCGCCAATTCGTACAACGATTCGTCCGGCGGCATCATGTCCGCCACTTTGCCGCAGCTTTCCTCATGAATCATTGCGCGTCGCTCGACCTGATTTTCCTGAGTCATGTCTCGTTCCTCGATAAAATATGAATAGTTGAAGATATGAGCAAGTATTCATACGATAAAAACAAGCGCTCATTTTGTCAAGAGGAAAAATGGAAAGGAGTGTCAAAGCTGCGCTTTGACACTCCTGAAGGGTAGCGTGAACGGTGTATTGGGCGTATCAGCGTTTCGCTCGATTTGCGGAGAGATCGAATGAAATAAGCGCTCCGATCAGCACCAGCAGACTGACGAAATAAAACATCCGGTCAGGGATTTCGTGAAATAAAAAATACCCCAAAATCCCGGCAAAGACAAATTGGGTCAAACTCAAAATGCTGACGACCTGACTTCGCACATGCAGCATGGAATAATTGAGAATGGAATGACCGATAACGGTCGGGATGAGGCCAAGCGCGGCAATTATGGCGACTTCGCGCAGCGTGTAGGGCTTGATCGGACTGACGAAGGCGAGCGCAATCACAAAGCAGACGATCCCGGCAATGGCATAGACCGGCACGAGATAGAGCCAGATGCTGCCGCTCTGCCTGTTTTTTCGCGCTAAAATCAAGTAAAATCCGAAAAATAACATCGAGAGAAAGCAGACGACATCGCCAAGAAAGTAGGTTCGGCTGAGATTGAAATCCGTCAAAAATAACATGCCGGTGCCCGACATCGCGATCAATGTTCCGACAGCTTCAGCCCGCGTCAACGATTCGCGAAACATCACAATGAGAAACAGAGGCATCACGATTGGGACGAGATTCACGATCAGCGACGCATTCGCCGATGGCGTCATCCTCGCCCCCATAATCCACGAAATAAAGTGCAGCGCTAACACAATGCCGGGCAGACATGCCTGACGCAACCCCTGCGATAACCGATAATCCGGCTGTGCCCGCGCGGCGCTGACATAAACCGGCATGAGGGCGATGGCCGCCACAAACAGCCGATACGCCGCTAACAGAATCGGGTGTTCATGACTGGATTTGATAAAGATGACCGCGCTCGAACAGGCCAACTCGCCAAACAGTAAGAAGAGTATTTTGAAAATCATGATGTGCATTTAGCCGCGAAGCCGCGCAAACAAGCCCCATATCCTTCGCGTCTTGTTTGCGCGGCTTCGCGGTTCCGAAAATAAAAAAGCGTCTCACCTTGCGGTGAGACGCTTTTTTTTGATCATGCCAAACGTTACTTCTTTTGAACGTTCTGTGCAGCCGGCCCTTTTTTTCCTGCACCGATCTCAAAGGTCACTCGATCTCCTTCAGACAGGGTTTTGAAGCCCGATCCGAGGATTTGAGAATGATGGACGAAAATGTCTTCGCCGTTCTCTTGTTCGATAAAACCATAACCTTTCTGATCGCTAAACCATTTTACGATTCCTTCTGCCAACGTGGTACTCTCCTGTGTTGAGGATTATTTGAGAAATCATGTCGCGGCATAATTTCCACAAATCCTGACATATTGTTACTTCTTCCTGTTTACTCATGGCCTGTAGCTTCGAAAAAAGTGGCGACGTTGGACATCAACACCTATTTTACAAATCTACAAACTACTTCTAATAAGCGTTCTCGCAAGAAAAAAGTCAAGAAAAAAACTGAACCGGAATGAAAATTCAGACCGCATTCGTCAAAATTTCACGCACGCATTCAGATGAATTTCATGCGTTTACATGAATAACTGCGCCTTCACATGTGTCAATCTCACGATATGACGTGCCTCTTCTCGCACAATGCCTCTGACGATATCGCGATCTTTTGCCGGGACATATTGCTCTACACCGGTATAAAACAGCACCGCATCCTTTTCCCGGCCAATCGCGAAATCTATCGTCGCCTGAAGATTGTCCATTTCTACCGGCGGCGTTTTGCTCGCTTTGCCTGAATCTAAAAGAATGCGCATGTAGGCGTCATATTCTTCATCGCGTTGCAGACTCGGATCGATCTGTTGCGCCAGCGCATTCAGCAGCCCGGCGTAATAAACGCGATGTTGGCGTTCTTCTTCCATCAGCATCAGAAAAACGTCTTTGAGTTCCTGCGGCTGCACCTGATCCGCCAGCGTTTTATACAGATCGAAGCTCTCCTGCTCGCGCTGTATCGCAAAATTAACAATCTCATGAATGTCGAATAATGTTTCCATACCAGTAATCCTCCGAAGATGAATAAAAGCAAATTTCTAAAACCGTTCGAATTCCTCATCAAAAGCATCGGAGACATCACCGCGCTCTTCCTTGCTCGCCACGCTGGGGCGTCTCGACTGCACATCATCCTAAATACGCTTTCCGCACCTCTTCGCTATGCAGCAAGTCTTCGCCTTTGCCGGAGAGCATCACGCTGCCGGTTTCGATGACGTAGGCGTAATCGGCGACTTTCAGCGCGGCGAGCGCGTTTTGTTCGATCAGGAGGATCGTCAAGCCTTGTTGGTGGATTGCGCGGATAATATTGAAAATGTCTTCGACAAGTTTCGGCGCAAGGCCGAGGCTCGGCTCATCCAGCATCAGCAGCGACGGGCGCGTCATCAGGCCGCGTCCGACCGCGAGCATCTGCTGTTCGCCGCCGGAGAGCGTGCCGGCGCTCTGGCGGTGACGCTCGCGCAAACGCGGAAACAGGCCATAAACCCATTCCAAATCGTTCTGAATCTCCGCGTCGTCTTTGCGGGCATACGCGCCCAACCGCAAATTTTCAAACACCGATAAATTCGGGAAAATCCGGCGGCCTTCGGGAATCATGGCGATGCCGCGCTTGACGATTTCATGCGTCGGCAGGCGTAGCAGCGGGGCGTCTTTGAAACGAATTTCGCCCGATTTGGCGGGAATCAGGTTGCAGATCGCCCGCAGCAGCGTGCTTTTGCCTGCGCCGTTTGCGCCGATCAATGTGACGATTTTGCCTTCCGGCGCGTCTAACGAGACGCCTTTCAAAGCGTGGATTCCGCCGTAATAGACATGCAGATTGTTAATGGATAGCATCGGCTTCTACTCCTAAATACGCTTCGATCACTTTTGGGTTCGTTCGAATGTCCTGCGGCGTCCCTTCCGCGATGGTAACGCCGTAATCTAAGACGAGAATGCGCTGGCAGATTCCCATGACGACTTTCATATCGTGTTCGATGAGCAGAATCGTCAACTGAAATTCCCGCAAAATGCGCTGAATAAAGTGCATCAGTTCGTCGGATTCCTGCGGATTCATCCCGGCCGCCGGTTCGTCCAGCAGCAAAAGTTTCGGGCGCGTCGCCAATGCGCGGGCGATTTCTAAGCGGCGCTGCTCGCCATACGGCAGGCTTCCCGCCTGATCGTGTTTGCGGTGCGCCAACCCAACGGTTTCCAGCAAGCGCACTGCATCAGCCGCAATCGCGCGCTCTTCTTTCGCATACCAGGGAAGGCGGAACACCGCGCTCAGCGGGTCGGATTTCAGGTGCAGATGCTTTGCCAGCATGACGTTATCAAGCACCGTCAGGCTGTTGAACAGCCGGATATTTTGAAACGTCCGGGCAATCCCTTTGCGCGTGATCTGATGCGGTTTCAGGCCGGAAATCTTCGCGCCTTCGAAATAGGCCGCGTTCTGCGTCGGCGCATAGACGCCGGTAATCATGTTGAAGACCGTCGTTTTGCCCGCGCCGTTCGGCCCAATCAGCCCGACTAATTCGCCGGGCGCAAGCGTCAGCGAAAAGTTATTCACCGCCACTAATCCGCCGAAGCGCATCACAAGGCGGTCACAATGCAAGACAGAGTTTGTTGCCATAACAGATTCTCTTGGTGAGACCTCACAGGTTTTTAAAACCTGTGAGGTCTTTTTTTGAAAAACCAATCCCAGGTGAATTCTTTATCTCCCATCAAACCTTTGCGGGCGAAGAGAATCACGACGAGCAGCAGCGCGGAGAAAAAGACCATGCGCAGCCCCGGCACGACGTTATCGAGCGGGCGCAGCGTTTCCATCAGCACGGCGAAGACGCTCGCCGCGACGACTGTGCCGGAAATCGAGCCTAAGCCGCCGACCACGATAATCATCAAAATCTGATAGGTCAGCGTCGGCGTGAAGGTTTTAGGATCAATCGTCGTAATCAAGTTTGCCAGCAGTCCGCCGCCGATTCCGGCAAAAAACGCGCCGACCAACACCGCGAGAATCTTATGCGTAAACAGATTGACGCCCATCGCTTCAGCGGCGACTTCGTTTTCGCGGATGCTTTTCAGGGCGCGGCCATAGCTGGAATCCACGAGGCGCTTGATGAAAAAAATCGTAAAAATCGCCCAGCCCCAGCTCCAATATAGATTGGTGTATTCCGGGATGTTTTTCAGCCCTAACGCGCCATTCGTGACCGAAGTCATATTGGTGAAGAGCACCCGAATAATCTCGGCAAACCCTAACGTCGCGACCGCAAGATAGTCCCCTTTCAGGCGCAACGTCGGTACGCCGATCATCAGGCCGAACAGCGCGGCAACAAATCCGGCAATCAGCAGCGCCGGAAAAAACGGCAGCATCATCGTATCGAGCGGCTTCATAATCGGCGTAATAAAATAGATCGTCGCTTTCAATTCCGGGCTGATCGTCAGAATTGCGGTGACATACGCGCCGACCGCCATGAATCCGGCGTGGCCTAACGAAAATTGGCCGGAAAAGCCGTTAATCAGGTTCATGCTGACGCCGAGAATCGTGTAAATCGCGCACAGATTCATGATGCGCAGCGTGTAGGCATCCGAATGCTGCTGCGCCCACGCGAAACAGAGAAAGATGATGACAGTCGCCACAAGCGAGAGAATCGAATTCAGTCGTTTCCGTTCCATATCACACCTTCTCCGCAATGTTTTCGCCGATGATGCCGGTTGGTTTCACTAAGAGGATAATCAAGAGGATGACGAACGCGAACGCATCGCGATAGCCCGACAATTCCGGGAAAAAGGCAACCAACAGAATTTCCATCAGGCCGAGCAGAAAGCCGCCGATCATCGCGCCCGGAATGCTGCCGATGCCGCCGAGCACCGCCGCGACAAACGCTTTCAGACCGGGAATCAACCCCATCAGGGGATAGACCGCTGGATAACGCAGCGCCCACAGAATGCCGCCGACCGCCGCCAATACCGAGCCAATCGTAAAGGTCAGCGCCACGATGCTGTTGACGTTGATTGCCATGAGCCGCGCCGTTTCGAAATCTTTGGAGACTGCCCGCATCGCCATGCCGTGTTTCGTGCGATAAATCAGATAGGAAAGCGCGATCAGCAGCGCGACCGTGATGAGCGGAATCATGAGCATCGAGGTTTGTACGAGAATGCCGCCGATGTTCACCATTTTGGTAAAGATGGGCGGCGTCACCTGATTGAAACCTTTCGGGCGTCCG
>CAZRSF010000121.1:0-8877 GCA_964602655.1 uncultured Candidatus Moduliflexus sp.
TCGAGAACAAAACCAAGAAAACCGGCGGCGTAGATGGGCGCATCAAAGAGACGTATCTCAAACAGAGCACGGCGCAAAAAACCAAAGTGTATGACATGTATGCCCGTTTTTATCGCTGGGCCAGCGACCGCATTCACGAAAACGGGATCATTGCGTTTATTACAAATAATTCGTTTATTGAAAAACGAACATTCGACGGCTTCCGTAAATGTATCGAGCAGGAATTCGATTTTGCGTACGTGATTGATTTAGGGGGAAATATTCGGGAGTTATCAGGAAAAGACGGAATTTTTTTGAACGAAGCGCATACGATTTTCGGCGTCTCGGCAGCAGTCGGGATATCAATGATGTTTTTAGTCAAAAACAGCACGGATCAACAGAAAAGATGCAGAATCCGCTACATTCATCCCTGCGACATCAGAGCAACCCGGCTGGAAAAACTGGAGTATTTGGCCGAACATCCGTTGAAACGAATCCCGTTCGAAACTGTTCGCCCTGATAAAAAAGGGAATTGGATCAACCTGACAGACAACGATTTTCATACGTTTCTGCCTATTGCGACGAAAGAAACGAAGTTGGCGAAAAGTCAGGCGCAGGAGCAGGCAATTTTCAAGCTCTTTTCTTTAGGAGTCGCCACGAATCGGGATGAATGGGTGTATGATTTCGATAAAAAGAATTTGATAAAAAAGGTGAAATTCTTCTGTGAATTTTATCAGAAAGAAAAACTAAGATGGCATCGGTCGGATAAAACGATGAAGATTAATGATTTTGTTGATAGGGCAATAAAGTGGACATCCGAACTGGAGGAGTATATCAAGAAAAATGCCGCGTTATCATATCATCAAAGCTATCTCAGAATCGGAGCATTACGCCCTTATGTCAAACAGCACTTTTATTTCGATAGAATAATCGTTCACAGAATGTATCAACAGCATGTTCTCTTTAATATTGGGGAAAATCATCGAGAGAATATTCTGATTTGCGTGAATGTCGGAAACAGGCCGTTCAATGTATTGGCAACCGATATGATTCCGAATCTCCATTTCAATGGTGATTCGAATTGTTTGCCGCGTTACCGATATGACGAACACGGCAACCGCGTCGAAAATATCACGGATTGGGGCGTGCAGCAATTCTTGGCGCATTATGGCGATGGAGGGGCGAGCGGCCGTTCGCCCTTGCGCGACATCACCAAACTCGACATTTTCCATTACACCTACGCCGTCTTGCATAATCCTGCCTATCGCAAAACATACGAATTGAATTTGAAACGCGAATTTCCGCGTCTGCCCTTCTATCAAGACTTTTACAAGTGGGTCGCCTGGGGCAAGGAGTTGATGGAACTACATATCAATTATGAAACCGTCGAACCGTATCCGTTGACGATTCAGGAATCCGCCTTGCGCAAAGAGACGCCGAACGCCAAACTCCGCGCCATCCCGGAAGATGGGATAATCATCGTAGATGAAAACACGACGATCTCAGGCATCCCGAAAACCGCCTGGGCGTATAAACTCGGCAATCGTTCCGCGCTGCACTGGATTCTTGACCAGTACAAAGAGAAAACGCCAGACGACAAGACTATCGCGGAGCAATTCAACACGTATAAATTGGCGGATTATAAAGCGACCGTGCTTGATTTGCTGCAACGAGTGTGCGCGGTCTCGGTCAAGACAGTTGAGATTATGGATGCAATGGAACTCGAAGAACCACAAACATCATAAAGGACGACGCTATGTTAATCAGATTTACCGTCGAAAATTTTTTATCCTTTCATCAGCGGATAGATTTCAATTTAGTCGCTTCTCCTGAAACTGCCCATCCGCATCACGTTGTAAAAGCAAGCGAAGACGCTATCGGCCTGATGCGAACGTCGCTGGTATTTGCCGGTCATGTCCGCCCAATATGCCTCGAAACTCGCCCAGCGGATCGACTCGACCATGTTCGGCTCAGTTGATAGCGGACGATAGCCGCACGGCGCGAATTCCGGCATGACAAAGGATGAATAATTCAACCATTCCGTAGAGACGCCCCAGCGGGGTGTCTCTACAAAGAAATCATTATGACACCTATGACCTTAACGACGCCGGCGCTGCTGTTTCCGGCGATTTCATTGCTGATGCTGGCATACACGAATCGCTTTTTAGTGTTGGCGCAATTAGTGCGGCAATTGGCGGACAAAGAGGAACATCGCTCGCAGGAGAATATTCGCGGACAGATCGCCAACCTGCATCTGCGATTGGCGCTGATTCGCAACATGCAGCTTGCGGGCGTCGTCAGCTTTTTGCTCTGCACGCTTTCGATGTTTGCGTTGTTTGTCGGCCACATGCTGCTCGGCGAGGTGTTGTTCGGCGTCAGCCTGCTCAGTCTGACCGTCTCGCTGCTGCTCTCGCTGTATGAAATTTCGATTTCGACCCGCGCCCTGGACCTCCAATTACGCAGCATCAACGATGCCGCCGAAGACGCGCCATCAGCCTGATCCTACCAACCCTGCCAGGGTTTTAAACCCTGGCAGGGTTCTTTCGCAACACGAACCATGAATCATTTCGTGTTGCTCTCTGGCTAAGATTTATCCATTCTTACCTCGATCTCCAGGGCGAACGCCTCTTCAGCTTCGGCGTGCGATACATCCGCGCTAAAAGCTTCGCTCGACGGCGCATTCCACAGCATCGGAGACCGGCGCGTTGCCGAATTCGCTCTCCGCGCCGCCCTGATTATGCGTGACTTTCGCAGTCAGGCGGTAAGAATCCGACAGGTCATACTGTAGCTGCACTTGCGCGGAAAGCGACCAGTCTTGCGCAAGCAATCCAGTGAATTCAAGCGTGTAGCGTTCTTTAAAGCTATTGCTGTATGTTGCGAGCGCGTAGAACTGATTCATGCCGGTAGGCCGGTAGTCTTGCAGCAACGCTGAATCACCTTGTCGCAAGGCGCGATCCAGCGCATCGAAATACTGTTCCCGTTCCGTTTCGGAATAGCCGCCGCCGTTGTAATAGGCTTCCAGCGTCAGACTGGCATCGCCATTAAAAAACGAAAAAAACGATTCAGGATTGATGATGATATACGATCCGACGACGCCTTGGATCGAGAAATCGTCCTTCAGTTCGGCGTTGCCGTCAGCCGTGTAATAATTCCGGTAATTATGCGTTGTCCCGGCGATTTCTGAGTACAACGTCATTCCGGCCAACAGGTTGGCAGAGAACGAGACTCCGAAGAGTTGTTCGTATTCACGCTGATCTTCATACGGTTCCCCATCAAAATAATAGAGCGAAAAATCGGTTTGACCAACCACGCCATTGAGCCTCACGCCCCAGCGGTTCAGGTCGCTCTCCCAATTTTTGTCGAAATCCCGCGTGTAATACCAATTGATCGATCCGATATTCCGGCTGTAACTCCCCCAGACAACCGGCTGGCCTTCGGTAGCCTGATTCGGATTCAGCGGATCGCGCGGCGGCACAATCACATTGACCGGGTTGAACGCCATCGCGTGTCCCCAGCCGATGCGGCGTTTGCCTACGCTCAGAAACAGATCGCCGCCTTTCCAATCCATAAAGGCTTCATCAATGCGGGTGACATTGAGCCGGTTATCGTTGGCGTCGGTCGCGCTGGAATAGAAACCGTAGATTTTCATCAGCCAGCGCAGGGTTTCGGCGTCGTTCAATTCATCCGATGCGGTCAGATGCGTTTCGACAGAGCCTTCGCTCTCCTCAAGATTCTGAATAGAATTGTCAGGATTCAAGCGCGAATCGTCATTGAGCAACCGTCCCGCACCGCGCAACTCGACGTTGACCTCCGTGTTCAATTGCGCAGCGCTGTTGTTCGGCATTCCCAAACAGAGCGTAAAAATTATCATCATTGCAAATGCATCAATATATTGAAATTTCATAATGCCGTGGTCAGTAGGGCTGCTAAATGCTGAATTTCCGTTCGCGGCGAACAGGCTCAGAGCGTAACAGCCCGACCGATTGGATTTATTGTTATTGGCAGGAATGCAATCTTGCCCGCCCAATTGATGTTATCGTTTCATCAATGCGTCTTTGCGAAACGTCTCCGACGGAAAAGCCTGGCCGGGTTCCAATTGGAGAAATTGCATGGTGGAATATTTGTTGTTTTCCAGCAGATCGGTCATGACAAAAAAATCCGGTATGCCGCCGCGCAGATCGGTTTTGGCCTGCAAACTCAGGCGTTTCAATAGATGACCGGAGAAGGTATAATATTCGCGTTGCAGCGGATAGATGTCGCGCTGGCGAATCCAGTATAGAATCTTCGCGTAGGCCACATCCTCGCTTTTGGCAGCCAGTTCCAATTTATATGCCGGTTCGCCATTGACATCTTCAATACCCAATAATGTGGCAGTGTAATCCTGACTCAAGGTGGGCTTGAGGATGTCCATGTTGGAGAAATCGCTATTGGAGAAGCTATTCCCTTCGGACACTCGCATCACTTTGTTAATTTTCGGCAGATACGTCCACATATTCCCCTTGCCGGAACGTAGCGTTTTTTCACCCTCGTTACGTGGCGGATAGAGCGTTTCCGCCAGCACGTAATCCCATTCCTGATATTTCGCGCTCACCCGATAGGTTTTTTGCAGTATATTATCACGATACGTCAGCAATTCGAATTCCAACTTCGAATTACTGACATCCAGCAAGGCATCCACTTTTTGCAGAATGTCGTCCGCGCTCATTTCCTGTGCTACGGCGGATGTGGTAAACAGCAATACGCTCATCAATATGCTCAACAAAGATTTCATAAATTTCCCTCCATAAACGCTTGCCCTATCTCGGCAAGACGGGTTGTTTTATTTTTTTATCCTTCCATTAACGCTTCCACCGGGTTCAACTTCGCCGACGCCGCAGCCGGCAGCCAGGACGCCGCCAGACTTACGACCAGCGTGAGGAGCACGGCCAGACTGATAAACAACCAATCTGCTTGCGGCAGAATCGTAATGCCGCTCTCTATCATGACCACAGACAAGTGAATCCCGCCATGTTGATTGATGACAGTGGTCAGGGTCAGCGCTCCTAACACGCCCAGTCCGGCGCCTAACAATCCCACCAAACTGCCTTCCAGCAGAAACATCCGGCGGACTTGCGCAGATTCCATCCCGATAGCTAACAGCGTGCCGGTTTCTTTGCGGCGTTCGCGCACGGCCATAAACATCGCATTCGTGATACCGAAACCGACAATAATCAAAAGGATAATACTGATGATGTATGCAATCAGCTTAAAGACGCTGCCCACTGTGACAAACATCTCGATCAATTCGGTATAATCTCGCGCGACAATCGGTTCTCCGGCCTGTTGCAGCGCGGTTTCCACCCGGCGGGCATCGGCAAGCGCCTGATCAAAGTTCGCGCTGCGCACCAGAATTTGCGAAACCCGATCCGGCATCCGCAGCAACTTCTGCGCCTGCGCCAAATTCATTTCGATATACGTGGCCGAAGGGAAATGGCCGCCGCTTTTAATGCCCACCACCGTCCCATACATCAAATCTATGCCGCCTTGTAACGTTTTCACCACAATACGGACTTGTGCACCGATCTGCACATCCAAATTTTCCGCCAACAATTGGCCTAAGACCACCTCATCCGGATGATCGCCTAAGGCGCGACCATCCACCAGGAGATTCTGTGATCTGGTCAACACGCGCGCCTGATTGGCTTTATCCACGCCGCGGCCATCAAAGGTCAGGCTTTTGGTCCCATTACTGATCATGCCGGTCAGGCGTAATTCGCCATACGCGGCAGCAATTCCGGGCATCTTTTCGATCTCGCGAATCAAGGCGGCGCTGTTGGTTAACGTGGCGCTCAGCGGATCTAAAATTTTATCGGTTTGATAATCCCGGTGCTCGACCTGAAACGAGCCGGTCGTTGACTCAATGAATTGATCCTGCGCCCAGAAACGGAACATCCCGTTCAAAAACGCGCCGATAAACACAATCACGACAACCCCAAACACAATGGCGAGTTCCGTAAACAGCGTGCGCCGTTTGTTCCGCCATAAATTCTTGAAGGCAATCCAGAGAAACATAGGTATGTTAATAGAACGCTGATTGGACTGATGAAACTGATTTTTCTGACTTATCACTCTTTGATCAGCGATAATCAGTCCAATCAGTGTTCTATTTCTTCAGTTATAGTTCAACGACTCCACCACGCTCATCCTGTAGGAGGAGCGGATAGGAAAGACTGCGACAATCGCCGCCACCAGCAGCGGCAGAAAGAACGAACTGAGCAGATTCGAGAGTTCCAGCACTGGCCGCACACCGGTAAAGACTCCATCCGAGATTGACACGCCGGTTGCGCGCCCAATCAGAATCAGCAGCGTGCCGACCGCAAGTCCGCCCAACCCGCCCAGTGTGCTGAGCAGCAGGTATTCCCAGTAGAAGAACCGATAGATCTGGCCGTTTTCCATGCCGACCGCGCGCATCGTGCCGACTTCCCGAATGCGTTCGAAAATGGACATTAACAAGGCATTGCTGATGATAAAACTGACAATCAGGGATAAAATAATCATCACAATGACGCTGATTGTCCGAAATATCCCGGTGAGAAACGTAAAGCGCGTCTCGTTATCCCAGGGTTCCGCTATCCAGGGTGCGCCTTGCGCGTTAAACCGCTGGTTCAGCCAGGCGATCACCTCCGAAACAGATCGCTTATCATCCAGTCGGACGACTAAATTGGTTGCGCCCTGGCCGATGTCTAACAGGTCAATTCGCATTTCCTCGCTCAGTCCGCCGATCATGGCGTTACGTTCAGCCTCCGGATTATCTTTGATTTGCAAGAACCCGCGCACCGTTACCAGCGTGGAACCCTGGTCGCCGGCGACCGTATTCGCCAGCAGGATCAAGTCTTCGCCGACTCCGATGCCAAGCTCTTTGGCCAGCGTCTTCCCGATGAGCACGCCATTGGGATCGTCTTTTGACAGCGATTGTCCGGTCACGACAATGTTGCCATGCGCCGGCAGAGCAGCATCAAGGTTGGCGAGGTCATTGACCACGCCGATAAAGGCCGTACTGGTCGTTTCAGTGCCGATCAATCCTCCCAAAACGACCTGCGGCATCACGGCCACGACGTGAGAATTCTGACGAATGTCGGCGATCAGCCGCTCCGATTCCGGGATGAGCACCAATTTCGGATCAGAGAAACTGTACTTGTAATAATCCCGATGATGGATTTGCAGATGGCCGGTTCGCTCGTTGATCATGTTGTCAGCCCATTGTTCTGACATCCCGGCGTTAAAGCCGTTAGTAAAGACCATCACCGCAATGCCAAGCATCATGGCCAGCAGCGTCACGATTGTCCGCCGCCGGTTCCGTCGTAAATTACTCCAGGCAATTTGTAAAAACGTCATAGCGTCCTCCTTATTTCGGCAGATGGATGGTCAGCGTTGAATTCGCGTCTGAAAACGTAACGGCAATATCCTGGAATTTCGGCTTGCCGGAGTGCATTGTCATGCGAAAATTCTTGGAAAAACCGAACGGTTCTTTCGGATGTCCATACCAGTGATAATCCATCTTGCCATTGTTATTTTTGTCATGAATCGCAACTGCGGCGTATTCTCCGAATGGCAGATTTTCGAAGACGATAGTGGCCTGGCCGTTCACGATTGTGGCAGTTATCGTTTTAAAGGCTGCTTCTTCCTTGAATAATTCATCATTCGAACGATAAAGCAGCACGAGTGCCTGCCCCTGAGCATGTTCGAATCGATCAATCGTGATGTTCAATGTCCCCTGCGTATTCTGGGTTTGCGCAAAGGCCAGCGTCATATTCAAGCACATCAGACAACTGGCGACCCAACAACAGATCATGGTTCTTTTCATAAAATATCCTCCTCTATGTGATTGGTTGTAGAGAAAATCAGGAGTGCAACGCATTATTGCGCCCCTGGTCAATTCGAATGGTTAGCGTCCCCGTTCACAAGTGTGCCATCGAGAATGTGGATCACCCGTTTCGCCCGCGCCACAATGGACTCGTCGTGCGTGGCAAACACCAATGTCACTTTGTTGCCCTCATTTAGTTCTTCCATCAGATCAAGGATCGCCGCGCCGGTTTTGGAATCGAGATTGGCGGTCGGCTCATCTGACAGAATAATGCTCGGATTCGTGACCAATGCCCGCGCAATCGCCACGCGCTGCCGCTGCCCGCCGCTGAGTTCCTCGGTTTTGTGCGTCGCGCGATCTTGCAAGCCGACCTGTTTCAGCGTATTCATCACCCGTTCGCGCCGCTCGTTTTTTGGCGTATTCATGAGCAGGAGCGGAAATTCGACGTTGCCGAAGACGCTCAACACCGGAATCAGATTGAAGGATTGAAAGATGAATCCGATCTTTTCCCGGCGCAGGCGGGCAAGCTGTTTGTCGCTCATTTGCGCGACTGCGGTGTCGTGAATCCGCACATCGCCCGATGTTGGCCGATCCAATGCGCCTAAAATGTGCAACGTGGTGGATTTGCCGCTGCCGGATGGCCCGACCAATGCGACAAACTCGCCTTGCTCGATGTTCATGGAAATCCCGCGCAGCGCGTGGACTTTCGTTTTGCCTAACGTGTATTCTTTCGTGACAGTCTGTAATTGAATGCTCATAATATGTTAGCTCTCCTTGACAGAGATTGATAAGTTGAGTGACGATTCATCATGTTACGAGAGGCACGATAGGAGATGTTCGAAAAAATGTCAATAGACCTTCGGGTTGATTCGCGGGCTGAAACCCCTCATCCTGAAGGGATTACGCCGGGGTCTCAGCCTAAGGATGAGAGGAAGGATGAGTGATTGAAACGCTTGATTTGGTAAGGTGGAATTGTATTTTGCGATCAAAGATGCAACGCAAATTGTACGTCGAAACTGTAGTTTCGACGTACACCGCGAATATGATCTTTCAAA
>CAZRSF010000122.1:0-8678 GCA_964602655.1 uncultured Candidatus Moduliflexus sp.
TGCAAGCGCGTTGCGTATTTGGACGGAAGAGGCTGAAGGTCAGAAGCGCATTCCGACATGATTCTCCGCTGACATGGCGTAGGTCGAAACTGGAGTTTCGACTTACGAAAAGGTTTTTAAACAGCGCGATTTGACACGGCTTGCGGCGTCGAAGGATGCGAAAGCGAATACAAGATCAATGCGCACCAGATACAGCCGAAGCCGATGAGGTGAATGCGCGTGAACGGTTCATGATAGACTAACACGCCAAGCGTCAGCGCAATCGTGGGCGAGATGTACTGCATGAAACCGACGTGCGACAGCGGAATGCATTTGGCCGCCTGCGCAAACCAGTAGAGCGGTAAAAATGTCACAATGCCAGAAAAGACGAGCAGCGCGGTTGTTGAAGGCGAGAGCGCGCCGAACGCGCCGATACCATGAATCTGTCGAAAAAGAATGTATCCTAATAGCCAGGGCATCAACAACCCGGTTTCAATACCAAGACCAACCATCGAATCCACCGGCGTCATCTTTTTGCATAATCCATACAGGCCGAACGTCACACTCAATGTCAGCGCGATCCAGGGGAGACGGCCATAATGCCAGGTCATCACTGCCACACCGAGCGCGGCGATTCCTACCGCCGCCCATTGCAGCCGGTTCAAGCGCTCGCGCATAACCACCACGCCCAATAACACTGAGAAGAGCGGGTTGATATAATAGCCGAAACTCGTGTCGAGGATATGGTTATGCGTGACCGCCCAGATGTACAAGAACCAGTTGGCGGTAATGAAGAGCGTGCTGAGGAGCAGCGCCCCCGCCAATTTCGGCGTGGAAACGACGCGAAGCAGCGGACGCCACTGGCGCGAGATTGATAGCAGAATCGCGACAAAAACAAACGACCAGACCACCCGATGCGACAGGATTTCTAAGGCAGGCATCCCCTGAAGCAATTTCCAGTACGCTGGCAGCAAGCCCCAGGAGATGAACGCTGCGGCAGCATAAAATACGCCCTTTGTGGATGACCGCATCATTCGATAATTTCCACAAGCGTGCCGAGCGGGACAGCGCTGAACAATTCGATCACGTCTTTATTGTACATGCGAATGCAACCATGCGAGGCAGGGCGGCCAATCAAGCCTTCTTCCGGCGTGCCGTGAATATAGATAAACCGGGCGTGCGAGTCAATCCCCGCCCCGACGTTCAGCCCGGATTCCAACCCCCGCAGCCACATAATGCGCGTCGTCACAAGATCGTCGTCCACATCAGTATCGTCCGTATAAATTTTCGCCATTTCGCCATTATAGACGCGCGAACGAAACACGCCACCGAGCGGGACGTTGTCGCCGATTTTTTCTGAAATTTTATGTGCGCCTAACGGCGTTTGATTGCTTCCCGCCCGATTTCCCGCGCCGAAGGCTGATCCGGAAATCGCGTATGACGCGACGGTTTCCCCTTGTTTCATCAGCAGCAGTTTTTGTTCTGAGAGAATGACAAGTATCGCGAATTGATCGTCTTGCAGGCCGAATCTGGTTCGGAGCTTTTCAAGCGCCTGCTGCACCGGCGCAGGCTGCGGCGCGACGAGCGATGCCTGCGAATCGTCTGTCTTTGGCGAAAAAGGAATCATTTCCATCAGCAGCGCCAATACTCCTCCAAGTAAAAGCCCCCCCAAAACAAACAGCGAAAATTTGCGTAATTTCGATGGCGCTTGTTTTTGTACAGCCTTCATGTTTTGTTTCTCCATTGGTGTTGTCATGCAGGCTGAAAGAATGCGGCGGCGAAAAATCGTCAAGGAAAAATATGAAAGAAAGAGTGTATTTACGCAGTCAGACAACAATTATAAAATTTTTGCTTGACAAAAAATAGGAACTATTTATTTTAGTACTGATTAGTCAGTTTTAATATTTTGAAGGAGAAAAGATGGCAAAACGAAATTACACTCCGAACGCCCAGCAGCGCATTTTAGAAACCGCGCGAAAAGTTTTTGCTGAAAAAGGCTTCGACGGGGCGCGGGTAGATGAAATCGCCAAAGAAGCCGGTGTGCCGAAATCGCTGATTTATTATCATTTTCCGAGCAAAGAGGCGATTCTCGAAGAGTTGATGAACGCCTGTCTTGCCGAGTATCAAGCGATTTTGCATCAATTTTTTAACGATCCGGTGGACTCCGAACCGGAGGTGCTGCTGCGTCATGTTCAATCCGGTTATCTGAAGTTTTTGGAAATGAACGAGGATGTGATTAGAATTATCAGCATGGAAGCGTTAAAAAAGAATTCCCCTGCCGCGAAATTGACCTTCAAATTCGTTGAATCATTGATGCGTATCGAAGAGCAACGCCTTCCTAAATTTGGTGAATTTGATGCGCAGCAGCGGATGCATCGGATGGTGATGGAATTTTTTGCGAGTTTTGTGCCAGTGACAATCTTCTTCTGTTTCCGCGACGCCTGGAGCGAGCATTTTAACACGGATCAGGAAACGGTAACGCGCGATTTCTTGCGCGTGTACGACGCCACCTACGGCGCATATCGCCGCCAGCAGGATCGGTAAAAAATTTTAAATATATTTAAAACTGAGTGGTCAGTATAAAATGAAAATCTTATTAATTCTTCCTCACGACAGTGTTTATCGCTATCGAGGGCCAATTTCGAGGATTGCGCCCTACGTGCCGCTCACGCTGACAACGTTGGCGGCGTTAGTTCCTGAAGAATTTCAGGCGGAGATCAACCTTGTTAACGAAGGCGTGCAGCCGCCATGCGACGGTTCGAAACAATATGACGTGGTCGGCATCACCTGCATGACATCATCAGCGCCTCGCGCGTACGAACTGTCGGAATATTGGCGGACACGCGGCGCGTTCGTCGTGTTGGGCGGAGCGCATGTCAGCCTGATGCCAGAGGAAGCGATGCAGCACGCAGACGCAATTGTCATCGGGCCAGGCGAAACAAGCTGGCCTCAATTGCTGCGGGATTGGCGCAGGGGTTCACCACAAAAAATCTATCAGTCAGAGTATCCAGAGCAGCTTTCATCGCCGTCACCTAAGCGCGATTTGCAAACGCGATTCGCCCATTTTCTCGCCGCGCCTCCCGTGATGGTCAATCGCGGCTGTCGGAATACGTGCCATTATTGCTCGATTCCGAGGCTGTATGGGCGTAAATGCGTCAATCGTCCGATTGACGAAATCGTCGAAGAAATCAAGCGGCTCAAGACAAAAAACGTGCTTTTATTTGCGTCAACGCTCAGTACTGACAAAGCCTACGCAAATGCCTTGTTCGAAGCGTTGATCCCGTTACGTATCAAATGGTCGAGCGCGGATACGATTGATATCGCAGAAGATCGCGAATTCTTCGATCTGATGATTCGCAGCGGTTGCGAAGGCTTGCTGATCGGTTTCGAATCGTTCGGACAAGACAGCTTGAATACCGCTGGAAAACGCTGTAATCAAGTACGACACTACCGCGATTCGGTGCAGAAGCTTCATAAAAATGGCGTCACGGTGTTGGGCTGTTTCATGCTCGGTTTCGATCATGATACGCCCGCCTCGCTGCGTCAGATGCCGGAGCTTGTTGACGACATCGGCATTGATGTCGCCCGGTATGCCATCGTCACCCCGTTTCCGGGAACGCCGCTGTTTCGGCGTCTGAAACAAGAGGGGCGCATTTTCACAGAAGATTGGTCGCTGTACGACAGCGGGCATGTCGTGTTTCGCCCTCAGCACATGTCGCCGGAAACATTGCAACAGGCGTATTATGACATCTGGCGCAAAACGTACCGCCTGCCTCGCATTTTGAAGCGCTTTTTTGCGGCGGCAAGCCATCGCAGCATGATTCTGGCGGCAGGGCTTGGAATACGTCTTTACACAAGGCAATTGTTCGATATCGAATATCTCGATTTTTTACGAGCGTTCAACACGAATAACGAACCTCAGTGGAGGAATGCATCATGCATATCGCCTTTATTTCGCCAGCGCATGGAGCGCGGCACATTTTAGACCTCAAATATGTGCGGAAGACCTTTCTCGGATCATCGGCCTCGACCTGCATGCCGCTGGTATTGCCGACATTGGCGGCGTTGACGCCGCCGGAACATGACATCGCGATGATTGATGAACAAACCGACGAAATTGACTTTGATGCCGGGTATGATCTCGTCGCGATTACCGCATTGACTCCTGTCGCCACGCGCGCCTATCAGATTGCCGATGAATTCCGCAGTCGCGGTATATGGGTCGTATTAGGCGGTTTTCACGTCACGATGTTTCCCGAAGAAGCTCAAAAACACGCCGACACGATTTGTATCGGAGAAGCTGAAGGAACCTGGCCGGATTTTTTACGTGATTTTATTGTAAAACAAGCGAAACCGGAATATCGCGCGTATCAGAATGCCGATTTAGCGCAATGCGTCACGCCGCGTTGGGATTTGCTGCGTCCGCGCCGCTATCGGTTTTTCTCGATTCAGGCGTCACGCGGCTGCAAGTACAATTGCGATTTTTGCTCTGTCCGTTTCGTCTTTGGCCCCACGCGCTATAAACCGGTTCAGAAGGTTATCCAGGAAATCCTGGCCGTTAAACGCTGTACGCTTCCTCGAAGTGACCGTTTTGTCCTGGTGGACGATAATCTGTTTTCGAACCGACATTATGCGAAAGAGTTCTTGACTGCCCTGATTCCTTTGAAACTGAGATGGGAGTGTTTTGCGCCGCTGAATATTGCGCATGATGCCGAAATATTAGCGCTGCTTCAGGAAAGCGGATGCGACCGGTTGAGTATCGGGATCGAATCCATTTCTCAGGCGAGTCTGACCAGCGTGAACAAAGGCAACGTCAATAAATATGATGAATACGTTGAAAGCATTGCCCGCATCCATGCTCGCGGCCTTCCGATTGTCGGGCTGTTTATGCTTGGTTTTGACGGCGATGACGAGACGATTTTTGAGAAAACATTCGAATTCATCCAGGAGACCGGCATCGCGTTCCCGATTTTCAGCATTGTAACGCCAGGCCCAGGGACGAGATTCTATGAGCGTTTGGTGCAGGAACAACGCATGCTGCATACACGCTGGGATGAATTCGACGGCACGCATGTCTGTTTTCAACCGAAGTTGATGAGTCCGGAAACGTTGCAGGCCGGGTACGAATGGATTATCGAAAAGTGCTATGCGTATGATCCGCTCTTCGAACGCACCGAACGGCTCTGGCGAGAAGGCGTGTTTACGCAATCTCATCAGCAAAATGGTCTGAGGCTGCTGGCGAGCGCCATTCTGGCAAAAGAAATGGTCATGCGTCAATTCGATAATCGCCCTCTGCTGCCATTCTTGCGACGGACGTTCACGGAACTCTGGTCAAAGCCGAAGAGCGATATTGTCTCGTTATTATTGAATCTTGGGTTGGCAGAATATGGGATCTATCTTGCTGAACGGGAACGCAGCGGCCAAGAACCGCGGCAAATCGCAGAAGTCGGCGCGATGCCGGCAGTTCGCAAGGCTGTCGCGTAATTCAATGAGCGCCTCGATTGAAAAACGCATGATCGGTAAAACGAAACGCTCATTATGGATGGATCTCTTCACAAGCAGAGAAACAAAATGCTCGTTATTCTGGAGCGCGAGCGGTATCATTGCCTTCTGCTTCATTGGGGCGATTGTTTCTTTGCGGCAATGGCGAGAAGCGTCGGTTTGGTCGGGGGTTGATCGTTTTTCAGGCTTCGTGCTGCTGATAAGCGCCGCGTTTGTATTGCAGCATGTCTATCTGTATTGCAAACTTCCGTCAGCGGCGCAGGTCGTAAAAGAAGCGTTCGGCGTTACGTATGATCCGTTGATGGGGCGATTCAACGCCCTGTTGCTCCTTTGCGAATCGGTCGTGTTTTTAGATTACGCCCGTTGGCACCTTTCGCCGTCGTTTTTGCGGCAGCCTGGCTTGCAATATGCCGGGATCGGCGTCTATCTGCTCGCGTTTGGCATGGTGGCCTGGGCGGATCGGTATCTTTCGCGGCATTTTGCTGCTTCCGCGCGAAACAGCGTTATCACGGTTGGCCCGTACCATTATGTTCGGCATCCGCGTTATGCCGGGTTGTTTCTCTCTCGCGTCGGATTTGCGTTGACGTTCGGCAGTTTGATCGAATGGGGGATTATTATCGGATGGTTTTGGGTCGTTCGGCGCAGAATCCGCATTGAAGAACGCCATCTCTATAAGCAATTCGGAGAAGAGTACGCGCGCTATATGCGCAAGACGGCAAGATTGCTGCCAGGAGTGTTTTAACGATGAAAATTACCTTCATTCGCCCGAATATGAACGCAAACAAGGCCGCCGACGCCTTGCAGCCGCTTGTGTTTGCGCTGTTGAAAGCGCTGACGCCGCTAAATGTCGAAATGGCCTTCTATGACGACCGCATCGAGGACGTTCCGTTCGACGCGCCGACCGATTTGGTGGCGCTGACGGTCGAAACGTTCGCCGCAAAGCGCGCCTATTGGATCGCGGCGCAATATCGCGAACGCGGCGTGCCGGTTGTGATGGGCGGCTTTCATCCGACGCTTATGCCGGATGAGGCGCGGCAACACGCCGACAGCGTGATTCTCGGCGATGCCGAGGCGGTCTGGCCGCACGTCATTGCCGATGCGCAGCGCCACTGCTTACAGCCGATGTATCAAGCGCCGCCACTGTCAGCGCCATTGCAAACGACATTCGACCGCCGAATCTTTCAGGGCAAAGCCTATCCGCCGCTGGAGCTTGTGCAATGGGGGCGAGGCTGTGCGCACAATTGCGAATTCTGCGCCATTCGCGCCTTTTACGGCAAACATCAGTGTCAGCGTCCGATTGAGCGCGTGATCGCCGAAATTGCCGCGCTTGACGCGGAACGCATGATCTTTTTTACGGATGATAACCTGCTGGCGGATGACGCCAGGTTCAGCGAACTGCTGACGGCGCTTATTCCGCTGAAACGCCGATGGGCGGCGCAAATCAGCATCGAAGCCGCGCAGAATGCTCGAATGCTGAAACTGCTGGAACGGAGCGGCTGTCAGGTGATGTTGACAGGGTTCGAATCGCTGAGTCACGCGAATTTGCGTCAGATGAACAAGGCATGGAATACGGCTGCTCAGGATTACGAAAGCGCAATAAAACGGATTTATGATCACGGCATGATGATTTATGGCACGTTCGTTTTTGGTTATGACGGCGATACGCCCGACGCCTTCGACCGCGCTGTCGAATTTGCGATCCGGCAGCGGCTGTTTCTCGCGAACTTCAATCCGCTGACGCCGTTTCCGGGAACGCCGCTCTATCGCCGGTTGCAGCGGGAAGGCCGCCTGTTGAGGGAACGATGGTGGCTGGACACTGCGTATCAATACGGCGACGCAATGTTTCAGCCTGCGAACATGACGCCGGAAGAATTGACGCGAGGCTGTTTTGAGGCGCGAAAAGCGTTCAACTCGGCGGTGTCAATGCTGCGCCGCGCCGCTAATATTGCCGTGAACCTGCGCTCATGGCGACGCGTCACGCTGTATGCAGCGGCGAATTACATCAATCGCAAAGCAATTTTTCAAAAACAGGGGAAAGAATTAGGGCAATGAAACTTACCTTGATCAAGCCGAATATCGGGCGCAAAGGGCACAGCTTATACGTGGACGAAGGCCGCATGGAGCCGCTGCAACTCGGCGTGATTGCCGCGCTGACGCCGCCGGATGTTGAAATCGCGCTTTACGACGACCGAATGGAGGCGATTTCCTACGACGAGGCCACCGACCTTGTCGCGATTACGGTGGAGACGTTCACGGCGCGGCGGGCGTATGAAATCAGCGCGGAATTTCGGCGGCGCGGCGTCCCGGTGATTCTCGGCGGAATGCACCCGACGCTGCTGCCGGAAGAAGCCGCGCAGCAAGCCGATTCGGTCTATGTCGGCGATGCGGAAGCGCTCTGGCATCAGGTGATTGCGGATGCGAAACTGCATAAACTTCGCCCGATTTATCGAGCGACGGCTGGCGTGCCGCATCCGGGCGTGTTGCCGCGCCGCGACATCTTTCGCGGCAAAGGTTATCTGCCGATTTTGTTGACGCAATTCGGTCGCGGCTGCCGTTTCGATTGCAATTTTTGCGCGACGAGCGTATATTTCAACAAGACGCAATTTCGACGCGATGTGCGTGAGGTCGTCCGCGAAATCGAGGCGCAGGAACGCCGCGTCATCTTTTTCGTGGATGACAATCTGCTCTCCGATTTTGAGGCCGCAAAAGTCTTGTTTCGCGAACTGATCCCGCTGAATGTGCGTTGGGTGTCGCAGGCGAGCCTCGATATGACGCAGGATCGCGAACTGATGCGCCTGATGATGCAAAGCGGCTGCCTCGGTTATGTGATCGGCTTCGAATCCATCTCGCCGGACAATCTGCAAGCGATGCGGAAACGCCCGAATCTTGCGGCGCATTTCGACGGCTACAAGGCGCAATTGGAGATTCTGCGAGATTACGGCGTGCAAACCTGGGCGGCTTTTACGCTCGGTCACGACGGCGACACGGTGGAAAGCATCGAGCGCACGGTCGAATTTGCCATCGAAAGCAAGTTCGCGTTCGCCGCCTTCAATGTCCTGACGCCGTATCCGAATACGCCGCTCTATCGTCAATTGCAGGCGGAACGACGCTTGTTGTTCGATGGGAAATGGTGGCTGCACCCTGATTTTCGGTTCAATCACGCGGTGTTCGTGCCGAAGCGGATGACGCCGGAGGAA
>CAZRSF010000123.1:0-8616 GCA_964602655.1 uncultured Candidatus Moduliflexus sp.
TCTACGCGATTACCGCACGGCTGTGCGTCTCTACCGTGCGTCTCTACGCGATTACCGCACGGCTGTGCGTCTCTACCGTGCGTCTCTACGCGATTACCGCACGGCTGTGCGTCTCTACCGTGCGTCTCTACGCGATTACAGTACGAATCCAAAGTCAGCGCTGGAAGGGTTTGAAACGCACAACGCCGTCAATGAGGCTAAACCTCACTGACGGCGTTGTGCTGTTATGTCGGCTTGATGCGGGGCTGCGACGCCCGCCCGCCCCGGCGCTCAATCGCCGGTCTGAGAACGAACGGTTTGCCAGATGAGGCAAAGAATACCAATTGTGTTTGAAACGATCAGACATCGTACGTCGAAACTGTAGTTTCGACGGACAGCGCGAATATGATCTTTTTTACCGCAATTGGTATCATTTTGTCCGGGCGTTTACGACAGAAAATAGGCGACGCCTGGCTTGACGAGTTCATACTGCCGGTCGCCTCGCAGCGATGCGATCTCGCGTTCGGCGTCCGGCACGTTGATTGTGTTGAAGTCGAACAGGCCGAAATGATGCGCTAACAGCAGCGGAATGTCGGCGTTCCGGCAGATGGCGACCGCTTCGGCCAGCGTGAAATTCCCTAAAATGTTGCGGCTCAGGCGAAAGGCGTCGCGGCCATTCACCGGCAGCAGCGCGAGATCGATCTTGCGATGCCGAAGGTGCTGCTCAAGCGCCGGATACGGCACGCAATCGCCGGAATGGTAAATCGTCGCGTCGCCGATGGTGAGCAGATAGCCCAAAAACTCATGCTCGCCGCGTTCGTTGACTTTCAATTCCTCATGCGCCGAAGGAATCGCCTCGACCGTGATGGTGTCGCTGAGTCGAATGCGCTCGCCCGCGTTGATCGGGAGCGATTGCGACGCCGGAACCAGTTTGGCGACCGTCTCTGATGCCGCTTTCGGCGTGATGAACCGGCATTGCGGATGGCGCTGCGCTAAGATCGGAAGCGTACCGGGATCAATGTGATCGCCGTGATCGTGGGTACAGAAGACGACATCAACCTGGCGCACCTCTTCCGGCAGAATCGGCGACGGCATCAGGCGCGTATGCGAAAACTCCCCGCCGCCATACATTTGCGCTAAGGCATCCGACAGATACGGATCGATCATCATGACCATGTTGCCTGATTTGATGGCAAATCCAGCTTGCCCTAACCACCAGACGCCGATGGCGCGAGTGTCCGGCAGCGGGCGTTGAAGCATGTCTCGCAGCCGCTCGCGAGATGGCGTCAGCGTGAGTGTTCTCATGAGATGTCTCTCCTCTTGATCAGGAGTTTCGAAGCGAAGCTTTGACGGCAAAAGCTGCGCTTTTGCACTCCTTGAATTTCAGCCTGCTTGAATGTGATCCCGCCCATTTCGATTGACGTGTTCACATTCCCAACACGAACTCGACATCCTCTTCGTCCAGCGCCTTGATGGACGCGCCGTCGCTGGAAATCAGGTTGTCGAACAGTTCGCGCTTGAGTTCCTGCAATTTCAGGATTTTCTCTTCGATTGTCCCTTTGGTGATCAGTTTGTAGCTGAACACGGTTTTATCCTGCCCGATGCGGTGCGTCCGGTCAATCGCCTGATTTTCCGCCGCGATGTTCCACCAGGGATCATAAATAAAAATATAATCCGCCGCCGTCAGATTCAGGCCGACGCCGCCGGTTTTCAGCGTCATCAGGAAGACCTTGACGCTCTCGTCGTTCTGGAAACGCTGTACCAACACCTCGCGGTCGCGGGTCGCGCCGGTCATCAGCAGATATTGAATCTCCGCTTCGGCGAGGTCTTCCGCGATGCCTTCGAGCGACGCGAGGAAATTGGCGAACACCAGCACTTTATGGCCGCTGGCGATGACATCCAGAATCTGCTCTTGCAGCAATTCCCGTTTCGGCGACGCAATCGCGTTGTCGCTTTTGGCGTCGGGAATCGAGGCGATCTGGCGCAATTCGCTCAGGGCTTGCAAGATGAAAAATTGCGATTTGCGGACGCCCTGTTCTTTGATCTGCTCTTTGACCGTTTTGTAGTAAAAGAGGCGGCGCTGCTCGTAAAATGCCTGCTGCTCCGGCGACATGTCCACATACAAAATTTGCTCGATTTTCTCCGGCAATTCGGTCAAGACTTCGGCTTTCACGCGGCGCAGGATAAACGGGTAAATCTTCTTTTTCAATTCGTGCAGCGCCTCTTTGTCGCCATCTTTCTGAATCGGCGTGGCGTATTGCCGCGTAAAATCCTCGGTCGAGCCGAACATGGCGGGATTCAGGAAGCGAAAGAGCGTGTAAAGTTCGCCGAGATTGTTTTCAATCGGCGTGCCGCTCAGCGCGAGCCGGTGCTGCGCTTTCAGGAGCATCGCGGCGCGTGACACCTGCGATTGGATGTTTTTGATATTCTGCGATTCGTCCAGAATGACGTAGTAAAATTCCTCGTCTTTCAGCGTTTCGATGTCGTTGCGGACGGTAGCGTAGGTCGTCAGAATGATCTGCGATTGTTTGGCTTCCTGCAAGTCGCGGCTCGCGCCGTGATAGGTGTAAAACGTCAATTCCGGGCGGAATTTGCGGATTTCGTTACCCCAGTTGAAAAGCAACGTGCGGGGCATGACGATCAGCGAACTGCGCGGCTCTTGGGGATAGACGTTCGCCAGCATCGCAATCGCTTGCAGCGTCTTGCCGAGCCCCATGTCATCGGCGAGGCAGCCGCCTAAGCCGTTTTCGTGCAGATAATGAATCCATTTGTAGCCCTGATGCTGATAGCTGCGCAGCGTCGCGTTCAGTTGCGGCAAGGCGACCTCGGCGTCATGCAGATTGTTGAAGCCGAGAAAAATCTCGCGGGCGCGGGGAAAGGTCTTTTGCGCGACGTTTTCGCCGATCAATTCCTCCACCACCGGCAAATCGAAAAACGACACTTTCACCTTGTTTTTCTGCTTTTCGAAGAGGCGGTTCAGCTTGTCCACGTACTCTTTGTTGATGATGGCGTGCGTGCCGTCATTCAGGGCGATGTAGGAATATTTGCGGTACTGATTCAGCGCGTCGAAAAGCGAAAAGGTCTGGCCTTCGATGTCGAGGCTGGCGTCACCTTCGAGAAAATCAATGCCGTGCGAGAGCGACAGATTGAGCGTCGGCGCGACGGCGCGGACGTTGTACGATTTCAGCTTTTCCGCGCCGAACACGGCAAAGCGCGTGATCAAATGCGTAAATTCTTTGTGGACGAATTCGTTCGCTAAATTTTCTTCAAGAATCAGCAGATTTTCTTCCCGATAATAGGCGTTTTTTTCCTCCGACGCCTTGCGATGCTTTTTCAACAGCTTTTCGATGTCAGCGAAACAGGCGTACACGTCTTCGTGTTCCACGTCGCAGACCGCAATCGTTTTTTCCAGATCGTTCAGCAGCGCGATTTTGCTGACATCGTAATTGTCGAAAAATTCGGCGTCGAAGCCGTGCAGCGACGTCGAAATGCGGAGATACAGCGAATTATTGGAATCCACTTTTTCGAAAATCAGCGCGGCTTCGGCGCGTTTCGGTTCGCCCTCGATCTGGCGGTATTGCTCGTAACTCACCGCGATATTTTCGAGATATGAATAGAGCAGCGAGAGAAAACGTTCGAGATTGGCCGGAAGGAGGCGCGTTTCGAACAGCGCAAGTTCGCGGAAATTTTCGCCGAGCGGCTGCGTTCGGAACATCGCCTGATCGGCGAGCGCGTAATTTTCGGTGACGATTTGCGGGCGTTCGAACAAATTGCCCGGCGTTTTCAGCGTCGCGACGCTTTGCAGCGCATCATCCTGCGGCGCAATCCGCAGGCTGATTTTGCCTTGTTCGTCGCTGAATCGAAGCGGCTGGCGTTTGGCGTCCACGACATTGTCGCAATGCTGCAACTGCCAGATCAGATATTCGTATTCGGCGAGATAGATGCGATTATGCGGGCGTTCCCAGTCAATCCGAAAGCTGTTTTTCTCCCGGATCGTTTCAAGCGATTTCAGCACGTCCCGCGTCGCGCCGCTGTATTGTTCGTAGCCCGGATCGACCTCGTTGCCGCTCTGATCGGTCACGGTCAGATACGCGCCGATTTCATCGAAATTCAGGCAGAAGAACACCGCCGCCACGCCCGGCTTGCGGGAGGTCAGCACCCGTTTTCGTTTTAACTGTTCGAATAAATCAATTGCCATAAAATCTCTCTTAAATTATTTTCAGTTTCTGCCCTCGTTTTCGCCTTCATTTTTATGAAAAACTTCTCCATCAAACAAAAATCCTGGAAATGCCCCCGAAAGGTTTCCTGGAGCGACACAAATAGTTTGCACAACATTTTCTTTAAGGCTGATTTCTATCCAGGCTGTCGAAAAAAAATTCTGTGATTCACTATTCTCGGTATTATTGTTCCAGAAAAGAATCAGCGGATTATCTGTCTCTTTGGGTAATATCAGTATTCTGTTTTCATCTTTTTTAATACGCTGATAAGCATCTTGCTTTGACATCCCTATATAAAATGGCAGAGAATCGTGAAGACGAGTAAAAAACTCTTTTCCTTCCTGCATCGTATCCTGTTGCGTTTCAGGATACATTTTCTCCAATTCTTTGAGATAATCAGATACCCTCTGCTCATATTCCGGCGATAATGCTTCACCTTCCACGAAAGCACAGAATGACGCAAGTTCTTTTTTCTTGCTTTCCACCTCTAATGCGAATGCTTGAAAATCAAGGCAAGGCAATAATACAGCCAACAACATAACAAAAATTGACGATGAGTTCCGCATATAAAATTGCCAATCTAAATATCCAAAGTTCAAGCCCTGTCAGGGTTTTAAACCCTGACAGGGCTATGTTCGAATCAAGATTCGTCATCCGGTTCGAGCGCGGCGAGCAGATCGCGCGGCAGTTCGTCGCGCTGCAAAATGCCTTTTGCCAGCGCTTTCCGCACCGACAGGTCATCCGGCTGCTCGCGATAGCGTTGAATCAGTTCGCGCGATGCGCCTTCGACATATTTATGGAGAATGTGCCGCAATTCGCGGGCGGTCATGGCGCGCTGGCGATAGGCGTCCATCTGCGCGGCGAGGTCAGTCAACTGCTGCTGAAGTTCCCGTTCCGATGCCAATTGCGCGAATTGGCGAAGTTGGCGCTTGAGAGAAATCGAATAAATTTTCATAAAAAAAACGCATACCGTTCGGGGAAAACCGTCAAGGAAAAAGCGAAGCCCGCTCGATTTTCTCTTGACAATGTCGTCGTTCGGATTCATTTTTAGTTGCGCCGCGTGATGATCTCACCATCATCGTCGCGCAAATAGCCCTCAGGCAAAAATACTTGACAGTAATACGAAGTCGTCGCAATTACGTTAAATAGGTATCATAACAACGTCGCCCCAGACCGCGCATGTGTTAACAAACTGCGCGGTCTGCGCGGAGGGCAACGCAGAGAGATTGCGCGTTCATTCGGCGCATTCTACACGCGCGGCTCGATCATTTCTGAACCGTTTGCCGCCGAGGCGCTTGCGTATCGTCGAAATTTGCGTTGCGGCCTTGATCTCATCTATTCGACGTCATGAGGCCGATCACATCATGCCATACGACTCATCAATAACAGAGAAAAAAGCGACGATTATCGTCGTTGACGATATTCATGCGAATTTGCATCTGTTAGCGGAAATTTTAGGGCGGGCAGGATATAGCGTCCGGCCCGTGCCTACCGGCGCGTTGGCGCTTTCCTCGATTCAGGCGTCTCCCCCGGACTTAGTGCTGCTGGATATTATGATGCCGGAGATGGATGGCTATGAGGTGTGCGCGAAGATAAAAGGCGATCCTCGGACGCACGAT
This sequence comes from uncultured Candidatus Moduliflexus sp., assembly GCA_964602655.1. Taxonomy (GTDB): domain Bacteria; phylum Moduliflexota; class Moduliflexia; order Moduliflexales; family Moduliflexaceae; genus Moduliflexus. Next base: position 5,816 of record CAZRSF010000123.1, read on the forward strand.
ATTCCTGTGATTTTTATCAGCGCGCTGCATGAAATTTTCGATAAAGTCAAGGCATTCGAGCTTGGCGGCGTGGATTACATCACCAAGCCGTTTCATCCTGAAGAAGTCCTGGCGCGCGTGTCCACCCATCTTGCGCTGAGCAGGCTCCAACGACATGTCGAAACGCAGAACGTCGAGCTTCGAAAAGAAATTCAGGAACGACAGAAGGCTGAATTCGCGTTATCCTGTCTGAATGAAGAACTTGAACAACGGGTTGCAGAACGGACAACGGAACTACAACACGCCCTGGATATTTTACAAAAAACACAGGAACAATTGATTCAATCGGAAAAAATGGCGTTATTAGTCTCGTTAGTCGCTGGTATCGCCCATGAAATCAATACGCCGATTGGGGTTGGCCTGACGGCGGCGTCGCATTTGCAAGAAACCACGCGCGAATTCCAACATGCGTATGAACAGAATGTCGTCAAACGCTCAGACCTGGAAGCATATCTGAGAACTGCGACAGAGGCGTCGCAGATTCTTATGAAAAATATGCACATTGCGGCAGAACGAGCGCAGAGTTTTAAAGAAATGGCGGTGGATCAGGCCAGCGGGGCAAAACACCGGTTTCATCTCAAATCCTATCTTGACGAGATTATGTCGAATCTCCACCCTGCGCTGGAAAAGGCCGCGTGTCAGATTGTGATTACCTGTCCGGATGACCTGGAAATCGAAAGTTTTCCGGGCGCATTTTCGCAAATTATCAGCAACTTAGCGATGAACTCGCTCATGCACGGATTCGAAGACATGCGCGGGGGAGAAATCCGCATTGATGTGACGTACGAGAAACCCACCGTGATTCTCACTTACAGTGATAATGGAAAAGGGATGAATCAGGAACAATGCGCGCGAGTATTCGAAGCGTTTTATACGACGAAACGCCATCAGGGAGGAAGCGGGTTAGGCATGAATATCGTGCATAATCTCGTGACGCGCAAGCTTCGCGGTCAGATCGAGTGCCAGAGCCTTCCCGATGTCCTGACGACGTTTACGATTCGAATTCCTGTAGAGGCCTGAGAAGAATACATCATGAATACGAATGCTCCATCATCGCCGATAAAATATAATATTCTGATTGTGGATGATTCCCGCGATAATCTGCGTCTGCTTTCAGGTATTCTCGTGCAAGAAGGCTATCTCGTGCGTCCCGTTTTAGACGGCATTTTAGCGATTTCGTCGGCCAAAACCAATCCCCCGGATATTATTTTGCTCGATATTATGATGCCCGGCATGACCGGCTATGAGATTTGCGAACAACTCAAAGCCGACGAAGAATTGCGCGATATTCCGGTGGTTTTTATCAGCGCGCTGAACAGCGTGATGGATAAAGTCAAAGCGTTCTCAATCGGCGGGGTAGATTATATTACCAAGCCGTTCCAGCCGCAGGAAGTGCTGGCCAGAATTCGTACGCACTTGACGATCCGGCAATTACAACACACGTTGCAGCAAAAGAATCTCCAACTCGAGCAGGAAATTCACGAACGGACGCGGATCGAAGACGCGATGCGGAAACGGAACTGGGAACTCGATCTGTTGAATCAGATGGCGAACTCACTACAAGGCTGCCAGGGGGAACCAGAGACCTATTTCGTGCTGCAAGATATTTGTCAGCAATTATTTCCGAACAATTCCGGCTGCCTGTATTTGCTGGATGAGCGCCAGAGCGATTTGAACGTCGCTGTCGCATGGGGAGGCGATCCGCCGTCAGCCGAGGTGTTGAAAGGTTCTGATTGGAACATGCCGACAGGCCGAATTTTTATGATCGAGCAGCCCAAAAAAAGACCATTGCATTTTTATGTCTCCTGTTCCGAAGAGACCGAAGGCATTCCGTATGCGTTGCGCAACGTGGCCAAAGAAATTTTGGGCGTTCTCTTTTTCTATTTCGAACGCCGCGATTATGACGAATTCGATGAAGAGTGCATTCGACAAGCCGAATCGAAACAACTCATCAGCACCAGAGTCGCGGAACAGTACGCGCTGTATCTCACCAATGTCCGTATGCGGGCGGAATTGCAGTCGCAGGTGACGCGCGATCCGCTGACTAACCTGTATAATCGCCGCTATATGGAAGAATCGCTCGCCAACGAAGTGCGCCGTGTCGCCCGAAAAAATGCCTCGTTAGGGGTGTTGATGATTGATGTTGACCATTTTAAAGAATTCAATGACACGTATGGGCATGAAGCGGGCGACATTGTCCTGCAAGAACTCAGCGCGTTATTTCAGAAAAATATTCGCGGCGGAGATATTGCCTGCCGCTATGGCGGCGAAGAATTTTTATTGATTTTACCCGATACGACCCTGGACATCGCCTCGCAACGCGCCAATGATTTAGTCAAGCGGGTGCGAGAGATGCAGGTCACGTATCAACAACAGAACCATCACATCACCGTTTCTGTCGGAGTGGCGTCTGCTCCCGATCATGGACAGGATGTGCATGGTCTCGTGAATGCGGCGGATACCGCGCTATATTATGCCAAAAACAGCGGGCGTAATCAGGTCGTGGTATTCTCGGATCGAGTCCGTCCGACATTGACGGGCGTCGCCTCCGAGGAGATCGGAGAGTAATCTCTCGTCAATAAGACAGACCTTACTGATATTAAAGACCTGTGAGGTCTGTCTCGATATTTGCTTCATCTATTTACTAACTGATGTTACACGCCAGGTTCGAAACGATGACCGTGAACTCCCCTCCTGGGAGGGGTGGGGGTGGGTTGCGGACGGAAATGCCGTCCATGACGACACCCACCCCTTGCCCCTCC
>CAZRSF010000124.1:0-8383 GCA_964602655.1 uncultured Candidatus Moduliflexus sp.
AAAGCAAATGAATATGGCAGCAACACAAAAGCGCGGCTATTATGGCCGCTTCGGGGGAATGTTCGTTCCCGAAATTTTACATAGCAATTTCGAAGAACTGATTCGCTATTACGAAGCTGCGAAGGCGGATCCGGCGTTCTGGCAGGAATATGAGATGCTGATGCAAACCTATTCATGCCGTCCGACGCCGATTACGTTCGCCGAAAATCTGACCGCGCATTTCGGCGGCGCGAAAATTTTCATCAAGCGCGAAGACCTGAATCACACCGGAGCGCACAAGGCGAACAACGTCATGGGGCAAGGCTTATTGACGAAGCGCATGGGCAAAACCCGCGTCATCGCGGAAACCGGCGCGGGGCAGCATGGCGTCGCGACCGCGACAATGGCGGCGAAATTCGGCTTTGCCTGCACGGTGTATATGGGCGCGGTGGATGTGGAACGGCAACGCCCGAACGTCTTCTGGATGGAGCAGCTTGGCGCGGAAGTCGTGGAAGTCACCAGCGGCTCGCAAACGCTGAAAGATGCCATCAATGCAGCCTACCGCGATTGGAGCGGCAGCATGGACACGACCCATTACGTTCTCGGCACAGCCTGCGGCGCGTATCCGTTCCCGGAAATGGTCGCCTGGTTTCAATCCATTATCGGCAAAGAAGCGCGGGCGCAGATGCTCAATCAACAAGGGAAATTGCCGAATCGCGTCTATGCCTGCGTCGGCGGCGGCTCGAATGCGATGGGCGTCTTCGGCGGCTTTTTCGATGACGCCAGCGCGGAACTGATCGGCGTGGAAGCGGGCGGCAAAGGTCTGAATTCAGGGCAACACGCCACGCGCCTGACTGCGCCGGAAGGCAAACTCGGCATCGCGCAAGGGATGAAAACGATTTTTCTGCAAAACGACGAAGGCCAGATGAACGACACGCATTCCATCGCCGCCGGTCTCGATTATGTCGGCGTCTCGCCGATTCTCGCCGATTTGCAGGAACAAGGCCGCGTGCGGTTCGAGTCCGCGACCGACACTGAAGTGATCGCGGCGCTGGAACTCACCATCAAAAAAGAGGGAATTATTCCGGCGCTCGAATCCACGCACGCCTTTGTGCAAGCCTTTAAAGAAGCGCCAAACATGGGCAAAGACGAGATCATTCTGATTAACCAGTCCGGGCGCGGCGACAAAGACATTTTTACGATTGCCGACGCCTTTCAGGATAAAAAATGGCAGCAATTCATCATCAAAAAAGCCGAACAATATCGCAACAAATAACCATCTCCCAGCGGTTGAAACCGCCGTCTGTATTCCCTTGCCGCTTCGCGGCACACCTTCGCCCTGAAAGGGCGGTGGCATACAGACGACGGTTTCAACCGCCGGGAGCATATTTATGCTTGAACAATATATCCGCAAGCAGCGGGCGAAAAAAGAGATTTTATTGATGACGCATCTCGTCCTCGGTTATCCGTCTTTCGAGGCCAATCGCGAGGTGATCGCGCAGATGGCCGACGCAGGAGTCGAGTTGACAGAGTTGCAGATTCCGTTTTCCGAACCGACCTCTGACGGGCCGGTAATTATGCAGGCGAACGACGGCTCATTAAAGCGCGGCACAACGGTCGCGGCCTGTTTCGACTTCGCGCAGGAGGTTTGCGCGGCGTATCCGCAGATCAAATTTTTATTCATGACCTACTGTAATGTCATGTTTATGCGCGGGACTGACCGTTTTGTCGCTGACGCGAAACGCGCAGGCGTTCAGGGGCTGATTATTCCCGATTTGCCGCCGGAAGAAGCGGGCGAATACCTTGAAGCGTGTCGCCGCCACGCCGTTGACCCGATTTTTATTTTTACGCCGACCAATACCAGCGAGCGCCTTGCAACGCTTGCCAATGCGACGCAAGGTTTCGTCTATTGCGTGGGACGGCGCGGCGTGACAGGCATCAAGACGACATTCAACGAAGAAATATCAACATTAGTGGATACCTACAAACGCGCGACAAATTTGCCGATTGCGCTCGGCTTCGGCATTCAGGAAAAGGCGGATGTGGACTTTCTGAAAGGCAAAGTGGACATCGCCGTGCTCGGCACGAAAGTCCTGAAACTGCATGAAGAGCAAGGCAGCGCGGCGGTCGGCGCATTTTTGCGCGGCGTGAGGTAGCATCGTTTTTTATCGAACGCGGATGACGCGGAACTACAAGGATAAGTGTAAGAAGGGATTTTCGAGGACATCCTTTCTTACACTTATCCTTGTAGTTCCATGCCATCCGCATTCTATCCTACATTATGGGAGTCTTCAGCGCGATTGGCAATACGCCGATAGTCGAGTTGCGGAAATTATCGCCGAATCCGAAGGTTCGGATTCTGGGGAAATTGGAAGGGAGCAACCCCGGCGGGTCAGTGAAAGATCGCCCGGCCTATTATATGATCAAACATGCCGAAGAAACGGGGCAATTGACGCATGAGAAGGTGATTTTGGAAGCCACGTCCGGCAACACTGGCATTGCGCTCGCCATGATCGGCACGGCGAAGGGGTATCGCGTCAAATTGTTCATGCCGGAATGTGTCAGCATGGAGCGGCAGCATATTTTGGCGGCGTATAACGCAGAGATGGAATTGACTCCGGCGCGGGAAGGGACGGACGGCGCGATCCGCCGGTCGCATCAGCTTTTCGAGGAGCATCCTGATCAATATTATCTGCCGGATCAGTATTCGAACGAGTATAATTTTTTAGCGCATTATGAAACTACCGCGCCCGAAATTCTCGCGCAGACGCATGGGGATGTGGATGTCGTCGTGGCGGGCATGGGCACGGGCGGCACGCTGATGGGGTTGGCGAAATTTTTCCATGAAAAGAAACCGTCGGTCAAAGTCGTCGGCATCGAGCCGACTATAGGCCATTCGATTCAAGGCTTGAAAAACATGACCGAATCCATGATGCCGAACATCTACGATCCGCATCAATTGGACGAAAAAATCATCATGGAAGACGGCGAGGCGTTCGAAGTGACGCGGCGGCTTGCCAAAGAGGAAGGCGTATTCGTCGGCATGTCGAGCGGCGCGGCGATGGCGGGCGCAATGCATATCGCGAAATATCTTGATTCCGGCACGGTTGTCGTCATCCTGCCGGATCGCGGCGACCGCTACCTGAGCACCACGCTGTTCCGGTCAATCTGCGCCAAGTGTCCGCCGTGAGGCGACGACATCATTTTTCCTAAAACAGCATGTAGAGATGCCCCGCCGGACAGATTCCGGCGCAACGGCAGCGGCAGAAATACGCAACCGCTCGAACTGTATTTTGTGCTTCAGTGATTTGCTGCGTCTCATGGCGGTGAGACGCACGAGACGTTTTGCGTCACTTTCTCAGACTCAGGCAGGCGTGATTCTTTTCAGCGATGTCATTCAGTAGTGTGTGCAAAACCTTCGATTTTTCTTTGACGGCGAATCCGATGGAATCTTGCTTCGCCTGCGCCAACGCCGCTGCCAATTCCTCAATTTGCAACACGGTCGCCGCAATGCAATAATATCGTTTGGAGCGTCCTTCATTGAAGTCACTGAACATCTCTCGAAGCCATCGTTCTCGCATTTGCTGCGCCTGTTCGAATGCGCTCACGCCATGTTGCCGAATGAAGTCAATATTCTCTTCGAGTTTTTGATAACAGACAAAGGTATCGTGTTCCCGGCTGAATTCTCGATGTTTACGCCATTTTTCGCAAGAGGCGCTTTCGGCACATTCCCCGCAAAATTCAATCCCCTTTCGCTTGACCGCGCACGTGATAAACGGGCAGCCTGCGCCCATGCGGTATTCGCTTTTGCATCCGCCGCATTTGCTTGTCCCTTCTGTATGATAATTGGGACACAGCCGACAGGACAACCCACAAATTCCGATTTCAGGATGTTTGATGTGCATTGGTACCATCTTTGCTTGCCATAACGCCCGCGCATAACGCGCCAGGATGAGCGAGCGTTCCTCAACCTGAAAAAACAGCAACCCATTTTTTCGCCCGCTCGTTCTGGTCGCCGTTCATGCGCATCGTTACGGCAACTTCGCCAATTATTCGCACGGAGTGCTCCGATCTCATCCCTCCCCAATAGGCCTCATTCGCAACCCAATGGATACAATTCAACGTCTCCATGCAATCACGACCGTTACTCCTGTTGTGAGAGCCATTCCGCGGCGTCCTCTTCCGTCTCAAAATCTTTCATGTTTGAATTAATGGTTTTCATAATGATCGCTTTCCTGTCGGTAAAGCCGATCGAGGCCGACGCGATCGTATACTTGAGGATTTTGGGGGTATATTCAGCAATCACTTTTCGCGCGTCCTCAATAAAAAAGATATTCCGGCCAATCGTGAGTCTTCTGACCGATCTCAGGGGTTGTACAGAATGAATTTTTTCAGAGAGGTCCGTCACGTGTTTGACCTCCGCCCCCGTCTTCAGGTCTGAAAAATCAACCACAAGGATTTTTGTTCCTTTATAATCCATCCATCGTACCCGATCGTGCAGATTTTCCATAAGCCCCTCCTGTGTGGTGTCACACATTATCGATCCGAGCCTTGATGTTTACTCATCAGGATCGCAAAACAAGCTTTACGCGGTGCAACACGACTGCGCGGCACTCCTCACATCAATCCGCACCAGTCGTCACAAATTTATGCGGCATCAAGGAGATCATTCGTTCGTGAAATAACCTTTCCGGCAATCCCTGCGGCAATTTCTTTTCATTCATTTCGACAGGTCATGGTAAAATTGTCAAGATATTGTACTCCATTTCCAGGATATATCATGTCACCCCGATATGTTTGCGTCGTTCAACGGTTGTCGTTTATTTGATAGGTTCTTTTTCAGGGGTGACGCGCCTGAACGCTCCCAATAAGGCGCGAGCAACGGACGCGTCCACGTAAAGCCGATGAAATACCACCGATACGACCAGTTGAGTCATTCGTGTCATGCATCACATACTGAAATCAACATTCGAACGAAGAATGGGAGTAGGCCCTGAAATATCGCAAATTATTCTCGCAGATATTCCTGAACCACACCGAAGATAGGCATATTTCACATACACCCGCTGATTAAGCTGAAAGAGATTGACATCTCGAATGATTGATAATGCGTCTCCACCAGCGACAAAGGTAATCGTCCCTTCGTTGAAGAGCGCAATCGCGCGAGAACTTCCCTTCGAGTCATCTCCACATGATGCATCCGACTCAAAAAAGATGACAAACCGGTCAGGTGCAACTTCAAGCATCCGATACCCCCCAGAAGCATCCAGAGGACAGGTTCCGATCTCTTCACGAACGGCGATGGGATTCGAATAAGCGTTATCGTATCGGATCTTCACACATTGGGACTGTTGCAATGCGTGTTCGAATCGTTTTTGATCCGCCTCAGCAGCGACCGTTCCCCAGTTATGCTGATATTCGATCTGGTGATCGCCGATGATTGCTGCGACAAAATCTTTCGAGGTCGCGCGGACATTCAGTCATGTCCATTCTAATTGCTCTTCCGGTGTCCCTAATTGCATGAGAAAGGGTTCAACAGTATTGGCCGTCTGAGTTGTTGACGCCCCATTTTTCAAGAGGATGACGGGTATTTCTTTCGGAAACGTTCCGGGAATCTCGACCGAACCATCAGAGTAGATGTCCACAATATCCGTGATCTTGGGAAGAACCGTGATATATTGACGCCTCACATAGCCGGAAATATTCAACCCATCGCTTGTATAGGCACGAATCAGATACCAGTCGCCAATGGTTTCCAAAACCAGAACGGAGTCGCCTTTTTGAACGGTTTCAATAATGGTATGATGCGTGGCTGGGCCAGTACGAAGATTGAGTGGCGTCTGTTGCGTACTGACGATTCCAATATCCCAAGCATTTGCTGAAGATATCCACATTCCAGCGAGGAGGGTAATTCCGATGATCCCAGAGAATCTCTGTTTGCGCACTTGCTCTCTCATGTTTTCCTCCTGTCGTGTTTCAAAAAGCCAATTAATACCCTAACGCCGCGCATAACGCGCCAGAAAGGGCGGGCGCAACCATACTTGAATTTCGGCAACCTTTTTTTTCGCCCGCTCGTTCTGGTCGCCGTTCATGCGCATCGTTAGGCCAACATTCAACTCTACGACCTCCACACCGTCTTGTTTTCTCGTGTGATTCTTAATGCAAGACCTCAGATGTCTGTGCCTCGAATCCTTGCTTACTGACGGGTTACCCACTCCCAGAATTCATCCTCATGCGTCCTTCCATTCGCTTCAGGCACTGTTTCCCAGGTGACCTCATCGAGCCGGTGTTGTGTTAACAGGGCATCCAGCCATTCAGCAAACGCCAGCAGGTTTTCGGGAAAGTGATTATCACAATAGACCGACTTGACTGTGCGATCTTGCCGAACGAAAAACACCCATTGCGTTCCATCATGCACGTCTGCATAATAGGCCTTGTGGAGTGTTAAGAGGTGATACGTCGAAAGGGCGTCAAAAAGCGCTTGAACGGCGTCCTCTGGGATCTGAAGATGTCCCCTTTCCCATCGCTGATGCCACACGCCTTCAGTATCTTTTTCATCATACTGTCGATAAAGGTCTACGGTCCCCTTCTCTGTTATGCGAACTGTATCCAACCCGTGCCATCCACTTCCTCTTCCTAATCCTACTACAAAGGGTTTCGTCGGATCAATGTGAATGGGAGGCCTCGCATCTTCAACCACTCTCGCCAGCGGAAAACTGGCGGCTTCTCCCCGTGCGATGGCGCGTTCGAGAGCTTCATCGAGAGATGAAGCACGCTGTCCGTATATGCAGAGGACAAGTATGAGAAATATCGTAAGCATTCTTTCTATTTTCTTCATAACATCAGAACCTTCAGTATTGAATAGTTGGCCTAACAAGTAATTAGACGGCAAGAGATACTTTTTTCTTGCATCTGATAGTAGAAACATTTCAGTTCCCCGCACAACCACGAAGAAGCGCTCACAAGGATTTCTGCCGCCTTACTCCGCATCGTCTTCCAACTCGAACGTTTCGGCCTCGTTCAATTTGAAGCGTCCGACTGCCTCAAGCAGCACATCGCCTTGCTGCGATAGGTCTTTGACTGCGCCCGCGATATGCTGCGAACTCTCGCGGTTTTGCTCGATCAAGCCGGTAATGCCGCGGCTCATGTCCAGCAGATGATGGACGCCATTGGCCTGTTCCGCAGTGGCGCGATGAATCTGCGAGGACATGTCGTTAATCTGTTCGATGGCGATATTGATTTGCGAGGTCGCGGCTTCCTGCTCTTTGGTCGCGCGTTTGATGTCGTTCGTCCTGGCGCTGACCCGTTTCATGGAATGCGTAATCTCGCGGCTGCTTTTCAACATCTCATGCAAGGTCTCGGCAATCTGCGTCACGACGGACGATGACCGTTCCGCGCTGCTGATAATTTTTTGCAGCGTCTGGCGAGCTTGCTGCGTCTGCTGCATCCCTTCGTGGACGTTCGCCGCGCCTTCATGAATTGTCCGCACGACCTCTTGCGTATCGTTTTGCAGTTTTCTGACGATTGCGGCAATATCTTTGGTGGATTTGCCGACGCCATCGGCCAGACTTTTGATTTCGTCCGCGACAACGGCGAAGCCGCGCCCGTGCGATCCCGCCTGCGCCGCGATAATCGAAGCGTTCAACGCTAAGAGCGAGGTCTGTTCCGTGATATTTTTAATCACGCCCAGAATCGTGCCGATGTCTTCGGAACGTTTGGCAAATCCGTTAATAGATTCCACCGCCATTGTCACGGTATGATTGATGGTGGTCATGCCGATCATAACCTGCTCCACCGCCTTTTGTCCGTCTTGTGCGTCTTGCATCGTCGTCTGCGACAATTCTTTCGAGGCGTCCGTATGTTCGACGATCCCTCGCAACGTCTCGACCGCATTTTTGAGGGCATTGATGGTTTGATCGGTTTCAGCGGTCAATTCGGATGCGTCTTTGGCGATTTGCCGGATAGACGCGGTCATTTGCGTCGCTGACGCCGAGGTCTCTTCGGCAGATGAAGATAACGTTTCCATGCTATGGGAGACTTCTTCGATGCTTGCGCCCATCTGCGTCATGGTGGACACCATTTGGTCAACCGACAATTCGACATGCTGGACAATCTCAATATCATGGCCTGTCAATGACGTAATCGTCTGGCCGGTATGCATGATCTGCTCCGCGCTGATGCGGATTTGCCGCACTAACGTCCGCAAGCCTTCGGTCATGGAAAAAAACACGCGACCTAACGTGTCTTCCGGCGATCTGATGTCAATGGTTTCAGTCAAATCGCCATCCGCAATTTTGGTGGCGGCGGCGGCGATATTATTCAAATATTTGACCATCTTATACGCCGCATTCCCCATCATATCGAATTCGGAACGCACTTGCACCTGCGTATCCAGGATGCCGTC
>CAZRSF010000125.1:0-7695 GCA_964602655.1 uncultured Candidatus Moduliflexus sp.
CGGGCTTCAGCCTGCTTGAACTTTGAGCCCGGCCATTTATGGCTGGGCTGGGCGTGGATGGCATATTTTAGAACGTAACAGCCCTGCCCCAAAGGGGAGGGGCGTTCGTCCTCCCCCCTCCTTCGGAGAGGGGTCGGGGTGAGGTCGAAAACACGGACATATCGAAAATCGAGAGGAGTGAATTTCGATGAGAAAAAAAAGCGACTGGCTGTTCGTTCTTCCAGGAATTATGGTGGTGGCGGTTGTCACCCAGATTCCGTTCATCTTAACGCTGGTATATTCGACGCTCCGGTGGAATCTTGCGCGTCCTGATCTGCCGGTCAAATTCAGAGGGTTCGATAACTTTGTCTATTTTCTCAAAATTCCGAACTTCCCCAAAGTCCCCGAGTTTTATTCGATTGTCTGGCAAACTGTTCTCATTACGGTCAGCGCGTTAATGCTCTGCACAATCGGCGGTTTTTTGCTGTCCTTACTTCTTGATAACGTGATTCCGGGGGTGAACTTAGCGCGAACTTTGATTTTAGGTCCATTTTTCGTTATGTCCACCGCGACCGGAGTCATCTGGAAAACCACGATTCTCAATACCACGTTCGGCTGGTATGGCGTTATTATGAAAGCGCTCGGCTTTACGCCGGTAGATATGCTCAGTTACTACCCGATTCCTGTGATCGTGTTCCTGTTCTGCTGGCAATGGATGCCCTTCTTCGTGTTAGTGATTCTGGCCGGTTTACAAAGCATTCCCGGCGATATTATAGACAGCATGAAAGTGGATGGGGCGAATTGGTGGCGCGCCACGTTTTCCATCAAACTGCCGATGATTATGAAACATATCAGCGTGGCGATGATGTTAGGATTGATCTTTATCGTCAAAGAATTCGGCCTCATTTTAGTCACCACCGCTGGCGGCCCCGGCACGCGTTCATACACGCTCCCCTACGCCGTCTATATGCAGGTCTTTAATGCGTCCAACGTCGGGAGAGCCGGAGCATTGGCAACCATTACCGTCGTATTGACCTTAATTGCGGTCAATTTCCTCTATCGCTCCGTTCGCAAACATGAAGCCATGTATGAATAACTGATGCGACGCAGCGCCTCCGCGATTCCCCTCTTGGGAGGGGCAAGGGGTGGGTATCGTCATGCGCGGCATTCTTCTCGTCCGCAACCCACCCCCAACCCCTCCCTGGAGGGGAGTTCACCGTCAGCAGATCAAATCTGCTGCGTAACATAAGTGAAAAACAGGAGAATATCATGAGTGACTCGCGCACATTTCAAGAGATTCAACGAGGTATCGAGAAGAAAAAGCGCATCCGAAAAATTGCGCTGACGATCTTCATTTTCGGGGTCGCCATCCTCTACTTCTTTCCAATACTCTACATGTTTTTATCGGCCTTCAAAACTGAATTTCAGGCGGTACGCCCATCGCTCTTCTTCGATCCGACGCTGGAAACATTTCGGAAAGTGCTGAGCGATAAGAACATGTATGGCTTTTTGCGAAACTCGCTGTTTCAGGTGTTTGCCGGGACGATTATCTGCCTGATTTTAGGAACTCCGGCGGCGTTCGTGTTGATTTTCGGCAAATTCAAACACAAAGAGACGAACGGCAAAATTTATCTCTGGTTTCTCACCACGATTCTCCTCCCGCCGGTCGCGGTGATTGTGCCGCTGTACACCTGGTTTCAAACCTTCAATCTGATTGATAAACCGATAGGGCTGTTGATCGTGTATGTCGGATTTCATGTGCCGATTGTCGTCTGGATGCTGCATTCGTTTTTTTCCGACATTCCGATTGAAATCATCGAAGCCGCCGATATTGACGGCTGTTCGCGCCTTCAGCAGTTGACGCTGATTACGCTGCCGCTCGTGCGAACCGGGCTGATTGCCGCTGGAATGCTTGTGGCGGTCTTTATCTGGAACGAGTTTTTTATCGCGTTCAACCTGACCGGCAACCGCGCGGCAACGCTGCCGGTATATATGGCGCGATTCCGAGAGCAGCAAGGGATGTTTGTCGCCCAACTCTCCGCCGCTTCCACTATTGCAATTTTACCGGCGGTCGTGTTAGGCTGGATCAGCCAGAAATCGTTAGTCAAAGGGTTAACCGCAGGCGCAGTCAAAGGATAATCTTGAATAAAGACCTCACAGGTTTTAAAAACCTGTGAGGTCTGGATTATGTCAAGGAGAACAGCATGAACATTATAGACCAATTCAAACTCACTGGAAAAAAAGCATTTATCACCGGCGGCGCACGCGGCATCGGCAAAAGCATCGCGGTTGCGTTCGCGCAGGCGGGCGCAGATGTGGCGATTGTTGACCTTGATCTTGACGCCGCGCAGCAGACCGCCAAAGAATTGCAGCAATTCGGCGTCAACACGCTTGCCGTGAAAACGGATGTCACGAAGCCGGATGATGTCAACGCCATGATGACGACGATTCTGAACGCCTTCGGCAGCGTGGATGTCGTCTTCAATAACGCTGGCATCTGCATCAATGTCAACGCCGAAGACATGACCTACGAACAGTGGCGCAAAGTGATTGACATCAACCTGAATGGCGTCTTTCTCGTGGCGCAGGCGGCAGGAAAGGCCATGATCAGACAGCAGCGCGGTTCGATTATCAACACCGCGTCAATGTCGGGGCATATCGTCAACGAACCTCAGCCGCAAAGCGCGTATAATGCGTCGAAAGCCGCCGTGATTATGTTGACGAAATCGTTAGCCGCCGAATGGGCGCAGCATCATGTCAGAGTCAACAGCCTCAGCCCCGGCTATATCGGCACAGAGATGACGCTCAAAGCGACGCAGTGGATTCCACTGTGGGAAAAACGGACGCCGATGGGGCGCATGGGCAAACCGGACGAATTGCAAGGGATCGTGCTGTACCTCGCCAGCGATGTGTCCAGCTATACCACCGGCTCGGACTTTATCGTTGATGGCGGCTTTACCTGCTGGTAAATCTATCGAATATAACCCTGCCAGGGTTTAAAACCCTGGCAGGGTTCTTAGTAAAACGTATGAAAGCGCTTGTTCTCGAAAACGTTCGCACCCCTGTCGTCAAAGATGTGCCTGTTCCGGACATCGGCGCGGATGACCTGCTGATTCGGGTCAAAGCGGCGGGCATCTGCGGAACGGATGTGCATATTTATGACGGCGAATATTTTTCCGAATTTCCGCTGATTCCGGGGCATGAATTTTCCGGTGTCGTGGAGCAGGTCGGTCAAAATGTCCACGCCTTTGCGCCCGGCGACCGCGTGACGGCTGACCCGAATATCGGCTGCGGCAAATGTTATTTCTGCCAGATCAACCAGCAAAATCAATGCGAATACCTGCAAGCTGTCGGCGTCACCAGAGATGGCGCGTTCGCCGAATATGTCGCGGTGCCTGAACAGAAAGCGTTTCATATCGGCGACCTGAGTTTTCAGGATGCCGCCCTGATCGAGCCGCTCGCCTGCGTGGTCTATGGCTTGCAGCAAACGCCGATCCCGATTGGCGCGGATGTGTTGATTTTCGGCGCGGGGCCGATTGGGTTGATTTTGATGCAGTTGCTCAAACATGCCGGAGCCGCCAGAATCGTAATGGTTGAGGGACGCGAGAATCGGCGCACATTAGCCAACACGTTGGGCGCACATCATGTCGTGACCGTAGATGGCACGGAACGGGAGGCGCTGAGAAGCCTGTCGAAAAACGGATTTGACGTGGTGGTGGACGCGACCGGCATCCCGAAAGTCGTCGAACAGATGACCATGTATGTTCGTAACCGGGGGGTTTTGCTCTATTACGGCGTCTGCCCGAAAGACGACACGATCCGCATCAGCCCGTATGAAATCTTTCGGCGCGACCTGAAAATCTACGGCGCGTTTGCGCTCTGCAACACCTTCGCGCCCGCGATCCGGTTCTTGCAAAATCAGGTCGTCAACGTCACCTCGCTCCTGTCGCATACCTTTGCGCTGGAAGAATTCGAGCAAGCCCTCGCCACCATGCGCTCCGGCAATTCGATGAAAGTCCAATTACAGCCGGAATAAGCATGACAGACGTTCGAACCTCACAGATTTTCAACACCTGTGAGGTTTTTTTGTTGAATCAACTAACAAATGAATAGCCGAGACTATTCCCTCCTTGCGCTATAAAACATAAACAAAAGACGAAAGCCGATGTAATCCCAAACTTTTTTCTTGACATAATCCTCTCTCATGTCAACATATTGCCACTCTCACAACATCATCAATCACACAACGCCGGACACATTCCTATGAAACTCATTCGTCAAATCACCTTATATTCAGGCCAGGGCGCGTCGGAACAAACCTTTACTATCGAATTGTGCGATGTCGGCGGCAATGTGTATGTCGTCAATTTTCGCGCAGCCTATCGCGGCGGCAAGACGCAGGAAGGGACGAAAACCGTGATTCCGGTGGCTCGCGCCGTCGCAGAACGGACGTTCGACGAATTGGTCAACAGCAAGCTCGCCGCCGGATATTCCCAGATTCCTTACGCAGGAGCAGACGCCATGAAACATGCAGAACCGCCGATGTCACAGGCTGCCGCCGCCCGCAGCGCCGCAATCGTGAAACGCCTGCGCGAGGCGCTCGAAGACGGGCAGACCGCGCGGACGAAATGGAAACTGTCCCGCGTCATCTGGCGCGCCGGAGAATTGAAATTGACCGAGGCCGTCCCGTATCTGCTGCGCCTCGCGAATCAGGGGGATGCCATGCAGCAGTATTGTACCGCGTGGGCGCTCAGTCGCTACGCCGACGCATCGAGCGCGGCTGACGTGATCCGCGTGTTGGGACACGCCTATTTTCAAGATGCGACGCCTGATAAAACGCGGCGGATTGCGGCGACGGGATTGGCGCGGCTGTTGAAAGATTCCGACGACGCGACCTTTTTCGACGCGCTGCTCGCGACGCTGCCGAATGACATTCGCGCCGCTGTCGAGCAGAACGACTCCATCGCGCTGTCAGAGCGTTTGCGCTACTATCTTTTCACGCTGGCGACCGCCTCGAATACCTATTTGACGACGCTCTACCTGCTTACGCAAAAATATAGCGCCATTCGCGAACCGCTCCTGACGCTTCTGAAAGAGCTCTCGTTCGCGCCCGGCTATTTTCAGCCGATCCGCCAGATTCTCAAAGCGGCGGAACTCTACGACGATGCCGAAATGTTCGGCCTGCTCGCGTATCGCATCGAAAAAACAGCGCACGGCTATCGCAGCCGGACGGGCTATTATGCGCGGCGGGGTAGATATCATATTCGCGGCGTTGGCTATGTGGATGTCAAAGAAGAGTATCAAAAAACGCTGCCGCGCATCGCGTATTCCAGCAAAACCCGCGACTATTTGCGCGAACGGATAGCGCGGACGCTGCGCCGCGCCGGAGAAGCGGACAGTCCGGCCTATGCCGAACTCGCCGCCCGTCTGCTGCTGATGTACGACGACAGCCGCGACCTGACGCAGCCGTATTTTATTCCGCGTTACCGCTACGAATATCGCCCATATCGCCGCATTGACATCTCGACGCATTACGATGCGTATGCGACGCATTTAGCGTTCAATTTCATTTTATACGGCAACAGTCCGCGTTATGGCCGCCAACCGAACGCCGGAGCGTGGCATTGCGTCGAACCATATCAGCCCGGCCAGCCTGCGCCGGATGCCCGCGAAGAAGCATTTCCGGCGCTGTGGGACAAGACGCCGCAGACGCTTATCGAATTGCTGCTGCAAAGCCGCTGCGAACGGGTGCAGGAGTTCGCGGCCAAAGCGTTCCGTGCCAATCCAGAGAACGGAAAATTGCTCGACACAGCTCAGTTAATCGCCCTTTTAGCGCTGCCATATCCGGCGACGAACGCGCTGGCGCTCGACCTTGCGGCGCAGCGTTACACGCCCGGCAAGCCCGATTTCGAATTGGTTCGCGCCCTGTTGAATTCCCCGTATCAACCGGCGCGAGAGATGGCGCGACGCTGGATCGAAAAATCGGCGGCGGCGTTCATGCAAGACGCCGCGTTCGTCTGCGACCTGATCTTCATGCCTTACGCCGATGCGTGGCAATGGGCGCGGGCGTTCCTGCCGACGCAGCATGTCTTCGAACTGCAAGAACAGGCGATTGTCAGCCGGGCGCTTGCCATGCTGATTGCCGCCGGGCCCGACGAATTTTCAAACGAGGCCATTCAGGAAATCGGCGACATCTTGCTGCTCTCGTTTCCGCGCAGCATGTACCGGCTCGGCTTCGACATCATCGGCGATCTGTTGGCGCATTCCACCGCCGAACTGCATACGCTCGCTGGAAAAATTTTGCTGAAACATACCCGCGACGCCCGCATGATGCCGGACGACTTCTTCGCCGCGCTACTGCAATCGGCGTCGCCGCAGGCGCGTTCGATTGGCGTGCAACTGCTCGGCAAACTACCGGATTATCAATTGCTCGAAAAACAGCCGCTTCTCGCGAATTTCTGCATCTCGGTCTTCCCGGAAATCCGGCAGGCTGCGAAACCGCTGATCGGGCGACTCGCGAAAGGCCAGAAAGCGTTCGGCGATGCCTTGGCGCAGTTGCTCTTTTCGGTGCTGCTGTTCAAGGAAGCGGCGGAAGGGATTCATCAGGACGTGTACGCGCTCTTTATCGAAGAACTCCGCCCGCATCTCGCGCTCTTCGACGCGGACAAAACCGCGAAACTGCTGAAATCGCCGCATCTTCACGCGACATTGCTTGGCGCGTATCTCTTGAAAAACGTGGTGGATATAAGCGCGTTTTCCGCGCGGCAGATGATTGATTTGGCGAAAAACGAATTACGTGATGTGCGCGAGGCGGTCTGGAATTTTTATCGCCGTTATCCTGAGCGAATCAAACAGGACGCCGCCGTCGCGCTCGGCATCGTGGATTCCGACTGGGAAGACTCGCGCCGCTTCGCGTTCGACTATTTCCGCGCCGCATTTGCCGAAAATGATTGGACGCCGGAACTCCTCGTAAGCCTGTGCGATAGCGTGCGCGACGATGTGCGGGCGTTCGGGCGCGAGATGATTACGCGCTTTTTCAGGGAAGCGGACGGTAGGGATTATCTGTTGAAACTGAGCCAGCACCCGTCGGCGGATTTGCAACTGTTCGCCACGCATTATTTAGAGCAGTTCGCCGCCAATCACGCCGACCGCATCGAAAAATTGGAGCCGTATTTCGTAACCATGCTGTCGCAGGTCAATAAAGCCCGCGTCGCGAAAACGCGCATTTTCAGCTTTTTACGCGCCGAGGCCGAGAAAGACGAAGCGGCGGCGCGAATCGCCGCCCGCATCCTGACGCGCCAATCCGCCACCTGCGCCATCGGCGACAAGGCCGCCTGCATCGAGGCGCTGCGAGCGATTCGGAACAAGTTTCCGCAGATCGACACGCCGCTGAAAGCCGTCGATCCGCCGATTTACGCAAAGACAGGAGTTTAAAATATGCAAGCGATATTCAATGTGAACGTACAAGAGATTGACCAGAAATTTTTGGGGATTCTCCGAGATTTGGTTTCAAGAGATATTGAAATCGTCATCAAAAAAGAGAGACCGCGCCTTGAAGAATTCGACCGGACGCAACCGCTGCCGGTCGTTATGGAACGGCTTGCCGAGGCGGGTTATCATGCCGAATTTTTGAAGGATGTCGAAGAGGGGCTGAAAACCTCGTCAGTGTACGCTGAACACCATAAACATTAAGCCGTTGAAGCGCGAAATTATCAC
>CAZRSF010000126.1:0-7684 GCA_964602655.1 uncultured Candidatus Moduliflexus sp.
CTGGACGGCATATTTTAGAACTTAACAGCCCTGGGTTTAGGGGGGGGGGGGACGTTCGGCGTTCGTAAGACGTCAGCCTTTTTTCTGGTCTTCGGTGACGCGTTTGAGAGACGCGATGGTCTGGCGGATTTTCTCGATCTCCTGCCGCCCGGTCTGTTCGCCGATATTGACGATGTCTCGCAGGCGGCGAAAATCGAACAGATCGAAATTCTCCAGATTCGGTTTGATATGGATGTCGAAATAGCGGGATTTGTTCCGGGTAATTTCCAGTCCTTCGATGGCAATCACGCGCATGATGATGCGCGGCAGAAGAATCGTACCGAAGCGCGCTTTTACGTATTTCAAGTAACAGAGCAGACGCTGTCGAAGCGACGAGGTCGCCACGTCGAAACAATCTTGCTTCGGGATCAAATGGACTTCGCGTTCCGGCGTGACATCTACGGCGATGACGATGTCAATGCCCTGTTTTTTCAACACATCGCCCGGCACGTTATTGACCACGCCGCCATCCACTAAGAACATGTTTTTGATCGCGACCGGCTGGAAAAATGCCGGAAGCGCGCCGGTTGCCAGAATCGCTTTATACAGTTTTCCGCTGCCTAAGACGACTTCTTGCCCGGACACAAGGTCGGCGGCCACACAGAAAAACGGCAGCGGCAGGTCTTCGATCAGCGTGTCGCCGAAAATATCATGCACAAGGCGGTCAATCCGTTTGCCTTTGATAAAGGCCACGCGCGGCAACGTCCAACTGAACGGCGAATTCAGCCGCCGCCACGCTTCCTGCGAAATCTCCAGAATCTCGTCTATACTTTTGCCCATGATGTATAATGCGCCGAGAAATGCGCCCATGCTGGTACCCGCGATGATGTCCACCGGAATATGTTCTTCTTCCAGCACTTTCAAAATGCCAAGATGCGCATACGCCCGCGCGCCGCCGCCGCCAAGCACCAATCCCACGCTGACATTGCCGAGACGGCGGGCAATCCGGCTGACATCGCGCTGCGTCTGCGGGACAGGTTCGCTGACGGTGATAACCGTTTCCGAAGGAGACCGGAAGAGCATCTGCGCCGGTTCTCCGATCCGCAGATAGTGAATCCGCGTCCGGTCCACGAAGCTGGAAAGCTGTTCGGAGAATGAGGAATCCGGGGAGTCACGCAACACGACGAGTTCGGTTTTTTTCATCAGACCAGCCTGTTCCTGATGCAGGGCGCGCAGCAACGCGGTTTCTTGCGCTGCTTCCGCTGGCGTGTCCGGCTGTTTGAGCAAATATAGCACGGTATTCGATTGCTCCACAATTTTCATGATGTCATCGTGGTAGTCGGAATCTGCCTTGACGTGAATGAGGACAAAATTATAAAATTCTTTGAACAGGCTCAGAAGTTGGACGATATACGTCGAAAGCGGCGGTTCTTTCTGAAGCGGCGGGACAAAAAAATTGACGCCATCGGCATCCTTCGGCAGGAGCTTTTCTAATTCCTCTTCTTGAATATTATCGAGATTTCGAATGATCCAGTACGCGCCTTTGCTTTCCTGATTTTCCTCGCTGGACGAGCGAATGCGTTCGCCGACCGGCGCAATATCTACCAGCGCGACCCGACCATTCGTTTCTTTCACCAATCGCCGCGCAAGATCAATCACAATGTCATGCCCGTACGCTTCAGTCAGCGGGTTGATAATGCTGATCAGTTTATTCTGACGCCCGGCGCGTTTGATACTGAGGTCGCGGAGGCGTTGGCTCAACACATGGCTTAACGTGACGGCAATCGAAGGATGGCGCGCAAGCAACTGATCGAAATCCTGTTTGGTCAACATGAATAATTCGGTATCCATTGTCGTAATGATGGATGCCGAACGCGGTTCGCCAGTCAACATCGCCATTTCGCCGAAATAGCTACCGCGCCCCAAATAGGCGAGGACTTCGTCGGTATCGTCTTCGCCAGCAACCACTTTGACTTCACCGGATTTGATGATGTAGAGGCAATCAGCGGGATCGTTCATCTTAAAAATAAAGGTATCTTTCGGAAAGAGGACGAGTTGGAGTTTCTCCGCAATCAAATCTACCGCGTCTAACGAGAGATCGCGGAACATCTGCACGTTTTGAATCGCCTCTCTGATGCGAAACGCCGACTCAGACAAGGGCGCTTCAATCGCCGATCCGAGCAATTGCTGCACAATCGCTAAAAATTCCTGTCGATCCCAGGGTTTTTCGAGATACCGATCCAAATCCGCATGATTGATCGCATACATGGCGGATTCCAGCCCGGCGTAACCGGTCAACAACACTTTCCGCACGCCGGGAAAACGCGTATTGATAATCTCTAAAAATTCATCCCCTTTCATGCCAGGCATCACCTGATCGGAAATCACGAGCAGCGTAGAGCCGCCGTCTTTTTCGATGTCGTCCATCAGCGCAAGGGCTTCTTCTGCGCTTTCGGCGTATTCGATCATGCACAATTCGCCGAACGCTTCATCCAACTGCGTTGATAATTGATTCAAAATAGATTGTTCGTCGTCCACGCAGATGATAAAATTTTTTTCCCGCGTTCCGAAAGGTTGTGATGTCATGATGTCCGCTGTTCCCGATGCGTTAAGAGATGGTTTTCTGTGATGTTATAAACGTTTAGAGTCCTTATTCGGAAAAAATGATATACTGTCAACAGCATATTTTTGCTTTTTAAGAAATTCTTTGCACATTGGTGGTACAGGCATTCTTGCCTGTGCGCCGCAGACAGGAATGTCCGCGCCACAAATTCGAATCATGATCGTTTCTATGGCAATCGGTATGAATGAAGGTGAAAGAAATAATTCGATTATGTCTCTTATCCACCGCCCCCCCAACCCAAACTACAGGGCTGTTAAGTTTTTACGAGAAACTGTCATTGCGAAGAGCGTCAGCGACGAAGCAATCCTTGATTTCAGCGGAATTGCTTCGTCGGAATTGGTCGCGGGCGCGTATTGAACCCGCAAGTTCGCTATACAAGTCCAATATCATCGTGTCTGCCGTCTTCAACGCCTGCTGCCCCGCGCCGGTGATGCTGCTCTCCTCTGCCGACGGCGCAACCAACGTGCCGCTCGACACGCCATTGGCTTGACAGTCCGCCATGCGCCGGACATCACCTCGACGCAGCCAGTCATGGTGAATCGTACCGATCACTACGATGTTGAGGCGAACGACGCGGACGGCGATGCCCTCACCTTCAGCCTGACCAACACGCCGGACGGCATGACGATCGACGCGGACTCCGGCGTGATTGCCTGGACGGCCAGCCCGACGCAGATCGGGACGTTCACGCCGAGCGTGGCCGCCGCTGACGACAAGGGGGGCATGTCCGCGCCGCAGCCGATCCCGCTGACCGTCACCGCCGACACGTTGAGCATGATGACCGTCGCCTTCCTCGAAGGCGTCAATCTGCGCGACGGGGCGACCGAACAGGATCACACGGTGCTGTCGCTCGGTGTCGGCGCGAATATGAGCGGGATCGAACAGATCATCCTGCCGAAGATGCCGAACCTCTTCACCTTCAGCGCCCTCGCGACATTCCATGTCGAATTGCAGGGCGGGAAGGCCGTGATTGCGCCAGAGCCGATCGTCGAACAGATCGCGGTCGAGGACAGCGCCACCGGCGGCAAGGCATTCGAAGCGATTGGTGCAGGAAACGTGGCGGGGTTGACGTGGCAGACGCCGACTCCACAGACGTTCACAGCCACGAAAACCCTTGTCTTTCGGCGCAGTGACGGACGGTATCTGAAAATCGGCACCATGACCATGAATCTGACGAACGGGACGATCACCTTCGCGTATGCGGATGTGACGCCTCAGCAACCATAAGGAGGTGACAAGATGACACGATGGAAGAGACATGATATGTTGAGAGGGGGCATACGAAGGAGCCTGTTGTGGTTCATTAGTGTCTGGCTGTGTATCGAAGGGACAACCGGTTCTGCGTGGGCGCAATTCGATAATGAGCTTCCCGTCGCCTGTTTTACGTCGGTCACCCCACCTGCGCCGAAAATAGGCGAGCAAGTGACCATCTCAGGCACCTGTTCGTATGATCCTGACGGGGTCGTGTTTCAGTATCAATGGACGTTTTCCGATGGACAGGCCGCTTATACGGGAAGCGAGTCCAGCATCACGCGCACTTTCAGTCAGGCGGGGACGTATGTGGTGTTCCTGCAAGTCAAAGATAATGATGGAGCATGGAGCGGCAAGATTAGGCAAAATATTACGGTGACGGCCAGTAATTTTACCGTGAACATCGTCCCCAGCGCGGGCTGCACCGTCACTGCCGGCGACGGCGGCGTGGATGACGTGGAAGCGCCGAATGGCATCGTCTGTTCCGGCGACATGGTGGCGGACGATCCGCTTTGTAAAGAGCAATTTCAGAACAGTGCAGTGGCTACCTTGAAAGTGACGACAGAGCCGGGACATGCGTTTACCGGATGGATCGTCAATGATGCCCAGGTCAAGACGGCTGCTGAACCGCTCTTCTTGACGACGATGCCCGCGTTGGCGTCGTTAGCGGACGTGTTGCTGGCGAACGCGAGTCTCGCGACCTGCAAGATCGGCTGCCCGGAAATAGTGTTTCATCTGATCACACCGGACGGGAGTGGGAATCAGGTTGACACAGAAGTCATCAACCTGAATTATGACGATGATGATGGCGACGGCCGCGGGTTGGCGCACGGGGAGAGCGTGATTCAATCAGATAAGGACGATCCGAACGGCGTGATGGGCGGCGACGATGATCTGCTGAAATTGAAGATCATCATCACGGATTCGAACTCGACAATTGCCACCTATCGTTTGGATTATGATGAGACCTATCTGAAGCTCTGGAAGAGTTCGACAAAAAATCTGGCGGCTGATGAATTCGTCGCCTCGAATAGCGCCGAATTGGACATTGCGCAGACCAGCGTCTATGTAGAAGGGTTTCAGCCGCACGGCAACATGACCGGGAGTACGATCACCTTGCGCGCGTTGAATGCGAAGAACGAGGAGATCGCGCAGCGGACCGTGACCGTCGTAGTGGCGCACCCGATCTTTGCGATTTTCGGCGGCGGGCCGGTATCCGCGGCGAAAACGGCGCTCGATAAGTATATGAGCGCGTACGCGATTGATCAACGCATGACGTCGTCGCTTCCTGGCATCCTATTTGGTAATACGATCAGTCAGACACCAGTCTATTACAGTGTGGAGGTCTGCATGCAAACGCCAAAGTGCGCGCAGTTCGCGAAAATTGCCCTGCAAACCGAGGGGGCGGATGTCATCTTCAACGGTCATGCGAATTCCGGCATTGGCCTGTCATTTGCTCACGAAGGCGAAATACTTGTTCGCACAACGGATTTTTTCAATATGACCGGAAAACGGAATAGCGATTCAAATCCGGCCATTGCCGGGGTGGCGTGGGCGCATGAACTGCAAATCAACGGCCCAATGCAGATCACTGAAGACGAAATTCCTCCTACTGTCGAAAATTATCAGGTGTTGCGAGGGATTGTTGACCAACTGAAATTCCCGAACGATCCAGACAATCCGGATGATGTGGTCGGAGTGGGCGAGACGTTCACGCTAACGAAGCAAGGCGCCACGCCGATGCCGGATGTATGGTACCATTATCAGGCTCCCATCGTCAGCACGAAACACAAATTCTTACTGGTGAAGTCCGGTGCAGAGGATGTGCCATCGCTCCACTATAGATCGCTATTCTTGTATTTGTGCAGCTCCGGGCGGTATTTTCTGGAAAGCTTCCAGCATGGACAGGTATTTTATACAACAGCCGATACCTCCCCGCAAGAAGAGCCTACAGCGTTCATTACATATATTATTTCAGGCATGACATGGTCACAGATCGAAACAGAGATGTATGGATTAGATGACACAATTGCCTACCACCCATTTTAACACTGACAAAGGAGGAATGTATGATGAAACATGCTATCAGATGTCAACTATGGATGATGATTGGGTTTGTAATTCTCTGTCCACGCGTTTGTTATGGGATGACGCCCCCCCTGAGATTACTCTCGTCGAACAATTATGGGAGACTGGCTTCCATAATGCAGAAAGCGAACGCATTCTCCAATCAGCGACCTTTTTCAATGACCCACAGGCAGTGCAGCATCTTCTCGACCATTTACGCCTTCTTGAAAAATCGGACGTTCGTCAGCAGCATAAACGCTTGATGTACCGCGTTGTGATGGAACGGATGACCTGCCATCCGGAACAACTGATTATCGAACGGTTAAACACTGAAACGAATCCTTGGGAAAAAGCAAAGTTCATAGATTTGCTGAGAGATTTTTATACCGAGGAGGTATTTCTCGCCCTGATTGACCAGTTAGACGATCTTAGGAATATCGGATGCGCTTCTTGTGGACAACGACGAGTATGTGATATCGCTTATCAAGATTTAATATTCAAGTTAGAAATCTTAGGATTCGTAAAATATCGTGATTTTGAAGGTATATACGGCAAAGAGCAAGATCATCAAGCCACGTTGATTACAACGTTTAAAGAATATTGGGAGGCCAATAAGGCGTTTATCCTGCAAGAACTGCCGAAACGCGAGGTCCCGGAGCATTTGAAACGGTTATATGCCCCGCCACAACCCACGGCCACGCCTACCGCCGCTTCTCGATGAGGCGGCGTTTTTTGTTGCACATTCTTCCTCCAACGCAAACGAGATTCCTGAAACGGTCGAGAATGACTTGGTGTTGCCGGGGATTGTTGACCAACTGAAATTCCCGAATGATCCAGACAATCCGGATGATGTGGTCGGAGTGGGCGAGACGCTCACGCTAACGAAGCAAGGCAGTACGCCCGCGCCGGATTTGTGGTATCATTACGAGGCGAATGTCAATACGCTTCAGAAACACCTGCTGGTTCAATCTGGATCGACAGATGTTCCTCCGCTGAAGTATCGATCATTATGTCTCCATCTCTGTAGTTCTGGCAGGCACTTTTTGGAGTCATTTCAGCATGGGATTGTCTTCTATAACACAGATGAAGCCGACTCCCAAACCCTTCCACTTGTATTTATACAGGGAATCGTCGCCGGGAAAAGTTGGTCTCAAATTGGAAGTGATGTGTTTGCAATTGAACAACTCATGAACTATTGGAGTTTCTGATGAAGAGGAGAAAAACAATGAAACAATATAGAATATGGTGTCTGACTATCCTTGTCATGCTTACGTGTTCAGTTCAAGGAAGGGTGGAAGATATCTCTTCTACAAGTAGAATATTGAAGGACTTGCGTCACTTGAATTTCTCTGAGCAAAAAATCGAAGAATTTTTCGAATCCGCTGAATTTTTGAATGATACACAGGTCGTCAGCAATTTATTGGACTATCTTCAACAGGTTGATACGGTTGATGAAATGTATCTCGTGCGTATGGTTCTCAGGCGCATGACCTGTCAACCGGAACGTGTTATCCTTGAACGAATCCATGCAGAAAAGACTCCTCAACAAAAAGCGAAACTGATAATGATATTAATGGATTTTTATGGGGAAGACGTTTTGCTTGTTTTAGTCGAGCAATTAGATGACACGCGACAGATTGCCTGTGAACATTGCGGAACTCGTCGTATTTGTGATACCGCATATATGACACTCATTTTTCAATTAGAACAATAGACATCTTTCCTGAATAAACTTTTTACTTATCATGATGAAGAAAAAATGCT
>CAZRSF010000127.1:0-7473 GCA_964602655.1 uncultured Candidatus Moduliflexus sp.
CCTCCTGTCTTCGGGACGATGACCCGCATGTGCGCGCTGTTGCCGCCGAAACGCTCGGAAAATTAGCGGATATTGCTCGACGGTATTTACCGGACATCGTGGCATGTCTGAGCGACAACGAACCGCGTGTCCGCGCGTCGGCAGTGTGGGCATTAGGGAATTTAGGCTTACTATCTCGCGATTATTTAGCCAACATCAAAGCATGTTTACAGGATGAGGATACAACCGTTCGCGAAACTGCGCGCGAGGCGCTTGAGATGCTGCTCGAAGAGGCGATTCGGTAAGGGATTAGCAACCCGTCACCGTAATTTTTACTCCTAATCCGTGCAGAACTTTTATGATCGTGTCATATCGAGGCTTTGCGCCGGGGGCGAGCGCCTTATACAAACGTTCACGCTTTCACCCTGTATTTTCAGCGATTACCGCCATCCCACGCGCTTTTGCAACGTCGGAGATCGCTGTCAAAAATACATCAGGATTTTCATCTTCCAGAGCGGCCGTCAGATACTCGGCAATCGTTTCTTCGCTATCGAGATAATCTGCTGCATCAAACTTTGTCAACGTGTTCATTATCTACTCCTTGAGCGTTGCGGCAAGGTCTTTTGCTTTTTTAATGTCCCGATGCTGAGATGATTTATCGCCACCGAGTAGGAGAATAATCAATTTGTTGAAATGCGAACAAGGGCGATCCGAAAAAATCTGTCAGCGATCTAATGGCCTGGCAACTCGCTGCTGCCGCCGATATTGTAAAATTCATAGACATCAATGCCGCAGACGGTCAGGGCGTACTGAAGATTTTTCCGAATCAGCGTGACTTGAAATTCGGTATTGACAGGAATTTCCCAGAGTTGACGCAGGAATTGCTCTTCGGTTTTGACGCGGTTTCCGGCAATGTGCGTCACCATATCTCCTTTTTCGATCCCTGCATCGTCTGCCGGGCTGTCCGGCATGACATCCACCACGATAATCCCTTTTTGATACGGCGCATGATACATGCCCGTCCATGTTCTGGGGGGCCGGCTCATGACGCGCCCATATCGAATCAGTTCGGATTCGATGTCATACAACAGTTCAATCGGAACGGCGAGATTCATCCCTTGCTGCTGATTCAACTGAAGCGACACAATCCCGATGATTTCGCCTTCGAGATTGAACAGCGGACTGCCGCCAAACGCGGGGTTCTGCGGAACCACGTAGAGCGCGCGTTCTAACAGATATTCCCAGTAGCCGATGAACGGCGAGGTCTCGGCAATTCGGCCATTGGTCACAATACGCGCTTGCGCTTCTGCGCTGTCGCCGATCGTGATCGTCAACTGCCCTGGCGTCACGCGCGAGGAATTGCCTAACGTGGCGGGCTGAATGTCCCCTGCATCAAGCAGCCGAAGCAAACCGAAGCCGCTTTCGTAATCAATGCCGGTCACTTCGGCCTCGACGATGCGATCGTCGGCAAACACCACCTGAATATTTTCGGCTTCCATCACCAAATAGCCCGCTGTGAGAATATAGCCCTGAGAATTGATGATCACGCCAGTGCCTTGCCGAACAGAGCCGAGAATATTGGCGGAATGGCGATCTTCTGGGATATAGGCTTGAAAGCGCACAATGGAGAGCGACGTTTTTTCTACGACATTCACGATTTGATCGCGAAGTCCGCCATGTCCGTTATGTTCGAAAGATAATTGATAAATCGTTTTAATCATGTCGCATTCCTAAGCGCGTTTCTCCGAATCGAAATATCCCGACAATCACCGGACAACACAGCATGTTATAACACGTTTCATACAACAACATCTGTTTCCAATTGCTCTGAAAACCTTGCAGACCGAGCAGCATAAGTTCCCCTGCGAGCGTGCTGAGGCCGACGCAGAGCATGTGCGTAAACACGCTTTGCGTGTACAGTTGTTTTCCCCCGATACCGCTGAAAAATCCGAGGATGGTTTTGGCAAGCGCATTCGCGCCGAACAGTATCTCTGAGCTTGCGTCTTGCATCAGCCCGAACGCAAATCCGCTGATGCATCCGGTTTCCGGCCCTTTTCGCAACCCAAGATACACGATGATGACGAGCAGCAGGTCTGGCTTGATTGTCAGCGATAACAACGGAAACACCGAGGTTTGAAGCACCATCGCGCCCAGCGCGATAATCAGTGTCAGCGCAAGATACATACGCCACTCCCGTCAACGATCATCTCAGCATTCCGCATGAATCGAATTATTCCTCTACTTCGTTGGTTTCCGTACGTTGAATGATTAAGACTTCTTCTAATTTCGAGAAATCCACGCTGGGCGTGATTTCAATCTCCTGAAACAGGCCATAATCGTCTTTTATGACTTTCGAGACCGTTCCAATCAGCAAGCCTTTCGGGTAAAGCTCGCCTAATCCGGACGAGATCACGGTTTCTTCCTCACGGGCATATTGAAGAATCTGTTCCGAATATTTCGTGGTTTGTTCTGCGCCGATTGCGGCTTGCAATGCGTCAGTAAAGGCTTTTTCCGAGGCATATTGCTGATCTTTGAGCGGTCGGAGGTTGGCAAGCACATCGGCCTGGGAAAATTGCAAAATGATCCCTTTATACCAATCCGCCTGTTCTTTGCCTAATGTGCTTTCCAGGGCTTTGACAAATAAGCGCTGATTGCCGTATAAGGTGCGTTGCATCCCTTCCAAAATGGCTAACACATCGGCTGGAACCAAATTTTCCGTAAGGCGCGTCATGGTGTCCGCCGTAATCTGATACCCTGGAAGCTCCGATTTCGCTAATTCGATCAGCGATTGATCCGTCAGTCGGTAAATCGTGCCTTCGCGAATTTCCGCGCGTCGGCTGACATTTTTCATCGTATAGGCGTCTTTTCTGGTCAAGCCCGCCACGATGCCATGATCGCGGGTACGCTGAATAATGGCGGACACGCCGCAATTCGGGTCGCTGAGGAGCAGGACGCGCGACGAGTTTTTCGCCACTGCCATCGTCATGCCGACGATTCCGCCGTGCGTGATGACCGGCCAGCTTGCTTGAATACCGTCATCGCTCCCGCGATCAACGATAATCGTATTACTGTGATTGGTCGCGTCATACCCAATGACGCGCGCCAAGATGGTGGAAAATTTTCGATCCTCGACCAGATTCAACGTACCCTTCAGCCGCTCATACGCCAACAAATCTTCAAGGTATTGGTTATTCATGGCCTGCAACTGCTGAACTGTTTTGCGCAACGCTTCGTTTTCTTTGGAGACATTCACTAAATTGAGATAATTATTCCAGATATCCTGCGTATTCGTAATGACTGACGTGACGGCTCGTTGAAATGGCTGCAAGACGACGAGCATCACGCGCTCCAGGATATTCGATGGCTGGGGAACATTCTCCAATGTCGGGCGTCCGAGCGACAGCAGAATCAGCGAAATAAACAGAAACAGGACGAATAGCGAGACATGGCGATAATTTCTAAATAAATGCAACATATTCGTATCTTCACCTTCGGCATCGGATTAGTCAATGACGACCTTGCCGAGTAATTCCGGCATGGCTAATAACTTGCCTGCGCCGATCGCGACAGACATCAGCGGATTATCGCAGAGCGTGACCGGCAAACCGGTTTCTTCTCGCAGCCGCATATCGAAATTTTGCAGTAACGAACCACCGCCCGTCAGCACGATTCCGCGGTCGGCAATGTCGGAGGACAGTTCCGGCGGCGTGCGTTCTAACGCCGTCCGCAAGGCATCTACAACGGCGGCGACGATTTCTGATAAGGCATCGCGAATTTCTTCGCTTTTGATGGGGATCGTTTTGGGAATGCCTTCTAACAGGTCGCGTCCTTTAATCGAAATCTCGCGTTCTTGTTGCAGCGGAAAGGCCGAACCGACCGACATTTTGATATATTCCGCCGTGCGTTCGCCGATGAGCAGATTATATTTTCGTTTGATGTATTGAATGATGGCCTCATCCATTTCATCGCCCCCCACGCGGATCGACTTGCTATAGACGATGCCGGAGAGCGAGATGACTGTGACTTCCGTCGTGCCGCCGCCAATATCAATGATCATGTTCCCGGAGGGTTCTTCAATCGGCAGGCCGACCCCGATGGCGCCGGCAATCGCCTCGTCCACGAGAAAGACTTGCGAGGCTCCGGCGGAGATGGCGGAATCTTTCACCGCTTTTTTCTCGACTTCTGTAATGCCTGACGGAATACAAATAATCGCTTTGGGACGAACAATCCATCCCTTATTCAGCGTTTTTCTGATGACATAGCGCAGCATCGCTTCCGTGATTTTAAAATCAGCGATCACGCCGTCTTTGAGCGGGCGAATCGCCGTAATATTTTCCGGCGTGCGTCCGATCATCTGCTTCGCGTCGGTCCCGAACGCCACAGGCTCTCTGGTTTTGACATTAATTGCGACAACAGACGGTTCGTTGAAAACGACGCCTTTATTTTTCGTATAAACCACCGTGTTCGCCGTGCCGAGGTCTACGGCGAATTCACTCGTAAACAGGCCAAATGAAGGAATATGCATAATGACCGTACCCTTTTCTCAGAACAATGCGTTGGACTGCGCGGAGACGAAAGCGTCTCCTGCGCTCTTGCTGGAATCATTTCCAACACTATAAATAGATTGAGACGTTTTAAACAAGGAAAATTATGAGAAATTTTCTAAAATCTCCCCTTACCTGTTTTTTTCGAGGGCGCGACAGATTTTCTTGCGAAAATAACGCACATTTCTTGCAATCCTGTTGATTATTCTGCATCATGCAAAGATTTTCCGCAAACAGTATTGACAAGAATCGTTTTCCTGAAGAAATATGTTCAGAATGGTCACGTCTGATGTCGTGACATCTGATATATAGAAGCGCATCAATTCTTCATTCGTCGCGTAAAAGGGAATCTCCGGCATGAGCAGACGTTTTGGTTCGAGCGTATGTGTTTTTCTGATAATGATGATATGGTGTCTCTCTCGCTATCATTACTTTCTTCCGGCTGAGATCGAAATTTCCGGGCAGATGACTTCGCATGATTTCGTGATCTTGCGCTGGAATGAAGGACAGCAGGCAGACGACGACCTGTCGTTTTGTCTGCTTGGCCCCTCTGAGTTGGTATCGTCCGCCCAGCTTCCGCCCCCGTCGTCGCCTGCCGCATTCGCGTATCAATTCGACCGGGTCGCGTTGGACAACGAAGAGATGCTGTTCGAAGGCTGGGCTGTGATGCCCTCCGTGCCGTCTGTTCGAGCGAATGTGTTTCTCGTCCTCACATCAGGGGCGTCGGTGTATCGGTTTACTACGGAGCGACAAAAACGTTTTGATGTGACTGCGCAGTTGCGCCAGCGATTCTCTGATTCGACGAATTACGATGATGCCGGATTTCTCGTAAAAATTCCCCGAACATTTTTGCCTGCCGGCGATTATACCATCGGGCTGTTTCTTCGATGGGACGGCGGGGAGCGGCTCGAATATCTTCAACATCGCGTCACCGTGCCAGCGTCCGCCAATGCTGCTCGCCAGTCTCTTCTTAAACGACAGCGCCTGCCGCAGCGGAGCGTCAACACATTGATCGTGGAGGCGAGCCAGCCATGCGACGCGACGATCATTCTGCCCGACGGCAAGAGAATTGCCCCGGATCGGCGCGAAGGCACGGCGCTGATCTTCACAAATCTCGAACAATCTACGAGAAAAATGCACCCGCTGCTGCTGACGATTCAAGTCATCGTTTCATTGCTGGCCGCATGGGGCGCGTATGAAGTCAGCGGTTTGAAAATGCGCTATCATCAGCCGAATTGGCGCGCGACGCTGAAATTCATCTTTTGGGATGCGTCGCATCGGATATTCTGGACGTTCTTTGTTGCCTCATCTGCGGCGTTCGGGCTGTGGCTGCTGGCAAATTGGCCGGGAATGCTGACGTACGACTCCTTTCTCTACTGGCAGCAGACCAAAACATTGGTGTTTCGCGAAGCCTGGCTCTACACGTCAATCCTGCTGATGCTCGCGCAATTCGCCGACACGCCCGCTATCGTCGGCATGGTTCAGATGTTCTGTCTGTCGGGCTTACTCAGCTATGTCTGTTATTTCGCGATCACACGCGGAGCGTCCCGTTTTTTGGTGCTGCCGGTCTTTGGCGTGAGCCTCCTTTCGATTCCGATGGGCATTTTCAACACGATTCTGTGGAAAGACATTCCTTTTTCCTTGCTCATCGCGTTTTGGGCCTGGCAGCTCTATGCTCTCGATTATTACAAAAAACACGGGGTGATCTGTTCGCCATCCTGGAAACGCCTTGTTATTCTGGCGTTCGCGTTTATCGCGCTGTGTCTGGTTCGTCCGAATGGATTGCCCTTTTTTGTCTTTCTTCCTGCGATTATTTTTTTCAAGCGTCTCATGCCGATGACCGCATTTCGCCGTTTTCTCGCGTTGGCGTGCGGCATGTTTCTCATCGGCTATGTCGGCGTTCCTCGCATCTTAGGCGTGCAGGAATATAGCAAGGCGAGCGTAGAAATTCAAACCAATCCTGTGGCCGCCTTATTTCTCAGCAAATCGTATTATTCGGACACGCACGAGCAAGATATGGCACTGATGGAAAAATTATGGGGGGATCGCTCGACATTGGAACGATATTACAATCCTGCACTGGGAAAAGAATTGCTCGATCACACGCAGTTCGAGCGGTTGACTGACGCGGATCGCACCCATATACGCCGCCTCTTTCGCACGGCAATCATTCGAAATATGCCTATTTTCGTCGCAGACCGCGCACACATCTTTTTTGCGGCTGTTTTTTCCCAACAAAATTTTTTGCAATGGAATGACCTCTGGAAAAATAATATTCGGAACCTGCCGTCTTATCAAGATTTGACGCCATCATTAAGCCTGTTTCACTTGAAATTATCCCCCAAATCGTTGACATGGTATCATCTCTTATCCCATGTCGAATGGGTGGCTTCTCGTGGGCTGTTCAGGATAGCGGTGTGGAATCTCCTCAGCGCGATTCTCTTTTTCTTCGTTGTCTTTATGTGCTATAAATGGGTGCCGTCATCGGCAGTATCAGCGTGTTTCGTCCTGATTCAACTCCCTTTTTTGTTTCTGACGCTCGTGACCCCAAGTTTCAGATTTTTTTATTTTTTACACATCTATGCCTATCTCGCGATTCCATTGTTAGTCTTAGAATTACAGACATCATGTCGGATGTTGCGCGGCAGCGAGGCCGAGCCGGAACAACGCTGGTTCGGCGTCTCTCATTCGCGCTGGTTGACGATTCTCAGCGTCGGAATCGTGGTCGTATTTGTCGGCTGGTCGCTCGGCGTGACCGGATCGGTTCTGTGGGAATGGTATCTGAGTATCTGATGTTACGCAGCAGATTCGATCTGCTGAAAGTGAACTCCCCTTCCTGAGAGAGGGCTGTGATGTTCTATAAAAAGTATGGCCTGTGTTCCCTTCGACAAGCTCAGGGAACGGCACCGTCTGTTCCCTGAGCTTGTCGAAGGGAACGTTTCGAATAGAA
>CAZRSF010000128.1:0-5014 GCA_964602655.1 uncultured Candidatus Moduliflexus sp.
GGTTTTGCCGAATGGCACGCTATTGAAAAATTTCAGCAGCGTTTCCCAGAATGGCGCGACGGTCAGCCCGGTAAACAACGCCAGCACGCCAGTGATCAGCCAGAGCAGTAACGGTGCGCGTTTGACGCCGCCAGAAGTCAATTGACGCAGCGGTTCGGCATATTCGCCCAAATCGAATCGGTCGAACGTTGCGTTATCGAATTGCAACGGGCGTCCATCTTTTTTGCCGATTCGGCGCGCCTGCCAGAAATTCGCGCCGAGAAATGCCGCGCCTAACACGGTAAACAGCAGCACATACCAGAATTTGGCGGTGAACATCGTCCAGAACACCGCGCTGTAACTGAGCGAACCGAACCAGAGCCAATCAATGATAAAGCCTGCGAAAATACTCACGAAAAAAACAATCGCGACGACGGCAAGCGCGAACAAGCCGAGCAATCGCTGGAAGTTCTGTGGTTTCATACGCATCAACTCTCCTTTTTCGAATCTTCGATGTTATCGCATTATTCACGAGGGTTGAACCCAACCCTGCCAGGGTTTTGAACCCTGGCAGGGTTCTCACGGGGCAATGCTTCCGAATGATGCTATATAATAATCTGTCTCAGTTGATCTTCATACATCCGCCTGCTTTTTTGGCAAGAAAAATATCCGTTTCTCTCTGATTGGATAATATTTATACCGATTGCGTTCGAAAAGATGATATTCGCGCCGTAGGCCGAAACTGATGTTTCGCCCGTAACGAAACAACAATGAGGAGTGCAAAAGCAAGCGTTTGCACTCCTGGATTCGGTGTTAAGGCGAGTGAATAACGCGGTGAATGGCGACATATCGGGTGAGATGGATTAAATTGAATCAATTCAATTCAATCCATTATTTTTCTTGACAAATTCTTCATTATCTAAGCCAAACTGCTCTGGAAACAATTCATTTTCTGAATATTCACTTCACCATTCGAAATCGAAAGGATATAATGCCAATTGCGTTTTGAAAGATCATATTCGCGATGTACGTCGAAACTACAGTTTCGACGTACAATTGACGATCTATTCGAAGGCAATTTGGTATAAGGATATTACGTATGATGCAACATCAATCATTACTTCAAGATACGACATGTTATCGCAGCGGTTCTCCGTTCCCGACCGGCGCAGCGCTTCCTGAAATGACCACGTTCGACATTCGGCCTGTCGCCGCGCTGCCCTATTTTACCATCGAACAAACAGACGGAAAAACCGTCTTGCGCTATGACCTCGCAAAAAATGATCGCGTCTATGGTTTAGGCGAACAGTTGGGCGGCGTCAACAAACGCGGCAAAGTGTATCGCACGTATAACACCGATATTTCGCCGCATCAGCCGCATGTCGAGACTTTGTACGGATCACATCCGTTTGTGTTCGTGACGGGACAACGCGGATTCGGTTTCTTCATAGACTATCCCTCTGACATGACCTTCGACATCGGGCATAGGCATAAAGATCGGCTGGAAATCCTGATTCCGTCCGAAGATTTCGATCTCTATCTGTTCGATGTCAGCAAGCCGAAACAGATCATTCGCGAATACCTCACATTGACCGGATCGCCGTACATTCCGCCGAAATGGGCGTTCGGTTATCAGCAATGCCGGTACAGCTATCCTGACGCCGAGACCGTGCAGGCCATCGCGAAGCAATTCCGCGCGCTCGATATTCCGTGCGACGCCATCGGCATGGATATTGATTACATGGTGAACTATAAAGTGTTCACGCTGGATGACGAGAAATTTCCGAATTTCGCCGAGTTCGTCGCGCAGATGAAAGCTGACGGCTTCAGGCTCGTCCCGATTCTCGACGCCGGCGTGAAGGTCGAACCGGGCTACGCGCTTTATGACGAAGGCAAGGCGAATGACTATTTCTGCAAGGATGAACGCGGCGAGGATTTCGTCGCCGCCGTCTGGCCGGGCTTATGCCATTTCCCCGACTTTCTGCGCGAAGAAGTGCGGGCATGGTGGGGCAAACAGTATGAAATGTTCACGGATCAGGGCATCGAAGGCTTCTGGAACGATATGAACGAACCGGCGATTTTTTACGTGCCGGACAAGCTGAAAGAGATGCGCGATAAGATATACGCCATTCTGAGCAAGGACGAGCTTGGGCGGGAATTGACCGAGGTCGGCGACGCGATGGAGATTTTCAACCGCCGCGAATATTTCAAGGCGTTTTCGCAGCGCACCGACGATGGCCGGGTCGTCAACCATGACGCCGTGCATAACCTGTACGCCTTCGATATGACGCGCGGCACGGCGGAGCAGCTTGAACAGGCGATGCCGGATAAGCGCTACTTTTTGCTGTCGCGCGGCAGTTACGCCGGTCTGCACCGCTTTTCCGGCATCTGGACGGGCGATAATTCCAGTTGGTGGGAACATCTCGAAGTCAACATGCACATGCTGATGTCGCTCAATTTGGTGGGTTTCTTCTATACCGGCGCAGATACCGGCGGATTCGGCGCGGAAGTCTCGCCGGAACTGATGATTCGCTGGATGCAGCTTGGCATGTTTTCGCCCTTGTATCGGAATCACACCTGGTATGGCTCGCGTCAGCAGGAACCCTGGAGTTTCGACGCGGAGACGACGGCGATTCTGCGCGACGTGCTGCGCCTGCGGTATGCGCTGATTCCGTATGCCTATTCCGAATACATGCGAGCCGTGGGGGAACTCAGGCCGTTCATCGCGCCGCTCTTTTTGGAATTCGACGGCGAGCGCGTTCAGCAGGTCGAAGATCAATTCATGTACGGCGAATCGCTGATGATTGCGCCGGTCTATACGCCCAATGCGCGCGGGCGGTTCGTCCATCTGCCGGAAGGCCGCTGGCTGCATTGGAATGCGTCGCGTTATGAAATGCGCGACATGACCGTGATGCAGCCGGGAGAGTATTACGTGAACGCCGACATGCGCGAAGTGCCGCTGTTTCTGCGGGAAAATCGCCTCTGCGTGCTTTCCGAGCCGATGAGCCATGTGGACGAGAAGCCTACTCGGAAATTGACCGTGATCGGCTTCGTCACGGATACGGCGGAATTTACGTATTATGAAGACGACGGCGCGAGTTATGATTACCGCAAAGGGAAATATGGAACGGTTACGATTCGCGCAGTCAAAACGAACACAGGCATCGAAATCTCTTGCGAAAAACTTGAGGAGAATGGTTATGCCCTTCAAGTAGGTGAACTCGAATGCGAGTTCTACGACGCGCAGGGAAATCGGCACACATATTCCCTGACCGTCTGAATGTCATTCACTGATGTTACGCAAGCCAATCGGACATGGCACCAGATTCCCCTCCCAGGAGGGGATCACGGTCATTGTTTCGAACATGGCGCGGTGATCTGGTCAGCCACGTATGAAGCGTTCGGCAACGCCCATATTGACACGGAAATGGTCGTCAATAACCTGCGCTTCCCGGAACAGTACTTCGACGCCGAAACCGGCCTGCACTACAACTTTCAGCGCTATTATGAGCCGGTGACGGGGCGGTACGTCTGCGCCGATCCGATGGGATTCGACGCTGAGGATGTCAATTGCTATGGCTATGATCGAAATGTATGGGGAATTTCCGATATTTCGGTCGTATTTCAAAGCCTATCAGCCTATTTCTGACGGTGTGATTATCTTAGAGGAGACACCACGATGAAAAAACAACATCGTATCGCATTTATTTTTGTAGCAATTAGTGTCGCGTTCGGCTCGCTTTTTTGGACTCTGCATGCTCAAGGAGATTCGATAGTCATGGAATATGACCTTGATCGGCGCTATACGATACAATTACGAGCAAGAGACAATTGGGAAGTGTCTATTCCAGTGTATATAACGGTGAATGACAAACAGGAGAGGGATATTATATTGCGCTCAAGTTCAATTTATTTTTATTCCCCAGAGTTTCTTGAACGAAAAATGTTAGGAGATGGTTTACACATAGAAATTGCCGAGCAAATATTCTTTGTGTATCATGGAGAGAATCGTAACAAAATTCTCTCCATGATTTGTCTCGACGATCATTTTATCTACCCAGCAAGTGAAACTCAGGAAGATCAATATTACACCCAAATTGATCATTTTTTTACGACTCTAAAAGTACTGCTCAAGAATGATCAATTGCAATTATCTGGTTGGTCAAGATGACGGGTTTAAATCTGTTCGGCATAACCGTCGGCAACCGGACGGCCACCTCGAATGCCACCGGAACAATTGCACACAATCCCAATAATGAACTCTTGACATACGGCGAGACGGGGTATACCTACGATAACAACGGCAACCTGACCGAAGTGCAGTCGGGCGGCGTGACGCTCTTCCGCTATTGCTATAGTGATCCTACATGAGTTGTGTCACCCCGTTTCCCCTATAGTGGCGGTTATAAAAAGCACAGTGACACAACTGACGTAGGATGCCCATACAGAAACGAAGAGGAACAATATGATGTGGCGAATACTGTTGATCGTTTGGATGGTCAGTTGGGGAATAGTATCGGTCGTTTTTGCTGAGGAATGTCCACAGGAAACGCCCATTCCGCCGATCATTGAGCTTTCTCTACGCATTCAGGAAATTGATGTCATGAAGCAACGTATTGTTGTGGAATTACTCGTCAAAAATGTAAGTAACCACCCGCTTGTGCTTCCATTGTTACCGACAGGCGTCATTGATAAATTTGGAGGGTGGAATGGATGGGGGCTTCTTATTATTCATCAGCAAAAAGGCCGTTTTGAGTTTTTTGACAGCGGATCAAGAATTCTTGATTTGTATGAACATGAGGTGTTGAGTAAAGAAGATCTTCATCTGCTGACAACTCCCCTTCAAAAAAAGGATGTATTCACGTTGCAGCCAACAGAAACATTGTTTGTTCCTATTAATATTGCCCATGCCAAACAGTTTCATCAGGCAACGAAAAATAATCAGACGACGTCGTTTGATCTTCTATTTAATATTTCTGGAACATACACCGTTGAAGCGTCTTTAGCGATTGATGCCGCCGCTTTTCCTGATTGG
>CAZRSF010000128.1:5024-7022 GCA_964602655.1 uncultured Candidatus Moduliflexus sp.
TCACTGCCGAATCGTTGGGCTGGGTATGTGACCTCTCCTACGGAGACGTTCGAGATTCCGTCCGAGGACGCAGAAGGTACGGCGAAATAACACGTAAAGAGACGTGCAGAGGAGTTACGTGCAAACAAAAGATGATAACCTGATCGCGAGGAGTGTTCGGGCGGCGGCAAGGTGTCGCTCGATAAGTTCGAAAAACGGGATTGCTTTCAACGAGCGATACATGTCATCATCTTTTTAGCAAATGGTTTATCTTTGAGCATAATGTATCACTTACCATTCAACCACGACCTAATTTTCTTGACAGAATAACAACCGGTTGCAATATGGGAATTACCTTGCCTATCTTGATTCCTATAGTTTTTAAGGTGAGAGAGGGCATTATTTTTTCTCCGTCGCTGCAACCGGTTGCGGTGGCGAATTGATTTTTCGAGATGTTCTATTTCCACGAAACTCAACAACATGAACGAAGCATTCGCGATTTTTGACAGCGGTGAAAAATCGCGCGTATTGCTGACGAATTCAACACATGCAATCTACACCTTCTCTCTCGTCGCCGTCACTGGCGATGTCGCTTGTTGTGCGCCGCCTGATTACATTCGGCGCATTTTTTGCGTTTTTTCTGTTCGGGTTTATTGATAATTTGAAAGGGCTGACTATTCCGCCGCTGCTGGAAGAACTGAAGTTCACCTATTCGCAAGGCGGAACCATCTTATTCGGCGCGTATATCGGCTTTCTTATCGCCACGCTTCTGACCGGGCCGCTTTCGGATATTGCCGGGAAAAAGGCGATTATTCTGATTTTCTGCGCGTTCGTGACTATCGGTATTGTCGGCTATAGTTCGTTCAGCGCGTATGGCTTGCTGATTGCCGCCATGACGATTCTCGGCTTCGGCCTCGGTTGCATCGAAGTCGGAGGCAATCTGATTATTGTTGATATCTACCATGAAGCCAAAGGGAAATATCTGATTTTATTAGGGTTTTTTCATGGATTAGGCTCAATGGTCGCGCCGCTCTATTCCGGTCAAATTCTGGAAGCCGGATTGTCCTGGCGGCAGGTGTATCAATACAGCCTTCCGCCGGTGGTTGTATTGTTTATTTTGTTCCTGTTTACCGCCTATCCGCGTCAGAAGGCTGCCGGAGAATCGTCGTTCGACTTTCATGTGATCAGAAAATCAGCGTTGACGCTTGACATGCTGCTGTTTTATGCCGCTATCGGGCTGTATGTCGCCGCTGAAATTGGCATCGCGTCATGGTCGGGCGAATTTTTGCAAAAAACGAAAGCGATGTCGGTCGGCCAGAGTTCGCGCTATCTCGCTATTTATTTCGGCATGATTACGGCTGGTCGTTTTATCGGAAGTTTTTTGGTGGATCGAGTCGGCTACATGAACAGTTTGTTTTTCGCCTCTGCCGCATCGGTGCTGTGTGTTGCCATCGGCATTCTTGGTCCGCCCCAGGCCGTCATTTTTATTCCGTTGACCGGCTTTTTCTTTTCCATCATTTTCCCGACGATTGTGGCCGCCGTGTCGGATTTGCATAAAGAAAACGTGGGGACGCTGATGGGCGTGCTGTTTGCGTTCGCCGGAGCGGGCGGCGCGCTTGGCCCCTGGATGATCGGCCTCTGCAACGATTGGTTCGGTCTGCAAGCCGGCTTCAGCATGATTGTCGCGTTTTGCGTGCTGATGACCATCACGTTTTTGGCGTTGCTGCGCCTCTACAAGGTGAAACACTAAAGATGAGTGACATGATATTGGAATTCCTGACTGAAAAGACCGCTGCGGTTACGCAGGGCGTGGACAGCAATGCCGGGGCGATGGCATTCGAGCATT
Organism: uncultured Candidatus Moduliflexus sp.; assembly: GCA_964602655.1. Lineage (GTDB taxonomy): Bacteria > Moduliflexota > Moduliflexia > Moduliflexales > Moduliflexaceae > Moduliflexus. Next base: position 6,850 of record CAZRSF010000128.1, read on the forward strand.
TCGTTCTCGTGGTTGATACCACCATGAAACCGCAGACCGCGCGGTATTTCCGGCAATCGGTCGAGGCGCATTTTCGCCTGCCGGTCAAGTTTCTGCTCATCACGCACAATCATACGGATCATGCGTTCGGGGCGGTGGCGTTTGCCGATACCTGCATTCTGGGTTCGAACGCA
>CAZRSF010000129.1:0-6589 GCA_964602655.1 uncultured Candidatus Moduliflexus sp.
ACGCGACGGATCAGCAGATCGACCGGCTGGTGTATGAATTATACGGCTTGACCGAGGATGAAATTCGGATTGTGGAAACATCATCCAGGGGTTGAAACCCCCGTCTTTACCCCGCCGCCCTTTCAGGGCGGAATGCCTGCCTCGAAGAGGCTGAGGAATACAGCCAGACGTTTCAACGTCTGAAAATCTGGCGTGGCGTTGTATGGGCTGGCGGAGGATGAAATTACGATTGTGGAGGGAGGTCAATAAGAGAAATGCGCATCTATCTTGATAACAGGGCAAACGCATCTACAAGGCTGATTTGAACGCCTGTTCAGCCAACACCCCGATTCATCGGGGTGTTCTGGCCGCCTCGAATGCCATGACGAACCGCTTCAGCGGTTTTTCGTCCGGCGGAGAAACCGCTGAAGCGGTTGCGTGGGCGCGCGATGAATTCCCCCCCGATGAATCGGGGGGGTCGCTCAACACCGCCTGTTACGCCCGAAAATCAATTATTGAGATGCATTTGCCCTGATCTTGATAATTGTTGCTTCACTCGCCCGTTCAGTGATCAATCCTGTGGATTTCGTGATTTTCTGGGAGGGAAAATGATGATCGTAGATAGCGAACTGAAATTGAAAGGTTTGGAAATATTGCATACCTATTTAGGCATGGTGGAAACAGAGCGATTTATTGCATTGATCCAACGTGAACCATTCGATTATACCGAATGGCGGCAAACCCTGTTCGAGGGGGTCAGCGGCGAAGAGATCAGCCGCCGCGCGATGGCGTATGTGAAATCGTTGGAACAATAGCAATCAAGATTGTGGAAACATCATCCAGGGGTTGAAACCCCCGTCTTTACCCCGCCGCCCTTTCAGGGCGGAATGCCTGCCTCGAAGAGGCTGAGGAATACAGCCAGACGTTTCAACGTCTGGAAATCTGGCGTGGCGTTGTATGGGCTGACGGAGGATGAAATTACGATTGTGGAGGGGAACGCATGAACACGTCTATCTACATGGATTTATGCTGCTTTAATCGCCCGTTTGACGAGCAATCTCAAACAATCGTACATCTGGAAACGGAAGCGAAATTGTCTCTTCAGGAACGCATTATTCGCCAAACGATTGATCTGGTCTGGTCGTTTATGTTGACGTATGAAAACCATGCGAATCCGAATAGCGCGATTCGTGAGAGCATCGCGCTATGGCAAGGGTATGCGGTGACGACGGTTCGGCCTCATCCGACAATTTATGCAACGGCGCAAGAACTCATGACGACGTATCGAATCGATCAAAAAGATGCCATTCATTGCGCCTGTGCGATCTTTGCTGAATGTGATATTTTTTTGACGGTGGATAAAAAACTGTTGAAGAACATCAAGCAGGACTCGCGGCTAAAGACGCTGAACCCGCTTGATTTTCTTCTCTTATCGGAGGAACGCCATGAAAACTGATTTTGCGATTGTCGCCGATGGCATGGCTGTGCTACAAGCCCAATTAGGCATTGTTGAGGCCGAAAAATTTATCAGCATTATCAGTCGAGAAAAACTCGATTATACGGAGTGGCGCAGACAACTTTGGCAGGATCGATCTCTGGAGGACGTCTATCACGCTGCTACGGAATTTTCCGAGCATTCCGATGATCAGTCTGTTGATGACCTGTATGAGCGGGCAAGACAGTATCAAGCCCAGAAAGCGACGCCGCAGACATCTCCGAAACCATGATCTTGTGCGCATGTACCCGGCTGCAACGCCAGATCGACGCGACGGATCAGCAGATCGACCGGCTGGTGTATGAATTATACGGCTTGACCGACGACGAGATTCAGCTTGTCGAAGGCGAGACAACGTAGGAGGATGCCACATTATGAAAACCGATCTTATTATTCCGAATCCGATTTATGAAACCGCCGAACAATTGGCGCAGCAACTCGGCATGTCGCTCAGCGATTTTTTTCTGACGGCATTGACCGCGTACATGAAGATGTATCAGCGCGATGACGTGACCGAGCGCCTCAATCAGGTGTACGCGACAGAAACGTCAACGCTTGAACCGGACATCATCGCCGTTCAGTCCGCCTTATTGGAGGACGAATCATGGTAATCGCTCGCGGAGAAATCTGGTGGGCAACGCTTTCCGCTCCGGCAGGGTCTTCTCCCGGTTATCGAAGGCCGATGTTGATCGTACAAGCCAACGAGTTCAATCGCAGCCAGATTTCAACAGTCATCGTTGCGGTCATCACCTCGAATATCAGGCTGGCGCAGGCTCCCGGCAATGTCTTTTTACCTCGAAAAATCAGCAGGCTGTCAAAGGAATCCGTTGTGAATATCTCTCAACTGTTGACGCTCGATAAACAATGCTTGACCGAACGTGTCGGGAGCATCCCTCACGCTTATCTTGAGCAAGTGGATTCAGGTTTGCGCTTGGCGCTTTCATTATGATGCAGAGCGACCGGCTGGTGTATGAATTGTACGGCCTGACGGCGGATGACATCACGATTGTGGAAAAGGATTGACAAATGAGGATAAAATTGTGATTATTACGGTAGATACCAATGTTATTTTTTCGGCGTTGTATAGCCATCAAGGGGCGTCTCATCATATCTTCCGTTTGATCTTGGATGGAAAGGTCAGGCTGGCGCTTTCATATCCGGTGTATTTAGAGTATTACGATGTTCTCACTCGGGCAGAAAATTTGAGACTTCTCAATATTTCTATTCCGGACGTCGAAGATGTGTTAGACTTGTTGGTCTTATTAGCCCAAAAACATCGTATTTATTTTTTGTTGCGACCAAATTTGGTTGATGAAAAAGATAATATGCTGGTTGAGTGCGCATTTGCCAGCAATAGCGCGTATTTGATTACCTCGAATATTCGCGATTTTCAACGCGGGGAATTACAAGGATTCGGATTCGAAGTGATTACCCCGAAAGACTTTTGCCAGGAATGGAGGGAATACGATGAACACACAAGCCGTCATGATTGACATGCCGCATGATTTACAGCAGCGATTAGAATGTGAGGCCGGTAAACAGGGGGTCTCCTTCAATCAATTAATCAATTATTTCCTGACGATTCAGTTGAATCAATTAGAAACGCTGTCAGCACTCGAAACTCGATTGACTCACAAAACGATCCCTCAGTTGAAAGCCAATGTCAACGCGATCTTGGATCGCGTTCCGTCCCGAACTGTGCCGGATTGGGATGCGCTGAATACAAGCCCTTCTGAAACGCCCGTTCGATGCGCTTGATCGCATGAATTATTCAATGAGCCGACGATTGTAATGACACAGAACCTTATCTGACGCGGAAAGCTGTCAGATACGTTCGAAGTGTCTGACAGCTATGCCACAACGTTCTGTGTCATTACAATTATAAAGAAGAAGTCACTGTTTACGTACCGGCGGACAGCCGTGTCCCCTGTGATGAACCACGCGAGCCGCTATCGAATGCGATGACGGCGGACACGGCTGTCCGCCGGTACGTAAATCATGACGAAGATTTTTATGACAGAGAAAATATTGTGTTCATTGGACGCGCTGCGCGAGCTTCAGCAGAAACCCGCGCCGTTTGCGCCGGGCGAGCCGTTGTTCTGGAATGATCCGCATATCTCGCAGCAGATGCTCCTCGCGCATCTCTCGCCCAATACCGACGCCGCGAGCCGCCGCCCGGACACCATCGAGCGCTCGGTGGCGTGGCTGATCGAAACATTGGATTTGCGTCCGGGGCAGACCGTGCTCGATTTGGGCTGCGGGCCGGGATTATATGCGGCGCGTCTGGCGGAATCCGGATTATTTGTGACGGGTGTAGATTTTTCGCAACGTTCGATTGATTATGCTGTCGAATATGATCGTGAGCGACAATTGGGAATCACGTATCGGCATCAGGATTATTTGACCTTAGACGATGTCGCCTGCTATGACGCCGCGCTGCTGATTTACGGCGATTTTTGCCCGCTTGCGCCGGATAAACGGCAGCGCTTGCTGCGGAATATCCATCGCGCACTCAAGGACGGCGGGCGGTTCGTGCTGGATGTCTCCACGCGCGCACTTCGAGCGCGTTGCGGCGCACGGACGGATTGGAAGGTTGCGAACAGCGGTTTTTGGCGGCCGGGTCAGCATCTTGTCCTGACGCAGGGCTTCGATTATCCCGAATTGTCGCTTTATTTAGACCAATATATCGTGATTGATGCTGATGGGCGCATGGCCGTCTATCGCAACTGGTTTCAGGATTATACGCGCGAGACGATTACGACAGAATTGGCGCAGAACGGTTTTGTTGTTCGAAGCGCCTGGGGCGATTTGACCGGAACGCCGTATTCCGATGAGACCGACTGGATCGGGATCATCGCGCAAAAGCAAGGAGATTATGAAACACAAATACTTCAGCCTGCGCTGGCAATTACAACTGATTAATATTCTTCTGGTTATCCTTCCTGTGTCGGTGTTAGGAAGCATTACATATTATGTCTCGAAAACGTCGGTCAATGATTTTATTCGCAAAGAACTGACGAACCAAGTCGTACTCATCGCGAAACATATTGATTCCGGCATAAAAATTTCTCAGAAAAAACTGATTACCGATTTGAAAATCGCGCATGAAAAGCTGTATGCCGACGGAATCCCCCGGCTGGATCATGAAAGCATTCTCACAATAAATGTGACGAACCAGGCGACGCAGCAAGAACGCGCAATCAAGCTTCCTCTGATGAAAATCGGAGATCGCTCCCTGATGGATACGACCGACATTGTGGATGCGATTCAGCAATTGGTGGGCGGGACGGCGACGATTTTCCAAATCTTCCCGCAAGGCGCGCTCCGCATTTCCACGAACGTTCTCAAGGCTGACGGCGCTCGCGCGGTCGGCACGTATATCCCGATGGATTCCCCCGTGTATCAAACCGTCATGCAGGGAGAAACCTATATCGGGAGGGCGTTTGTCGTGGATGAATGGTATCAAACGGCATACGAGCCGATTTTAGACGATTTTGGGACAATTATCGGCATGTTGTATGTCGGCATGAAAGACGCCGCCGAACCGATTCTGAATGATCTTGCGGAAATCGTCTTAGGGAAAACCGGCTATATCTGGATTCTTGATCGGGATGGGAAATACGTGTTATCGCTGAAACGCGCCCACGACGGGGAAAGCGTCCTGAACTCGAAAGATGAGCAGGGGCAATATTTTGTGCAAGAGTGGATGTCGCAGGCCAAATTATTGAAACAGGGCGAAGTCTTTATCAAAGAGTATCCCTGGAAAAATGACGGGGAGACCTTCTCTCGTCGAAAAATGGCGGCGTTGGCCTATCTGCCGGAGATGGAGTGGGTGATTGGCGGCGGCATTTATCTTGATGAATATACCGAAAGCTTGCGGCGGATCGCGCTGATTACCATTTCCGTCTCTGTCATTGCGATTATCTGCGGCGTCGCGATCGCCAGCGTTTTTTCATCACGCATGGGAAACAAGTTTACCAGAGTTGCCGACGCAATCAGGCAGATTGCCGCGGGACAGGTTGCCGAAACGCTGCAAGTCTCGCAGAATAACGAATTCGGCGTCATGGCGAAAGCGCTGTACGATATGCAGCAGACGCTTCAATTTGTCATTCAGGAAATCAATACGCTCTGTTCAGCCATTCGCGCAGGAACATTTACGACGCGAGGAGATGCCGAATCGCTCCAGGGGGCGTGGAAAACGCTGATTATAGGCATTAATGATTTGATTGACGCATTCGTGCAGCCGATCTCTGCGACGACCGCCGCGCTTGAGCGTGTGGCGCAGGGGCAGTTGGACGAGGCAATGACCGAAACGTTTCATGGCGATTTTAATCAGATCAAAGAGGCGGTCAATATGATGCTGACGCAGTTCAGCGCCGTCGTCACGCATGTCAAAGAAACCTCGGACAAATTAACGGCGGATAGTCAGAAATTATCGTCTCGCGCGCGAAGCATTACGGAAGGCGCGTCAAAACAGGCGGCGACGGCGGAAGAACTCTCGGCTTCGATGGAAGAATTTTCGTCAACGATCAAACAAACCGCCAATAATGCGCAGCAAACCAAATTGATCGCGATTCAAGCCGCAGAAGAGACGCGGAAGAGCGGCAATACGGTTGCCGAAACAGTGACCGCCATGCAGAACATCGCGCAAAAAATATCCTTGATCGAAGAGATTGCAGCGCAAACCCACATGCTCTCCCTGAATGCCGCTATTGAAGCAGGGAAAGCCGAACATCTCGGCAAGGGATTCAACGTGGTCGCGGTCGAAGTGCGCTTATTGGCGGAACGAAGCCGCAAGGTGGCGGAAGAAATCCGCCAGGTAGCGACATCGAGCGTGACCATCGCGACGCAGGCCGGGGACATGCTTGAACAGCTTGTGCCTGCGATTGAAAATACGACGCTGCTCGTCGAAGAAATCAGTTCGGCCAACAGCGAGCAGAGTTTCGGCATCGAGCAAATCAATAACGCGATTCGGGATTTTGATATCATCGTTCAGGAATATGCGATGACCTCTGAGGAACTCTCAAGCACTGCCGAAACGCTCTCAATACAGGCGCATGGCTTACAGCAGGCGATTGCGTTTTTTAAGGTGTAAGCGAGACGAAACAGGCTGCG
>CAZRSF010000130.1:0-6267 GCA_964602655.1 uncultured Candidatus Moduliflexus sp.
TGACGCTCGAAGCTGCGCTTTGAGACTCCTAAAAAAACCCATTTTTTAGCGGCGCGGGGATGCCGAACGCATGTTCGCCGTCGCTTCGATACCATTATGACCTGGTTTTCCTGGTTGAAAGAACGATTTACCGTACGCATTCAGCCGAAAGCCAATCTTGCCGAGGCATTGTTATCATTCGTAGATCCGCGTTCGCCCTATCTTATTGGCGTGTTTATCTGCGGGTTATTCCTACTTTCGATCTTAGGAAATTTCATCTATACCGTGATTCTTGAAGGCATGGCGTTCGAGCGAGCCGTCTGGTTTCGACTCGGATGGTGGGTCATTGCGTTGCTTGTGTTGGGCATCGCGTTCTATATTTTCGATATTTGGAAGCGACAAGAGATATTGAAAGAAGTTGGCGTCATGTTAGATGGCTCATGGGAATCATCCAAAGATGCCAAACATTATCCAGGGCTTATTGCGGTGTTCAATCCCTTTAATCCTGAGTTAAACAAATTTATCGTCAGACACCACACTCACCCGGATATTCATAAAAAACGACAGTTACGATATTGCTGGTGCATTATGGATCAGAAACCGGAAACCCTTGAGAAATTTCGCATTTTTCAAGATGATATGAAAGAGTCGCATGTCGAATTTCTCTCGTATTTTATTGACGATACAAAGAATGTTCAGGAAACATACCTTGCGGTTGATCTGATTTATCGAAAAGAAATTCGCCAAAAACAGTTATATACGCTTGATGTCGTCACGAATATTACGCCAGGAATAACGCCGATGTCAGTCGGCATGGCGTTTGCCTGCTTGATGTATGATCGTCACGTTGAATATATTTACAGCGAATATGATAAAGCCAACAACAGAATAAAGCCAGAAACTACCAAAGTGATTGAAATCGATGTCAATTTTTATCTGAAACAACGCCGATAGCCGGAGGGTTTATATGATCATCGTCCTGATTTCCAGTCTGAATCAATATCTGTATTGCCCGAAATCGGCCTGGCTGCTGTTTGTGGCGGGGGAACGCGGCGAGAGTCCGCACCTGCTGGAAGGGAAGATGCTGCATAAACGCGCGGATTCCGCCGAGCCGTCGGCGCCGCGCAAGGGCGTCAAGCAGCAGCGCACCGTGTCGCTCTATTCGGAGCAGTACGGCTTGAGCGGCATCGCGGACGTGATCGAAGAGGTCAAAGGCGCGGTTTATCCGGTGGAATACAAAAAAGGGGTGGACGGCGATTGGCTGAAAGATCAGGTGCAACTCTGCGCACAGGCGGTGTGCATCGAGGAGATGCGGCGGCTGGCTGCGCCGATTCCGTTCGGCTATCTCTATTATGCCGCAAGCAAACAGCGGCGGAAAATTATGTTGACGAAGACGTTGCGGACGCAGACGATTCAGACCATCGAGGCGGTGAGAACGCTGCTGACGACGCGGCGCTGCCCGGCAGTCGCGTTCAGCGACAAATGCCCGGAATGCGGCCTGTATCGCGTCTGTCTGCCGCAAGAAACCGAACGGCTGAAACGGGCGAAATCACGTGAAGCAGTGCGGAAATGAGGAGTCTCAACGCGCAGCTTTGACCGTCAAAGCTGCGCGTTGAGACTCCTGAACATCATAAGGAGGGGAACATGTCAACGATGTATATTACGACGCAGGGCGCGACGCTGCGCAAGACGGGCGAGCGTTTGATTGTCACCAAAGGAAAAGACCGTTTGGCGGACGTGCCGATGATCAAAGTCTCGCAGGTCGTGATTTTCGGCAAGGCGTCCGTCACGGCTTCGACGGTGGCGGAATTGCTGGAAAAGCAGATCGATGTCTGCTATCTGACGCAGCACGGGCGCTATATCGGGCGGATTCAGCCGGAATTCTCGAAAAACGCGCTGCTGCGGGTCGAGCAGTATAAGGCGGCGGTCAGCCCGGAGGCGACGCTGAAACTCGTGCGGGCGTTCGTCGCTGGGAAACTGGCGAATTTGCGGACGTTCTTGATGCGGGCGGCGCGGGAACGCAAATTAGCGTCGTGCGACAAGGCGGCGACGCGCATCGAGGCCGCGATTGCGAGCGCGAAAAAGGCGAAAACCGTCGATCAGGCGCGGGGGCATGAAGGGGATGGCTCTGCCGCCTATTTCGGCGTCTTCAAGGAGTTGATCGCGAATGCGAAATTTACGTTCGACGGGCGGGTGCGGCGACCGCCGACGGACCCGGTCAACGCGCTGCTCAGCCTCGGCTATACGCTGTTGGCGAACGATCTGCACGCCGCCGTCAATATCGTGGGGCTGGATCCGTATCTCGGCTACCTCCACGCGCAGGAGCATGGCAGGCCGTCGCTGCCGCTCGATCTGATGGAGCAGTTTCGCCCGATTATCGTGGATCAAATTGTCTTGAATTGTTTGAATAACAAGATATTGACGCCGAAAGATTTTACGCAGGAGATGGGGAACGTGACGAAATTGACGGACAAAGGGCGCGATCTCTTTCTGCGGCAATACGAAGAGCGCAAGCAGGCCGAATTTCAGCATCCGATTCTCAAGCAAACCATCACCTATCACCGCTCGTTCGAGCAGCAGACGCGCTTTTTAGCGAAAACCCTGCTCGGCGAATTGCCGGAGTATCCGTCGTTGGCGGTCAAATAATGAAGCATGAAGCATCTGGGGCACTGTTTACCAGAGATAGCAGGAGTGCAAAAGCGACCTGAGCGAAGCGATGTTGAGCTTTTGCAACGACTTCGTCTCTGAATTCGCACAAGCTCAACCCGCTTTGCGGGGTCGCTTTTGCACTCCTACTTCGTTCAAGCAGATGTATTATATTATTTCGTATGACATCAAGCAGGATCGCCGCCGCCAGAAGATTCATGATTTGCTGCTGGATTACGGGGCGTGGGTGCAGTATAGCGTGTTCGAATGCGACTTGACGAAAAGCGAATATCTGCGCTTGAAAGATCGATTGGACGATTTGCTTGACAACGAAGCGCAGGATAGCATTCGGTTCTATGCGCTGTGCAACGACTGCCAGCGCAAAATCGAGCGAATCGGCGGAATTACGCCGCCGGAATATGGGACCATGATTGTGTGAATATTCGGAATCATTTTTTACCCACCCCTTGCCCCTCCCAGGAGGGGAATATTCGATAAAATATCGAACACCGCGCTCCCCTCCTGGGAGGGGCAAGGGGTGGGTTCTTCGAACAAGGAGGGAGGCATGAAACAGAAGCATTCTCAACGGCCTGCGCCGCCGAGCGCAGTGTCCTCGACTGTGTTAAGCGGGTTTTTGGTGTTCGGCGTGTGTATTATGATCGCGCTGCTGCTGCCGCAATATACGGCGTTGACGCCGCTGTCCGGCTGGTTAGCGACGATCAATGTCATGGGGTTGCTGGTCTGCGGCTTCGATAAGCGGCAGGCGGTCAAACGACGCTTTCGCGTGCCGGGCAAGGTGATTGTCGCGGTGGCGCTGACGGGCGGCGCCTTGGGCGTGTTGCTCGGCTTGCTGGCGTTTCGCCATAAGGTGAAAACCGGGCATTTTTTCATTCAGATCGCGGCGATCCTGCTGGTGCAGGCGTTGGCCGTCTATTTTGCGGTGTATCTCAAGGTCGTGTCACTGGCGCAGGTGATCGGGTGGTTGGTGCGGCGGTAACGCGAGGAGGAGTGTCAGAGCGCAGCTCTGACGGTCAACGTGGCGCGTTGACACTCCTGGGTTACTCTGTTTCTGAGCGTCGAACTGACAGCATGATTCACGAGCATTGACCCCGAATCCAGGAGTGCAAAAGCGCAGCTTTTGCGGCCAAAGCTGCGCGTTGAGACTCCTTCTTCAGGTTCAACGGCAATGAATCATGCTGTAATAGAGTGTTGCTCTGACTGTCAAGGCTGCGCTTTGACACTCCTGAGCGATTCGGATATGGCAGAGAATTGGCAGACGATTGATTGGGCGCGCGTGGAGCAGCAGGTGCGGCAGATGCAGGCGGAAATCGTGAAGGCGGCGCGCGCGGGGAATACGCGGGGCATCATTCAGTGGCAGGATCGCCTGACGCAATCGCGCGAGGCGAGGTGGCTGGCAGTGCGGCGCGTGACGAGCAGCGGCGGCAAGCATACGTCTGGCGTGGATAAGGACGTCTGGACGCGCCCGGCGCAAAAATGGGAGGCGGCGCAGCGGATGGACCCGCGCAGCTATCGCCCGCAACCGGCGCGGCGGACGTATATTCCGAAAGCGAACGGCGCGCAGCGGCCGCTCGGCATTCTGACGATGGCGGATCGGGCGATGCAGGCGCTCTATTATTTTGCGGTCGATCCGGTGGCGGAAACGCTGTCCGATCCGCATTCTTACGGCTTCCGGCAATATCGCTCAACGGCGGACGCGATTACGCGCTGCCTGGACATTTTTCGCGAGCCGAACGCGCCGGAATGGGTGCTGGAAGCGGATATCGAGGCCTGTTTCGATTCGATCAGCCATCAATGGCTGCTGGAGCATGTCTTGATGGAGCAGCGCATTTTGAAGGCGTGGCTGAGCGCGGGGTATGTCGAAAAAGGGAAAACATTCGCCACGACGAAGGGCTTGCCGCAAGGGGGCGTCATTTCGCCGACGCTTGCGAATATGGCGCTCGATGGATTGGAACGGCTGCTGCACGAGCATTTTGCGTATCGGGCGAACCGGACGCGCAGCGACCGGGTGCAACTCGTCCGGTTTGCGGATGATTTCATCGTGACGGCGACGAACAAGGCGATGCTGGGCGAGGAGGTCAAGCCGCTGTTGGCGCAGTTTCTCGCGCAGCGCGGGATGCAGTTTTCCGCGAGCAAAACGCGCATGACGCGCGTCAACGAGGGCTTCGAGTTTTTGGGATTCCACGTCAAAAAGCCGCTGTTCGGGCGCGTTCAGGCGGCGCCGACGCGCAAACGCTTCGAGGCCGTGATGCAGCAGGTGCAGGCCACGCTCCAGGATGCGAGCGTGACGACGGCGGCGCAGGCGATTGCCCGCTTGACGCCGGTGATTCGGGGTTGGGCGACCTATTACGATCATGTGGAGCAGCGCGGCATGTTTGCGGAATTGGACGACGCGGTGTCTCATGCGTGCGAGGCGTGGGCCAAACGGCGGCATCCGGGCTGGTTTACCGGCAAGGCGATTGCGCGTTATTTTGCGCCGATCAAGGGACAATCCCCCTGTTTCACGGACGAGCGCGGGCAGCGTCTCTTTCGGGCGCAGGAGATGCCGCTGCGGCAACACGCGGCGATTGACCCGGCGAGCAACGCCTACGATCCACAGTGGGATCGCTATTTTGCAACGCGCAAGCGCGCGCATCGGACGGAAACGAAAAAAATAGCATAAGCAGCATTTTTTTCTTGACATGATCGGCGTCTTTCACTATGACGGCTTTCGTCGAAGGGGAAATAGATGCTGCATCGTTCTGATTGGCGGGCAACGAGACGAAATTTTTCTTGAAATATGCCGCAGCGTGGAATGAGGCGGGTCGCCTACGACAAGAGGCGGAATGCGGAAATTTTCCGCGAACCGAGGTTGTGGTTTTTAAAAAAGGCGAAAGTGTCGCATAACTTCTTGAAAAGAAAGGGATTGCGGCGTTTTGAAAAATAGTCGGTTCGCGGAAACCTGTAACGCCTTATTTTACAGAATGTTCTGCGTTTTTCAATCACATCTGCTCCTTGATATTGTGGCGTATAAAAGGCGAAAATGGCGAGGTTCGCGGAAAATGGTATCTAAGTTATTGAATTTGCAAGGGATAAAAGGTAGGGAGTACAAATCCAAAGTCAGCCCTGGAAGGGATTGAAACAAATAGTAGGCGGTCACGTCGCGCCGCAAAGAGAGGGTACAAATCCAAAGTCAGCCCTGGAAGGGATTGAAACTTATCGAGTCCCCGTTTCACCTCATCCGTAATATCATGTACAAATCCAAAGTCAGCCCTGGAAGGGATTGAAACTGTTCTCCACCCTTTACGCGAACGAAATAGCTTAAACGTACAAATCCAAAGTCAGCCCTGGAAGGGATTGAAACAGAACAGGGAAAACCCCTTCGCCATTGCCAGTATTCTGTACAAATCCAAAGTCAGCCCTGGAAGGGATTGAAACTTAAACGAATAAGAGATTGTTCAATACAGAAACCTCCTGTACAAATCCAAAGTCAGCCCTGGAAGGGATTGAAACTACATCTGAACCTATCCAATCAAGCCACACATACTTCGTACAAATCCAAAGTCAGCCCTGGAAGGGATTGAAACTTAATGTATAACTTTGAATCATTTCAGCAGAAAGAGAGTACAAATCCAAAGTCAGCCC
>CAZRSF010000131.1:0-6032 GCA_964602655.1 uncultured Candidatus Moduliflexus sp.
AAGAATCATTTATGAATCTTTTGTCTATTAAAAACTAATGATTTAATGTAGTAGGGTCTTGCGAGGCGAGCCGCTCCCGGATCGTCAAACTCTGCTGATACAAAGTCAACGCGTCCATCATGTCACCCAATTGAATCTGTGCGTCGCCGAGTTTTTTATAGCTGACCGATAGATCGCGCTGCGCCCAAGTATTGGCGGGGTCGGCCTGTGCCAAACGCAGGCGGATATCCAAACTCTGTTGATACGCTGTCAAGGCCGTCTCCGTCTCGCCAAGTCGCATATGCACATCGCCGATACCGCTATAACTGACAGCGAGATCGCGTTGCGCCCAATTATTCGCGGAGTCGACCTGCACCAGCCTTTGGCGAATCGTCAAACTCTGCTGATATGAGTTTAACGCCGCCACTGTATCGCCAAGTCGCATGTGTACGTCGCCGAGCCTGTCATAGCTGACGGCGAAATGGCTTTGCACTTCCATATTCGTGGGATCGGCATGTGCAAGCCGCTGACGGATATCCAAACTCTGCTGATATGAGGTCAACGCCGCCGCCATATCGCCAAGCCGCAAGTGTATATTGCCGATACTGTCATAGCTGAAAGAAAGTACGAACTGCGTCTCCATATTGGCGGGATCGGCATATGCGAGCCGCTCGACAATCGCGAAACTCTGCTGATGTGCGGTCAACGCCGCCGCCATATTGCCAAGCTGCATGTACACACTGCCAAGATTGTCATAGCTGATGGCGAGATCGCGTTGTGCTTGCACATTCTCCGGTTCCGCCTGCGCAAGCCGTTGGCAAATGTCCAAAAACTGCTGAAACGCGATCAACGCCGCCGCTGTGTCGCCAAATCGCATGTGCACAACGCCGAGACACGGCGTTGGACGCGCTGGCGGATAAATGCTATTATTTGGAGCGCGACAACAAACGCTACCGCTTCAGCGTCTCGCCGAAACTGAACAAATGGTTTTCCGACCGCAGCCCCACCATCGAAGCGGCGCAGATTCGCGATCAGGTCATGCAGGAAATCCGCAAAGCCTTTGCGACGCCGACGATACCGGTCATGTATCCGCACAACAGCGGCGATCTGCCGGATCGCCCGGTGTTGACGTTAGCGGTGTTGTCGCCGGATTACGCCTATGACGACCCGCAGACGCGGCAATTCATCGAAACGCTGACGAAGCAGCATGGCGCGTCGTCGCGCACGCATAAAAACGTGCTGCTCTGGGCTGTGCCGCATGACCGCGCAAAATTGCATGACATCGCGCGGGCATGGCTCACCTGGCAGACCATTCTCGAAGAAATCCACTCCGGTCAATCGTTGCAGCAGCTTGACCAGGCCGAACGCGACAAACTCGGCAAAGAGGTCAAAGAGAAGCTGGACAAAACCCGGCGCGACCTGCGCGACGACGTCTGGCAGACCTACCGGCATATCGGGCTGCTCAAACCCGACCAGACGATTGATCTGATTGACCTCGGCCCGGCCAACGTCAGCGCCGCGCCTTCCCTGACAGAGCGCATCGTGCAGCAATTGCAGCGTTATGATTATGTCGTCAACAGCGTCAGCACCTCGTATTTGGCGCGTAACTGGTCCGGCGCGGCCAAAGAATGGAATACGAAAGCCTTGCGGGACATGTTTTTCGCCTCGCCGAAATTCCCGCGCCTTTTGCAGCCCGACACGCTGAAACAGACGATTTCGCAGGGCGTCAATAACGGCCTGTTCGCCTATATCGGCGCGAAAACCGACAGCGGCGACTATGCCCTGTTTTATTATCAGGGCAAACCGCCGCTGCATCCCGAAGACGTGGAAATTTCCGAAGACACGTTCATTCTCTCGAAACCTGCCGCCGACTATTATGTCCAGCATAAAGATCGGACGCTCGATCTCTTCACGGTGACGCCGCAGCACACAACCGTGAAGATCGGCGAACGGGTGACGTTTACGGCGCAGGCGTCGGATACGGACGGCAATGTGATGGATTTGCCGGTTTTATGGGAAAGCGCCGGCAATGAAATGGTTGCGCCCGGCGTGTTTCTCGCCAAAGAAGAGGCTGGCGAGTTTACGGTGACGGCGCGCGTGACGCATCAACAGCAGGAAAAGACGGCGACGGCGCGGGTGCGCGTGCTGCCGAACGAGGCTGCGCCCGGTTCGCCTATTGGTGAGCCGCAGGCGCGGAATATCACGCAGATCGGCTGGCGCGGAAATGTGACCGGGCCGAAATGGATGAATTTTTATATGAAAGTCCTCTCTCGGTTTGCCAGCGATCATCGCATGGAAATCGGATTGCATGTCACCATCGCCCGCCCGGAAGGGATTTCGCCGCAAAAAATTGATGAGATGAAAATGGCGTTGCGGGATTTGGGGCTGTCGGATGAGTTGGAAGAGTAAATTTTACCGCAGAGACGCAGAGGGGCGCAACATCCCTGTCGCCGGACCGACCGAGTTTTTTGTTCAGGCAGTGGATAACGCAGGAAATGTGGCGGTTGACGAATGTGGCGGCGCGTGTTATATGCTGCCGTTGTTTACGGCTTCTTCCCAAACACCCCTTGCGCTTCGGCGTAAGGGGTGTTTTCGTTTTTCCCGCAGGAACACAAAAACCCAGTCAGGGTTCAGTCCCCTGACTGGATTAGTCTCTATGATGCAGATGCCGAATTTCTTGACGTTGTTTACTTGTTCACGGAACATTTGCATGAATATGCATAGACATGTCCTCCGTTGCCATATAGAATACGTTCTGTATCAATAGCTATGTGCAAACAGTTAATGATGATAATTCGCGCCGTCACATTAGTCAATTCATTTCATCAGGTCATAAGGCGAAACGATGTTAACGAACCGTTCGAAGTATGAACGCAATTTCAAAAATCTATGAATTTTACTGCATACGCAGAGACGCGATCTGTCTATGGATCTGTACATTTGCCGATTATACGGTCAAAATAGATATTATGCAACGCCGTTCAGATGCCGCTCGGATGCCTGGGATCGCCGACATCCTGTCGGCAGAATACCGGCGATCCCGATGTATCGGCATAGACTTGACGTGATGCTGGCGATCCCATAAAATGTTGGCATAAAATATGAAAAGTTAAACAATAGAACTCTGCAAAAAATTATTTCTACGCAAGCAAACCGCACGGCATGGAGGAGCGCGCCGTTCTCCGAACCAGATAGAAGCCGGAACGCGCGAACAGAGAGATGAACATTCTCATCATCAATTATGAATTTCCTCCGATTGGCGGAGGGGGCGGGGTTGCAACGTACTACATCGCGCGGGAATTGGCGCAAAAAGGTCATGCCGTCAACGTGCTGACCTCGCATTTTCGCGAACTGCGCTGGCGCGAAACGCTTGAAGAGATTGAAATTTTCCGCGTGCCTGTGTTGCGGAAACGCCGCGATTATTGCAGCGTGATCGAAATGGCGTCGTTCATTTTGAGTTCCCTCCCGATGCTGTTTTATCTTATTCTCACGCGACGATACGACTTGATTCACATCTTTTTCGGCGTCCCCAGCGGCCCGTTAGGATATGTCGCCAAAAAGCTGTTCGGCATTCCGTATCTGATTCGCATGGGCGGCGGCGACGTGCCGGGCTTTCGCCCCTTTCAATACAAACATCTCTACAAAATCCTGAAACCCGCCTTCAACGTCTTATGGCGCAACGCCGATTTTTTGGTCGCCAACAGCGATGGGCTGCGCGACATGGCGGTCAAAGCGTTCCCCAATCTGCCGATTCAGGTCATTCCTAACGGCGTGGATTTGGAGCGATTCACCAACGGCCACGCCCGCTGTCCGGCGGAAGAAGTGCGCATGTTGTTCGTGTCGAGGCTGATTCGCAGAAAAGGATTGCAATTTTTGATTGACGCCATTCCGCAGGTTGTGAAAGAAGCGAAATATCCGTTTACGATCAAGGTGGTCGGCGATGGGCCGGATAAAGACGGATTTGTCGCGCAGGCCGAAGAACTCGGCGTCGGCAGATATTTTCGATTCGTCGGTTATGTGGATCATGGCAAACTCCCGGAATACTACCTCGACGCTGATGTCTTCATCTTGCCGTCCTTGGCGGAAGGGATGCCGAATGTCGTGTTAGAAGCAATCGGCAGCGGCTTGCCGGTCGTGGCGACGCGAGTTGCGGGAAGCGAAGACCTCGTGCGCGACGGCGACAACGGATTTTTAGTCGAACCCCGCGATGTCAATGCGCTTGCGCAAGCGCTGATCGCCCTGATCAATCAGCGCGGCCTGCGGGAAAAGATGGGGCTTCGCAGTAAGCATATCGCCCGTGGCTACTCCTGGGAATTCGTCGCGGAAGCCTACGCCCGGTTATACGAACAGACCCGAAAGACAGAAGAGAGACATTATTGAAAAGAAGGTTTTACCGACCCTTTGCCCCTGGAGGGGAAATAATGTCTCATCTTGCATTGCGGAATCGCTGTGAAGACGAGACAATTTGCGTTCGGCAGAAATTGGCAGCAGTACGTTGAACACGCGCTGACCCCGGCAAAAATCGCACAGGCGCGGCAGGCGTTTCGGCAGTTATGCGAGGGCGTGACATTCGAAGGCCGAACCTTTTTGGATATCGGATTCGGGCAGGGACTTGCGCTTTGCTTTGCGCAGGAAATGGGCGCACACGTGCTGGGAATTGATGTTGACGATGACAACGTGCCATCGCTGGAAAAAACACTCGTTTCGTTTAATTTTCCCTGTCCGCCGTCGTTTCGAATCGCTTCGATTTTAGATCACGCCTTCCTCGAAGATTTACGCTGCAACGGTCAATTCGACATCGTGCATTCGTGGGGCGTTCTGCATCATACCGGCGATATGTGGCAGGCGATCCGCAACGCTGCCGGATTAGTCAAACCTGACGGATTTTTCATTCTTTCCATTTATAATCGGCACTGGTCATCGCCGTTATGGCGAGCAATCAAATGGAGCTATAATCACGCGCCGCGCTCCATTCAGCGCCTGTTCATTCTCGTGTTTTATCCCATCATCTATGTCGCCAAATTCCTTGTCACCGGCCAGAATCCGAAACGCAAACAGCGCGGCATGGATTTTTTCTATGACGTGGTAGATTGGGTCGGCGGCTATCCGTATGAATACGCCAGTATAGAAGCGATCACCGCCTTCGTCTGTCCCCTCGATTTCGACGTCGCGCGCATCATCCCAGCCAACATCCCCACTGCCTGCAACCAGTTTGTGTTCAGGAAACGACTGGGATAAACCGGTATCCCGGAACAGATTGCACACGTGACCAGATTGCTTGTAGAGTAGGTCGAAGAGTTTGCGAACGAAGAACCTGAAACAAATCTAAGGACAATCTATGTCAGCATATATTCCATTATTCATTACCGTTGAACCTGATACCCTGCATGTCGAAACCATCCTTCAGCATCCTGACGTGTCACCTCTGACCGTGAAACGAGTCGCGACTTCAGAGAGCGAGGCCTCTCCGGTGGCATACACCGCCACAATTCGCTGGCGTAAATCATCTGATAATGGTTTATACTATGATCCATCATACGGAACGGGGCCGTTCCTTTAGGATGAGTGGGAGAATGCCTCACTTGATGGATTTTTCTATGATGCTCCAATCGGAAATGACGGAAAAGAAAAAATCATGGTCAAAAAAAATGATATAACTATTCAGGAAGTCACCTTTAACCCGAAATGGTAAAACAGTTAGACAATATCGGAAACATCTGTTGTCATGATATGTTCCAAGGGAGAAAATGAATATGAAACCGTTGTCTGTTTATATAGGACTCGTGGTAATTCTACTCGATTGCCAATTTGGGTTTTGTCAAAAATTACAAGAACAAGGATCGGAAATGAAACATGAGAAACTCATTCAGTCCTATCCATTGACAACAGAAGAAACGGCTCTATTATTCTCAATTCCCGTTATTGAGGTAATAGAAATCAATGGAATACAAGGAATGAACGAGTATAAACGTTTTTATGTTGATATACAGGATAATCTGGTAGTGGGGCAAATCCGTTGATTGTTATACTTGACACATAACCCGAATCGCTCA
>CAZRSF010000132.1:0-5221 GCA_964602655.1 uncultured Candidatus Moduliflexus sp.
CCTGCGTATCGTCCCACGACACGTTTTCGACCGGATAGACAAATGAGCTTTTGCCGGTCGTGTTTTCAGTGAAAAACGATGGATTGTCCCCCATGACTTGCAGCCATTGCGCCTGCGTTACTTCATATTTTCCCATCCAAAAACCGCTGAGGCAGACTTCATGGATTGGGTTTTCATCAATATCGCGTCCCGGTTCATTGGGCGGACTTCCCATTTGAAAGCAGCCTCCGGGAATCCAAACAAACGGAATGCCGAGCGTCGGGTCGATCCAGAGCGTTGACGGCTGCGGAGTCGGCGTTGGTTGCAATGTCTTTGGCGTTGGCGTGGATGCGATTGGCGTCGCGGTGGCTGTCGGCGTCGCTTGTGGACGCGCCAGACGCCGAATCTGGCGCTGCACTTGCGCGATATCGTCCGCAATCTGTTGATCCTGAAATTGTTTGCGGGCATATGTCGCAATCGTCAGATAGCGTTGATACAATACCTTCGCCCTGTCCGGTTTCTTGTCGGCGCTTTCATCGGCTTTTTGCCGATATTGCGCCATCATCTCGAAGATGCGGGCTTTCGCCTCGACATTCGTTGGCTCGCGTTTCAACACCTTCTGGTATAACGCGAACGCATTCTGATTTTCCGGCGTGAGAAACCAGGTTTTTTTGAAATATTCGTTTGCCTGTGCGAGCCATGTATCGAGTTCTGAACGTGTTGGAATCGGCGTTGGCGTAAATGTCGGACTGGTTTCCGGCGAGGCAGTCGGCGCGGGCGTGTCGAGCGGCGCGACCGAGGGCGCGGCTTGCCAGTAACGGATTTTATCCTGCGCAAATTCGCGAAGTTCGTCGTCCTGAACCGTGTATGGGTTGTCTTCGGCAAAGACTGAGAGAAAACGTGTCCACGCTGCGATTTTCAGCGAGGCGGAAATGTCTTGCTGCTCATACGCCTGCACCTGAGCGCGGGCGGCGTCCATCTTCTGAAGTTTTTGGCCCCATTCAAGGCGAACCTGTTTTTCTTGTTCCGCCGCTTTTTCTAAGTCATCCAATGAAAACGATTCGGACGCCGCGGGAGATAGTGTGGGCGTCGGTTGCGGCGTAGATGTCGGCGATGGTTCCGCTGTCGGCGCGGTCAGCGCGAACTCGACTTGCTCCCGCTGCTTTTCTCCAGTCTGATTGGTGACAGTCACCGCAATAACGATGGCGGTCGGAGAGGTGTCGATCTGTTCCGGCAGGAGGTATTGCACGGCGGGTCCCTGTCCTTGAAGACGCCCCGGCCCGGTAAGCTGCCAGGTATAGGTCAGATTTTTTTCCTGTGATTTGACGCTGATGATGATCGGGCTGTCGCCTAAGGTTAAGGCGCTGACGTTCGGATTGACGACGATTTTCAGTGCAGCCGACTCTGCGTGTTCGCGTAAGAATAGCAGGGCAATGGCGCTGAACAGGGTTATCCACGCAGCGATGTGATGTTTGCGAGCGCCGGCCTTCATAGAATTTTTGTCCCAAAAAGGAGGAGAGAACTTACCGCACCATGATATTGATCGGTTCTTCGTAGGTGTCTCCGGTGGTGACATTTTCAACGGCAATAATCACGTAATCCACGCCAGATTTGCTCGCAGTGTATTTGTTTGTCAAGGCAGAAGTGTCTTGAATATCTCCATGTAACGCGCTCCAATGTCCGATGAGGCGATCTTGCGCGGAATTTTCTACATTGACCGAGATTGTCAGGCTGTCGCCGAGATTGATCGTGTAAATGTCATCCATCGCTTGCAGCGGAGCGCCTTTCGCGTCGGCCACCGTAATCTCCTGAATGCGAAATACAGGCGTCGGCGTCGGGGTGGGAACGGTTGCCGGGACGGGAGATACTGCTGCTTCAGGCTCGTCTGTCTGGCGGAGTGTCGAAAGAAATCGTCCGATTTCCCTCGCCACAAGCTGATGACCGGCCTCGCTGTATTGCTGACCATTGGGCGCGTATAATTGTCCGTCACCGCCATGTTTCCGGAATGTGGACAGCAAATCGAGGCAGGCGATCCCGCGATCCCGGCAATATTCCAGCAGCAAACGCTGCGGCTGCTGAAAATCGAATTCGTTGAGTTTGATGGCCTGCGTCTCTTGCATTGCTTCGATGATGCGCGGCTCAACCTGGAATTGATCGGGATGAATGACCATCACGTAGCTGGCGTTGTAATTTTCGGCGACGCGAGCAAGACCGTCAAGCAATTGCGCAGTCGTTTTCCAGATTTCGGGATGCGTCAGCGGCAGGTCTTTCCGGCAGATTTCCATCCGCTGGCGGACGTTCCATCGCAATTCATACGAGACGCGAGCGTCGGCGGCGCTGGCAAGCGTCGGAAACAGCAGCCGGTATTCCATCCATTGCCGAAACAGAAAATTATGAGGCGTCCAGGAGAGCGCGTTGCGTTTTTTTTCAAGCGGAATTCCCCGGTACGTCAGCAGTTCGACCGACGGATCGCTCCACAAATCGCGCCCGGCAAATATGCTGTGCAATACGACATCCGGCTGGTACTGCGTGCCGAAACGGGTGAAGATTTCGGCGCTCTGGGCTAACAGATAGCCCTCCATCGAGAAATTCAACAACTCCGCATTCGGTGCCTGCCGTTGCAAATCGGCCTCAAGCAGGCGATGATAATTTCCTTCGCCACCGCTTCTGCCGAACGCGCCGCCCAATCCGATGACGCGCAAGGCATCGGACGGCTTGGCAATCGCGGCGGGACGCGGCCACTGACTCGCGATGCGCTCTATAAATTCCCGGCTGCTTTGCGGCACAAGATACACGACAACGCCGAGCCGGAAGACGGTTTCGGCAACCAGCAGTGCCGCGCCGACAACACCAAGCAGCAGGGTCGCGTAACGCAGGACGCGGCCGGGATGACGCGCCGCGAGCAAAAAGGTGAACAGTATAAGCACGCAGACATTCAGATCACTGAGGAGAAAAAAGTGGCGAGAAATGACCGGAAACAGGTCTTGCAGAAACAGCGTAAAGAAGTCGAGCAACGCAAGCGCGGACAGAAACAGCGCGCCCGGCAGCACCAGGCGTTGCTGCTGAAGCCGCCCATAGAGCCGCAGATAGCGGCGCGTATCGCAGGCGCTCCACCACGCCGCGCCCGCCCAGGCCATGACGAATGCGAACAACAGGCTAATCTGCTGGTTATATAGCGGCGACGCCCCGCGCGCATTTTTCTGACCGAGAATCGCGAATCCGATCAGGGTAATGCAGAGCGGCGTCAGCCAGCGACTGATCGCGATAAGACGGCGCGTCTCCCCGTTCACGTTGATTGATGCTCCTTGTATCCGTATTTTTGTTATCTTATATCAATTGTGTTGAAAACGATCATATTTGCGTTGTACGTCGAAACTACAGTTTCGACGTACAACGCAATTGGTATTATGTCGCTAACGTTTGTTCATTATGAAAATTGTTTTAAAACTTGTCAATAAAAAACGTTAGTTTATCAATGTTTCACATGTAGATCATCATTTATTAGTCATTGATGTTGGGTAGGATTGTAAGAGTTCGGATGGCATCGCGGCCAGCAGAAGTCAGGCGGGTTGAACGCTCTGACAGGCGGGAAGATTTCGCTCTGCAAGAGTTTCGAACTCTGGCAGAGCGGATGAAAAATTCATTCTCTTGTCAAGAACACACCGGAATCGGCGTTCCCTGCGTAAGATATTTTTGGAACAGATATTTTTTGATCTCTTCTAAATTGGCAAGCGCTTCTTCAATCGTCTCGCCATCGCCTAAAAAGGCATGTTTTCCTAACATCGGGATGCGGGCTAAAATGCCGCCGCCCTCATTGGGGTCGATTTTCACAATTTCGACCGGGTATGGAATATTCAGATAAAAATCCAGATTCTTCTCCATCGGCATTATCCCCGCCGTCTTGCATGATCACGACCACGCATTCGACAGCATCGAGGACACGTTTCAAATGAAACCCTTTGATTTTTCGACCATTATACACCGGCAGACAAAACTCGCCGTTCAGCCCGTAGTGCGGCAGACCAATCAGTTGTTCATGGCTGATAATCGTGTGAGAACCGCGTTTGAGTTCGATATCGAAGCCATACCGCCGTAAAACACAGAACACCTCCTCTTTTTCAACAGTGGTCGGTTTTGTTTTCCATTTCGCAATAATTTTATCCGTTCGACTCATACAACCAGCACGCGGCAGCGTGGTCACTGTCATAATGAATTAATCGAGGCGTTTCTTCCGAACAGCGCGGCATCGCATACGGGCAGCGGGGATGAAAGCGGCAGCCGGACGGCGGATTGATGGCGTTCGGGATTTCGTCTTTCGGAATCGGCTCGCGCCGCCGGAACTGCGGATCCGGCACGGGCACTGCGGCCAGTAACGCTTTCGTGTAGGGATGCAGCGGCGTGCCGAATACATCGTGATAGCCGCCGATTTCCACGATTTGGCCGAGATACATGATCGCAATGCGGTTGCAGATATACTTCGCTGTCGCTAAATCGTGTGTGATAAACAGGTACGTCAGGTGAAATTCCTCTTTCAGCCGTACCATCAATTCCAATAACGTCGCCCGCACCGACACGTCCGCCATTGCAATCGGCTCATCCGCGACGACGAGTTCCGGGTCGGTGATGAGCGCGCGCGCGATCACTGCCCGCTGTCGCTGCCCGCCGGAAATTTGATGCGGATATTTTTTATAGAAAAATGACGCGGGGTTCAGCCCGACCTTTTCCATGATGTCCAATGCGCGTTCTTTCCGTTCGGCGGCGTCGTGCAGATGATGGATGACGAGCGGGTGGCTGATGGCGTACCCAAGCGTCATGCGGGGACTGAGCGAGGCGTTGGGGTCTTGAAAAATAATCTGGAGCTTTTCCCGCATTTGCCGCATCTCTTCGGCGTTATGCGTATAGACTGATTTTCCGCGATAGAGCACTTCGCCGCTGGTCGGTTCTAACAAACGCAACGCCAGTCGTCCGGCAGTCGTTTTGCCGCAGCCGCTTTCCCCTGCCAGTCCGAGCACTTCCCCTTTTTGAATATGAAACGAGATATCATCTACCGCTCTGACCGCTCGCGCTTCTTTGGCAAAAAACTGGTCGAACATCCCTTTTCGCAAGGGAAAGTGTTTGGTCAAATTTCGAACGACAAGTAATTCTTCCATGTCTTCTTGTTTATCTCAATTCTTGTAGTTATTACTGACTGATGTTACGCAGCGTCTCCGCGATTCCCCTCCTGGGAGGGGCAAGGGGTGGG
>CAZRSF010000133.1:0-5150 GCA_964602655.1 uncultured Candidatus Moduliflexus sp.
CGGAATCTGAATAAGCAACGGCTGATGCTCGCCAAAAAAGAATTCGTTGACTTTGCCATGCGTCGGCGATGTTTCGCGGCTGTCGAACAGCACGAGTTTCATCATGCCGCGCACCACTGCCATATTATCCGTCTGCACTTTATGAAAATGCCAACCTTTCACCACGCCAGGATAGGCCGTTGTCATATACACCTGTCCGAATTGCGAAAATAGCGCGTCATCGCAGCGCAGAATTTCCATCAACCGCCCGCGTTCATCAGGAATCACGCGCAACGGCTTCACCTGAACGCCATCAATCAAATTAGACATAGCCCTCCTCCGAGCGAACCCAGTCAATCACGCCTTGCAGCATCGTTTCAAGCGGCGTTTTCGGTACGAACCCGACGTAACGCTGCAACTTCGACACATCCGGCATCCGGCGCAGCATGTCCTCGAATCCCTCGGCATACGCCTGTTCATAGGGGATACGCACGATCTCCGACTGGCTATTCGTCATCGTTTTGATTTTTTGCGCTAATGCTTCAATACCGATTTGCTCCGTTCCACCGATATTAAAAATTTCTCCGACCGCCTGCTCATTTCCTAACAGCAATTTCAATACATGCACGACATCGGCGACATTCGTAAAGCAGCGCGTCTGCTGCCCCGTCCCATATACATGGATCGGTTCGTTACGCAGCGCCGCGCGCACGAATCGCGGCACAACCATGCCGTATTGTCCGCTCTGACGCGGGCCGATAGTGTTGAACAAGCGCACCACCACCACCGGGAGTTTGCGCTCTTTCCAATACGCTAACGCTAAAAATTCGTCAATCGCTTTGGAACAGGCGTAACTCCAGCGCCCTTTCGTCGTCGCGCCCATCACAAGATCATCCTCTTCGGAGAAGGTCTCTTTGGCGCTTTTGCCATACACTTCGGACGTGGACGCCAGTAGCACTTTCTTTTTCTTGATGTTGGCATACTGCAACACAAGTTCCGTGCCGTAGATATTCGTTTCAATCGTATTGACCGGACTTTCGACGATGAGCTGCACCCCGACCGCAGCGGCAAGATGCACAATCACATGGCATTTATCAATCAACTCGCGCAACAACTGCCGATTGGTCACGCTGTCCAAATAATAATGAAAATGCGGATTCGGTTTCAGATGCTCGATATTTTCGATGCTGCCGGTGGATAAATCGTCAATCACAAAAACTTCGTGCCCTGATTTCAGAGCAGATTCTGCAAAATGCGAGCCGATAAATCCAGCGCCGCCAGTGACAAGTATTTTCATAACACCCCTTTCATCGTACCTTGCTCTTTAATGGACTGTTCCACAAACTTATAGACCTGATCAGTTTTTTGCAGATACGCCTCGTAGCTATATTTGTCTTCGCTGAGCCGCATCGCGTTTTCCGTCAATCGTTTGCCAAGCTCCGGCTGTTTAATCAACTTCAGCGTGCCTTCGGCAAAGGCTTCCGCATTATTGTCGGTTAAGACGGCAACCTCCGAATTCAGCGCTTGCGTATGGGTCAGAATATTCGTGGCGAGAATCGGTTTTCCGGATCTCAAATACGAATAAATTTTGAGCGGCGTATTTTTGCCATCTTTGCGAGGCGACACAAGAATGTCTGCTAAGTGGTTGTACAGCGGCATATCCTGCACCGACTGCTGCCCGACAAAATGCGTAATTTTGTCCACGCCTAACAATTTCGCAAGCTCTTTCATCCGCTCGATCTGGTCGGGATGCCCTCCCACCAGCACATACCGCACACGCTCATACTGTTTGGAGACATGCTTGGCGCTTTCCAACAGCAAATCAATCCCCTGATACGCCTCCATCGTGCCGGTATAGACGACGACCGTTTCATCGCGAATGCCGAGCCGCTGCTTCAAGGCGTTGACTTCTTCCGGCGTCACATGGCGGCTATCGTCAGTCACGGGGACGTTTTCAATCACTAAATACGGCTGATTCCGATGCAGTTTTTCAACGCGTTCGCCAAGGTAAGGGCAAATCACGATGGTTTTCAACGAATGCTTTAACACCCAGCGTTCGACGGCTTCGCCCAATTTGAAGAGCAGTTTCGATTGACTGATGCCGAAATTGCTCATCTGTTCCGGCAGGCTGGAGTGCATGTCGTACACATGCGGAAACCCGAAGAATTTACGCAGCAGCGCTCCGACGATGACGGCCTCCTCATGCGTATGGACGCAGTCATACTTGCGCGTCAGCATCATCCGAATCGCCTGAATAAACAGCGGGATGTCTAACAAGACTTTCGCGAGCGACGGCCCGATTTTGACATTCGAAATAAACGGCAGCTTTAACGAGCGATAAATTCTGACATTTTCGATCCGAACATCTTCGCCGATCGGATAGGTAATCAAATCTACTGTATGCCCTAATTTCGACAGCGCTTGCAGACGATGGAATTCGCTGAACGGCGTACCGCGCGGCTGAAAAAACGGCTCAGGGGCTATCATTAAAATTTTCATGGTGTTCTGGTATTGGAACTACATGGATGGATGCAGAAAGGATGGGGAAAAAACATCACAAAAAAGAAAGGAACGCCTGGGCAATCCTTACAACATGTCATCCCTGTCGCGAGGTTGATAAAATTCGTATGAGGTTGCATTCTGTTACCGAGGGAAATCTGTCAAGGAAAAGCCACCGTTTTTGTCTTCCGGGAATGAAAAGCCAGCGGACGAATCGAGGCGTGGCATACCTCACTCGGATGCGTGCTTCAGCCGGTGTTTTTTCTTTAACAAGTCCTGATTTTTTTGTTCCAAAAGAACCTCAAGATCGGTTCGATCTTTTCGATCCTGGGCATCTTGTGTCTTGCGAGTCACGTCAAGCGTCGCCAAATCGAAGCGCTGCTGTCGAATCCTGACAATGCAATCTTGCAGCGTCACCGCCGGATCGACCACTTCATCGCTGCGCATGAATAATCGGCTGAGTTCGCTCTGAAACTCCGAGCCTTGAAACACATCCAGCATTTTGGCTTCGAAATCGCTTTTGTCGCCATACGCAAACAGCGCTTTCAACACGCGCCGCGTCAAGGCGTGAGACAATTCGTCCGGGTGAATATTTTTCTGCGCGTCAGGAATCAAGCGTTTATCTTTCAGCAGCGCCGTCACCAAATATTGCTCTACGGTGGGAATCGTCGTCGCCGTATTGATTTCTTCAGGCGGGCGCAGGTCGAGCATGCCGGTGCGCGCGACTTTCCGAAATTCTTGAAGCAGCGAGTCATTCGTGACATGGAGCAGATCAGCGGTTTTGGCGAGTTGCGCCCTCCATTCGATTTCATTCCGAATTTTAGCGAAGATCGGAAGCAACTGATTGGCGCAGGCGATCTGTTGGTCGAGACGCGAGGTATCATAGCGCTTGATGATGCGGTCGCGGATAAAATCCAGCAGTGGCGGCGCCTGTTCGACAATGCGCGTGAATTCTTCTGCGCCAGCCTTGCGCACGAACGTATCGGGGTCGTCGCCGGTCGGCAAGATTCCGGCGCGAACGTCGAAGCCGTAGGTCAGAAAGAGGTCTAACGCCTTCATCATCGCATTCACGCCAGCCGGATCAGGATCGAAGATCAACACGACCTTTTTGACGTACCGCTGCAACGAGCGGAGATGCTGATCCGTCAAGGCCGTTCCCATCGTCGCCGCGACATTCGGAATGCCGTGCGCGAACGGGACAATCATGTCGAAATAGCCTTCCACCAATACAATCGTTCCAGCCCGTCTCACCGCATCTTTCACATAATGAAACCCGAACAAGGTTTTTCCTTTGTGAAAAATAGGATTTTCAGGAGAATTCAAATATTTCGGCTGCCCTTCGCCCAAAATGCGTCCACCAAACGCAATAATTCGCCCGCGCTCGTCATGAATCGGAATCATCAGCCGGTCGCGAAAACGGTCATACGACCCAACCGCCATTTGACGCGCTTCGTCGCCCTCATCGCTTTTCCGTTTGATGACCAATCCGCTTTCCAGGAGCAGTTCTTCGCCGTATTTTTGGATGAATTTCCGCCGCAGCGCATCCCATGCCGGGAGTGCGTAGCCGAAACCGAAGCGTTGCTGCGCCTCCTCGTCAATGCCGCGTTTGCGCAAATATTCCCGCGCGATCTTGGCTTCCGGGCGGCTGCGCAGTTGTTCCGCAAAAAATACCCCAGCTTCGAGATGGAGTTGATACAGGTTTTCGGTTTGCTGGATTTGCTGCGTCGAAACGTCGTCCGATTTTTCGGGGAGACGCACGCCGACCCGTCTGGCTAAAATATGGAGGGTTTCTGGGAAACTGTATTGCTCGTGTTTCATCAAAAACGTGAACACGTTTCCCCCAACGCCGCACCCGTAACAATGAAAAATCTGTTTTGCGGGATTGACCGTAAACGACGGCGTTTTTTCTTTATGGAAGGGGCACAGCCCTTTATAGTTCTGACCGGTTTTCTCTAATGTGACAGACTCGCCGATAATCTCGACAATATCGGCTCGCTGCCGGATTTCATTGACTATTTCTTCCGGGATCATGACACTTTCCGAAACGTGGCGTAATACAAGGTTTTTCCGGCGGTAAAAAATTCCCGTTCGTATTCGGAGGAATACCGGCGCGGCATGTCGCGTTCCAGGCTGGTGGCAACAGAAACCTCTTCAAGCCGGGCATTTTCGCGAAGCGCCACCAGCGCGTCAATCATATAGGCTTCCATGTCGGTCGCCAACGCCAACTCTGCGCCAGGCATCAAGCGCTGCGCGGCGACTTCGACGAATTCAGACGACAGCAGGCGGCGTTTTGCATGACGCTTTTTCGGCCAGGGGTCAGGGAAGTTGATATACATACCGGCCAGAGAGTGTTCAGGAATATAGCGAGCGAGCAGATGCAGCGCCTCGCCTAAAAGGAGTTTGACGTTCGTCAGTTGAGCGCGTTGAATCTTTCTGACGCCCTTCTGATAATACTTCCGCGAGGTTTCGATGCCGACAAAATTCCGTTCAGGCTGGTCGGTCGCCATGCCGATCAAAAATCCGCATTTCCCGAACCCGACTTCTACCTCAACCGGCGCAGCATCGCCGAACACCTGCTGCCAGTCAAACAACGATTCATGATTATGATAATTCAATTCGATTGCTGCATCGTCAAGCATAAGGAGGCTTTCTTCTGTGAAAAAATATGAGTG
>CAZRSF010000134.1:0-5019 GCA_964602655.1 uncultured Candidatus Moduliflexus sp.
TGACCACTTGAATAAGGCGGTCGCGGTCGCCGGTAATTTCCGGCAGATCGCCGGGAATATCGGTGAGCGCCGCGAGTCCTTTTTTCTCGAACAGCGCGGATGTGGCGAGCATGGCGCGTTCGATAATGTCTTTCGCCATCATTTTTTGCATTTTCCAATCAATCTTCCCGGCCTCCATTTTCGCCACGTCGAGCACGTCGTTAATCAGGGTTGTCAGCCGCTCGCCTTCGGCAATAATAATGTCGAGGTTTTCGTTGACCTGATTGACCGCTTTCGCCACTTTTTTGTCGGAAATGTCCTGAAACGCGGGTAAAATCACCCCTTCGAAGCGCTTTTTGATGATTTTGGCAAAGCCGATGACTGAGGTCAGCGGCGTCCGCAATTCATGGGACACCGTCGAGATGAAGTCGGTTTTCATCTGGTCGATCTCTTTTTCGCGGGTAATATCGCGCGTCAGCAAGACCGCGCCGATTGCCTCTTGCCGATCTTCCGGCAGCGCAGGGTCTTTGTAAATCGCGGTGGCCACCACTTTTCCGATGCGTTCGTTCATCATACTGATTTCCGACACCGCATACGATTCAAGCCCGGAACTCGTCATCTCGACTAACTCGCAGACGTGCTTGTCAAAGACTTCGTCGCAGCGTTTTCCCAGAATCTCGTCGTCGCTCAAGCCCATCATGATGTATAAGGCCGGGTTGCAACGAGTGATTCTGCCGTCCGGGTCGGTGGCTAACAATCCATCCGCCATGTTATCCAGAATGGCGGACATGTAGGCCAGCGTGGCCTGTAATTCGCGGGTGGCATCATTGACGCGCTGTTCCAACGTGCCGAAGACTTCGCGCAATTGCCGCGCCATGCTGTTGAACGCGACCGCTAACGTGCCGAGTTCGTCGCGCGACCGAATCGTGAGTTCGTGCGACAAATTGCCGGAGGTGATGGTTTGTACGCCGGTGAGCAATTTTTTAACCGGGATGACGATGCTTCTGGCTAAAAAATAGCCTAAGAGCGACGCGCCGATCAGGCAGCCCGCCATAATGCCGAGCAGCGTCACGACCGCCTGCTGCTGCGTCTGCACATACGTGTCGGCGGAGACGCTGATGCCCATGACGCCGACAGGCGTTCCCGCCAAATTTTTGAGCGGAATGTATTGGGCTAACAGACCGCCGGATCGGAATTCGGCGGTCTGTTCTCGCGACGAGTCTCCGGCGATCAAGCGTTGATACACGTCTGCGGGAATCGAGGTCGCGCCAGTCGCGCTGATCGGTTCGGCGTTCAAATAGAGGGCGGCCTGCACGTTGAACAGTTCCTGAATCTCGCGGACCAAATCGGTCTGGCGATTCAACACTAATTGCAC
Source organism: uncultured Candidatus Moduliflexus sp. (assembly GCA_964602655.1). Lineage (GTDB taxonomy): Bacteria > Moduliflexota > Moduliflexia > Moduliflexales > Moduliflexaceae > Moduliflexus. The sequence continues at coordinate 1,355 of CAZRSF010000134.1, forward strand.
CATCACCGCGCCGGGAAATTCGTCCTGACTCCCGCCGATCACCTTCGATTCTGCGGAAAACACGCTGGCCGATGTCATGACAAGCAAGTCCGGCGTGTTGCCGCTTGCCGGAATAATTTCTGTCGAAACGGGCGGCATGGTTTCTTCACGCTGCATCGCGTTGACGATATGCGAATGGCGCAAGGCATCCTCGATTCGTGGAATCAGCGCGTCGTTTCGAGGCTGCGGCTGCACGGAGAAGACGTCGCCTTTGGACGTGATAATATGGATAAACAGATTGGCGCGACGGAGATCGGGTTTACCTGACAGATACGATTCGATTTTCTCGCGGGAATTCAGCTTGACAAGCAGTTGCAGCGTCCCATCATCCGAGAGCGTTGACGTGATCGTCTGCAACTGGTCGAGTTGATTCGCACACATCAATTCCGCGACGCGGATGCCGCTTTCCATATAGTCTAAGGCAGAGGTATTGATTTTTTCCGTAAAGTACCGGATCGAAAACAACGTCGTGATGACAATCGAAAATGACGTAACGGTAAAAAACGATAACAGCAGCTTGGTTTTTAAGTTCACATAGTTCAACATAGCCTGAGATTCCTTCTTGTACAGGGAATTTAAACAAAAATAATTTTCTGCGCGCCATCGCTCCGAATAGCAATACGTATTAGACGCTGTTATGCGAGAGAGTCAATAAAAAATATCCGTTTTTTTTATGTTGACAAATAATCCTGATGAACATTAATCTCAGAACAGTCTCTCAAAAAGAATGTGCAGCAAAACAAACGTCTCCGTTTGTCGAAATACAAGCATGAGGATGTAAAATTTATCAACCAATCATACTGTTGAACGTCCAAACACCATGCGGCAGATTCCATTTACAAAAATGACGATGCTGGGAAATAACTTTGTGCTTGTGGATGAAATACACTCTCGCATTTTGAATGAATCCGAAAAGTCGTCTTTTGCATTCCATGCGACAAATTTTTATTATGGCATTGGCTCGGATAATTTTCTCGTCGTGCAGCCATGTCTGCCGGAAATATTGCACGAGATTCAGTGCGAACGTCTTTATTGGGATGCCCTTCCTAATGTTCCAAGCGCGGAATATATCTTTCGCATGTTCGAGCCAACAGGAGTTGAAGCGTTTAGCTGCGGAAATGGGTTATTATGCGTCGCGCAGTATCTCTATGCTGTATATGGCATAGAAGCAGCGCGAGTTATTACGGAAATCCCAACGAAATCGCCGAAAGTTATTACGGTTGGGACGACACCGTCTTTGCAGCACAAAAACTGGACAAGTTTAGGCTATCCTCAGCGTCTTACATCCATGTCAGGCATGGTGAATTTATTGGCTGAGACAGATGCTTTCGCCCACTGCACTCTTCACAGGATCACGTTTGATATACCTCGCGAATGGTTGCCGCCGCAATTGAATCATGAGACTTTATCACTGTCCGGGCATCTAGTATTTACAGGAGAACCGCATTTCGTCATTTTCCCTGAAATTGACTTTTCTTTACCGGAGGTTGCCGCAAATGTGTTTCGCAATCAAGATACCCATTTTCATCTCCCTTTCGAATCCGAACACCTTCAGTTAGAAGAAATCAGTTCATTGCTTGTGCATTCCATTGGTCGTTGCCTGAATCAACTCTATGCTAAAAATTTTCCAGTTGGGATTAATATTGATTTCGTTCGCGTGGTTGATCGCGAGGGAATTTTAGAATATCGTTGTTTCGAACGTGGCATTTATCGTGAAACATTGGCATGTGGAACTGGCGCAGTCGCCTCCGCATTCGTGGCGAATACGTTGAATCTTTGTTCGGTGAAAACAACTGCTATTTGGCCACATTGCTGTCGGTGGCATACCCCGACAGCTGTTATGTCAGTGAATACAATCGAACAGGAGTGGATTTTATCCGGTAGTCCCGTTGTATTGTATGATGGAGTATTTCAATGGGATGGAAATCCCCAATAAACAGTATGTGTATGAAAGGAACAATGAAAGATAATAACTGCCACCGTAATCATCTCAACCGGTCTTTCGAATTGAAGGTTATTCTGAGTGCATTAGCATTGTTAATATTAGCATTCAGCTTTAATGCAATGCTCAGCATGAATTCGCTGCGAAAATTATATGTCGAATCGATTGCATCGCAGTACAGCGCAATTGGGAAGGACTTACAGCGGAAAATTGAGCAGGCTCTTCGGTTTGGCAAATCAATCTCCACTTTTATCGGAATGGAAAAAATTTTGGCGGACACGAAAACCAACATTGTCAAAGAACTCTCTGTCCGAGAGGTTGCGACGCCTTCTCCGAGAATTTCTTCCGATTCCGATATCTCCGTATCAATCGTCTTGCCGAACGGAACGATTGCGTATAGTACCGATCCCATGCTGGTTGGCACGATTTTTGATGAAAAAGCGTCAATAAATTTTCCGAGTTCAGAAGAAGAAAACGCTTTTGCGGAAGCCGCCTACATCAAATACCAACATACATACGTAACACCATTACCAATTCGGGATACGAAAAAGAATTGGGTCGCTACTGCAATAATCGCCTTTGATGAAGAACAGGTGCAGAAGCTTTTGAATATCGTGCTGAAAGCAATGATAAAACAGATCGTTATTATTCTTGCCGGAAGCATCACGCTGTTATTTATATTGCTGCGGCTGGCTTCAGGCAAAATGACGACTCTGGATAAACGAACAAAATTCAAGATTTCTCTTGTCATGTTCCTGGTCATCGGAGCGGCTCAACTTCTCTTTTCCGCCATTCATACCTATGAATTCAAGGATTACTACCTGCAAATTACCAGAACCAAAACCCAGACCATGTCAGCGTTGTTAAAACAAGATATTGAGTTTTTTTTCAGTAAAGGCATCCACATTGATAAGTTGTTCAAAATAGATACCGTGATGGAAACAATTATCGCCTCTTCTCCCGAACTGGAGAACATGATGATCACGGATCAAAACCGCGAACCGAAGTATATGGCGACAAGGCAAGGCCTGGTTGATTTTCGAAATATGTTGCCAGATCAAATCGAAAAAATGCGCGATAGTCAGCTTGTCGGAAGCGACCCGAATTATCACATTGAGATGGAACTTCGTGATAACGCTATGGTGATGGGATATCTCAGCGCGAAGATTTCTCAAAAAGCGATTTTCACGAAATTGAAAGAAATTGTCCTGGATTCGCTTACGATTCTTGTGATTTCCATGTTGTTTTTTGTCGAATTGATGATTCTGATTTTTCAATTCATAGAACGCCAAATTCTGGGTGTCACGTCGAAAAGCGCAAGCAATTACGCCTCAGCGATGCGTCCTGTCGCATTTCTCTTTTTATTCGGACTGGATAGTTGCGCCTCGTTCCTCCCGCTGTATATGGGAATGCTTTATCAACCATTGTGGGGATTGTCAAAGCATATTGTCATGGGCTTGCCGATTTCAATCGAAATGGCGACGACGGGGATCGCGTTATTCATCGCAGGAAGTTGGATTGATCGTCGACACTGGCGCGAACCATTTTTTGCTGGTTTAGCGGTTACTGCAATCGGCGTATTCTATTCATGGCTCGCTCCTGATGCATTACATTTCATTCTTTCGCGCGGTGTCGTCGGAATCGGATATGGCTGGACATTGATGGCGGTACAGGGGTTTGTTAT
>CAZRSF010000135.1:0-4640 GCA_964602655.1 uncultured Candidatus Moduliflexus sp.
CGCCGGTTTTCTTGGTTTTGTTCTCGAAATATTCCCGGTTTTTGTTATTGTCGTTTTCGTTCATCTGGTTCGCGTTATACGGCGGATTGCCAATAATCACGGAAATTTTGCGCGTGTTCTGCCGTTGAATGCGTTCCAGGTTTTCGAGGCTGCCGCCGAACCCTTTGAACAGACCTTGTTTGCCTTCGAAGTCGAAACCTAAATTATCGAGCGTATCCACGAACACGATATTCGTAAACGGCGCATACGTCCCCATTTTTTGCTGATACGTGTATTCGATATTCAGGTTCGCGATGTAATAGGGCAGAATCGCGACTTCGTTGGCATGAATCTCATGCGCGTATTTGTATTCGAGATATTGCGTGGGAATGCGTTCGAGAATTTCCGTGATAAACGTGCCTGTGCCGGTGGCGGGATCGAGAATCTCCACATTTTTATCGGCCAGCGATGCGCCGAAATGCTGTTCCAACAGCGTCTCCGCGCTTTCGATCATGAATGTGACAATCTCGTTCGGGGTATAGACGATCCCCAATTTATCCGCCCCTTTGGGATTATACGCCTTATAAAAATTCTCATACACCACTTTCAAAAATTGCTGTTTTTCATGATGATTTTGAATCCGCGCGGCCTCCGCTTTGATGGCGTTGTAATAATTCTCGATGCGGGCGAGCGTGTTACGGCGGGTTGTTCCGGTAAAGAAGGTATTGATCACCTGTTCCAATTCCCGCGCGATATTATTTTCCCGGTGAAAATGGCTGTCGCCGAAGACCGTGTCGAAAATTTCCGCCGTCAAAATATGCTGAATCAGCATTTCTTGAATATCGAAGGCGGTAATCTCCGGATTGATGCTTTCCTGACACAGTGTCCAAAACGTCGCATACGCCCGTTTAAACGTTGCGTTGCTGGAGGATTGTTCGGCAATCATCTGCCGTAACGCCTGAAGAATGTCGGGAATATCCTGTTTGAATTGTTCGACCGCTTCGCGAAATAGCTTGATTTCCGGGCGTTCATACTCGACAAACGCGGTGAGAATCCGATGCAGGCGGTCGGCGTCGCGCATGTCGCCGCGCAGCCGTTCTTCGCCATGCTGGATTAATACGATGTCATTGGTGTTTTCGAACAGAATATTGAAGGTCGGATAGCCGAGCGCGAGCTTGTCCGCGATAGCTTGATTCAAATCATCGTCGGTGTCTTTGCTTTCCCAATAGCCCCAATCGAACCGGTTGCCGTCTTTGACCGTGCCATCCGGACGTTTGTGCGTGCCTTTGAGATGGACTTCATCAACCAATATCAGATGTTTGGCAACGCAGTAGTCTTCCAGCAGATTGGCGAACGCCCGCCGCAGCGACAATTCGTTGCGCGTTCCGCCGAACTGTTTGTATTGGTCTATCTTATTGTAATAATTGATGATCGCTTGTTTTGACATGGGATTGTTCTATTATTCCTCTTCCGTCATCTCTTTGACTAACTCCTCAACCTGTATCGTCACGTCATCCACCACCGGAATCACGTCATGCCATGTCGCTAAGAGCCACGTTTTCCCCTGTTCCGCCACCATGACTTTTTGCGTGTCGGTTAAAATCCAGATCACCTTTTCAACGCCCGCCTTCAGCAAATCATCGGTCTTTTCGGTGAGATAGCCAAGAATGTCGCCGTATTGCTTCAAATCCGCTTTCGTGTCCACCTCGATCACGATTTTCGGCGGGACTTTGACATATTTCGCGGAAAACAATTCTTTTTTTACAAGAGCCTTGTCAAAAATCGCAATGTCCAACAGCCGCCAGTTTTTCGGCGCATAAAGAAAGCCGGTTTCATTTGTTGCAATCATATATTTGCGCAGATTCAATTTCCGGAATAATATCCCGGCAATCAATGCGACTAACGCGCCTTGTAACAAGCTTGATCCCATAACCTCCTCCGAAGATTTTTCATTGGTTAAGACTTTGCGATATCCGCGATAATAGATCGGCTTGTCGCGCACCATTTCGTAAATCAGTTCTTTGGGAATCGTTTTGCGTTTGGCTTTTCGCGTGGCTTGCGGCTGATCGTATGTGACCGTTTCCATAAATGATCCTCCTGTGACTCGTCCTACGCAGAGCGGGAACACGTTCTCTTTCTGATTTTTCTCAATTAATTCATGTATCAATGATAATCAGCGAGGATGCTTTCGTCAAGGTAAAAGGTATTTCAATCTATCCTGGCCTCAATCGCCAGATCGTATTGGGTTTATTTAAAAAATCTTCAAAAGAACGCAAACGCCTGTTTGCCTTCCAATGCCTGCACATACCTTTCGCAGAGCGCATAGACGGGGCATAAATGGAGCGGCTTGCCGTAGGCGGCGGCGAACTGCTGGGCTTTGGTCTGAGTCGCTTCGGTGAAATCGGGGCGACCGATCACGATGAAGGCGACCGGCTGCGCCGCCATGCCGACCGCAAGCAGGTTGCCGATCTGCTCGTCGTCGAGTTCGCGCTGATTCGGCGGCAGCACACGGACGAATAACGCGCCGTGCTCCTGTTCGATGACGTAATCGCTGCCGAAACGCTCGTTCTGCTGCGGCAATTCCCGGACAAAAAGATTGATGTGCGGAGCGCGGAAAAAGAGCGTAACGGCGTCGCGCAGTTCTGGCAGCGTGACGGCGGAATAAAGCCGCGTCAGCAGGCCGGCGTCATAGCCGAGCCGTTCCAATCGCAATTTGTGATCTACAAGATGCCGCGTTTCGATGCGGCTGTATTTTTTATAGACGCGGTCTTGCAAGCGGAACGCGACTTCTTGCGGGATGACGCGAGCGAGGCTGTCCAATTCCGCTTCCAATAGCTGTTCTTCGGTGGAATAACCCGCCTGAACGAGCCGCGTTATCATGGCGCGAGTCAGCCCTGTCACGCGCAGCGCGGCGATTTCGATGCCGTCTTCAGGGACGCCGTAGAGCGTTTGTTTCGCGAAGTGTTGCAAACGGCGAATGATCGCCGCATCAGCGTGATGCGCTGTGGCGATGTCGGCGAGCAGGCGAATCATCCACGCCGCGTTTTCCGACAGGCTGCGAATCACGCCGCTATACGATTTGTCGCGAAAATACTGGCTGTATTTGATTTCCAATCGCTGCAAACTCGTTCCCGTCACCCAGTCCGCCAACAGCAGCGCCATTTTGATGCGCCGCGTCGTTTCGAAACGATTTTGCAGAAAATCCTCCGATTTTTTCAGCAGCGGCTCACGCACATCAGCGTAGCGTTCGCGGATCGCCCGCCAGTAATCGCCGGTTTCATACTCTTCCTGCGACAGGCGGAAATGCAGGTCAGCCAGTTCTTTGTTATGCGAAACGATAAAAAAGAGTTCCCAGGCGTCGAATGCGGCCAAATCAAGCAGTTCGGAAAATTGCGTCAAGACCGCCATGCTTTCCGCCGAGACGCCTTGCGATGCGCAGATGCGCCCGATTTCGGTGATGCGCAGCCGCCCGGTTTCGGCGCGGAGCATCAAGCCCTGCTCGACGGCATACGCCATCGCGTCACGAACTCGCGTTATCATCGCGGCGCGGGCGGCTTCGTCGTTTTGCCAGCGCAACGTTCCGGCATACGACATCGCGAAAAATGCCTCAAGTTCTTCTTCTGACGCGCAAATCTCGGCGGCAACCAGAAACAGCGTCTCTTCGATCAGGCGGCTGTCGGCCAATTGCGACGCGAGACGCGGAAACGCGCCTTCGATGTAATTGCGCCACAAAATCTGCTCGTCGGCGGGCGTGTCGGCGAAGATGATCGAGCGCCCGTCGTCGTGATGTTTCAGGCGTCCGGCGCGTCCGCTCATGTTCTTGTATTCGGCGGATGTGAGCGGCATTTCCTGAAAAATCTCCGCGTCGGGATCGGGCTTTTCGAGGTCGGCGATGATCACGGTTTTGACCGGCAGATTCATCCCCATTGCTAATGTCGAAGTCGCGCATATCACGCGGATGCGGCTGTCGTCGGCTTTGAAGGCGCGTTCGATGGCCTGCCGTTCATCGCGCCCCAAATCGGCATTATGGAAGGCGACGCCATGCCGCAGGCATTCGAACAGCGCGTCTTTCGACACCGAATCTTCCATGTTTTGCAGGGCTTCGAGCGCCTGAAATGCCAACGGCAACTGCAAATCGCGGGCGAGCCGCAGCGCAGTTTCCCGCGTCAGCCATTTCCATTTGCGGAAGATCAAGACCTGTTCGCCGTTTGCCAGCAAATCCGCCACAATCTGCTGCAAGCGTTTGTATTGATATTCGCGGCGGCCTTCCGCCGATTTCAGGTTGAATTTGAGGTGTTCGGGGAACGGCGTGAACTGCGTCGAACCAATCTCTTTCAAAAGAAAACTGCGATAGATGAACGCGCCGTCTCGCCGCAACATCCCTTCCCTCAGTTCGACCGGGCGAAGATCAGACATCAAGACCGCCGTTTGCAGCCACGTTTCAAGGCCGTTCAAGTCGCCGATGACGGCGGAGAGCGCGATCAATTGCGGGCGGGCGGCTTTGCGCATGTAAAGAATAGCGGTCAGGAGCATTTCGAGGCTGCTGCCGCGCGAGACATCGGCGGTCATCTGAATTTCGTCAATCACGATCAGGCCGCAGGTGTTCAGCACATGCTTATTCCGCACTAACAGCCGGTGCGCTTTCTCGAAGACCACGATAG
>CAZRSF010000136.1:0-4583 GCA_964602655.1 uncultured Candidatus Moduliflexus sp.
ATTCTGCCGCCATGTCGTATAGTTGCCTGCATTCACAACGAGAGGCTCGTTCATCTCAAGATCGTCCTGCGTCTGCCAACGCGCTTCAATCGTATCTGCCGACAGGTCGGCGCCGCACTCCCATTCGATAAAATAACCGCCATTGACGACGCGCTCGAACACGGCAATATCTTGTAACGCCGCAAAAGCGTCATATTGAAAATAGGGCGTGACGTCGAATACGCCGCGCCGCCCGTCGAGCGCCACGATCTGCAAGGTGTAATCAGGCTGCGGATAAATGTCTTGTATGGTCATTGATCAAGTCCTCGAATCGGAAGCGGAGTTTTACCATTGACGGCTAATTCCCAATCGGCCAATAAATCTTCTTGATGGATTTCAATCCATGCCACGACTAATTTGTGCTTTTTCGGCGGAAGATTTCCCGCTAACAACGTCCCGTCGTGAATGGCATAGACCGCCACTTCGCCTTGATATTCGGCATGAATATGCGGTACATGATGTTTTTCAATATCACGAAAAAACATCCGAATCAACACGCCATAAAATAACGAAATCGTTGGCATATTGTTGTTCTCCTTGAGTGAATCGCCCCGCCGCGCTCAAGACCTCACAGGTTTTAAAAACCTGTGAGGTCTGCGCCGTTTCCATCCCGCCGCCGCCTGCCCATTCATCAGCAGCAGCGGCAGCCAGTCCCGCAGAGCGAGAATGACTAACTCCAGGCTTTAGCCTGGGGCAGGGCGCGACCGCCGCCGTCGCTTCACCCCCAGGCTGAAGCCTGGAGTTAGTCACCCCGCCGCCGCCTGCCCATTCAGCAGCAGCGGCATCGGCAGGATGATTTTCACGCGCGTGCAATCTCATTCTTTCTGATCTCGACCGCATTCGCACCTTGCCGACTGACGATCTTCAAGTGATAGCCTATTGATTCGAGTTCGGTTTTGAGGCCGTGATATTGGCTTTCTGTCGCCGCTTTGCTGGTTTTGATGATATGGGACGGATCGCAGGTTCCGTGTTGTCCGACACGCTGATACGAGAGGCAATTCAGCGGATCCATATCGCCCGGAATCTCTGGGAAAATCGCGATGACATCGCCTTTCCAATATCGAAAAATCACCTTTGTCACATCTTTTGTCTGTTTCATCTGAATCTTCTCCTTTCGAATAGCCCTGTCAGGGTTCGCAACCCTGACAGGGCAAGCCCGCCGACGCGCCAACGGCGCGAATCATATTAGCCCAGGGTGAAACCCTGGGGAAACAGGCCATAAGACCGAATTCGCTCTGAAAGAGCGTGTCAATGAAGCGCTCTTTCAGAGCGCGGACGCCGAAACACCTTGCATTCCCAGGGCTGCGCCCTGGGCTAATATGAAATCGCCCTTTCAGGGCGAACGGCGGCGAATGTCACCCCGCCGCCGCCTGCCCATTCATCAGCAGCGGCAGCAGCCAGTCCCGCAGCGCGGCGAGGGTTTGGTTTTCGAATATATTGTGTCTAATCATATCATAGTTCCGTTTTATTATTTCTTCGAACGTTATAGATAAAATTTCATCAGGCAATATGATTTTTGTTTCTTTTAAAAATTTAAAATGCCTTGCATAACCATAATTCGATAAATCAATTTTTAGCAAGGTATGATAAAATAAATGTTGGGGCATTCTTTTGGTATTGGAAAGCAAAACCTGAGTTCCATCAGCGCCACGAGCAAAGTCGAAATTGATCAATTTTAGAATTCTTGTGTGATCGCCAAAAATTATACGTGGTTCATCCGCTTTGATAAGTGAATTTTCGTCATCAGTAAAGCCAGCAATATAATCAGTACTTTGATCAATTACTGGTATTAAACCGTTAGGACGTATTTCAGATGTTGGGATTTTTTTGGTCGCACGTTCTTGAGACAAAACCTCTCCGATAGAAATTGATTCCCACCCCGCCGGAATCTCACGTTTCAACGCTTCATTCCACGCCATCGCGCCGCCGCTCGATTTATACGGCTGACCGTCGGCGTTCGGAAAATCGAATTGCACGAACCAGTAATCATAGAGCGTTTTTGCCATCGCCTCCAATTCGGCGTTGATGCGGGTGTTCAGTTCGATTTTGGCGTCGAGCGCGGACAGCACGGCGGCGATTTTTTGTTGGTTCTCTTTTGGGGGAAGATACAGAGGGATATTATCCATCAAGGATGTATTCAAAGACGGCATAGTTGCGCCAACCGAAATGTTGAGCATCATTTCTTTGAAATTCTTTTGACGAAAATAATAACTTATAAACTTAGCGTGTGCGTTCTCATTACACCTGACCCTTAAACAGCGTCCAGAAAATAGCCATCCATCTTCTTTTTTTGAAACATAGGTACACCTATCAATAGAACCTACTCTACTAAAAACAATATCCCCTTCTTTAAGCGTATATTTTGAAAGTCTTGCCTTGTCTGCATCGCTCACCATAGGTAAATTATCCAGAATAAACCCAATTTCTCCTAAATGTTCCACTGTAACAATCGGCGTACCATTACTTACATAATCTTTTTCATGCAATTGACTGCCAAATGGACCTGTTTGAGAAACTGCAATATCTTTTAAATAACATTTTTCCAGTTTAATCATATTTCAATCCGCCCAATTGTTTTTTGATTTCCGTTTCCAACGCCCGCGATTCCGCAAACAGGCAATCCAAATTCTGCTGAAATCCGCCCATCTTCGCCGCAAATTCCTCCGGCGTGATGTCGCTATATTCGATCTTCACGTCGAAATATTGCCCCGCGCTCAACGAATAGTTTTTCTCCGCGATCTGCTCATACGAGACGACGGCGGTAAAATCCTCGACCGCTTCATGCGCGTTGAACGTCGCGATGATGCGGTCTTCTTCGGCGGCGGAGAGCAGCGTTTTCTGATTTTTGCCCTCTTTGACGGTCGTGCCGAGCTTCGAGGCATCCATCAAGACGATGTTGCCTTTGGTGTTGGCTTTATCCAAAAACAAGACCGAGACGTTCGTGCCGGTCGTCGCGAAAATATTGCTCGGCATGGAGACGACGCCCCGCAGCATTTTGTCGGCCACGAGCCGTTCCCGAATCTTGCGCTCGATGCCGCTCTGCGCGGTCAAAAAGCCGGTGGGGACGACAACAGCGGCTTTCCCTTTCGGCGCGAGCGAGGCGATGATGTGCTGAATAAAAAGCAGGTAAATCGCCATTTTGTCCTTGTCTTTGTTCGGCACGTTGGGAATGCCCGCGAAAAAGCGGTCGCGCCGCTCTTTGGCGTCGAGCGCCTCGCGATAGTCGCTGAAATCGAGCTTGAACGGCGGATTCGAGACGATGTAATCGAACGTCATCAGGCGGTCGCCCTTTTTATGATACGGCGTCAGGAGCGTGTTGCCCTGAATGATGTTCTGAATCGAATGCACAAGGTTGTTCAGAATCAAATTCAGGCGCAGCATGGCACTCGATTTCTGGGAAATATCCTGCGAATAAATGGCGCAGCGCTCTTCGCCGATGGCGTGCGCCAAACTCATCAGCAGCGTGCCCGACCCCGCCGACGGATCGTAGCAGGTGACGTTGCTGACCGGCGCATCCACGAGAATCGCCGCCATGATTTTCGCGACCGCGTGGGGCGTGAAATATTCGGCGTATTTGCCGCCGCCGTCTTTGTTGTAATCTTTGATCAGATATTCGAAAATGGTGGAGAAAAAGTCGAATTTCTGGTGAAAGATATTCTCGAAGCTGAAATTCACGAGCGGATTGATGATGGCGCGGCAGAAGTTGTCGCGCTGCGAACTATCGGTGATGTAGTTGCTCAGCTCGTCGAACAGGATGACTTTTGCGCCGGTGTTGGTCTTGACCGCGAAAATGTCGTTGTTCAGCATGGCGATGTCGCGCAGCGTGGCGTCGAAGGTTTTGGCGAAATGTCCCTCGTTCTGCCGATTATGCAGGGCGGAGAGGTACTGTTCCCGCTTCAGTTTCGCGGTATCCGGGGACATCCGCATCAGCAGCATGTCGTAAGCGTCGTCGGAGTAGGCGGCGATGGCCTGTTCCCAGCGTTCCGCCTCGCGCAGCGCGGGTTCAAGCTGTTTGACTTCGAACGCGAACTTGTCGTTCATGAATTTATACAGAAACGTCTGCGTAATGATCTTGAACTCGTTCCCGTCATTGCCCAATCCGTAAGACGTGCAGACGCTTTTCAGCGCGTCGATCAACTCTTTGGTCTGTGTGGTGAAATCTTGCGTCAACATATATATTCCCCTCCTGGGAGGGGCAAGGGGTGGGTTGTCGAAATCGGCGGCATCTCGAATAACCCACCCCCAGCCCCTCCCAGGAGGGGAGTTGCCCTGAAAGGGCAATATCATATTAGCCCAGGGTGAAACCCTGGGAAAACAATACAAAGAAAAAACCGCGCTCTGAAAGAGCGCCTCATGAAACGCTCTTTCAGAGCGTGGACGCCGAAACGCCTTTTCCCCCAGGGCTTGCGCCCTGGGCTAATATGACTGCGCCCCGTTGGGGCTAAAAACATTCACGATTGCGTCATTTAATTCTCGTTCCACGCTCCGCGTGGAATGCCGCCTCTCGGACGCTCCGCGTCCCGTTTCGCCGCAGAGCGGCGGGG
>CAZRSF010000137.1:0-4208 GCA_964602655.1 uncultured Candidatus Moduliflexus sp.
GAAATGTTGGAGTGCCAAAGCTCTGCTTTGGTGCGTCAAAGCAGAGCTTTGACACTCCGGCGTTTGAGAACGTCACAGCCCTGGAGCAGCGAGGCGAGGTCTGTCTCGATGTGTGTTTTGCCTATTACTAACAACCAATTAAAGAGGAAACCGTATGATGAATTTACAACAATTCGAAGTCTGGTTTGTCACGGGCAGTCAACATCTGTATGGCCCTGAAACGCTGAAACAGGTCGCCGAAAATTCGAAGACAATCGCTGAAGCGCTGGGGAAATCCGCGCACATTCCTGTCAAAGTCGTCTTTAAACCGATTTTAACCACGCCGGAGTCAATTTACGATCTTTTCGTCGAAGCCAATAGCGCGAAAAATTGCGTGGGTGTGATCACCTGGATGCACACGTTCTCTCCGGCGAAAATGTGGATTGCCGGATTTCGCGCATTGCGCAAGCCGTTCCTGCATCTGCACACCCAATTCAACCGCGACATTCCGTGGGCATCCATTGACATGGATTTCATGAACTTGAACCAATCGGCGCACGGCGACCGCGAATTCGGCTTTATTTGCACCAGAATGCGGAAAGAGCGCAAAGTCGTCGTCGGCTTTTGGCAGGAAGAAGACGTGCAGCGCCAGATTGGCGGCTGGGCCAGAACCGCATGCGCCTGGGCCGATGCGCAGGGCGCGAAATTCGCCAGATTCGGCGATAACATGCGCGACGTCGCCGTCACCGAAGGCGATAAAGTCGAAGCGCAAATCCGCCTCGGCTATTCCGTGAACGGCTATGCGCTCGGCGATCTCGCCAACTGCGTGGATGCTGTGACCGACGCTGAAATTGACAAACTGCTTTCCGATTACAATCATGACTATATCGTCGCCAAAGAACTCCGCGCGGGCGGCAGCCAATATCAGGCATTACGCGACGCCGCCAAAATCGAAGCCGGAATGCGGGCGTTTCTGACGGCGGGGAATTTCAAAGGGTTCACGACCAACTTTCAAAATCTGTATGGCCTCGAACAATTGCCGGGCATCGCCGTGCAGCGTTTGATGGCCGATGGCTACGGGTTCGGCGGAGAAGGCGACTGGAAGACGGCGGCGCTTGTGCGCGCGATGAAAGTGATGGCCTCCGGGTTGACAGGCGGCACGTCATTTATGGAAGATTACACGTATCATCTCGATCCGAGCGGCATGAGAGTGCTGGGAGCGCACATGCTGGAAGTCTGCCCCTCGATTGCCTCGAATAAACCGTCGCTGGAAGTGCATCCGCTCTCAATCGGCGACAAGGCTGATCCGGTGCGCCTCGTGTTCAATGTCGCGAGCGGTGCGGGCTTGAATGCGTCATTGATTGACATGGGCAATCGTTTCCGTTTAGTGGTGAACGAAGTGGACGTGGTCGCTCCCGACAAAGACCTGCCGAAACTGCCGGTCGCGCGCGTGCTCTGGGATCCGAAACCGAATTTGAAAGTGGCGGCTGCCGCATGGATTCTGGCAGGCGGAGCGCATCACGCTGGTTTCAGCCAGGCAGTGACTGCCGAACAGTTGGAAGATTTCGCCGAGATGGCCGGGGTAGAATTCCTACTGATTAACGAGAAGACCGAACTGCGCGAATTCAAGAAAGAACTCCGCTGGAACGAAATGTACTATCACCTCGCCAAAGGGTTATAAACTCGCCCTAAACCTCACAGGTTCGGAAACCTGTGAGGTTTCCGTTTAGGACGCCGCGCTGCTGACCGGTTCCGGGAAATAATCGTAATACAGCGTCGGCGTAAACTGGATGATAAAATCCCGCAACAGCGCGTCAACATGCTCGAAATCGCCTTTGGGCGGGATCGGCGCAAGGACGCGCACCAATGAGCCATCCGTGCGATTGTAGCGGATGGCGTCTGTCACTAAATTAATCTTTTGCCAGTATTCGCTCGTTTCGAAACGCCCGCGGGATTGATACCAGTAATAGGTCAGCAGGCGTTCTTCGCCGCTGACTAAAATCGCGCGGAGAGCGTGAATGGTCAGCGGCTTATTGCCTGTCGCTTGCAGCGTGACCTCTTGCGTATCCAAAAAATTCCACCCCGCGCCCGGCATGCAATTGCGCGGAGAATGCACGGTTTGTCCATCTTTTTGATCCTCGAAGTAGCCGATATACAGGGAAATCCAGAGGCCGTTGTCGCCGCGATAAATGCGATCAAGATAGTGATCCACTCGCAGAATATCCAACACTTTCGGGTCTAACGAACGATTTTCATCCCCTTTCCAACTGCCGATATGATCCGGAAATTTCAGCAAATCCTGCTTTAATGGCGTAGATTGGCCGTGCGGCGCGCGATACACGAAAAACGCCGTGATTAAGAGCAACCCCATCGTGATGTAAAATGGTTTTCCAAGTTTTTTCCACATAATATTCGATAGCAACAGCGCAGATGAACGTCGGGAACTGTCTCCCGTCCCGCGCTCGTTCGCGTCCGTTATAAAAGGTTAGAGGTTTAAAAGGTTTACAGCGCCCCGCTGCGAGTCGAAACGGGCTTATGAGATGGTTTAACATGCTGTTTCCGCGTTTTTTTCGCAACGATTTGTGGCTTGAGCGCGCTTGTTTTAGAATGGCATGGCATAATCAAAATATAATAGCCGTAATCCAATAACATATCAGCAGTCTTATTGCCTGCCAGTTCGATCATGGCGATTTCACGCTCTTCATCCGTCGGCGCGGTCACATTGACCCATAAATCGTTCGGGTCTTCCGGACTTTCAGTGACATCGATCAATTCGATTTCCGAGAAATTCTTTTTGATGGTCTGAAAAAAATCTTGAATCAATTCGTGTTGTTTGAAATTGATCATCCTTGAATCTCCTTTTCGATGCAAGCAACCATTTCATGCGCTCTGGCAAGCCATCGTTCAACAACTTTGCCGCTGACAGAATCCATTTTATAATCGGCTTGATTCCTAATCACTTGCATGTCCGGCAAATACGATTTGAATTTCGCCGGATACCGTTTTTGCCGATAAATCAAGCGTCCATTAAAATCAGATTGTACTTGCCGATGGTCAATATTATCCTGTCTGATGCCTTGGGCGGCAATCGCGGCGACTGCGGCATGAAGCGCGGCGTAATACATGCGATTGGCGCACGCATTATACAAGCCGTGTTCGAAACAAAGTTGCGCTGCGTTCGAATTTTCTCGCGCTTTCTGTAAAAATTCGATGTCCATGCTTTTTCAATTTAACATAGCTGTCAGACACGTTCAACGTGTCTGACAGCTTAAACTCACCTGATACACTCGATTTTTCGGAATGCCGAACGTTTCGGCAACATATTTCACCGCGTCTTTCCGGCTCATTTCCTGGGTTTCGACGCAGCGCCGCAATTCGTCGCGCAGCGCGTCATCATCCATGTCAGCCGCAACAGCGGGTTCCGCCCCGGCAATGACCAGCGTGAATTCCCCTTTGATCGCGGCAACGCCCGAAAAATGCGCGATGACGCTTTCCACGTCGCCCCGCGCAAATTCTTCGAATTTTTTGGTCACTTCTCGCGCCGCCGCCATTTGCCGGTTGCCGAGAATCTCCCGAATATCCTGAAGCGCGAACAGAAACGCATGGGGCGACACGTAACAGATCATCGTGTGCGGCTCGTCGCGAACCTCATTGAGTTGCTTTATACGCGCAGAGTGTTTATTTGTCAAGAATCCAATGAAGAGAAATGTATCTGTCGGCAATCCTGAGGCTGCGAGCGCAGAGAGTGCCGCCGACGCGCCGGGAATTGGCACGACCGGAATCTGCGTGGCAATCGCGGCGCAAATCACGTCATGCCCCGGATCCGAGATGCCCGGCGTTCCGGCGTCCGAGACCAGCGCGACCGAATCGCCTGCCTTCAGCCGGTCGAGCAAATAGCCGGTTTTTTGCGCTTCGTTATGCTCGAAATAGCTGGTGAGCGGCGTATGAATGTCATAGGCGGACAGCAATTTCCGCGTATGGCGCGTGTCTTCGGCGGCAATCAGCGCCACCTCTTTCAGAATCCGCAGCGCCCTGAGCGTGATGTCTTCCAGGTTGCCAATCGGCGTACTGACGATATAGAGCGTTCCTGTCTGCGATGGTGATATGGAATCATGAATCATCGAATGATGAACCAGGGGTTGAAACCCCCGTCTATATTTCATCGCCCTTTCAGGGCGAAATCTTGCCGCGAAGCGGCAACGGAATATAGACGGGGGTTTCAACCCCTG
>CAZRSF010000138.1:0-3694 GCA_964602655.1 uncultured Candidatus Moduliflexus sp.
CGCCGCGCTGATGCACCTCACGGGATTATATTTAGTCAACAATCGGGTCAGCGACCTGACGCCGCTCGCCGCGCTGATGCACCTCACGGGATTATATTTAGGCGGCAATCGGGTCAGCGACCTGACGCCGTTGAAACATTCGCTCGCGTTACAGCGCCTCGACTTACGACAGAACCCCATCACAGAACTTCCGACATGGATCACCGATTTCAACATGGACATCCGATGGCAAGGGCGTGTCTATGTCTCCGATAGATATATCACGTTCTATGACAATCCGTTGACCATCCCGCCGCTGGAAATCGTTCAGCAAGGAAAAGAAGCGGTCAAAAACTATTTTCAGCAGTTACAAGCGCAGGCCGAAGATCATCTGTTCGAGGCGAAACTTCTGATTCTCGGCGAGCCGGGCGCGGGCAAAACGTCGCTCGCGCGAAAGATCGAAAACGCCAACAATGCGTTGCCGGAAGAAGACGAGACGACAAAAGGGATTGACGTGACGCCGTATTATTTCCCGCTACGCACTGACCCTTCGACTTCGCTCAGGGTGACAGTCATGGAGAGCGAAGTCGAACCATCGAAAGAGCGCGAATTCCGCCTGAATCTCTGGGATTTCGGCGGGCAGGAAATCTATAAAGCGACGCACCGCTTTTTTCTCTCGCATCGCGCCCTCTACGCGCTCGTGGCGGATAGCCGCAATGAAGACACGGACTTCAATTACTGGCTGCATATCGTGGAGATGTTCGGCGGCGACAGCCCGCTGCTGATCGTGCTGAACGAAAAGCATGGGCGCAAGCGCCATCTTGATGTCGCGGCGATGCGGGCGCGGTTCGGCAATATCGCGGAGGTGCTGGACGTGGATTTCGCGGAACGCGATCTGGCGCGACTTACCAAATTGATAAAAGCGATCAAGCATCACGTCTCCAATCTGCCGCATATCGGCAGCCCGGTTCCGGCGAAATGGACGGAAGTGCGCGAGGCGTTGGAACAGGACGCCCACAGCAGCATCGCGCAGGCGGAATATTTGGAATTATGCGCCCGGCATGGCATTCCGAAACGCGACGACGCGCTTGTCCTGAGCCAGTATTTCCACGACATTGGCGTCTTTCTCCATTTTCAGGACGACGACCTGCTGGCAAAAACCGTCTTCCTGAAGCCGAACTGGGCGACGAACGCGGTCTATCGCCTCCTCGACGCGCCGCTGCTCAATCAGACCAATGGCCGCTTCACGAAGCAAGAAGCCGCCGCGATCTGGTGCGACGCGGAATATGCGCCGTTCTGCGCCGAACTGCTGCGGATGATGCACAAGTTCTTCCTCGCCTACGAAATAGACCGTTCCGGCGCGTACATCGTGCCGGAACGCCTCCCTGCCGCCGCGCCGCCATACGAATGGGAGAGCCGGAACAATCTGCGGCTGCATTATCATTACGATTATTTCATGCCGAAAGGGATACTGTCGCAATTCATCGTGCAGATGCACCGCTACATCCGCAATCACGATCTCGTCTGGCGGCGCGGCGTCATTTTGGAGCGCGAAGGCACGCGGGCGGAAATCACGGAAACCTACGACGCCCGCCCCATCAAAATCCGCCTCGCCGGGAAACATTGCCGCGACTTCATGACGTTGATCGCGGAGCAATTCGACCATATCAACCGCCAATACGAAAAAATGGCGGTGGATAAGCTGATTCCCTGCAACTGCGATGAATGCAAAACCGCGTCAGAACCATATTTTTACGAATACAAAGATTTGCAGCGCCGCATCGAAAAAGGGCGGCAGGAAGTGGAATGCGGCCTGAGTTATACGATGGTGAACGTGCGCGGCCTGATTGACGATGTGCTGAATCTGCCTGACGCCGCGCCGCGCCGATCTGTCAACGACATGAAACGCACGCGGCTCGAACAGGAATTGGAACGGTATCAACAACAATATAACGCCGTGTCGCAGCAGAAAATGAACGACCTGAACGCGAAGAATCAGGTGAATCAGCAACATCAGCTTGACGATTTGGAGCGCAACATGCAGGAGATCGAGCAGCAATTATCCGCATTGTAGGCATTCCGTTTTTCGCCCTGAAAGGGCGGTGTCATATAGACGGCGATTGATGAACATTAAAAATTTCATCCGGCAATGTTGTAAATGGAACGCCAGGCTTCAGCCTGGTGTAAGGAAGGCTCTCCTGTTTCACCAGGCTGAAGCCTGGCGTTCCATTTCCCGAATTATTTTTTTAATAATCATCAACCGCTGGCAATGTCCGGCAATATGCTAATGGAAAAATTATGACTCCACAACAAATCATTCTCATCGTCACCACCATCAGCGCGTTTCTTGCGCCATTCATGACCTCGTCCATCAATGTCGCGCTGCCGTCTATCGGGCGCGAATTCTCGCTTAATTCAGTCGAATTGGGCTGGATTGCCAGTTCGTATCTGCTCGCCTCCGCCGCGTTTATGCTGGCGTTCGGCAAATTAGCCGATATTTACGGGCGCAAACGCATTTATCGCGCCGGAATGCTGGTCTATACTGTCGGCTCGGCGTTGTCCGCGTTTCCGCCGTCGGCGTCCATGTTTATCGCGTTCCGCGCCATACAGGGCATCGGCGGCGCGATGATTCTCGGCACGGGCGTCGCGATCCTGACGTCGGTCTATCCCGGCAATCAGCGCGGCAAAGTCCTCGGCATCAACATCGCGTCCACCTATTCCGGCCTATCGTTCGGGCCGGTGTTGGGCGGCACACTGACTGAGCAGTTCGGCTGGCGCAGCATTTTCTGGCTTAACGTGCTGGCCGGTTTAGTGATTTTCGCGCTGATTGTCATATTTGTCAAAGATGAATGGAAAGGCGCAGAGGGCGAACGCTTCGACTCGCTCGGCGCGGCGCTGTCCTGGATGACGCTGATTCCGCTGATGATCGGCGTGTCGCGGCTGCCGAAATTCGAAGGAACACTCTTGATCTCTATCGGATTTATAAGCCTGTTTCTGTTCATTTGGTGGGAAAATCGCGTTGCCGCGCCGCTGCTGAATCTGCATCTGTTCGCGGAAAATCGGGTGTTTGCGCTGTCGAATCTTGCCGCGCTGATCAATTACAGCGCGACGTTTGCAGTCGGCTTTTTGCTTAGCCTCTATCTGCAATATATCAAAGGCTTTTCGCCGCAGCAGGCCGGAATGGTATTGATCGCGCAGCCGGTTGTCATGGCGGTGTTTTCGCCGATCTGCGGCAGGCTGTCGGATCGGATGTCAACGCGCACATTGGCGTCGAGCGGCATGGCGCTGATTGTGGTGGCGCTCGGCCTGCTTTCGATGCTGACCGCCCAGACGCCGATTTCATTTTTCGTTGCCGTGCTTATTCTGCTCGGCGTGGGGTTTGCGCTCTTTTCATCGCCGAACACCAGCGCGGTTATGGGCGCGGTCGAGCCGCCTTATTACGGCATCGCCTCCGCCACCTTGGCGACGATGCGCGCCACGGGCCAAACGCTCAGCCTCGGCATTTCGACGTTAATTTTCGCCCTGTTTCTCGGCAATCACAAAATCACCCCGGATTTGCACCCGCAATTTTTGCAAAGCGTCCGACTGCTCTTTCTGCTATTCGCCGGGCTATGCGTGGTCGGCGTCTTTGCGTCGTTCGCGCGGGGAAAAGAATTATAATAACTCACGTTACGTAGTGTCTCCGCGATTCCCCTCCTGGGAGGGGCAAGGGGTG
>CAZRSF010000139.1:0-3466 GCA_964602655.1 uncultured Candidatus Moduliflexus sp.
CATATTCATTCAGCGAGACGCCCCATTTATTCATCCGTCAATGGATTGATGACCGTTAACCACTCAAAGCCTTCGAAATCAGCCGTATTCACCGTATATAAACCCGTAATCGCATGATCTTTTAACGTTGCGGCAAGCGCGACATCAAACATCTTCTTGCGAGTCGTCACGGTTTGTAAGAGCGTGAAAAAAGTCTGTACTTGTGTCTCTTTATGCGCGAGTACCTGAACGCCTGTATCAAGGTAATCTTGGATGATGCGTATCGCCTCTTTTATTGCGAGGGGGTTCCGCAACGTTTGTCGTGTCATCACATTCATAAACTCGCTGATCACTTGCGTTGAAAGGCAGATGGATAACTGTCCGTCCGGATTGTACTCATTGAAGACTCGCTCGATGAAGCGTACGGATTGCTCGTGAAATTCAGCGTCTTCGTTATGGGCATAAATTAACAGATTCGTGTCTATCGCAAACATGATACTTATCCTCGTTCCGCATAGATTTCATCCCGATCACAATGAACATCCTGTCCTAAATGGAAACTCCGAACTTTAAAGGGCTTTCGTTGGCGTATTATGGGGGGCGTTTTGGGCTGGATGTCATGCTTTAACGACTGTAAAATATATTCAATGATATGAATCCGCTCTGAGATCGGGGCATGTTCGATTTGCATGAGTGTTTCTTGGGCAATCATAGTCTTTCCTCCTTCTCAATAGGTGTGTTTATCACCAAACGTATTGAGAGACATTGAATCCGTCAAGCATAGAGTGATGGAAAATATATAATTTCCGTCAATGATTTTCATATAAAGCCGAACAAGTTATTAGATAGAGAAATACTTCGCCCAAATCAGGTCTCTGCTTTAAATGGAAGGAATTTCTAAGGAGATTTCCGCCCTCCCAGCTTGAGAGGGCGGAAAGAAGGAGGAGATCAATATGTTTCGACAAACATTTCGAAATACGCCTGCGGTTTGGCGCAGACCGGGCATTTCGGCGGAGCAACCGCTGATTCGACGATGTAGCCGCAGCGGCGGCATTTCCATTTGAGTTTCGCGTCTTTGGAGAAGACTTTGGCGTTCTTCACGTTTGCCAGCAATTTGTTGTAGCGGATTTCATGTTTTTCTTCCACATCCGCAATGCGCGTGAAGGTTTTCGCCACATCGGCAAAGCCTTCGGCTTCGGCGTCTTTGGCAAAATTCGGGTAAATCTCCGTCCATTCGGCGTGTTCCCCTTCAGCCGCCGCTTTCAGGTTGTCTTCCGTCGAGCCGAGCGCCACCGGATAATCCGCGCCGTTGATCACGACCATATCGTTGCCGAGGTTTTTGACCAAATGGTCGAAATAGAGGCGGGCGTGCATTTCTTCATTATAGGCCGTTTCGCGGAAAATTTCGGCGATTTGTTCGAACCCCTGTTCCTCAGCTTTTTCAGCATAATACGTATAGCGGCCTCTGGCCTGTGATTCTCCTGCAAATGCCTTCATCAAGTTTTCGGCACTCTTCGAACCTTTGAACGCTGTCATGATAATTCTCCTTTGATTTGTTCTGTGATGGATTGAAGTTTGGCCTGATCAGGGATGTATTGCAGGCGAATGCTGCTCAAGGTCGGAAACCCGCACGCCTTCAATACCTCCTCGATTTGGCCGACGCTCTGCCCGCTCCATCCATACGAACCGAACGCCAGACCAATTCTGTCTTTGGGCGCAAGCCCTTTGAAATATGTCAAAAACGCTCCCATCGTCGGCAGCATCCCGTTATTCAATGTCGGCGACCCCACGCAGACGTATTTCGCGGTCATCACATGCGTCATGATGTCGGAAATATGCGAATGCTGCAAATTGAACATGCCGGTATGAATCCCCTTATCTTCGAACGCCCGCTGCACGGCATAAGCGACTTTTTCGGTGGAATGCCACATGCTGTCGTAAATAATCGCGGCGTAGTTATCGGTCTGGTTCGCCGACCATTTGGTGTATTGTTCCAAAATCGTCGGAATGTTGGCGCGCCAGATAATACCGTGACTTGGGCAGATCGTTTCGATGGCCAATCCGCCGACCGCTTGCAGCGCTTTCTGCACCTGCAAGCTGAACGGCAGCACAATATTGGCGTAATATTTTTTGGCTTCTTCCAGGATAATATGTACTGGATATTCGTCGTCGAATCGCTCGGAACTGGCGATATGCTGGCCGAAGGCGTCGTTCGAGAACAATAATTTTTCTTCGGGAACGTACGTCACCATGTTATCCGGCCAGTGTACCATCGGCGTTTGCACGAAGGCGAGATTGCGTTTGCCGATATTCAGCGTGTCGCCGGTTTTCACGACCTTGTAATTCATCTCGCCGCCAAAATGCGCGGTCAAGCCGTCCAGCCCTTTCGGCGAGGTGAAAACTGTCGCATTTTTCGCCACCTTTTTCACCATCGGAATGCTGCCGGAATGATCCATTTCCACATGATTTGAAACAATATAGTCAATTTTTGCAGGATCAACGATATGGGAAATCCGTTCCAACATCTCATCGCAGAGATAATGTTTGACCGTATCCACTAAGGTGATTTTTTCATCCATAATCAGGTAGGCGTTATAGGTCGAACCGCGCTGCGTCAAATAACCGTGAAAATTCCGCAAATCCCAATCAATGCCGCCAACCCAGTAAATGTCTTTTTTGATTTCTACAGGTTTCATGGTGTGGTTTCTCCTTGTCGTATCTCGTATCGGTAATTTTTTAGGAGTGCAAAAGCTTGCTTTTGCCGCGTGGCATTGCCTCGCGATTGCCTGACTTCGTCAGACTGCAAAAGCAAGCTTTTGTACTCCTGCATGACTCCTAAAAATTACTGCCTTCGCATAATCAATCGTTCTTGCTTATTGTTCTTCCTGTTGTTCTCCGTCCGCCTTGCATTGATCGCAAATCCCTTCGAGATGGACGGTAAGATTCGAAATGTTGTACTGCTGCTGCAATTCCTGCGGGATCGGAATCTCGTCGTACTGCTCATTATAAATATCAACAATCCGGCGGCATTTCAGGCATTGAAAATGATGATGTTTCTTCACATTGCCGTCAAACCGTTTCGGATTCCCCGATCCCTCAACAACCCCGGCCAATCCCATCTCATAAAACGTCAATAACGTGCGGTTCACCGTGTCAAACGAAATCGTCGGGAAAATCTGCCGAATTTGCTGATAGACCATATCGGTCGAAGGATGTTCTTCGGTCTTGATCAACGCCTCATAAATAATCATGCGTTGCGGCGTCAGCTTGATACTGCGCTGTTTACAGAGTGTCCTGAAACGCTCAAGCTTTTTTTCTTTACTTTTCTCTGTAATCTCTTGCATCGTATCCTCGTAGGTGGTATTCATAAAAACAAGCAGATGATTTGTTCCTAAATAAGAATAGCTATGATTTGTCAAGTATTTTTTAGCGGGAAAAATGACGCGCTTTCGGAAAAGTTTTCAGGAGTTCCAGGAGTCGAAACCTC
>CAZRSF010000140.1:0-3267 GCA_964602655.1 uncultured Candidatus Moduliflexus sp.
GCGATCCCCTGTCGTTCCGCCTCTTCTTGCGCGCCATTAACGATTTCCGCATAATACATGCTTTGGACATCGGGAATGGTGATTAAGATGGTTTTGGGGACGCTTGGCAATTCTTTCCATTGCCGGGGCGTGAATCCTAACTCTCTAATCGCCTTCTTGACGCGAAACGTCAATTGGTCGCTGACGGGCGAAGATTGGTTAATCACGCGTGAAACGGTTGAGACTGAAACCCCGCACGCTTTGGCGACATCTTCAATCGTTGGTTTTTCTTTTGGTTCTTCCATAATCGCTCTCCTTTATAATAGAGACATATTTTCGAAAATGAAGAAAAAAACAAGAAAAATTTTCAGCTTTTATCAATTACGCAACAGTTCTATGAAAAAAAACCTTGCAACGCTGTCATTCATCTCAAAAAAACCGCGCCGTGCATAATATTTCTTACCCATCGTTTATCCTTGTGTAAGGAATACTGTCTATACGCGAAGAAAGACCGATTGCTCGTGAAAATGACTCGTAGGCAACAAGGAGGAACTGATGGCGACATCACTTGAAATCTGGGGCGTTCGCGATCCGAATATTTCAGCGCAGCTTGCGCTGGCCGTTCAACTTGATTTATTCAAGAAGGAAGCCGATCTTGACGTGACGTGTCGGTTTATCGAATCAGGCACGATGATGGCTGAAGAGGTGTTGACAGCGCAGCAGAAACCCTTTGCGATTACGCAAACGCCGATTACCGCGATTCTGCTGCACGAAAAAGGATTCCAAAACAAAATTCTTGCGCCATTAGCCGATATTGCCGGAACACAGCAAGTCATTATCCATAGCGCCAGCGGCATCGTCCATCCGCGCGACCTTGAGCGCAAACGCATCGGCATGGCGAAAGGGGCGGCGATTTATTTAGCGATTGACAAGATGGCGCGTGATTATGGCGTGAACATGCAAAAGGTCGAATTTGTTGATTTGCTGCCGCATGATTTGCTCTCCGCGTTTTTACAACAACAGATTGATGCCATCGCCTGCTGGCAGCCCTGGACATCGAAAGCGCAGAAAGAAGGCGGGAAATTCTATTTTTCCGGCGTGCGTTCCGCCATTCCTGGCATGGAAGGCAAAGTCAACTGGCTGGTGAATCAAAGTTGTCTAATCGCGCCTGACGAACACATTCAACACCAGCCCGACACCTTGGTCGCGATCTTACATGTGTTGAGAAAGGCGACGGACGCGCTGAACAATCACTGCAAAGACGCGTGCAAAGAACTGGCGGCGTTTTTTGGCGTCGAGCGCGTAGAAATTATGATGGCGATGAGCGAGAACGACTATTCGATGGCGATGGACAATCTTTTTCGGATCGGTGTGCTGGGTTTTCGCGATTTTTTGCATGACACCGGGCGCGTTTCCACAAAAATCAGCGAGCAGACACTGTATGATTCGTCGCTGCTGCGCCAGGTCGATCCCGCGTTGGTCACATTGGAAGAAACGACCAGTCAGCGCCTCCCGATTATTGAAAAATCCGGCATTTATTATCTGCAAGGCGTGACGTTAAGCGGAGATGGGGGGCCGCTGCGCTTTCTGCTGGCTGATGACTCGAAATATGTCCGACGGCTGTTAGCGCAGACCGTGAAAATTATCGGCGGCGACATTGTCGGAGAAGCTACGACCGGCAGCGATGCGATTGAGGCGTTTACCCGACTGCGCCCGAATGTCGTGACGATGGATATTTCTATGCCCGGCGTCAGCGGCGTAGATGCGATCAAACACATTTTGCAGATCGACCCTGACGTAAATGTTGTGGTGATCAGCGGCGCAGATTTGGATGAGGTGCGGAACGAAGTGTTCGACTTGGGCGCAAAAATCTTTATCACCAAGCCATTCGATCCGATGCTCGTCGCGGAAATTATCGGGTTGCTGCTGTTCTGACGGAGGCGCATGACATGGTCAGGCGCTTTCTGACGATTTTGCCTGTCGAATGCGATCTGCGTCGCGCTGCTTCTTTTGGTAAATCAGCGCTAAATTCCGGGCATAAATGACCAATCCCCCGGCCTGCCCTAAAATGAAGACAATATCCCGCTGATGGATTGCATAGAGCAGCAGCAAGCCGCCGCCGAACACGCTGAAAAACCAGAAGGCCACCGGCACCGTACTTTCGCCTTTTCGCTCCGAGGCGATCCACTGCACAAAAAAACGACCAAAAAATAGCCCTTGCGCGGTTAAACCAAGAATCATCCAAGCATCTAATCGTGACATATAATCAGCGTTTCCTATCGTTCGTGTGATAACAAGACACGATCTTGATGGCGTGAGAATTCTTGTCAACAAAAAAGAAAACTCCGCCGCTTCACAGGTATTATCCCCGCGAGAACTCTGCCAGGGCTTCGACCCCTGACAGAGTTGGGTTCTCGCTCTCTTATGAAGACGGTTTGATCCCTAAATTCCATGCTTTCGCAAATTGTTCCCCTAATGTCCAATAGCCCGTATTATCCATGACGAACAAGATCGGGTGAACTTTGGCAAAATCGAGGCGGCCGTTTGTGAGCATCTGCTCGTCGCAGTAAGTCTCGACGATCTCTCCGATAAACACATGATGTCTCGGAAAATCAAGGGTTTGCGTCAATGTGCATTCCATATTGATCGGGCATGCCCGAATCATCGGCGCGTGTCCTAATTTCCCGTAAAAATTTTCGAACAACTCCCCTTTGTTCGCTTTTTTCCCGGACACCAACCCGCAATATTCTGTCTCTTTCACCTGCGCCGTTGATGGAATATTAATACTGAAACACCCGTGCTGCTTGACGCCTGACGAGGTGTAATAGGTCTTGCTGACACTGATCGATACGGTGCACAAATCCATCACGCCCACATGGGCAATCGTGCTATAATTTGCTTCGCCATTGACCATCGTTCCAACTAATGTGACGGGCATGGGATATAAACAATTTTTGGCGCCTAATTCAACTTTCATAGTTCCTCCCTGCGTGCAATATGTGTGTTCATAAACATGTTCGACAATGCAATATGCCTTTTTCATGCGAAGTCAAACGCTCAGACGACAAAAAGTTCTGCGCAAGATGATATTTTCCTTTGACAGGAGAAGCGCGCGTATGATATGAGGAGTAATCGGCGGAAGTGTTCATTATCATAAATGCAATATAATAACTGATGTTACGCAGCGTCGCCGACAATTCCCCTCCAGGGAGGGGCAAGGGGTGGGTGTCGTCATGTGCGGCGTTCTTTTCGTCTGCCACCCACCCCCACCCCCTCCCAGGAGGGGAG
>CAZRSF010000141.1:0-2797 GCA_964602655.1 uncultured Candidatus Moduliflexus sp.
GAACCCACCCCTTGCCCCTCCCAGGAGGGGAATTGTCGGCGACGCTACGTAATATCAGTAAATAATTACATTGTAAGAAATCCTGTTTTTTACAGATTTTCACTTGACAGGCAACGCAGCGCCACATTACAAATGTTTCATGTCACCGGAGGTGGTGTCCGGCGTTCATTCAGCGGCCTTCGAAAAATACAATGATTTTACCGCCATGCTGCCAAAAGGAGGGTAAGCGCATGATCACCGATTACTATTTGAATGATGCCATTGGCGCTGTCGAAGACGCCAAAAAAGCGTTGAATACAGAGATTAAACGCTTAAAGACGCTCAATGTAGATACGACCAATTTAGAACATGTCGAACAACTGCTCAAAAAGGTAGATTCTTTTCTTGTACGGATTAAAGAGGCATTCAGTTAAGAATCGCTGTGGGGACAATGATGGTCGCATATTTTGGTATCAAGGCTCATAATCGTGGAGGAAATTCTTTCGCATGTCCCCTGCAAAAATCCTGATTGTTGATGATGACACGATCATCGCCCGGCTGATTGAAGTGTTGCTGCTTGATTTAGGGTACACCGTGATCGCCAAAGCCACATCTGGCAGCGACGCGCTCCGAAAAACGGCGGAAACGCAGCCTGATCTGGTCTTGATGGATATTCAACTGCCCGGAGGCATGGATGGGATTGAAACCGCCATCCGCCTTCAGGCAGAGTATGATATTCCGGTCATCTATCTTTCTGCGCATTGCAGCGACGACATTTTGGAGCGCGCCAAAATCACCGATCCCTTTGGGTATGTCTTAAAACCGATTAAAGAGAAAGAACTCCACGCCGCGATTGAAATCGCGTTACACAAGCATCAGTTGGAAGATCAGATTCATCGCGTGAATGATGAGTTAGAACACCGGGTCGAAGAGCGCACCATTGCGCTGCAAGAGTCGAATCAGGCATTGCAGGCATCAATGGAAACGTTGCATCAAACGTTGATGCAATTGGCGCAATCGGAAAAAATGGCAGCGTTAGGCGGATTAGTGGCCGGAATGACGCACGAAATGAGCAGTCCATTGGGAATTGCCGTCATGGCTGTGTCCCATCTTGAAGAGATCACGCAAAAGATTCAACATGAATTTATCACCAGCCAACTCAGCCGTTCCTCCTTGGAAAAATTTTTGAAAAATACGTTGGAATCTGTCGCCATTATTGAAAAGAATCTTGATCGGACGAGCGATTTACTCAAAAGTTTCAAGCAGATGGCCATAGACCGGGCGAGCGAGCGCAAACACGAATTCAACCTCGCCCAATATATCAACGAAATCCTTCTCAGCTTGAAACCAACGCTGAAATCCGCCAATCACACCATTACAGTGGATTGTCCGCAAGATTTGCGCATCCACAGCTACCCGGGCATCTTTTCGCAAATTTTTACCAATCTCATTATGAATTCGCTGATTCATGGTTTCGAGACGATTTCGAACGGACAGATTCTCATTCGAGTCACCCAGGATGACGAGACCCTGACGATGACATACTATGATAACGGGAAAGGCATTCCGGAAGAGCACTTAGGAAAATTATTCAATCTGTTTTTTACGACGCGTCATGGTCAGGGAGGGAGCGGCTTGGGATTGAATATTATTTACAATTTAGTCACGCAGAAATTGGGAGGAAAGATTGTGTGCGAAAGCGTACTTGGGCAAGGGACCACCTTTCTCATTCACATCCCCTCTGCGATGGTGCGGCTGCCGGGCTAAGCGTCAGAAATACAGGACTTTTCCTTGTGTATCTGTTTCTCCTTGACTTTTTTTACAGCGCGTCCCTACTTGTGTTGAGAAGGGATTCATGCAATATTCACCCTAACCTTGATCGAGAATGCTATGGCAACAATATTAGTGATTGATGATACGGAAGATGTTCGCAACCTTGCGACTCAAGTGTTGCGAGAAGAATACGAAGTGTTTGCGATTGATAGCTGGGTTCATGCGACCGACTATATTTTCAAACACAATATTGATTTAATCCTGCTTGATATCAATATGCCCGGTTTAAGCGGCGACAAGCTGGCGGAAGTGCTGATGAAAACGGTGAAAAGCAAGCCGGTCAATATCGTGCTGTTTTCGGCGATGGACGAAGCGGAATTACGGAAAAAAACCAAAGAATCGGGAGCGCTCGGCTATATTCCGAAGACATTCGACGGCAACCTGCTGCGCTCGCGCGTCCGGCGTTTCCTGAAGAAAATCGAAGAAGATCAACAGAAAAAGTCAGGTTCGTGACACCTATCAGAATTGTCAGACACGTTTAACGTGTCTGACAATTTTTTTTACCCAAATCACGCCTCGTGCCGGAAGGTCAAATTTCCAGTCGCTGACACATAATCAACCGCAATCGTCTCCCCGTCATGAAATTCGCCTTGCAGCAGTTTTAACGCTAACGGATTTTGAATCTCCTTCTGAATCGCCCGTTTCAACGGACGCGCGCCGAATGACGGATCATACCCCTCCCGCGCCAAATGTTCTTTGGCCGCGTCGGAAATCTTCAAGATGATGTGCCGTTCTGCCAGCCGCTTTTGCAAATGCGTTAATTGAATCTCGATAATCTGCTTCAGATGCTCAATAGACAGACCATGAAACAGGATAATTTCGTCCAGCCGGTTTAAAAATTCCGGCCTGAAATTCGCCCGCACGAGTTCCATGACTTGCGCCCGCATCTGTTCGGCGTCAGACTGCCACATGTCTTGAATCAGATGGCTGCCGAGGTTCGAGGTCATGATAATCACTGTGTTCTTGAAATTCACAGTGCGCCCCT
>CAZRSF010000142.1:0-2472 GCA_964602655.1 uncultured Candidatus Moduliflexus sp.
ATTGAACAGGAGTGCAAAAGCTTGCTTTTGCCGCGTGACATCGCCTGACTTCGTCAGGCCGCAAAAGCAAGCTTTTGCACTCCTGTGTATCGTGTCAATCCTGTCTATAAAGGCTTTTGAATATGACCATCAAGGAAATAACCGCCAAATCCATCTTGCGGAAACAGAAGCACCTCGATTCCTGGTTTTTGTCCTGCTGCGGCATGAATCTGTATCGCGGCTGTACGCATGACTGCGTCTATTGCGACGGACGCGCCGAAGGGTATTACGTGGAGGTGGAATTCGGCGAAGAAGTGGCGGTCAAAGTCAATGCGATTGATCTGCTGCGCCGCGAGCTTGACCCGAAACGTCGGCGAACGCCGATGAAAGGCGGCATGGTGATGGTCGGCGGCGGCGTTGGCGATAGCTATCAACCGGTTGAAGCGGACTATCAAGTGACGCGCAAGGCGCTGGAATTGCTGGCGGAATTCCGCCTCCCGGCGCATGTTCTGACCAAATCCACGCTGGTGGAACGGGATCGCGATTTGCTCCTGCGCATTCATCAGCAGCGGCGGGCGTTCGTCAGCATGAGCTTTTCGTCGGTGGATGACGCCATGAGCCGGATTGTCGAGCCGGGCGTGCCGTCGCCGACAGAACGGCTCAAGACGCTGGCGAAGCTGAAACAGGCTGGCTTGATCTGCGGCATGTTTTTGATGCCGGTGATTCCGTTTCTGACCGATACGCCAGAGATGCTGAACGCCGCATTTCGCCGCGCCGCCGACATCGGCCTCGATTATGTCGTGTTCGGCGGCATGACGCTGAAAGAAGGCAAACAAAAAACCCGCGTCTATGAGATGCTGCGGCAGCATTTCCCGGATCGCCTGCCCGCCTACGACATGATTTATCCGGGGCATCAATACGGCGCAGCGATTCCAGACTATTACCACGCCCTGTATCAGACGATTGCCGCGATTGCCCGGCAGTATAAGATTCCGAAACGAATGCCCGCCGCGCTGATTCGCGACCAGATCACGCCGACCGAGTTAGTCGTTCTGATTTTAGAGCAGCTTGATTATCTCGTCAAATTGCAGGGGCAGGAAAAATCGCTGTATGGCTACGCCGCGCACTCGATTGCCGCCATGCGCGAGCCGCTGCCGGCATTGCGCGGCACGCTCCGCACCATCAAAGGCGTCGGCGCAGTCACGGAAAAAATCATTCAAGAAATTCTCGACACCGGCACATCGCAATATTACGAGCGGCTGTTATAGCAATCAGAAAATGTCGAACCGCTGATAGTCTGCTGAGAATTTGCTTAAACGCAGTTCATCCATCATCTCATCCACAGACCGCACTTCATCGCGTAACATGCCGAAGAGCGGATGCTCCTCGACTCGGCGCATAGATGGCTGTATCACTGGCATAATCGTGCCAGTCACCTTCCCGCGATGAAGCAGCGTGACGCACTCGCGTTGTTCGAGCGCGAATAAAATTTTTTTGAAATGATGCTTTAAATCTTCTGTTGTGGCGATCATCGTGAACCTCCTTTCACTTTTGCCGTTGAATCCGTAGAATAAAAAATTCTTTCGATCTTATTTTCCGTAATATACAATCCTTAGCAGCCATTGCATAAACGTCATATTGTTGCGATCTTTTTCCAGAAGCAACAGTTTACGCATATCAAGAGCTTCTTTTTCACCATACACTTCGGTATGCACTGCCAGATTACGCTTACACTCCCACCTGATTTTTTCAGTATATTGAGCAATCTCTGTCAACAAAAATGTCATAAGTTCAGGGTCTTTGGTGTAACGGTTGTGAATCCATGCTTGATATTCCGACGTATCACATAAAGAAACCCACGCGCCAAGCGGATAAGGCGGTTTGAGGTCTTGATTGATCGCAGGCAAGCCATTGGTTACAAATTCTTGAAGAATCGCATCCACTATTTTGGCATATTCCATGATCACTACTGAGCCATCAAGAATCGAACATTTTAAATGCCGTACCAGAAATTCAGCCGTGAGTAAAAAACGGCGATATTTTTCAATATTCCGTGCGGGTTGATTGAAAAATTTTTGCAGATAACCGAGTTCATTACTGAATTCATCATTGATAATATCTTGTATTTCGAACCAATCTAAAATTGTCCGCCTGCCCTGTTTGACAATCTCAACAGGCGGTGATTCGAGCGGATTGCCGTAGAGATTGATACCTTCGGAAGGAATACCATTTTTCCAGAGGATTTTCTGACCACGCTCAATAAATGCTTTGGGTAATATGGTTATTTTGTTCCCCGATAAGTCCAATACAATCAGGCCAGTCAGCGAGGCTAAGGGGGAAATATCCGTAATCGGCATGTTCGTTAAGGATAAGTCAGTCAGGCCAGTCAACGTTTTTAACGGTGAAACATCTGTAATCGGACTACTGAAAATATATAATAGAGTTGTTGCTCAATAAAAGTTCGACCGTTCGCCCTGAGCCTGTCGAAGGGCA
>CAZRSF010000143.1:0-1572 GCA_964602655.1 uncultured Candidatus Moduliflexus sp.
GGGCAAGTGGTGGGTAACGCTATTTTCGAATCATGTCTTTCACATTTATGGAGGTTTATTATGAAAAAGTTATTGGCGTCGTTATTGATGTGCGGAACTATGATCAGCGCGTCAGCGTTTGCGGCTGATCCGATTAAAATCGGTGTGTTCGAACCGATGACCGGCGATAAGGCGGCGGGCGGACAGCAGACGATGGAAGGGGTCAACTTGGCGCATGAATTGCGCAAAGAAGCGCTGGGACGTCCGATTGAAGTGGTGTTAGTGGATAACAAAAGCGATAAAGTCGAAGCGGCCAACGCGATGGCGCGGCTGTTGGACAAAGAAAAAGTCGTGGCCGTCATCGGCTCGTTCGGCAGTTCGCTGTCAATGGCAGGCGGCCCGTTAGCTATGAAAGCGCAAGTGCCGGTGATGGGATGCTCGCCGACCAATCCGCTTGTGACGAAAGATAACCCGTTCTATTTCCGCGCCTGCTTTATTGACCCGTTCCAGGGGCAGGTGATGGCGCAATACGCCGCGAAAGACCTGAACGCGAAAACCGCTGCTATCGTGCAGGATGTGGCGCAGGATTATTCCGTCGGGTTAGCAAGTTATTTCAAAAAAGCGTTTGTCGAATTGACCGGCGACCCGAACAGCATCGTCGCGGAAGTGTCGTATCAGAGCGGCGATTCCGATTTCACGGCGCAGTTGACCAATATCGTCGAAAAAAATCCTGACGTGATTTTCGTGCCGAGTTATTATCAGGATATGGCGCAGTTTGCGATTCAGGCGAGACAGCTTGGCCTCAAATCCGTGCTGCTTGGCGGCGACGCAATCGAAGCGCCGGAGTTGGTGTCGGTCGGTGGCGAAGCGGTGGAAGGCGTGAAGTTCAGCACCCACTATACGGCTGACGCGGCAGAACGCGAAATCTCCAAAAAATTCGCGGAAGCGTATCAGCAAAAATACGGCAAAATTCCGAATGCGTTCGCCGCGTTAGGCTTTGACGCCTACAACCTGCTGGTTGACGCAATCGAAGCCGGAAATTCCGCCGATTCAGTGGCGATTCGCGACGCGCTCGTGCAATTCAAAAATCACGAAGCGGTGACTGGCGTGATCACGTTCGATGAAAACGGCGATCCGATCAAGAGCGCCGTGATTCTTGGCGTCGAAGGCGGCAAATTCAAATATGTAACCACGGTGAATCCGTAATAATCGTCACAAAAAACCTCACAGGTTTTGAAAACCTGTGAGGTTTAATTTTCCCTCTGGTGCGGCATGACATTTCAACTGTTTCTTCAGCATTTCGTGAACGGCATTTCGCTTGGCAGCCTGTACGCGCTGATCGCGATTGGCTACACGATGGTGTACGGGATTCTGCGCCTGATTAACTTCGCGCATGGCGACATCTTCATGATGGCGATTTATTTCGCGTTCTACGGCGTCGCCATGTTCAGCCTGCCCTGGTATGTTTCGTTTCCGGCGGCGGTGCTGCTGACCGCGCTGTTGGGCTTATCCATAGACCAGATCGCCTACAAACCCTTGCGTAACGCGCCGCGCATTTCCGCCTTGATTTCGGCCATCGGCGTCTCGTTTCTG